>CAMYLZ010000015.1 GCA_947259375.1 uncultured Parvularculaceae bacterium | reverse complement strand
GCGCAAAAGCAAAAACTCGATCGCCTTCGCGATCGGGACGCGCACCTGCGCGCAAAAGCAAAAACTCGATCGCCTTCGCGATCGGGACGCGCACCTGCGTGCAAAAGCAAAGACTCGATCGCTCTCGCGATCGGCGCGCCCAAACGGCCCGGCGGCGGTAAAATCAAATCGTCAAGTCTTGGAAAAATTCAAGCGGAAAATGACGCCTGATGAAAAAATCATCCGAACCGGGACAGCCATGCTTCCCGGTCCGCCGCCCAGACGTCAAGCCGGAGCCCCCAGATTTCAAAAATCTCGCCGGATTTTCGCTCGCCGACCTTTCTGGCGACCGCCTGGGAGCCGGCATTGGCAGCATCGATTACAGAGATAATGCGTGAAAGGTCCGCAAACCGATCAAAGGTCCAGGCGATAGTCGCAACCGCCGCTTCGGGCGCATAGCCCATGCCCCGACGGTCGGAGCGGATGGACCAGCCGCATTCGAGCGCCGGCCAGCCTTCCGGCCTCCACGGGCCGACGCGCCCCACCCATTCGCCGCTGTCTTTCTCGAACACCGAGAAAAATCCGAAGCCGCGAATTTGCCAATGGCCGATGATCGCCGCCGCCGCGCGCCATTCATCGCCGCGCGAACGGGGCTTGCCGTCCGGGACCAGAAACTTCGCCGTCTCCGGATCGCGCATCATCGCCATAAGCGGTTCGACATCCGCCGCCGTCATCGGCCGCAGGATGAGACGCTCGGTTTCAAGCGTAATCGTCATTGCTTTCTCCCGACGAGATTTTCCATGATCGCTTCAATGCGGCGCGCATTGCCCGACCAAGTATAGTCCTCGCGCTCGATGGTTGCACGCGCGGCCGCGCCGAGACGCGCGCGAAGTTCTTCATCCGCGATCAGCATGTCGAGCGCCGCCCCAAATCCCTCGCCTCGGAACAACAGGCCGTTCTCGCCGTCCTTCAAGACTTCCATGATGTTGCTTGCATCCGGCGCCAGCACCGGCTTGCCGAGCGCCATATATTCAAACAGCTTGAGCGGCGAGGCGTAATCAACCACCGCCGGCTGCAGGGCGATATCGAACGCCGCCGCATGCGCCGGCACGGCGTCACGCTGGATAACGCCGGTGACGGTCATGCGCTCGGCGACGCCAAGCGCTTGCGCGAGGGTCTCGAGGCCCGCCACCGCCGGCCCGTCTCCGATAATCATCAAATGTAAATCATCGCGCCCGGCATCCGCCAGATGCCGCACCGCCCGATCGAGCCCGTGCCAGTCGCGCGCAAAACCGGTAAAGCCGAGCACCAGCTTGCCCGCAAGGCCGTATCGGGCGCGCACCGGCGCCGGATCGGCGCCGTTCAGGAATTGATCATCGACGCCGTTCTGCATCACCGCGATCTTTTCCTCGGGAACGCCGGCGGCGGCGATCTTTTCCGCCAGCACGTTGGTCACGGGCAGCACCATGTCGGCGGCGCGCCAGACGGCCGCTTCATTGCGCCGCGCGAATTCTTCAAGCGCCAGACCGCCATGGGCCGCACGCTCCTCCGCCAACGGAGCATTGACCTCAAGGATCAGCGGCGCGCCAAGACGGCGGGCCAGCCAGGCGCCGGCAAAGTAATGCAAATTGTAACGCTCATAAAGAATGTCCGGCTTTTGCGCCGCCGCCAATTGCGCCAGCCGCACATAACCGCGCGCGGAATAAGCGAACTCCGCCCATTCATAGACCGGCGCCGGCAACAGCCCCATCACGCCCCGCTTATCATGCGCATCAAGCGCATCGGCGGCGGCGGGGCCCGCCACGACCACATCATGCCCACGCGCCGCCAAGGCGCTGGTTAGCGCGTCTATATGAATTTTTTGCCCGTCCGCTGACCGGGTGCGATGCGAATAAAGGAGCTTCATGGGAAACGGTCTATCCTGATGCGCGCGGCGCAGGCTACGCCAATGACGTGAAAAACTATCAACAGTTGCAAGCATGCGGCGAAAGTACCGTAGAAAATGCAGCGAAAGCGCCAGTTTGACGATATTCAATATTGCCTGCGCGCCATTCGCGCCGCACGATTAACCTTAAGACAGTCATGGGAGGAAACGATGCGGCTTTTGACGGCAATCGCAGCCGGCCTTTCGACGCTCGCGGGCGTCAGCGCGCAAGCCCATCCCGGTCCGGCGATCTTGAGCGCTGGCGGCGCCGAGACCCGCAGCACCGCCACCGAAGGCGTCAGCGTGACGGAAACCAATGGCGTTCACCTGATCATGGGAAGCCCAACGAAACACGCTGCGAAGACGCCGCCGCAAGCGCGTGAAAAGATCATCATGCTGACGCTTGAAGTCGCGCCATTCCGTTCAGTTCGGCGGCTGCGCAGCCAGGGGTTTTATTCAGGCGTTTCTTATCGGTCTCGTCGCTACAGCCAAGGTTTTTACAGCGGCCGTTAGCCGCTATTCGGCAAAAAAGAAAACGGGCGCTTCAGAAAAGCGCCCGTCTGATAGCATCGATTTGACAGTGATTAGCCGAGACTCGGGTCGAGCTTGATGCACGCATCCATCAATTCCTTGACGGCGCCGACGGAATTTTCGAACATCGCTTTTTCTTCGTCGGTAAATTTCACCTCGACGATACGTTCACAGCCATTCGCGCCGAGCACGATCGGCACGCCGACATAAAGGTCGCTCAGACCATATTGGCCGGAAAGCTGCGCCGCGCACGGAACAACGACCTTTTTGTCTTTCAGATAGCTTTCCGCCATCTGGATCGCGGAGGCCGCCGGCGCATAGTAAGCAGAGCCGGTTTTCAATAGCGCGACAATCTCGCCGCCGCCCTTGCGGGTGCGTTCGACAATGGCGTCAATCCGCTCCTGCGTGGTCCAGCCCATCTCGACAAGATCAGGCAACGGAATACCGGCAACCGTGGAATAGCGCTCAAGCGGCACCATGGTGTCGCCATGACCGCCAAGAACGAAAGCGGTAACGCTTTCAACGGACACGTTGAATTCCTCGGCAAGGAAGAAACGGAACCGCGCCGAGTCGAGAATGCCGGCCATGCCGACGACTTTATTGGCGGGCAGGCCGGAAAATTTCTGCAGCGCCCAGACCATCGCGTCGAGCGGGTTGGTAATGCAGATGACGAGCGCATTCGGCGCGTGTGTCTTAATGCCTTCGCCCACCGACTTCATCACTTTCAGATTGATGCCGAGAAGGTCGTCGCGGCTCATGCCGGGCTTGCGCGCGACGCCGGCGGTGACGATGCACACATCCGCGCCGGCGATATCGGCATAGTCCTGCGTGCCCTTGAGGGCGCTGTCATAGCCGTCAATCGGCGCGCTTTCGGCGATGTCCAGACCCTTGCCTTCGGGCACGCCTTCGACGATGTCGAACAGAACGACGTCGCCAAGTTCTTTCTGGGCGGCGAGATGCGCGAGCGTGCCGCCGATCATGCCGGCGCCGATAAGGGCGATTTTCTTGCGTGCCATGTACCAGTTCTCCTGAAACGG
This sequence comes from uncultured Parvularculaceae bacterium, assembly GCA_947259375.1. Classification (GTDB taxonomy): domain Bacteria; phylum Pseudomonadota; class Alphaproteobacteria; order Caulobacterales; family Parvularculaceae; genus Hyphococcus. Next base: position 36,573 of record CAMYLZ010000015.1, on the reverse strand, counting down.
GCGGCGCGAGGGGTCGCGCGGCCAAATGAAATGATCGGCGCGAGGTCTAGCCCATGGCGGGCGTCTTTTCAAAGGCGTTGCGCCGCGGGTCCGGCGTTATTTGCGCACCAGCGCAAGACCGGCCGCGGCGCTGAGGAGCACGCCGCCGGTAATGCGATGGCGCCAGCGCCCGATACGCGTCAGCACCGGTCTCAATCGCGCTGCGAACACGGCCCAGCAACCATCAAGAATGGCGGCGACAACCACGAAGGTGACGCCGAGCAGCGCGAGCTGCGGCGTTGCCGGCGCGCTCGGCGACACGAATAAGGGCAGGAACGCGCCGTGAAACAACAGCGCTTTTGGGTTGGTGAGATTAACCAGAAACGCCTCGCCGATGGTGCGCCGGCCGGATCGGCGCACAGCCGCCGCTGGTTCAAGCGCGCTCGGCGGCTCGCGGAGCGCCTTGACGCCAAGATAGGCCAAGTAAATGACGCCCGCCCATTTCAGCCAGAAAAACGCCTCGCCCGCAGCGGCCAGCAATAGGGAAAGCCCGGCGACGACAACCGCAACCTGAACAGCGGATGCGGCGGCCGAACCAATCAACGCCATGAAGCCGTGACGCAGCCCATGCGACAGCGTCGTCGCCACCAGATATGCAACCATTGGCCCGGGGGTCAGCACCAGCACGGCCGAGGCGGCGATAAAGGCGAGATAAAGCTCGATCGACATTGGCGCTAGAAATGCTTGCGCAGCGACATCATCACCGATGAGGATTTATAGCGGTCGCCGGAAATATTCGGCCCCGTCGGACCAGACGGTTCGAAATCGTCGATATCAGGCCCGAATGAGAGCTTTTGCGTGCGCAAATAGACATATTCGAGATCAGCCAGAAGACCGCCGCCCAGCGTATAGGAAACGCCCGCACGACCCTGATAGGCCAGCGCAGAATCGCGCTGCGCGTTTTCATTTTCGATAAACGCGCCGCCGACGCCGCCACCAATATAGGGCGTCAGGGGCGAGGAATTGGCGAAGTCGAAATAGAAATTCGACATCAGGAAATGCCCGGTGACGTCGTCATTGATAAAGGTCGCCGGCGTCGGGCCTTGCAACGGGTCATCGACGATCACCGCGTCAAGATCAGTCGATGCGTAACGATATTCAAGTTCCGTTCGGATGCCGTCGGCGTAATCAAAGCCAAGCGCGAAACCCGCGATAACGCCATCGCCATTTTCGACCGTCTGCCCCGTAAGCGGCGCGCCGACGAAAACAGCGTCCGGATTATAAGTGAAATCCTGGCCCCAGTCGCTGACAAAACTGTAGCCGACGCCTGCGCGCGCATAAACGGTGCCGAGCGCTTCGTCATCTTGCGCAAAAGCCGCGCTCGACAGACCGGCGCCGGCGGCGGCCAACAATATCAGTACGGATCTCACGGGGGCTCACTCCTTTACCAAAGGCGCGGGCAACATAGCCCGCGCCTCAAGACGCCCGCAAGCGCGCCGTTCTTCACGGCTTAGCGACCGGCTTTTTCGCGTTCAAAATAGTCTTTCGTCAGCTTCGCCACCAGCGGCGAGAGCGCCAGCAAGGCGATGAGGTTCGGCGCCGCCATCAATCCGGTCAGCGTATCGGCAAGGACCCAGAAGAGGCTGACAACGTCGACAATCGCGCCGCCTTCCTCGAGCATCAGCACCGACGCGCCCAAAAACACGACAGCGATCCAGCTCAACCGGAACGGCAAGACAATCTTTTCACCGAACAGGAATTCCGCGCAGCGCTCTCCATAATAGCTCCAGCCGAGAATTGTGGTGAAGCCGAAAAGGGCGAGGCCGATTGTGACGATATGCGAGCCAATGCCCGGCAGCGCCGCATTGAATGCGTTGACCGTCAACGGCGCGCCAGTCTCGCAGCCCGCAGGCAGCACAATCAGCGATTCGCGCACAAAAGGCGCGCATTCCGGCGCGACAATGCCGCTGGTGATGATCACCAGCGCGGTGATCGAGCAGACGATAATAGTATCGATGAACGTGCCCAGCATGGCGATCACGCCCTGATTCACCGGGTCCTTGTTCTTTGCCGCCGCATGCGCGATCGGCGCCGAGCCCTGCCCCGCTTCATTGGAGAAAATGCCGCGCGCAACGCCCTTTTGCATGGCGAGGAGAAGAAGACCGCCGACAAAGCCGCCCTTAGCCGCATCAAAACCAAAAGCGTTGGAGACGATTGATCCGAATGCGGCAGGCACGGCCTCGATATTAAGGCCGATCACCACCAGCCCGGCAATCAGATAGGCGGCCGCCATGGTCGGCACGAGGCCGCTGGCGACATTGGCGATCCGCTTGATGCCGCCGAGAATGACGGCGGCCGCGCCAGCCGCGAGCACCAGCCCGGAAATCCAGGGCGCAACCGAATAGGTCTGGTTGACAGCATCGGCGATGGAATTCGCCTGGATCGACGCGCCGGTGCCCCAAGCGGCGAGAACACCGAAAGCAGCAAACAGGCCGCCGAGCCACACCCATTTCGGGCCCATACCGTTTTTGATGTAATACATCGGCCCGCCCACATGGCGACCATCGGCGTCAATCTCGCGGAATTTCACCGCCAGTACGCCTTCGGCATATTTCGACGCCATGCCCACCAGCGCCGTCACCCACATCCAGAACACCGCGCCGGGCCCGCCAATAGCGATCGCAACCGCAACACCGGCGATATTGCCGGTGCCGATGGTTGAGGAAAGCGCCGTCATCAGCGCGCCGAATGGCGACACATCACCGTCTTCGGCGGCATGCCGGCGCCGGCCCTGGACAAGCTGGCTGAAACCGTAGGGGATTTTTGCAATCGGCATGAAGCCGAGACGCACCGTCAGATAGAGGCCGGTACCAAGCAGCAGGAGCAACACCGGCGGATAAGGGACGCTGTCCGAGCCCCAGACCAGTGAATTCACAAACGCAATATAATCCTGCACCAAAACGCTCCTCTATACGGCAAATCAGGGGGCGCACATTAGGCGGAGCATGCCGCGCGCCGCAAGGTCATTCGCTGCACGCCGCGGTTTTCTGACAAAGCCCCTTGCATACAAGCAACGCCTCGCGCGCCTGTGCGGTCGCGACGCCGCCGCAGCATGCCGCCGAATAATGACGATTTGTCTATCCGCTCGGGAATGATCGCCGCCCCCCGCAAAGCGCATATAGCACCGGCGAGACGCCGACAGCGTCTGCGACAGGCGGCATGGGGCCCCATGCGCGCCTGCGCGCATCGCCGACCGCTTATTCGGACGCAGCGTCTTCGGCTGGCGCGGCGGCCGCTTCGGCAGCGGCGGCCTTCGCCGCTTCTTCTTTTTCCTTGCGCTCGGCTTCGCGCTCTTGCGCTTTCTGGCCCGGCTTGGCCTTGTTCGGGTTGTTGCCGGCCTTCCACTCGACCAGTCCGTTTACGGACAGAAATCGCGCGACGCGATCCGTCGGCTTGGCGCCTTTGCCGAGCCAATGCTTGACGCGCTCAATATCGTACTGGACGCGGTTCTCGTCCGTCTTGCCGAGGAGCGGATTATAGGTGCCGACCTTTTCGATGAAACGGCCGTCGCGCGGAGAGCGCGAGTCGGCGATGACGATCGAATAGAACGGGCGCTTTTTCGCGCCGCCCCGAGCCAGTCTGATTTTAAGCGACATTTTGGTTTCTTCCTTCTTTCTAATTAGGCAATAGTGGGTAGGCAGTAGGCAATAGAGTTTCGCCATTCCCTACTGCCTAATGCCTACTGCCTTATCTTCATTTCTTCTTCCCCAAACCGGGTAAACCGCCCAACCCCGGCGGCATCGGGGCCTGACCGGAGAGCGCTTTTTCAATGGCGTCGAAATCAAGGTCGTCCGTACCCGGAAGGGCGCCTTCGCCGCCTTTTGCGGCTTCGAGCATCGCCGGATCCGGCGCGCCCTTCCCGCCAGCGCCGCCCGGCACGCCGCCCATCCCGCCACCAAGGGCGCCAAGCTGCTTGGCCATGCCTTTCATGCCGCCCTTGCCCATTTTTTTCATCATGTCGGCCATTTGCCGATGGGCTTTCAAAAGCTTGTTCACCTCCTGCACGGAGGTGCCTGAACCGGCGGCGACGCGCTTTTTGCGCTTGGCGTTCATCAGCGCGGGCTTTTTGCGCTCGACTTTCGTCATTGAGCTGATGATCGCTTCCTGGCGAACGATCTCCTTGTCATCCAGACCGCCGGCCTGATCGACCATTTTCTTGACCTTGCCCATGCCCGGCATCAGCCCGAGGATCGCGCCCATGCCGCCCATTTTGCGCATCTGTTTGAACTGATCGGCGAGGTCGTTCATATCGAACTCGCCCTTCGCCATTTTCCTGGCGGCTTTTTCCGCCTTGGCCGCGTCCATTTCAGCCGACGCTTTTTCGACCAGCGAGACGATGTCGCCCATGCCGAGAATGCGGCCGGCCATGCGGTCTGGCGCAAAGACGTCAAGCGCGTCGATTTTCTCGCCAACGCCGACAAACTTGATCGGCGCACCGGTGACTGCGCGCATGGACAGCGCCGCGCCGCCGCGCGCATCGCCGTCGATCCGTGTCATGACGACCCCGGTGACCGGCACGCGCTCTTTGAATTTTTCCGCCGTCGTCACCGCATCCTGACCGGTGAGCGCATCGACAACCAGCAGGGTTTCGATCGGGCGCGTCGCGTTGTGAATATCGGCGACTTCAGCCATCAACTGCTCGTCGATGGAAAGCCGGCCCGCCGTGTCGAGCATCACCACATCGAACCCGCCGAGCTTACCCGCTTCAATGGCGCGGTTGGCGATATCGCGGGGCGATTGCCCGGCGATGATCGGAAGGGTCTTCACCTCCGCCTGCTCGCCAAGGATCGCAAGCTGCTCCTGCGCGGCCGGACGGCGCGTATCGAGCGAGGCCATGAGGACTTTTTTCTTCTCGCGCGTCGTCAGGCGCAAGGCGATTTTCGCCGTCGACGTCGTCTTGCCCGAGCCTTGCAGGCCGACCATCATGATGACCGCCGGCGGGCTCGTCGCGAAAGAAAGCGACGCGTCGGCGTCGCCGCCAAGCATCTCCGCCAGCGCGTCATGGACGATCTTGACCACTTGCTGGCCGGGCGTGACCGACCGCAGAACCTCGGCGCCGACCGCGCGCTCCTTGACTTTGGCGATAAAGCTCTTGGCGACCGGCAGGGCGACATCCGCCTCCAGAAGCGCCACGCGCACTTCGCGCAGGGCTTCGCTGACATCCTTTTCATCAAGGGCGCCCTTGCCGCGCAGCCCTTCGAAAATCGTGCCTAAACGGTCGCTTAAGCTTTCAAACATCGATGCCCTTTCGGTCTCGAAACCTTGTCTTTGCGGCCCACAAAACCCGCCAATCCGCGCCTGGACGCCCGCTTGCGCGCAATGCGCATAACGCAATGCGCCGCCGCGAGAGCGTTACTCCGGCGGCGGGACATCCCCGGCCCCGTCCCTGTTCAATATAGGGGGTCGTGCCGGCAGACGCGGGAAAGGCAGCATTTCCCGAGATTTGGGCGGCATATAGAGGCTGGAGCGTCAAATGGCAAGCCAATGGCGCCGCCAGCCGGCGTTTCAGCCGCCGGCGCGTTCCTCAGCGTCCGCCGAACCATTTACGCCAATTGTGAATATTGCGCTCGAAAACGCCCATCAGGCCGCCTTCCGAATGATTGTCGAGAAACTTCAGGATCGCGAACAACCACATGGTCAGAACGATGAGAATGAAGACGATGTTCGATGCGGCCAGCGAGAAATAGTAATTGGCGGTCAGCGTTTCGGGAAAGAAAAACCGCCCGAGCAAATGCCACATATTGATGATCAGATAGAGGCTGTAATAGCTGAAAAAGATCTTGTGGATAAACGCGCCATTGAGGCGTTTCGAACGCCAGAATGTAAAAAACAGCCCCAGCACGATGAAATTGGTCGGCGCGATCAAATTCACCGCCGCAGCGCTGAAAAAGTAATAAAACGTGTTGCTAAGCGCCCAGTCAGCGGCGATCACCGCTGCGGCGAGCTTCAGGTTTTTAGAACCCGACAGGAGGCACAAGACGCCTCCTGCCAGGAGGAACGCCCCGTAGCGCGCTACAATAAGCCACTCTTCAGCAGAGATGCCACAACCTCCGATGGCGCAATTTTTGGCGTACCGCCGCTCGCCTCCAACAACGCATAAGATCCCTGCACGGCAAGGTTTTCAATCGCATTGTGGCTCCGGCTGACCACATCCGCAAGATGGATCAACCATTGCTCGCCACCGCCGGGCGCGTGAGCCGCGGTCTTGATCGCATTTGCGGCCTGCAACGGCGCATCCGTGCCGAGCTTGGCCGCCGCGCCGGCGCCCGCCGCCGCAACGCCCGCAAGGCCTGCGAGGATCGGTCCTTTATCCAGCGGCTTGCCAGCCGCCTTTTCCCTGCATGCGGCTTCTATCGTTTTTTCAAACCGCAAAAGCTTTACTTGTTCGGGTCTCAGGTCTTTTTTCGCCATCGTCCTTCTCCAGGGTTGAAGCCGAAATGCCGACTGCGACCCCAAGGAGAAGAAAAACAAATTAAGACTGCTTTAAATTACGCTTTACAGACATATTCGTAATACTTCATTAATCTTTACTATTGTTATATTAAGGGCTATAGTGCGCATGGCCGAGCGCTGGAAAAACCAAACGTCGGTTCGGTGCAGAAACGATTGCACATAGTAAAATCGCAACCAGGGCTGCGTGAACGGCGCAAAACCGAGCGATATTGGAGTGTTGCGTTAACTTTCACTTTTTCCGTAAATCGCCTAGAAAGCTGATCAGCCGTCGAACAGCCAAATTGACAATCAAATCGGGGGAAACCGTTGGGAGAAGACGAGAAAAAACGCGGCGAGACGCTTTATGAACGACTGCTTCGGGTTTTTCCAAAACCGCGGGAAGACAGCAATATTGTCATATTCCCGGTAGCTGAGCGTTCTCGTCGACAGCCGAAAACGCCTCAAGCAGCGACGCTACCCCTCGAGCGGCGATCTCAAGCTCTCGATGAAAGTTCGGATGAAGCTCCGCCTCGTAGGATTGAAGGATTGTTAAGGCGGTTATTTGAAGACCTTTCAAAAGACGATTAGCGCGCAAATCGGCGCTCTGGTCGCCTGGCAAGTTGGGCGAACGGTTATCCACATAAGCGACGAGATTTTGCACCGCATCGGCAATGCGATCTTCATCCAGCGCCTCGGCCCGGCGCAGCCCGCCCATTTTCGCGACCAGCGCCAGGACCCCATAACGCGCGGCGATCGGGCATAATACCGGCGGCGGCCCGTCCGGCCGGCGGGCGCGCAAGGCGGCAGCGTCGATCTTGACCGAGGGGTCGGTGACCATCTCCGGCGGCACGCCGAGCGCTTTCGTTACGGTGTCGATCCAAATCTCGCTCAACGCCCGCTCGCCGCTTTCAAGCCGCGCCACATAATCCGGATAGATGCCGATCAGCCGCGCAAATTCTCGCGGGCTCAGTAAAAATGCGATGCGCAACGCCTTGATATTATTGGCCATCCGCACACCAATGAATTACGACAAAAAACAGGCCATGGCGCCAGTCTACGCCAATGGCTTGGTTCTGAACACCTCTTCGTCCAGCTCACCTTCCCATTTCGCCACGGCGGTCGCAACGGCGGTATCGCCAGTGACGTTGGTTACGGTGCGCATCATGTCGAGCAGCCGGTCAAAGGGGAAGATGAAACCGATGACCAGCGCCGTGTGTTCCGGCGTCACCTCGAACACATCAAGCACGATGGAAAGCAGAAACAGCGAGGCGGAAGGCACGCCCGCCGTGCCGATGGACACCAGCGCGCAGGTTAGCGCAATCAGGATGTAATGCTGCGGCTCAAGCGTATAACCAAAGGCCTGCGCGGTGAATAGCGCGACAATGCCGAGATAAAGCGATGTGCCGTCCATGTTTATGGTCGCGCCGAGCGGCAGCACCGAGCCAGCCACGGATTTCTTGATGCCGAGATTTTCGGTCGCCGCGCGAATGGTGACCGGCAGGGTCGCAGAGGATGAAGATGTGGAATAGGCGACCATCATCGGGTCGAGAATGCCGCGGAAATAATCGACAAAAGGCAGGTTGAGAACAATCCGCACCAACCCGCCATAAACGATCAGCATATGCAGCGCCGCACCGAGATAGACCGCAATGGTCAGGGTGAGGATGGCCGTGAAGGTTGCGACCCCTTGCGTGCCCGCCACATAGGCGATGAGGCCGAAAACGCCGAAAGGTGCAAGCTCCATGATGATATGGGTCATTTTCAGGACGCCTTCGGAAATCGCTTCGAAGAAACGCCCCGCCGCCTGGCCCGCCTCGCGCGCCATCAGCAATCCGACGCCGAGCAGCAATGCGAAGAAGATCACCGCCAGAATATCGCCCTCAACCAGCGCCTGAAACGGGTTTTGCGGAATGATCGCCATCAGGCGCTCGCCGATGGGCTGAGCCTCGCCCATCTGCCTTGGCTCAGCGCCGCCAAGGTCAACGCCAGCGCCGGGGCGCAGCAGCGTGCCCATGCCGAGACCGATGAGATTGGCGAAAAACGTCGTCAGGAGATAAAGCGCAAACGCCTTGACGCCGATAGTGCCGAGCTTTTTCGGATCGCCCATGGCGTAAATGCCGGCCACCAGCGTGAAAAACACCAGCGGCACGACGATCATCCGTATCAGACGAATGAAAATATCGCCGATGACCCTCACCTTGGCGAGCAACGCTTCGCCCGCGACCGGGTCCATGGTCTGCGAGACCGCGAGCCCGAAGGTGACCCCGAGAATGAGGCCCAAAAAGACGCGCTTCCAAAGTTTGATGCCGAACCACCAGGCCATAGCCACCCCTAATGCTGATGTTTTGTTTTGCGCGACGCTAGAACGCGTCGCTTCAAGATGAAAGCCCGATCGCCTTGATGGCGCGATCAAAGAGCTGACGAAACGGCTCCATGCGGTCAGGGCCGAGCGAGCCGAGCGCGATCAACGCATCATTTGCGGTTTCAAGCCGCACGCCGCGCGGGCGCATATCGCCGGACCAGTCATTCCAGTCCGGCTGCGCGTCAATCATCAGGACGAGCCGTGCTTCCTCGCCATCGTCATCCGCAATATTAAGCCCATAAATCGCCTCCCGGCCGAAAACACCCCTGGTTGTCGCAACGCGCCGATCATCAAACAGCACTTCGTCAATGAAGAGACCTCGCCGCCAACGCAGGATATGCATCTCGCCGCCGATCGATAGCTTGATGTCGACATTGCGCCAAACGCGTCGCAGCAACACAGCGGCGAGATCAGTCATTGCATTTGCCCCATCAGCATTTTCGCGAAGTAGGCGTATTCGAGCGCGGTGCGATAAGCGAGCTGGTCCTGATTTGCCGTGCCGCCGTGACCGCCCTCGATATTTTCATAATAGAAAAAGTCATAGCCAAGGGCGTCCATCTTTGCCGCCGCCTTGCGGGCGTGGCCGGGATGGACGCGATCATCCTTTGTGGAGGTGTAGAACAGGACTTTCGGATAGCCGGCATCCGCCTCGAGCTTTTGATAGGGCGAGTACTGAGAAATATACGCCCATTCTTCCGGAATATCGGGATTTCCATATTCGCCCATCCAGGACGCGCCGGCGAGCAGCTTGTTATAGCGCTTCATGTCGAAAAGCGGCACGCCGATATCCATCGCCGCATAAAGATCCGGCCGTTGCGTCAACAGCGCGCCCATCAACAGGCCGCCATTCGAGCGGCCGATAGCGCCGAGCTTTTCCGCGCTGGTGACGCCGCTCTCGATCAAATGCTCCGAGATCGCGATGAAATCGTCAAAGGCGCGCTGGCGGTTTTCCTTGAGCGCCGCCTGGTGCCAGCCGGGACCATATTCGGACCCGCCGCGAATATTCGACAGCACCAGCACGCCGCCGCGCTTGACCCACATCAGGCCGGCAAGCGCGCCATGCTGAGGCCGCGAGGGGTCGCTGTAATAAACCGGCAAGGTCGGCGCCAGGAACCCGCCATAAGCATATTGCACGGTCGGCGCATCGCCCTGCTTCAATACATTGTCGCGCCCCATGACGTAATATGGAATTTTCGTTCCGTCTGCGGAAGTTGCAAAACGCTGCTCGACCATCACGCCCGTCGCGTCGAAAAAGGGCGGGGTATCCATGATCTTTTCGACCTTGTTGTTCGCCATCACATAATAAAGCGAATCCGGGGTCGTCAGGCTTTCAAAGGAAAACATGGCGTCATCAGTACCGCCGCCCGCCGAAACGATGGAAACAACGCCGTTTTCCGGCAATGCAATCGGCCGCGCTTGCCATTGCGGCTTCTTTTTATGGCGCGCCAGGCGCATTGCGGCGCCGGAAACATCATCGAGATACTGAATGATAATGTCGCTATCGCCGACGGCGACACTTTCGATCGACTGGTTCGCCTTGGCGGTCATCACCACTTCCGCTGCGCCATCGCTCAACCCATAAGCAATCACCGCGCCTTGCGGATAGATCTCGCCGCGATAGCTCCAGTCTTCCCGCAGAAAGAAAATCGCCCGCCCGTCAAGCACGCCCTCAAAGTCGACCTCCAGCGGCAACGGCAATTTTTCAGGCGCCCCCTCGGCGCGTACGCGGTAATATTCGCGCTCAAAGAAAGACGGGCCGCGCAGCACGAATTCATATGTGTCGCCGTCATCATGGATGGCGATAGGCCGCGCCCACACATCTTCAACGCCAACGCGCAAAATAGTCGAGGCGTTTTCCATCGCCGCGCCGCGCCGCCAACGGCGCACTTCGCGGGGATAGCCCGAGGTCGTCAGCGCATCTCCGCCCCAATCGGTTCCAACCAGCAACGTATCGGCGTCAGACCAGGCAAGGCTGCTTTTCGCTTCAGGAATGAAAAATCCGTCTTCGACGAACGCTTTTTCCTCAGTATTGAATTCGCGCCAGACGCCCGCATCCTTGCCGCCGTCCGATAGCTCCACCATGCAGCGCACATATTCCGGCGTCAGGCAGACAACCGAACCGCGAATCCAGTTGCGCCCCTCCGCCTCGGCCAGCGCGTCATAATCAATGACGGTCTCCCATGCCGGCGCGCCGGAACGATAACTCTCAACGCTCGCGCGCCGCCAAAGCCCGCGCACATGCGTTTCATCCTGCCAGAAATTATAGACCTGGCCGTTATGAATAGCCCCCAGCGGCAAGCGCGCATCGGATGTCAGGACAGACAGCGCTTCTTCATACATCGCCGCAAAGCGCGGATCAGCTTCGATCTCGGCCAGCGACCGGGCGTTCTGCGCCTTGACCCAATCAAGCGCGCGTTCGCTCTCGATCTCTTCGAGCCACAAAAATGGATCGTCCTCGGCAAACGCGGAAGCGAAAGCGACGACCGACGCTGCGACAGCGCATAGAAGGCGATTTACCATATTGGGGAACTCCACTGCTTATGCGGGATGAGTTTTCCTCACCATACAAACCCTTGCGGTTTCTGCAAAGGAGGGCGCGGTCGACGCCCCGAAAACCGCAAGATCGATAAAATTATGACAGTCCGTTTAGAAAAGCATTCGCGGCTGGCCGATAGATTGCAACGAAGGGGGGCAGCGACAAAATTCGGGACAACTGCACCATGTTCAAGACAGATGCTCGACGTTACCGGCGGATCGGCCTCAACCTGCCGGCGCGGGTCACGATTAATGCAAGCGACGAACGCGACGGCCGGTTATTGAACATTTCGCCTGGCGACATGGCGCTGATTTGCGACGCCAGCCCGGCGCCTGGCGACGCCGCGATAGTGACCATCGAGGGCCTTGATATCATCGAAGGCACGGTGGCGCGCATCTTTCCGGACGGGTTCGCGATGTCGTTCCTGCTGTCGCGCCGGCGCCGCTCCATTCTGATCGAGCAATTAATGCTGTGCGCCAATCCAGACTTCGCCGCGGGACTGGGCGACCGGCGGCGCTCGCCGCGCCATCCCGGCAAAGATGCACGCTCCATTTGCCGACTGGAAAACGGCGCATCCTTGATGGTCAAGATTGTCGACACTTCCGTGAACGGGGTTTCGGTTGACGCCTCGCGCCGTCCGCCGGTCGGCGCTTCGATCCACATTGGACGCAAACGCGGCGTTGTGCTGCGGCACACTTCGCGCGGCTTCGTCGTCGTTTATGACGACGCCGCCGCCCTGGCCGCCGGCAAGGGCGGAACCGGAAAAGCAACGGCGCTGCGCGCCGTCTGACGCCTAATAGCCCGCGCGCTCTTGCGGATCGCCCAACACGACCGGTCCGAGATTGTCCATGACATCGCGCGCATTAAAGGCCTGCGGGTTATCCGCCGGCTTTTCGCCGCGATACATAGCGACAAACGCCACCGCTGAATAACGCGTCACTTCGCGTGCGGAATAATCGCTATAAGGATAGCCCCAACCAAACCCGTAAGCGTAATAGGGAAACGCATAATAAGGCCGATGGAACGGGTAGCCGTAGCCATAGCGGCCGTAAAACGCCGGCGCCGAGCTGCGATAGCTCTTATTGGCCTCGGTTTCATTTTCGACCATGATGAAATAGTCAAAACCGCGTTCCACCGTCAGCTCCGCGGCGCGGAAAAGCAGCGAGTTCTCGACCGTCTCGCGCCCGGTCAGAGAATTGCCGCGAAACGTAATGCGATAGCGATTTTCCTCAATGCGCTGGTCGGAAAACCCGTAACCGCCAGCCCGCTCCGCCGGCCCGTATGGTGTTGCGGTTGCGCACGCGGCAAGTAGGAGCGCGGCTCCGCCTAGCGTCAGTAATCGGTACATAAGACATTCTCCCGGCCGCCCCGGCCCATGCTTTGTGTTCAACGCCTCGCCCGCGAGTATACCCCGGCGGCGGGCCGCCGCAACGGCGCATTCACTGAGCCTTACTCATTCTCACGGCGCTTTGATGCCGCAGTCTCGCGGGTCTCGGCGGTCATCCGAAACCCTTCCGGGGCCGATTTGATATGCAGATCGCGCTGCGGGAAAGGCACTTCGATGTTCATTTCATGTAGAAGATCCCAGATCGCCATCATGACGTCGCTGCGCACATTATTGGTGCCGTTCGCCGGATCGCTGATCCAGAACCGCAAATCGAAATTAATCGAGCTGTCGCCAAACTCCATCAGATTGCAGCGCGGCGCCGGGCTTTTCAAAACCCGGTCGACGCTGAGCGCGGTTTCTTCGGCGCAGCGCGCCAGCCCGCGCAAATCGCGCGTGCCATAGGTAATGCCGAACGGCGCGTGCAGGCGGACCACGCGATCTTCATGCGACCAATTGACGACGCCTTCTTCAATGAATCGGTCATTAGGCACGAGATGCGCCTGCCCGTCGCGGGTGCGCAGCGATACGTATCGCGCATTCATTTGCGTCACCCAGCCATATGCCCCGTCGATTTCGATGACGTCGCCCGGCTTGATCGACTTGTCGGCGATCAGGGTGAAGCCGGCGAAGAAATTCGACACGGTGCGCTGCATGCCGAGGCCGATGCCGAGCCCGACCGCGCCGCCGAAGATCGCCAGCGTCCCGAATGGAAAGCCGACAATCTGCAACGCCGCCACCAGCGCGATGACCGGAAGCAGCACATCGAGGATTTTCGACAGCAACGCCTTGAAGGAAACCGTCAGCTCGTCAATTGCGTTGATCCGCCCGGTGATCAATGCATTGAGCAAGCGCGCGCCCCAGAAGAGCACGCCGAAGACAAACACCGTGCGCACAAGATCGAGCGCCGAAAAGCGCTGCTGCACACCGCCTTCCCCGCCGCCGATCGGCGCCGAGAATGCATCGAGCTGGCGCACCACGTCATCGAGAACCCCGAATGCGTCGAGGGCGGCGATCGGCCAGGCGACATAAAACGCGAAGCTCGACCAGAATGGCGAGCGGATCACCAGCGTCACCAGGCGAATGACGATCCACGCCGTCAACAGGCTGACGCCGCCGGAGATCAGCGCGGTTGAACTTTGCGCCGCATTGAGGCCCGCGACGGCGATTTGCAAGACGACGTAAAGCGCGATCGGCGTCGCAAGATGGGCGAAGGCGTTGGCGCCGCGGCGCAAGACGCCGTAAGGCGCGCGCGGAGCGATCTGTTTTTGAATAAGTTTACGCAATTGCGGGCCGAACAGCGCTGCCGGCGCGATCGCCGCAAATAAAATCGCCGCCTCGATGGCGACGCCGAGGGTGAACATTTGACCTTGCAGGTTCTCCCACAAGCCTTGCAGCCACGCCTCGACGCCCTCGACATTAATCAGCTCGTCTTCCAGCTCGTCCGGCCCGCCGCCCGCGCCCTGATCTTGTACGGCCGGCGCCGGAACGCCCAAATCCGGCCCGGCTGATGGGAGCACGCCCGGCGATAAACTATCCGCTTGCTGCATATGCGGCTGTTGCGCACTTGCCTGATACGCACCGGTCTGATGCGCATCAGTCTGATACGATGCCAATTGTTGAGAAGGCGGGTCTTGCGGCGACGGTGATGAAACCGCCCCCGGCTCATGGTTTTGCATCTGCGCTCCCCGGCTAAGGTCGGGCGCATTATTTCTAGCACTGTTTAGGGGCTACGCAAATTAGGTTCAGCACGCGCCCTATTCGAACAGCGCGCCTTGCCGTTCGGACAGTTCCGTACAGCCCGCCTTGGCGAGCCCCAGCAGCGCCTGGAATTGTTCATCCGTAAACGGATCGCCCTCCGCCGTCGCCTGGATTTCGACAAGCCCGCCCGCGCCGGTAATGACGAAATTGGCGTCAGCCTGAGCGGTTGAGTCCTCGTCATAATCGAGATCGAGCGCCGGCGCGCCGGCGACAAGACCGCAGGAGATCGCCGCGACCCGTTCGCGCACCGGATTCGACTTGATGATCCCCTGTTCGAGCGCCCAGCGGCAGGCCTGGTTCATCGCCACCCAAGCGCCGGTGATCGACGCCGTGCGGGTGCCGCCATCGGCTTGCAGCACATCGCAGTCGATCAGGATCTGGCGCTCCCCCAGCGCCTTGAGATCGACCACCGCCCGCAGCGAGCGGCCGATCAACCGCTGGATTTCCTGCGTGCGCCCGGACTGGCCGTTTTTCGCCTCGCGGCGCATGCGATCATGGGTCGAGCGGGGCAGCATGCCATATTCCGCCGTCACCCACCCGCGCCCGGCGCCGCGCAGCCAGGGCGGCGTGGTTTCATCCCAGCTTGCGGTGCACAAGACATGGGTGTCGCCGAACCGGACGAGACACGAGCCCTCCGCATGCCGGGTGAAGCCCGTTTCGAAAGAAACGGGGCGAAGCTCGTTGAAGGCGCGGCCGGACGGTCTCATGCAGATGTCTCCTAAGGGGGAATGGGGTTTTGCGCCTTCCTAGCGCTCCGGACGCGCATATGTCGACCGAATTCCGGTCGCGATTTCCGGCGCGGCGCGGGGCGCGGCGCGAAAACCCGCCGGCAATCGGGCTTGTCCGGCGAGCGACTTGGCTTATTTCTTGTTTTAACGACACCGGCGATCAAGCGCCGAGCGAGAATAGCCACTGAACATGATTGCGTTAACCGATATCGACGAACGCTCGCAGGAGATTTTCCGCCGCCTGGTGGAGACCTATCTCGCCACGGGCGAGCCCGTCGGCTCGCGCACGCTGAGCCATGACAGCGGCATCGAAGTCTCCGCCGCCACCGTGCGCAATGTCATGGCGGACCTCACTGATCTCGGGCTTTTGCATGCGCCGCATATCTCCGCCGGGCGGCTGCCGACGGAACTCGGCCTGCGGCTGTTTGTGGACGGGTTGATGCAGGTCGGCGACCTTACCCCGGAAGAACGCCGCGCAATCGAATCCGAAGCCGAAACGGACAGCGCGGATACGTTGCTCGAAGCGGCGGCTGCGCGCCTTTCAGGCCTGACGCGCTCGGCAAGCCTGATCGTCACCCAAAAATCGGACGCGCCGCTGCGCCAGATCGAGTTTGTTCGAACCAGCCCCGGACAGGCCCTGGTGGTGCTGGTGTTCGAGGACGGACGGGTCGAGAACCGCGTCATCACGGCGCCCGACGATTTGCCGTCATCATCGCTGATCGCCGCCGGCAATTATCTCAACGCCCGCCTGCGCGGGCGCACGCTTTCACAGACCCGCGCCAGCATTCTCGCCGAGATTGACGCAAACCAGGCGGAGCTGGACGCGCTGACCTCGCGATTGGTGCGCGCCGGCGTCGCCGATATGTCCGGCGACGGCGACTGGACCATGGTGGTGCGCGGGCGGGGACATTTGCTCGACGAATCGGCGCAGGATATCGAGCGCGTGCGCATGCTGCTCGACGACCTTGAAAGCAAGCGCGACGTCATCGACCTGCTGACCGCTGCGCGCGACGGCGAAGGCGTCAGGGTGTTTATCGGCTCGGAAAATCGGCTGTTTTCGCTTTCCGGTTCGTCGGTCATTTGCGCGCCCTATCGCGATGCAAAGCGCCAGATTGTGGGCGTTTTGGGGATTATCGGGCCGACGCGGCTGAATTATGCGCGGGTCGTGCCGATCGTCGATTATACCGCCGAAGTCCTCTCACGGATGTTGAAATAAGCCGCCGGGACACGTAAATGCCCTTCGACACAGTTTCCCGACAAATAGCGAAGTCCTCATGAGTGACCATCACGATTCCACGTCCGGCGCCGATAATGATCTTTTCGACGACCCTGAGCATTTGAACGAAGAAGACGAGGCGGACTTGTCTCCTGACGCGGCGGTCGAGGTCGTTCGCGCGGCGGCGCAGGGAAAGATCGACGAGTTGAATGACCGCATCTTGCGGATGGCGGCGGAGCTTGAAAACACCCGCCGCCGCGCCGAGCGCGAAAAAGCCGATGCGGGCCGTTACGCCATTTCCGGCTTCGCCCGCGATCTGATCGGCGTGCTCGACAATTTCGAACGGGCGCTCAGCCATGCCAGCGAAAGCGACGACGCTTCGGTTGGCGGGCTGGTCGACGGGCTGCGCATGACCGAAAAGGAATTGCTCGCTACGCTCGCGCGCCACGGCGTGACGCGGGTGTCGCCCGCCGGCGAGAAATTCGATCCCAACCTGCATCAAGCGGTCGCGCAAGTTCCGCATGCAGACATTCCCGCCGGCCATGTGGTTGACGTCGCGCAAGCCGGCTTCACCATTGGCGAGCGCGTGTTGCGCGCGGCCATGGTCACGGTCTCAAGCGGTCCGGGTGATAATGGCGGCGCGGGCGATGACAGCGCCGGCCCGCGCGTCGACACGACAGTCTAGGCCCAATCAGCGCTAGCGCGCTTCAACCCAGCCTTCATGCTCAAAAAAAACGGCGGCCTTTGCGAGGGCCGCCGTTTTTTCTTTCCTGCAAGAGCGCGTGTTAACCGGCGCGGCGCGGCCCCGCCGCCTTGACCGCATCATCGACATAAGGCTCGTAGACCTTGAAATTGTCGATGAACATCGCGGCGAGCTTTGCGGCCTGCGCGTCATAGGCCGCGCCATCCGCCCATGTCGCGCGCGGATCCAATATCCGCGCATCGACGCCAGGCGCATCGGCCGGAGTCTCGAAACCGAATACCGGGTCGGCCCGCATCGGGGCATCATTGAGCGCGCCCGACAGCGCCGCCGACAACAGCGCCCGCGTCGCCTTGATCGGCATCCGCGCGCCAACCCCGTGCGGCCCGCCGGTCCAGCCAGTTGAAACCAGCCAGCACGAAACCCCATGCGTGTCGATCAGGCGGCCCAAAAGCGCGCCATATTCGGATGGGTGACGCGGCATGAAGGGCGCGCCGAAGCAGGTTGAAAAGGTTGCTTCCGGATCCTTGCCCAGCCCTTTTTCCGTCCCCGCGACTTTGGCGGTGTAGCCCGACAGGAACATATACATGGCCTGCGCCGGGGTCAGCCGGGCGATTGGCGGCATCACGCCAAACGCATCGCATGTCAGCATGATAATGTTTTTGGGATGGGTCGTAACGCCCGTCCTGCTGGCGTTCGGAATATAATGGATCGGATAGGCGCCGCGCGAATTCTCCGCAAGGCTTGCATCGTCAAGATCGAGCGTGCGCGTCGCCGGATCCATGACGACATTTTCGAGCACCGTGCCGAAGCGTTTGGTCGTCGCATAGATTTCCGGCTCGGCGCTGGCCGACAGCCGGATCATCTTCGCATAGCAGCCGCCTTCGAAATTGAAGAGCCCATCCGGCCCCCAGCCATGTTCGTCATCGCCGATCAGCGTGCGCGCCGGATCGGCCGACAGCGTCGTCTTGCCGGTGCCCGAAAGGCCGAAAAAGATCGCCGGGTCGTCTTCCGCGCCGACATTGACCGAGCAATGCATCGGCATGACGCCTTTTTGCGGCAACAGATAGTTGAGGATCGTAAACACCGATTTTTTCATCTCGCCGGCATAGGACGTGCCGCCGATCAGAACGAAGCGGCGGACGAAATCGACCGCGATCACGGTCTTGGTGCGACAGCCATGGATTTCCGGATCGGCCTCGAAACCGGGCAGGTCGACGATCGTGAAATCCGGCTCGCCGGCGCCGCTGACGGATGGGCGCTCGGCCAGCGGCGGGCGCACCAGCAAATGCTGGATAAAGAGCCCATGCCAGGCATATTCGGTAAACACCCGCACCTTGATGCCATAGGTCTTGTCGGCCCCGCCAGCGAGGTCCTGGCAGATCAGGTCGCGCCCGGACGCATAGGCGAGCATGTCGCGATGCAGCCGGTCGAACGCCTCCGGCGACATCGCCTCATTGGCGTCCCACCAGATGTCGTTTTCGATTTCCGGATGGCGGACGATGAATTTGTCCTGGGCCGAACGACCGGTATGCTCGCCAGTCTTGACCGCCAGCGGGCCGTCCGCGGCGATTTCCCCCTCGCCGCGCGCCACGGCCAGTTGATAGAGCGCCGCGGCGTTGAGGTTTGTCAGATTTTCAGATGCGCATTGTTCAAAGCAGCGCGCCCCGCCGGGCGTCGCCGTTAGTGATAGGCTCATTCATTTCCTCCCGAGTCCTCATCGATCATGAGGGGCCCCGGACGGCTTTTTGCCGCCCTGAGGCCCTTCGCTCATACCGGGAAAAGCCGGCAATAGCCACCTGGGAAAAGCGGCACTACAAGCTGAAACGGCGTTAACCATGTCTCATAATGGGTTGTTAAAGACGAGCGTGCGAGGGTCCGTTCCGGGAGAACGTGCAACGTGGAATCGATTTTCGACTTCTTGTCTGTGATGCTGTTCGTGGCGACGGCGGGGCTGTTTCTGGTCCGGTTTCGCCATGAAGACCCTCCTTTGGCTCCATATCTGGTGATTACGCTGGTGTGCATTGTCGGCAACTGGCTCGGCAATAATGGCGGCGGCGCGGCGGCTGTCGCGCTGATGATTGCGGCTGCCTTTTTGACCTTGCACCTGGCGAGCGAGCCATATCGCGAGGATCACGAACAGTCGTCTTGACCGCGCCGGCGGATTTGATCGCCCGTAGAACCGGCGTATGTATCGGGGAGAAAGCGCGCATGACGCGCGTCAAAGCTTCGCCCCATGCACCCACGCACTGACGACAATTCACAACGCTCTCAAGGCAAGGGCAAGCACATCGTCGACGTGCTGATCGAAGAGCGCGCGCAAAAACTCCTCGCCTCGCGCATGTGGCCGCTTTACCGGGCGGTTCTTTACCCAATCCTGCTCTACAGATCCGCGGTGAAAATGGCGGACGCCATCGCCGACCTGTCAGCACACGGTGTAATGGACTATATCAGTGCGCTTTTGTCGCTCAGTGTCGAGGTTTCAGGGCTCGAACATTTGCCCGCCTCGGGCCGCGTGCTGGTCGCCCCCACCCATCCGACCGGCATTTCCGACGGCGTCGCAATGTATGACGTGTTGAAAACCCGCCGCCCGGATATGACGTTTTTCGCCAATCGCGACGCCATTCGCGCCGCGCCGGGGCTGGAGGACATCGTCATTCCCGTCGAATGGGTGCAGGAAAAGCGCACCATGCTGCGCTCACGCGAAACCCTCGCCAGCACGGTCAAAGCATTCAAAGCGGATCGCTGCGTCGTCTTGTTTCCCTCTGGCCGGCTCGCCTTCATGGGGGAACAAAAATGCCTGGTCGAGCAGGAATGGCTGCCGTCAGTGGCGATTTTCGCGCGCAAATATGACTGCCCGATCGTGCCGGTGCATATCGAAATGCGCAATTCCCGGCTTTACTATCTGTTCTGGAAACTGAACCCGGAATTGCGCGACATCACGCTGTTCCACGAGCTTCTCAACAAGAAAAACAAGACCTACAAAATCACGTTCGGCCCGGCGATCGGACCTGAGGCCCTGAAGGGCGACCCCAAGGACGTTGCGGCTGCGTTGCGCCGGCACGCCATGGCGCTGACCGAGGACGCGCCGCAATGGCGCCCGCTCGCAACCGCAAAGACCGAAGCGCAAATTTCCGCGGACCCGTCCTAAACGTCCGTTCGGTAGGTGAGTTCCAAAAAAACATCCTCAAGATCGGATTCAACCGTTGAGAGGTCTTTCACCGAAACGCCCGCGCTCGACAGCCGCTCAAGGATTTCCGCAACCTGCGTCGCGCTCGGCTGATAGGGAATGGCGAGCCGACCATCCGGTTTAAGCTCGACGTCAAAAGCGCCAAGATCGATACCGCCGGTCACCGCTTCCGCCGGGGTGACCATCAAGGTCTTGCGGTCGAGCGAGGAAATCAGTTTTTCCGTCGGCTCGCAGGCGACCACATTGCCATTGTGGATGATAGCGATGTCCTCGCACAGCTCTTGCGCCTCTTCGAGATAATGCGTCGTCAGAACAATGGTGACGCCGCGCGCATGCAGCTCAAGCACATAGTCCCAGAGTTGTTTTCTAAGTTCGATATCGACGCCGGCGGTGGGCTCATCAAGGATGAGCACCGGCGGCGAATGCACCATCGCCTTGGCGACCAGCAAACGCCGCTTCATGCCGCCGGACAAGTGCCGCACATAAGCGCCAGCCTTGTCGCCGAGGCCAAGGGCGTTCAGAATTTCCATGGAGCGCCGTTGCGATTTCGGCACGCCGTAAAGCCCGGCCTGGATCTCCAGCCCTTCCAGCGGCGTGAAAAACACCTCCATGTTGATTTCCTGCGGCACCACGCCGAGCGCCGCGCGCACCTGGCGCGGATGGCGATCAAGATCGAAGCCCCAGACGGAAACCTCGCCGGCGGTCTTGGTGACAAGACCCGAAAGAATGTTGATGAAGGTCGATTTGCCCGCGCCATTGGGGCCGAGCAGCCCGAAAATCGACCCGCGCTTGACGAAAATATCAACGCCTTTGAGAGCCTCTTTAGGCGGCGCCTTACCGGCCCCGCGATAGGTCTTCCTGACGCCGCGCGCGGCGATGGCGTATTCTTCGTTGGCGTTGAAGTCCATGGGCGAAACGCTCTCCTTGTGGTCGGCTTATCGCGCTGCGCCGCAGGCCGGTCAACCGCCCGGCCTGCACGATCAGGCGAGGAATTCTGCACCGTGGCGCAGCAGCGCTATATCTCGGAAGCGCGCCGGCCCTTGACGAACCGCGCCAGCGGCGGCAATTCAGCGGCGTTGACGACAATCAAGAAGGCCAAGGCGCCCATGAGCGAAGAAAAGACCGCACCGACCCCCGGCCAGACGACGCCGGACCCGGAAGTCATTTATGTCTCCGCGCGCCGCATATCATGCGACGGCGGCGGCGGGGCGCTCGGCCACCCGGTCGTCTGGTATTCGCTTGAAGACGGCGAAGCCGAATGCGGTTATTGCGACCGCAAATTCATTTACAAGAAAGACGCCAAGGCGGAGTAATCACCCGCACCCCATGGGCGCCGGCGATTGTTATTCCGCGACCAGCTTTCCGTCACCGCCGACCGCTTCGGGCATCGATGCGAATTTCGGCAGGCCGTCTTTCATGTTGATCATTCGTTCCGCATAATAGACATGCATTTCGGGTGCGAAGCGAAAGCCCTCAATATTCGATGCAAGAACGTCGGTGACGCCGATTTCCGGATGCTCGACCAGCACTGCGCCGCCACATCGTCCGCAGGATTTGCGATGGCTTTTTTCGGTGCGCTTATAGGCAATCACATCGTCAGCGCCTTTGGTCAGGCGCACCTGCGCGGCGGGCCAGCCGGTGGCCGCATGCACCGGGGCGTTCAGCCAGGCGCGGCAATCCGTACAGTGACAATACATCTGCGCCAGCGGCGCGCCGGAAAGCTCAGCCTCCACAGCGCCACAGGCGCAGCGTGCCGTGAATGTTTTCGTCATGAAACCTCTCCCTCGCAAATGCGCGGGGAGAATAGCACGAATGTGGCGGTGTCGAGGAAAATCCGGCTTTATGAAATGTCAGCGCATTTTGATTTCAAAATGCAAAATGTCTTCGTTGGCGGCGAATTTCGTATAAAGCGCGGCGGCCGGCGCATTGTCGCGTTCGGCCTGAATGAATAAGACATGCGCCCCATGCGCCTTGGCGATCGGTTTCAAATCCTCAATTAACCGGGTCGCGACGCCTTTGCGCCGATGGGCTTCGGAGACGGCCAGATCGTAGATGTAAATCTCGCTGCGCGCCTGTTCGAATTTTTCCAGCACATAAGCGACAAGACCGCCAATGACGCAGTCGCCCTCGACCGCCGCCAGCGCGATCAACCGGTCGCCGTCGAGCAGGCGTGTCAGATAACCGTCGTCAGGCTGCGCGCCGAGATAGGTTTCGCGCTCGCCAAACGCGTCAGCGAACATCGAGAGCATATCGCGAAACGCCGCAATATCCGCGCCCGTCAGCCTACGGATTTCAAATGCGGCCCTACGCGACATGCGGCTTACCCGTCGCGCCGCGCCAGGCGCCAGACCTCACGCGCTTTCGGCGGCGATGATTGCAAAATGGCGTTGCGGAAGATCCGCCCCATGATCCGCATCAGGAAGATGGCGAAAGCAATCATCAACGCGGTCGCGCCAACAACCTCCCACAAGGGCGGATCGGCGGCGGCGCGCATCATCACTGCATAAGGCGTGTAAATCGGAATCCAGGTAAGGATCGACGCAATCATTCCATTAGGGTTCTGAAAGACCACCAAAATGAACGGAATGGGCGCAAACACCAGGATCATCACCGGCCCCATATAGGATTGCGCATCCTGCAAGGAGTTCGAGATCGCGCCGATCGCCAGGAAGATCATCGCGAAGATCGCATAGGCGCACAGGAAATAAAAAAGATAGATGAGCAATAGCGGCGAGGAAAACAGCGCGGCGATAACAGGGCCGATCAAGTTTTCGCCGCCTGATGAAATCACCCCGAGCCCTGCGAGCCCGCCCACCAGGAAGATCGTCGGCATGGTGAGGCCCACGGCGGCGATGCCGATCAGCTTGCCCAGCATCAACTCGCCGGCGGTCACCGACGACAACAAAATTTCGACAATCTTGTTTGAGCGTTCTTCGATCGTATTGGTGAGCAACAAATTGCCAACGCCGAACACCACCACCAGCAACATATAGGTGAGCGCTGCGGGCATTGCCGTTTCAAGCCGGTCCTGCACGCCGAGCTGCGCATCCTCAGCCTCACGGTCGGCGCGATAAGAATCGAACGGCGCATCAATGGCCGCAACGCCGTCCAGCGCATCCTGCGAGAGGCCAAGCGCGGCGATCGCCTGGCGCTGCAATGCGGCGTCGAGCGCTCCGCCTATAACGTCTTCAAGGGCGTTGTCGGTGAGATTGCGGCTCCAATATTGCGCAGCAGGCGCATCCGGCGCGGCGCCAAAATCCGCCGGGATAAGGATCGCGGCAAAGAGCGGCGCGCTTGAACCGTCCGCACGGGCGACGGCGCGTTCTTCAAGAAGGTAAGGGCGCAGCAGCGCTTCGGCCTCCTCAAGGCTCGCCGCATCAGCGGCGGCGCCGGGCAGCGGCACCCGCTCAAACGCCCGGCGCGGCGGCGCAAAGGCGGGCGCGCCTTCCTTCAGATAAGGCGCGACCGCAGCCTCCGCCGCGTCAACGCCGCCGGCCTTTTGAAACGCCAGCAGCCGCGCATCGCTGACCGCATCAGGCGCAAAAGGCGCCGGCAGCGTCGCGTTCTCTTCATCCAGGACGCCGGCAATGGCGTTCGCGGCGAGATACCGGTCCCAGGCCCGCAGCGCTTCTTTTTGATGGAGCCATTCAATCTCCCGATCGATATCATCCGCATAGGCGCCGCTTTCGTCATAGACCGCGAAAGCGCGCGTCGGTTTCGCCCGTTCGATAAAGCCCATCGCCGCGCTGAACGCGACGACGCTGACCGGCAAAAGCACCAGAAACAAAAGAAAACCGCGCGAGAGCACATATTGCTTATATTCGCGCCAGGCGATGAGCAGCGCTTGTCTCACTCCGCCGCCTCCCTATGTTCGGTTTCGCTTGCCGCTTCGTCGCCAGCAAGCGTTACGAAAATCTCGTGCAGGGTCGCGCCCGCCTGTTCGAAGCGGGTGACCGAAACGCCGGCGTCGATCACCCGGCGCAAAAAGACTTGCGGGTCGGCGCCGTCGCCTATCTCGATTTCAAATGTCGTCTCATCCCCCGACGCATCTTCGACCCGGATCGAAACCACGTCCGGCAACGCCTCAAGCACGCTTGCCGGCGCCGTCGTGCGCAAATGAATGCGCCGCCCATAATCGACGCGCGCCTCGCCTAGCGTGCCCTCGAACCGCTTGCGCCCGCCCGCGATAATCAGGAAACGGTCGCATAACCGCTCCGCATGCTGCATGACATGGGTGGAGAAAATGATGGTCCGGCCGCGATCGCGCTGCTCGCGGATCAGCGTTTCCAGCGTATGTTGATTGATGGGGTCGAGGCCGGAAAACGGCTCATCGAGAATGAGCAATTCCGGCTCATGTGCAATGGTCGCAAGGAGCTGAACCTTTTGCGCCATGCCTTTCGACAAGGCTTCGTTTTTCGCCCGCGCGAATTTTTCAAGGCCGAATTCTTCAAGCAGCGCATAAGCGCGCTTTTTCGCCTCGCGCGCCGAAAGCCCGCGCAATTGCGCGAAATAGGCGATGGAATCGGCGGCCTTCATCTTGCGGTAAAGCCCGCGTTCTTCCGGCAAATAGCCGATGCGCCGGCGCACCGGGATCGCCGAGGCGGAACCAAGCACCATCAGCCGCCCGGCGCTCGGCTTGATGATGTCGAGAAGCATCCGCAGCGTTGTTGTCTTGCCGGCGCCATTGGGGCCGAGAAAACCGTAAATCTCGCCTTTGGCGACCGCAAATGAAAGCTGATCGACGGCAGTAAAGGCGCCGTATCGCTTTGTTACATTTTCAAGCAGTACCGGGTTTTCAGACATGCAATGCTTTCTTTATCCGGCCCTTATTTCACGCAATATTAAAGTTCACAAGGCGAAGCGCGGCCCCTCTGTCAGCTTACCATGCGCCCGTGTTTTCCATACTCGCCCAAGGCTCCGCCGGCGCGAGATGCGCGCCTTCCTGCAACAATTCGATGGAAATGCCGTCAGGCGAACGCACAAAGGCCATATGCCCGTCCCGCGGCGGACGGTTGATGGTGACGCCGCCATCCATGAGCCGTTGGCACACTGCGTAGATATCATCGACACGATAAGCGAGATGCCCAAAATTGCGCCCGCCCGCATATTCTTCCGGATCCCAGTTATAAGTAAGCTCGACCAGCGGCGCCTTGTCTTTCTCGGCCCGCTCCGCATCGCCCGGCGCAGCGAGAAAAACGAGGGTGAAGCGCCCTTTTTCATTCTCGTAGCGATCCACCTCGATGAGGCCGAGCTTGTTGCAGTAAAAATCCAGCGACGCGTCAAGATCGCGCACGCGAACCATGGTGTGAAGATAACGCACCTGCCGTCTCCTAATTCCTTGATCGAATGATTTCGTCGCGCAGATAGCCCGGCCGGCGCGCGTGGTAGCGCCGCGTGTAGAACGCAACAATAGCGAGCCAGACCACGATCACGCCGAAGAAATAGTAAAACCCGGCCAGATCGCCGATATAGTAAAGCGCCATGTCATAACGCGTTTGGGCGTCGATATCCTTGCCGAGCAGGCGGATGCTGTCGCCTTCAAGGCTCATTTGCTCGACGACTTCGGCGGGTTCCGGGATCGCGCCGACCTTGGCCGCGCCCCACAAGATCGCCGAGAGGAGCGCGAGCGTTACCGGCAGGCTGACAAAGAAGGTCGCCGCGGCCGCCAGCACATAGCCGGGAAAACGCGGCGCATGCACCCGCCGATAGACCGCGCGAAACGCATCCTCGCTGAGGCCCTCGAGAAATTCCGGCTCATGCTTCTGAAAATGCGCCCATTCGATGCCCGCGCCTTCGGCGATCTCTTCATCGATCGCCTTGCGCCAGCGCCAATAGAGCGCGGCCGCAACCGCCAGCGCCGCCATTACGGCAAGATAAAACCCGGTCATGCAACCTGTCCGATGTGAAAAACGCTTCCCCTTAGCGCATGCGCGCGCCTAACCCAAGCACCGCGAAAGCGCGCCATTGAGCGCCTCGGCGAAGCGCGCGCGCTCGTCGGGCGACAAGAACGCCCCCAAAATCAGCACTCGGCCCTTGGACGTCACCATCACCTGGCTTTCATGACGCACCGGGTCATCGATCGACACCCGCGTCCAAAAGGGCTGAAGCCGCCAGCGGGTTTCGTGCCCCGAAGGCAGGACGCGCGCCACCAGCATTTCATCCCGAGTGACCCGCACCCGCTCGCGCAGCCGCCCCTGGCGATAGCTAAGCTTGAAGGCGAGCCACACCGCGAAGACGTCAAGCCCGCAAAAACCGATCACCGGCCAGGCGCCGACCGCGTAGAAATAGGTTCCGAATAAAAGATTGGCGCCGATCACCACCGCCATGACGATGGCGAAACCGGCATTCGGCAAAGAGCGGTTGGGATAAAGCACCGCGTCAAAGAGCGTCTCGCCGTCCCTGTCGTCGTCTCGGGCGCCGTCCATATCGCCTTCCGGGCCGTCGAGAAACTGAAGACCCGAGGCGTCTGACGCGCGCCCTTTTTGATAAGGCGCCATGGTTTCAATATGGCGAACGCTGCTCACCGGAAAAATCCTAACCATCCGTCCTCGCCCGCGCAATTCGCGGCGCGCTGAACTTTACGCGAGAACGGCGCGCGTTATGGTCGCGCATCGAACAGGAAACGAGCCTCGAAAAATGCCTCGCAAGATGACCCGCGCCAAAGCGCATGATTTGTTTGCGCGTCTCGCCGCCGCCGCGCCCGAGCCGCAAACGGAATTGCATTTTACCAACCCGTTCACGCTGGTGGTCGCCGTCGCGCTCTCCGCCCAGGCGACCGACGAAGGCGTCAACAAGGCGACGAAGCCGTTATTCACGGTCGCCGACACGCCCGAAGCGATGGCCGCGCTCGGCGTTGAACGGCTCGGCGATTACATCAAGACCATCGGCCTATGGCGTAACAAGGCCAAGAACGTGATCGCCCTGTCGCAAATGCTGCTCGACGAGTTTGACGGCAAGGTGCCTGAAACCCGCGAGGCGCTCGAACGCCTGCCCGGCGTCGGGCGCAAAACCGCCAATGTCGTTCTCAATGTCGCCTTCGGCCAGCCGACCATCGCTGTCGATACGCATATTTTCCGGGTCGGCAACCGCACCGGCCTCGCCCCAGGCAAAACCCCGCTCGATGTCGAGCTTGGGCTCGAAAAAATCATTCCCGACGATTTCATCCTTCACGCCCATCACTGGCTGATCCTGCATGGGCGCTATGTCTGCAAGGCACGCCGGCCGGAATGCTGGCGCTGCGCGCTTGTCGATCTGTGCGGCTTCAAGGACAAAGTCATGTCGCCGGACAAGCCAAAAGCGAAAAAGACGGCGAAAGCGAAAAAGACGCCCGCCAAGCCAACGAAGAAACTGGCGGCGACGCCGAAATTGCGCGCCGCAACCCGGAAGAAAGCCGCCTCATGACCCCGCAAGACCGCCTGATCATCGCCCTTGACCTGCCGAGCATCGACGAAGCGGACGCCGTCATCGACACGATCGGCGCGGCGGGAAGTTTCTACAAGATTGGCTATCAGTTGATGCCGATCGGCGGGCTCGATCTTGCGCGGCGGCTGTCGGGCGCCGGCAAGAAAGTCTTTCTCGATTTCAAATTCCACGATATCGGCGCGACGGTGGAGCGCGGCGTGAAAAGCATTTGCGCGCTGGGCGGCGATTTCCTCACCGTTCATGCGGAGCCGGATGTGTTGAAAGGCGCGGTTGACGGGCGCGGCGACGATCCGCGCCTTAAAATCCTCGCCGTCACGGTCCTCACCAGCCTCAATCAGCAAAGCCTGAAAACTGCAGGCATCGACATGAAGCTTGAAGATCTGGTTTTGAAGCGCGCCGAATTTGCCGCCAAAGCCGGCGCTGACGGCGTCATCGCCTCTGCAAAGGAAGCCGCCGCCATCAAGGCGCGATTCGGCGATGCGCTATTGGTGGTCACCCCCGGCGTGCGCCCCGCCGGCGCGGCCGCCGACGATCAAAAACGGGTGGTCACGCCCGCCGCCGCCATCGCCGCCGGCGCCGACCATCTGGTGGTCGGCCGGCCGATCATCGCCGCCGACGACCCTGCGGCGGCGGCGGCCGCAATCCAAGCGGAAATTTCCGGCGCCTCCTGACGGACCGGCCTTGCTGGCGTTTTCCGCCCGGCTGGCCTACATTGCCCGCCAATAAACAAGAACTATCGGGGGATAACGAAACGCCAAAGGCGAGAAGGGCGTCAGGGATATGGGTGATCCGGTCAAGCGCATTGAGCGCCGGTCGCGGCGGGCTATTTTTCAGGCCTATCTGAGCAACGCAGCCAAACAGAGTTCCGACAAGGCGGCCATCACCGACGGAGACGGCCGCAAGCTGACCTATAAGGAAATCACGCGCGCCGCCTTCGCGCTCGGCGGCGCGCTCGGGCGGCATACTGCGAAGGACGAACGCGTCGGCATACTTCTGCCGACAAGCGCGGGCGCCGTCATCGCGCTGTTCGCGACGCTTTCACGCGGCCGCGTGCCGGCGATGTTGAATTTCACCGCCGGGGCGAAGAACCTGCGCGCCGCCTGCCGCGCAGCGGAAGTGACCAAGGTCGTCACCGCGCGCAAATTCGTCGAGATGGCCGGGCTGGAAAAGCTGATCGGCGAAATCGGCGAATTTGCACAAATCATCTATCTCGAAGACGTCCGTGCAGCAATCAAACCGCGCGACAAGGCGCTGGCGCTGTTGGGCCCGCTCTTCCCGACCCTTCTGGCGGCGACGCCGAGTTCGGAAGACCCCGGCGTCATTCTCTTCACGTCCGGCACCGAAGGCGCGCCCAAAGGCGTCGTCCTCACCCACCGCAACATCATGGCGAATATCGAACAGATCTCCGAACATGTGGAACTGTTGCCAACGGATATTTTCTTCAACCCCCTGCCGACGTTCCATTGCTATGGGCTGACCGCCGGGGCGCTATGGCCAATCCTCAACGGGTATCCCGTGGTGTTTCACCCCTCGCCCTTGCAGACGAAAATCATCCCCAAACGGATCTTCGAGACCGGATCGACGGTGCTTTTCGCTACCGACACCTTCCTGTCGCAATATATGCGCGCCAGCCCGGATGGCGGCATGTCGTCCTTGCGGATCGCTGTTTGCGGCGCTGAACGGGTGCGCGACGAGACCCGGCAGGCGGCGGAAAAACGCTTTGATTTCGAGGTGCTGGAAGGCTACGGCGTCACCGAGGCCGCGCCCGTGGTGGCCGCGAACCAGCCCGGCGACATTCGCTCGGGCACGGTCGGCAAACTGCTGCCTTGCATTGAAGCGCGCATCGACCCGGTCGACGGGCTCGAGGGCGCTGGCCGCCTGTTCGTGCGCGGACCGAATATCATGAAAGGCTATTTGTCGCCGGACAATCCGGGCGTCGTCGCCGAGCCGGAAGACGGCTGGCACGATACCGGCGACATCGTTTCCTTCGACAAGCATGACTATATGTCGATCCGCGGACGCCTTAAGCGCTTCGCCAAGATCGGCGGCGAGATGGTCTCATTGGCGGTCGTCGAAAATTGCGCGTCTGCCGTCTGGCCTGACAATATGCATGCCGCGACGATCATGCCTGACCCGAAAAAGGGCGAACAGGTGATCCTCGTCACCGACCGCGAGGACGCGCCGCGCGGCCTCCTGCTCTCCTGGGCGCAGAGCCATGGCGTGCCGGAAATCGCCGTGCCGAAAAAGATCGTTCATGTGGATGAAATCCCGGTGCTCGGCACCGGCAAGATCGATTATCTCGCGGTCAAGACGCTGGCCGAAGAAGGGCTTGTCGCCATTGAAGCGGCCAAGGCGGCGCCGGCGCCGACAAAGCAGAAGCTGAAAAAACGCGAAGCCGAAGAACGCGCGGAGCAAAAGCAGGCGCAAAAAGACGCCAAGACCGCCGCGAAGAACGAGGCGAAACTCGAAGCCAAACTGCCGCAAAGCGAACCGGCGGAAGGCGCGCCGGCCCCGACGCCGCCGGCGCAGGAATTCAAACCCGCCAATGACGAGCCTGGCGAGGTCAAGAACGCGGCGGAGTGAGGCTAGGAAACCTCCCGCGCGGCGGCGGCGGCGCGTTCAGCCTCTTCGTCATTATGGATGTGATCGTCCTCGTCATGTTTGACGGCGCCCGCTGGCGGCACTTCTTCCGTTTGCGGAGCATGTGGGGACGCATCGTCTTTCGCCAATATGGCGCTTTCCGGCTCCGGCGTTTGTTCCGGCGTCTCAGTGGCGGCCGCTCCTTCTGAAGCTTGCGGTTCTTCCGGCGCCGCCGGAGTTTCAACTGCTGGCGGGGGCGCCAGCAGCAGGCGCATTTCCTCCGCCGACAGGCCTTCCGCCGTTTCTTCAAGCGGCGGCGGCGCCAAGCGCGCAAACGCCATATATTCGCGCACCAGCCGCGCCCAGCCCTCGCGGGTCAGATGAAAGGCGCCTTCCGCGCCGGGGCGCGGGTCGCGCGGTGCAGCGGCCGCGTGTTCCAGCCAGGGTTTGGCGGCCTCTTCGCCGTTCAGCCCCGCCGCCGCCTTGGCCATCAGCGCGAATGCAACTGCGGTCGCGCCGTCCGCCACCACCGGCTCCAGAATGTCGATGGCTTCGCGCCAGCCGCCTTCAAGCGTCGCGGCGCGCGCCTTTAATAGCGCCGCCTCATCGGCGCCCGGATTTTTCTCCGCCAGCTTGCGCAAGCGATCAGCGCGTTTTTCCGCCGGGTCGTCCTTGTAAAGACGGTCATAAAACTTGATCAGCGCCGGATGGGCGGCGCCGGCAAACGCCGCCTCGATCACCCGCGCCGCTTTTCCGCGCTTTCCCTCTTTGAGATAAAGCTCGCCCGCAAGTAGCGCCGCCGGAGCGAATTCCGGCTCAAGCTTCAACGCCGCTTCTAATTCACTGAGCGCGGCGGGCGCGTCGCTCTCCTGCACCGCATAGGCATCCGCGGTGAAAAGCGCCGCGCGCGCGCGATCCGCCTTGTCGGCGGGCACGAGATTATTCTTGCGCGCCTGTCGCAGCACATCGCGCGTTTCGCGCCAAGCGCCACGCTCAAGCCCCAGTTCAAACACCGATTGAAACGCCCAAGCTGCATTCGGACGCAGGCGAAACGCCCGCTCGGCGTAGCGCTTGGCGCCGTCATGGTCGCCCGCCGCCATCGCCTGCGCATAAAGCCCTTTCAGGCCGAGAAACTCCGTCTCCGGCGCTTCCAGCATTGCTGAAAAGCTCGACTGCGCGGCGATCTGATCACCGGAAAGTTGCGCCGCCTGCGCCGTCAACAGCCGTGTCAGCGCAACGTCGTCGAGATGCCGGCGCGCAATCCGCGCATGATGCGCCGCATCCTCGCCATCGCCCACCGCCACCGCTTCAAGTCCGCGCGTCAACGCCGCGACGCCGCGTTCGCGGCGCGCCGCCGCCTCGCGTGCGCGCAGCTTGGCCGGCCACGCCATGATGTCCTTGACCTTGTGGGTGAGATAGATCGCCGCGAGAAACGCCGCGATCGCCGCGCCCAGAATGAGCCCCGAAGGCCCGTCAAAGCGCAAGCCGAACGCTTCGCCGGTGATGCGGCTGTCGAAACTGGCGAGCAGCGTGATGGCGCCCGCAAAAAAGACGACGCCCAGCAAAAATATCAGAATACGGATCATATACGCCTACCCGGCCCCGCCTGTGCTGAACCGCGCCGAAAGCCGGTTAAGCGCCGCCGAGGCTTCCGCTCGGGCGTGCGCCGCCGCCATCCAGTCCGACATGGCCGCTTGCGCGGGGGCGGGGAGCCGCTCAAGTTCGGAAAACGCAACCGCTGCGTCGCCATCATGCAAGCCTTGCTCGGCCCGGGAAATAATCGCGCGCGCGCCGTCGCCGGAGATCGGCTGCGCCGGCCGCACGGAAACCAGGCTCTGGGCGCGCGCCAGCAATTGCGCGCCCCAATTGTCGCCGGCCTGCGCCTGGCCAGCGGCCGCGAGCCCCGCCCGCGCCGCAGCGCCGAATGTCTCGCGCAAGGCGGCGTCCGTCGGCGCGCCGGCACGGGCATATGGCGCAAGCGCCGCCGCATCATCAGGCGCGAAGGCTGCAACGGCTCGCAATTCGTTCTCAAACGGCGCGCCGGCGTCAACCTTGCGGCGAAGCGCCTCTACCGCCAGCGGGGCTTTCAACCGATCGCTGGCGTTCCGGATCCCGCTATTTTGTATTTTCTCGATGGACGCGCGCATGGATGAAAGCTCGCCTTCATATTGCCGCTCGCGGGCGGCGAGCGCCGTTTCGAAATTCTTGCGCAGTACGGCAATCTCCGCCGCCAGCGCCGCGTTGCGCGCGCGCTCATCCGCGAGCGCCCCTTCGAGCCGCGTGGTCTCGCCGCGCAAGGCGTCCAATTCGCCGGCGAATTGGTCATTCATGATCTTGTCGCCGGGGAGCGTTTCATCAGCGATATTTCCATTGCCGGCATCCGGGGAGACGGGCGCGCCGGCGGGAAGCATCGCCTCGTCAGTCGGTTCTTGCACTGTCGCATCCGCGCTCGGTTCGTCGGGCGTTACAGCGGGCGTCTCGTCTTCCAGCGCTTCAATGCCCGCCTCGTCAGAGGCCGCCTCCACATCGCCATTTTCATCTGCTTGCAGATCATTTTGGCCGGGTTTGCGCAGGTCGGCTTCAGACGCCTCGCCTGCGCTTTCCTCTCGCAGCCTGCGCATCGCTTCCTTGGCGCCGGCCTCAACGCTGTTGGCGATTTTTTCAGCACCGCCCGCGCTCACCGGCGGTAGAAATGAATCCGCAGGCGCATCGCTTGGCTCGCTCGGCTGCAAGTCATCAGCAGAAAGATTGATTATCTTCTCTTCGGGCGCGGGTTCCGCGTCTTCAGATCGTCCTTCCGGCGCCGGAAATGCAGGCGGCTCCTCTGCGGACAGTTCTTGTGAGGGCGGTTCTTGTGAGGGCGGTTCATGTGACGACGTTTCTTGCGCCGCTGGTGCGTTTTCCGGCGACGGGCTGCGATCAGCGCCGCCGGTTTGCAGCCGCCACACCGCCACCGCAATCAGCGCGATGGCTGCAAAGGCCAGGAACAACATGACGCCGGGCGTCAGGGTGGATTTTCGCGGCCCCATCGCCGCTTCAGCGCCAGCAAGCGCCTCTTCAATCTCCGGCGCAACTTCCTCGTCCGCCGGATCGAAGGCGTGCTCGCCGGTTGATGTCTCAGCGCCGTCCGCGACGACTTCCGCCTCAACCTCCGGGGCGCTGTCGCCGGCATTGCCGTTTTCAGCCTCGGCTTTCCTGTCGTCGTCCTGTTTGCCGCCCTCTTGCGTCACCGGTTGCTCCCTTGCCGGACGCCCCTGTCGAACGTCCCTGTCGAACGTCCTTGTCGACGGGCCTCGTCCAACGTCCCTGACCGACATTCTAGATAAGCTGCGGCGCCGGTCCGCTCAACCACGCGCTGCGCCATGGTCAAGCATCGCGGCGATAAGACTTGCAGCATTGCGCGCGCTTGCAACGCATTTCGCCCGCCAGAGATCGCCCGCCGCGGCCGCCACCGCAGGGCTGAGGCATGCGGCGCTGATTTGCGTCAATACGCCATCGAGCCCCGCCGCATGCGAAAGCTCGATAAAAAGCCGCGCCGTCCGCGGCGAGAAAAACGCGGTCCATTCCGGCGGATCGGCATTCAGTAGATCAATAACCTCGAGCGGCAGCGCCTGCGCCGCATGCGCGGTATAAAGGGTCTGGCGCTTCGCCAGGATACCACGCGCCTTAAGCGACGCGACCAGATCGCCGGCACGGTCCTCTCCGGCGAGATGCAATAGACGGCCCTCAAGCTTGGCGCTTTCGGAAGCGATATGGTCGGCGAGCGTATCGACATCGCCGCCTGCGGCGCGCACATCGCGAAAACCCGCCGCTTTCGCCGCCGCCGCCGTGACAGCGCCCACCGCGAATACCGGCAAGTCGCGACGCGCCTCATTCGCCGCAAAGGCGCGCACTCCGTTCGCCGAGGTAAAAGCGAGCGCGGCGATGCCGGCAAGGCCAATGGCCGCTTTGTGAATGTCGATCCGCATTACTGGCGCGATTACCGGGTCGAGCCCATGGGCGCGGCATTGATCCGCAAAGGCCGATGCATCCGGCTCAGCACGGGTAATGAGGATTCTCACAGCGCCCTCAAGGCTGGGCGAGACGGCGGAAAAATTCGGGGCCGGCCGCGGCCCTGATTTCGCTGGCCGCATCCGCGCCGGCGCGCGCCGAAGCATCGATCGCGTCCGGCGCATAGGCGACACGTCGCTCGGTCTCGAAGCGCTCGGCCCCATCGAGCGACAACAGCTCGCCGCGAAACCGCACTTCGTCACCCTCAATGACCGCAAGTCCGGCCATCGGCGTCCGGCAAGACCCGTCAAGCCCGGCGAGGAACGCGCGCTCCATAGCGACGCATATGGCGGTGCGCGCACAATTAAGCGCGGCCGCAATCTCTCGCGCCTCGTGGTCATCCTCGCGGGTCTGCACGCAAAGCGCGCCTTGCCCAAGCGCGGGCAGCATATCGTCAGGCGCCATCACCGCGCTTGCGACATCGGCCATGCCGAGGCGCTTGAGCCCTGCATAAGCAAGGAACGTCGCATCAGCCTCACCCGCGCCGAGTTTTTGAAGACGCGTGCCGACATTACCGCGCAGCACCACCGTCTCGAGATCGGGGCGGCGGGATTTTACCTGCGCCACGCGGCGCACCGATGCGGAGCCGATACGCGCGCCCCGGGGCAGATCCCATGGTGACGCGACGCTGGATGAGAGAAACGCATCGCGCGGGTCTTCACGGGGCGGGACCGCCGCGACCACCAGCCCTGGCGGCGTTTCGACCGGCATGTCCTTCATCGAATGGACGGCAAAACGCGCCTCGCCGTTCAACAGGGCGTCTTCGACTTCCTTGGTGAAAAGCCCTTTGCCGCCCACCTCAGCCAACGATCCGGCGAGGTTCTTATCACCCGACGAGACAAAATCGCGGATCGGCGCGCGGTCCATCGTCATGCCGGCGATCCGGGCGATCTGCGCGCGCACCAGTTCGGTCTGGGCAATGGCCAGCGGCGAACGGCGGCTGGCAATGGGAAAAAGCTTGTTATTTAGCACTCATTTTGCCTCGAAAACGGTTCTCGCCGCGATTTTCACGCGGACCCCTTGCGCCCTATAGCGCTTTTGAGGTCCAAGCGCTTAACGCAACCGCGAAGGATGAGGCAAGCGGCCAAATGAGCACGCCCCCAGCGAGAGATGACGACGGACTGACCGTCCTCGGGATTGAAACGAGCTGCGACGACACGGCGGCGGCGGTGGTGCGCGTGCATCGCGGCGGCGCGCGCGAGATCCTCTCTAATGCAGTCTGGGCGCAGCATGAAGACCATGCGGCTTATGGCGGCGTCGTGCCGGAAATCGCCGCACGCAGCCATGTGGAGCGGCTCGATCAGTTGGTCGAACGCGCGGTCAGAGAAGCGGGGCTTGGCTTTGACGCGCTCGACGCCGTCGCCGCCACCGCCGGCCCGGGGCTTGTCGGCGGCGTCATGGTCGGGCTGACCACGGCCAAGGCCATCGCCATCGCCCATGACCTGCCGCTGATTCCGGTCAATCACCTTGAAGGCCACGCATTATCCGTTCGCATGACCGAGGACGCCGCCTTCCCTTACCTGCTTTTGCTGATTTCCGGCGGCCACACGCAGTTGATCCGCGTTGGCGGGGTCGGCGATTATGAGCGCCTCGGCACCACCATCGATGATGCGGCGGGCGAGTCCTTCGACAAGACCGCGAAGCTGCTCGGGCTTGCGGCGCCCGGCGGGCCGAATGTCGAGGCCGCCGCCAGGCAAGGCCGCGCGGACCGTTTCCCCTTGCCCGAACCGTTGAAACGGCGCGAAGGTTGCGACTTTTCTTTTTCGGGCCTCAAGACAGCGGTGCGCGAAACAGCGGAGAGCATCGATGCGCCGGATGCGCAGGATGTCGCGGATGTCGCCGCCTCCTTCCAGATGGCGGCCGCCCGCCATCTCGCCCAGCGGTCGCAAAAAGCCATGGAGATGATGGAAACGCGCACGTGTGACGCCGGCGGGGCGCAGGCCGGCAGGCGACTAGTGGTCGCCGGCGGGGTCGCCGCCAACGCCGCAATCAATCAAAAGCTGCAGCAATTATGTGCAGCAAAATCCTGGCGGTTGATCACCCCGCCCGCAAAATATTGCACCGATAATGGCGCAATGATCGCCTGGGCGGGGGCCGAACGCATGGCCGCAGGGCTGGTTCCCGACCGCGCCGCCGCGCTCGCCATGGCGCCGCGCGCGCGGTGGCCGCTCGC
>CAMYLZ010000014.1 GCA_947259375.1 uncultured Parvularculaceae bacterium | reverse complement strand
CGGCGCGCGGGGCGCGCCCCCGCCTCGGCCAGCAACCCCGCTGCGCCGTCGGCATCCGCGCAGGCGACTTCAAGGCGCGGCGCATGCAGGTTGCGCAGCGAACCCATTTCACCCTGAAAGGCGATGCGGCCTTCATTGATCACCGCCACATGGGAAGCGATCTGTTCGACTTCCGCGAGATGGTGCGAAGAGACGAACACCGTCGCGCCAGTGCGTAGTGGCAACGACTTGATGAGGTCGCGCATTTCGCGAATGCCGACCGGGTCGAGCCCGTTGGTCGGCTCATCGAATATCAATAGCTTCGGCCGGCCCAGAAGCGCGCGCGCGAGGCCCAGCCGGTGCCGCATGCCGAGAGAATATTTGCGCACCAGCCGGCTCGCTACATGCGTCAGCTCGACCGTTTCAAGCACCCGGTCGATTTCCGCTTTATCGAGCTTTAAAAGCCGCCGCGTGATATCGAGATTTTCACGCCCCGTCAGATGCTCGTAATGAGCGGGCGTTTCGAACGCAACGCCTACGGACTGAAGCGCACGGCGCCGGCGGGTCTTGAGATTCTCACCAAAAATCGCAATGCGCCCGCGATTGGGCCGAAGGAGCCCTAACAGCAGGCGAATGGTCGTCGTCTTGCCGGCGCCGTTCGGGCCTAAAAACCCGAAGATCGCGCCCTCCGGCACCGTGATGTCGACGCCGTCGACGGCGTTGACGCCGCGAAAACGCTTTTTCAGGCCTTCCGTTTCGATGGCGGTCATCAGCCCCCACCCCTCGCGCTTGACGCGCGAGGCCTCCTTTTCTTGTCCGTCTTGTCGTTTCTCCGGCTTGTGGGCGCCGGTTTCATTGACAAAGCTACGCGCCTCACGGCGGTCAACAAGGGGCTAATCGTTTATCGGAATGAAATTCGCGGCGAAGCGGGCGGGCCTTAAAAATCGACCGCGCGGCCGCCGCGCTCCCAGTCGCCATAACGCGTGGGCTCCGCGCCTTTCGGCCCGCCAAGCTCTTTGGCGCGCTCAGCTTGCGCCTGCGCCTTGCGCCGCGCTTCGGCCTCCGCAAGGGCGCGCTGCGCCGCCGGCGGCAACGCCGCCAGCTTTTCGGCCTCGTCATCAATTGCAGAAATTTCCGGCCGGTCAGTCATATTGAAGCACTCCTCAAGGCGACACATATAACCCCTTGGCTTTTGGGATGAAAGGATCGGGCTCGACAATGAACACCCTTCGCACCGGCATGCTGCTCGCCGCGCTTACCGCACTATTTATGGGCGTTGGCTATTTGATCGGCGGTCCCGGCGGCATGATGATCGCGCTTGTCTTCGCCGCGGGCACGAACCTCTTCGCCTATTGGAACTCTGACAAGATGGTGCTTCGGATGTACCGCGCGGAGGAAGTGGACGAATCCCATGCCTCGGGCGCGGTGCGCCGCTATGCGCGGCTCACCCATGGCCTCGCCGTCAATGCGGGCCTGCCGGCGCCGCGGGTTTATATCATCGACAACGCCCAGCCCAACGCTTTCGCCACCGGCCGCAATCCGGCAAACGCCGCTGTCGCCGCAACCACCGGATTGCTGCGCATACTGAGCGAGGAAGAACTCGCGGGCGTCATGGCGCATGAACTGGCGCATGTGAAAAACCGCGACACGCTGACCATGACGGTGACCGCAACCATCGCCGGCGCAATCACCATGCTCGCCAATTTCGCCATGTTCTTTGGCGGCAATCGCAATAATGGCGGCGGGATTATCGGCGCGCTGGCGATCATGATCCTCGCGCCCATGGCCGCAGCACTGGTGCAGATGGCGATCAGCCGCGGCCGCGAATATGAAGCCGACCGCATCGGCGCAGAAATTTGCGGCCATCCCGAATGGCTCGCCTCGGCGTTGGCGAAAATTTCAAACGGCGCGGCCCGGATCCCCAATGAGACGGCGGAACGCCACCCGGAGACTGGTCAGTTGATGATCATCAACCCGCTTTCCGGGCGCGGCGCCGACAATCTCTTTTCCACCCACCCGGCGACCCAGAACCGCATCGACCGGCTGATGGCGATGGACGGCGGCGCAAGCTACGCCCCCTCCGCCTATGGCTCTGTTCCCAATAGCGGCCCGCAGCGGGGACCTTGGGGCTAGAGCTGAGCCGGTCAAGGGTTTGTTGGCAAGGAACGAGCGCAATGTTCCACGCTCGGAAAATTCAGAGGCCGCTATGTTGCATGGGCCAGCAGCCAGTCAACTGTCCGGGAGACCGCCTTTCGGACCGGCGGCGCGCTGGCGGGAAGAACGATCCAATAGGCCGGACCAAGATCGATTTGATGGGGTGCACAGAGACGTTTTAATGCACCGGCAGCAATATCGGGCGCCGCGAGTCGATCGCGGGCGAGCGCCACGCCGAGTTTTTCCGACGCCGCCCGCAACTGCAGATCGGACGATGCGAAACGCGGACCGCGCCGGATATTGACCCGCTCGTCGGGAAAACGTTCAAACCAGCGCCCCCATGTCCCGACCGGATCGCGATCATGCAACAGCGGACCGCGCGCAAGCACCTTTTCGTCCGTAGACGGCGCGATGGCAGCAATGAAATCAGGATGCGCCGCCGGGTAAAGCGCATCATCCATCAGCGGGATGGATTTCACATTCCTCCACGCGCCGGCGCCCATGCGAATGGCGAAATCGACCATACTGCCGTCCGGATCCATCAATGCGGTTTCTGTCAGTACAGAAATCTCCACACGCGGGAGGTCACGTGCGACCTTCGCCAGAAGCGGCAGCAACCAGCGAATAGCCACAGAAGGCGTCGTAGCGATCACCACGGCATTCGGTCCCTTTGCCTCGCGGATATTGGAGACGGCGCCATCCAGTTCCTGCAAGCTTTTGAGCGCGGCTCCGCCAAGCTGTCTGCCGGCTGCTGTAAACGATATGCGCCGTCCCGGCCCATCGGCGATCAAAGGCGCGCCAATCCACGCCTCGAGTTCGCCGACATGCCGGCTCACCGTGGAATGCGTTACGCCAAGCTGCCGCGCCGCCGGCCTGACGCCGCCCCAGCGATAAACAAAGGCATAAGCCCGCAACGCGTTTAACGGCAGTTCCCGCATGGTATAAAAATTAGACCGTTTATAACGCCCTTGGCAACAGACCTGTGGGGCGTTCAGGGCTATATTGCGAAATCAACGATGGAGCCAGGCATGGGAATGATGATTGACGGCCACTGGTCCCACCAAGAGCAACTTCACGAAAACGGCGCATTTGTAAGGGCTAAATCGCAATTACGATGCGATCCGCGCAAAATTGGCCAACTGATCAGCGATGCGCCCGGCCGTTTTCACCTGATCGCCTCCTGGTCCTGCCCTTGGTCGCACCGAACGACCATTGCCCGCGCCATCAAGGGATTGCAGCGTTCGGTTCCGGTCTATTTCGCCTTTGGCCGGCGGCCGGAAGGATACGCCATGGCGGATGGCGCGCCCTGGCCGGTTCCCGGCGCCGGAAAGTCCATCCGCAATCTGCACCAGCTCTATCGGCTTCACGATCAAACCTATACGGGCCGAGTGACCGTGCCGGTCTTGTGGGACAGTCGCGAGCAGAAAATCATATCGAATGAATCCGCCGAAATCATGCGCGGGCTGGATTTCGT
Organism: uncultured Parvularculaceae bacterium; assembly: GCA_947259375.1. Lineage (GTDB taxonomy): Bacteria > Pseudomonadota > Alphaproteobacteria > Caulobacterales > Parvularculaceae > Hyphococcus. The sequence goes on along the minus strand of CAMYLZ010000014.1, from coordinate 90,792 downwards.
CAGCAACATTCATGCAGAGCATGAATATACGCTGTATCCGGCAGCACTTCAGGACGAAATCGAAGCGGCCAACCAACAATTTTACGACCAGCTCAACAATGGCGTTTATCGCGCGGGCTTCGCAAAATCCCAATCCGCATATGAAGGCGCCGTAAAAGATGTTTTCGCCGCCCTCGATCAGCTCGAGGCGCGACTGGCCGGCCAGCGTTTCTTTTTTGGAAACACGATAACGGCGACGGACATTTGCCTGTTTCCAACGCTGATCCGTTTTGACGCTATCTATTACATCGTTTTCAAATGCAGCCGGCGCCGCCTCGTTGACTATCCCAATCTGTGGGCTTATGCGCGCGATCTTTTCCAGTTCCCCGGAATAGCCGATACCATCGACTTCGAAGCGATGCGCGGCGCGAGCTATGCCAATGACAGCGGCGAGAACGGGAACATCGTCGCAGTAGCGCCGCTCATGGATTGGACCGCCCCCCCCGGGCCGCGAACATCTTGGGCCGGTCGGGTTTTTTGACCGCCCGCGCCATAGCGACGCTTAACATGGCTCGCGCGAGGCGCATTGGGCAGCCGGCAACGCAGCGAAAAGCGTCAAAACCCGTCAAACAGCTCCGGCTCCAACGCGCCTTCGATCTTTAACAGCCGGCGTTTGAGCGCCGCGCCGCCGGGGGCGGAAAAACCGGTCATGGCGCCGTCGGCGGCGACGACGCGATGGCACGGCACGACGATGGGAAAGGGGTTGCGCCCCAGCGCCTGCCCGACCCGGCGCGATTGGCCGACATCGCCAAGTGCGCGCGCCAGTTCGCCATAGGTCTTCAAATCACCTGGGCCGATCGCTTTCGTCAGTGCAAGAACGGAAAGATCGAACGCATTGACGCCGTCCATATCGAGAGCCGTATATGAAAGTTCGCGTTTCTCACCCTCAAACAGCGCGGTGATGTCGCCAATGAGGCGCGCCATTTCCGCCGTTGGCGGTGCTTCGGCCGCATCCGGCGCGCGCCTTCGCAAGGCCGCGATCGTCGCCGCCTCGTCGTCATGAGCAAAACTGACAGCGCGCAGGCCCGCCGGGCCCCAGGCAAGGCCGCAGCGCCCAAGCGCGGTGTCGAAAAGCGTGTAAGCGTAATTCGCCATGGCGCCGGGCATAGCACGTTCACTTGCCTTTCGCCGCCCGAAAATTGCGACGCCGTTACCGCAAGGCCCGGTCCCTAAAGGCGCTAAGCTCTTCACGGATTTTCGCGGCGGGAAAGCGTTTCTTCGACGCCGTTTCCTTGGCGTCGAGCGCATATTCGAGCTTTCGCACCCGCTCCAGCGTCAATTCAAGAAGCTGCCGGTTATAGGCCACGAGGTCTGCGACGAGCGCGAACATTGCCGAGATCGCGCCCATCAGCATCAAGACGCCGCCGATAATCAGCGACTGAACCATGCCCGCCCCGTCGCCCATAAAATAGTGAAACAAGAACCGCGCCACGGGGACCGCGCCTGCCAACATCAACACCGCGCCAACCCCGGCGAACACCTTCAACGGCTCATACATGGCGTATGCGCGCAGCATGGTGCGGCCGGTGCGCACCAGAAATTGCGGGATTGACCGGAACAGGCGCGAGGGCCGCTCGACCTTATTCGTCCGTATGGGTATGGAAGCGATACGCATGCGTCGCCGCCCCGCCTGGATCAGCGTTTCGGTCGTGTAGGAAAAGCTGGAACGCACCGTCATGCCGAGCGCCGCTTCGCGCGACAGGGCGCGAAAGCCGCTGACCGCATCGGCGATCTCGGCACTGGCCAGCCGGCTGACAAGCCTGCTGCCGGCTTTTTGCAGGCGCTTTTTCAAGGGCGAGAAATGCGCGATCGCTTCCGTTTTCCGGTCGCCAAGGACGATATCCGCACGCCCGTCGAGGATCGGGCGCACCAGCGCCGCCACATCAGGCCCGTGATATTGATTGTCGCCATCGGTATTGACGATGATGTCCGCGCCACGCCGGAGGCTGGCGTCAAGACCGCGCTGAAAGCTTTGCGCCAGCCCGCGATTAACGCCGTTGGAAATAACGTGATGGGCGCCCGCTGCCTTCGCCGCCGCTGCAGTGTCGTCGCTCGACCCATCATCAATGATCAGGACCTCGATCTCATCAACGCCATCAATCGCCGCCGGCAGGTCGGCGATCGTCCGCGCGATGGTGTCTGCTTCGTTAAGACAAGGAATCTGAATGATAAGCTTGGTCATGCCTGCGCCGCCGCCTTGCCGCCAATGGAGAAACACGCCTGTTCCTAGCGCGCCATGGCAAATACAGCGTTAACAATCCGGAAATCTCCGCCCCTTAATTCAGTAAACAAATGGCTGATGGACAAAGGCGGCGGCGATATATGCGCGTCCTAATCGACATTCTGCATCCGGCCCATGTGCATTTCTTTCGCCACGCGGTCCAAGAGCTCAACGCGCGCGGGCACGAGGTTCGCATTCTTTCCCGCGAAAAAGACGTGGCGACGCAATTGCTCGATGCATATGGGCTCGACCACAAGGTGCTTTCCGTGCAAAAGGCGGGGAAAATTCCGCTCGCCGGCGAACTTGCAGAGCGCATCTGGAAAACCCGGCGCGTGATCCGCAACTTCAGGCCTGATGTGATGCTCGGCCTGATGGGACCGTCAATCGCCGTCGCCGGGGCGCTTGAAAATGTGCACACCATTGTATTTTACGACAATGAAACGACGCACAAGCTGAACCAGCTCGTATCGCGCCTTGCCGATGCGTGGATTTCGCCGCGTGGTTTCCGCCATGATTATGGCGCAAAACATTCGCGTTATGACGGCTATCACGAGCTCGCTTATCTCCACCCCAACAGGTTCGCGCCCGATCCGGAACGGCTGCGCGCCCATGGGCTTGATCCGGAAAAACCATTCACGCTGTTGCGCTTCGTCGCCTGGGAATCGATCCATGATGGCGGCGAAAGCGGCTTCGACCTCGCCGGCAAGCGCAAGGCCATTGCAACGCTCGCGCATTTGGGTCCGGTCTATATCTCGTCTGAAAAACCGCTGCCGCCGGAATTCGAGCATTTGCGCCTGAACCTGCCGGTGGAGGACATCCACCACGCACTCGCGAGCGCAACGCTCGTCATTGGCGAAAGCTCGACCATGGCGTCGGAGGCCGCCTGCCTCGGGACGCATGCCGTTTTCGTTTCAAAATCCGGGCGCGGCGTTAATGACGAACAGCAAACGCGCTATGGGCTCGTAAAAAACTTCAATGGCGGGCGACAAGCCGACGCGCTCGCCTATCTTGCGAAGATTGCCGCGACAGATCCGTATGCGATCAAAATGGACGCACAGACCCGCCGTCAATCTATGCTGAACGAGACCATCGACGTGACGAAATTTATTGTCGATTATGTCGAAAAGGGCGCGATCGCGAGCGCGAGGGCGGCGGCCTGAAGCATCGCCGCAAATACGCCCCATGCATCACAGCCCCATGATCGACCGCAGGGTTTGCGCTGATTTTTCCTGCGTGTAACAAGCTTCAACCCGCGCGCGCGCTTTTTCGCCCATTCTTGCAGCACGCCCCGGCGCGCTTAGCAATTCACGGATCGCATCGGCCATTGCGCTGACATCATGCTCATCCACCAGCAGACCGGTTTCTTCATCAACAACCGCTTCGCGAATGCCGCTATGGCGCGTCGCGATGACAGGAAGGCCGCAGGCCATGGCTTCAAGAACCGATACAGGCATTCCTTCCACATCGCCCAACCGCGAGGTTACGGAATGTTGCAGAAATATCGAGGCTTCCCCCATCTTTTGAGCAACAAAGTCATGGCTTTGCGCCCCATGCAGAATCACCCGGTGCGTCAGACCATGTCGGTCGATTATCGCGCGACACCGCCCATATAACGGACCCGCGCCAATCATATCGAGATGGGCTTGAGGAAACTCGCCCGCGATTTTTGCAAAAGCTTCGATCGCGAGATGCGGCGCTTTTTTATTCACAAGGCGTCCGACCGCGACCAGGCGAAAAGGATCGCGGTCAGAAACGACAAAACGCGCGAGGTCAATGCCGCAAGCACACACATGAAGTTTTTCGCGCGGGCACCCGAGCCCTGAAAGCAAATCGACAATGTACCGGGACGGCCCAATCACCCCGGCCGCGCGCTGGAACAACGCGCGATATCGGCTCCGCCAGAACGGCATCCGCGAGATGACAGAAACATCAAAGCCGTGAAAATGCACATATAACGGCACGCCCGCCGCCGCCGCCGGCTCGGCCAGCATGACGCCCATCGGGCCATATTCGGCCATCAGCGCTTTTGGCGCATGTTCGGTCAGAAATGCGGCGACCTTGCGCCGGTCGCGCGCGGGCAACACAGGAAAGGCGTAGCGCCGCCAGAAACGCCTGGCGGTATTTACCCCGCGCCCAATTGCCGTCGGCGCATCACGCGCCGCGCCGAATCCGATGCCCGACAATGCCGGAAACCGCGCCAGAGCGCCGCCCGGCGCTTCATCCGATAACAATATCGTCGCGCCCGGCGCGATCGTTTGCGCATGATCACGAATAAACGTTTCAGACGGTTTGTTGAACGAACTTGCAGCGATGGCGAACGAGGCGCCCGTCATTTTCGCAGCCGAATCGCTGGCCACCCATATCGCCCTACACGAAATGGAAATTGAAGGACGATCCCTATTCCTTCAACCGCCACATCGAACCAAGGCCGCCTCACTCTCTCCAGAGCGAGGGGCGTTTCGCCTTTTTGAAACACTGCATGGATATACTGGTTCGACATCCACACATCGACATATTCAAATGCCTTTAACGTCCAACCGGCTTGTGCAGCTTCTGATAACAGGTCCGTCCGTTCAATGATGTTATCAATAATCTGCAACTCATCCGGCTGGTGCGCCAACAAATACCGTTGATACTCAGGACTTGGATATGTCAAAACAAGATAGGCGTTTTCGGCCGCAATGCCAGCGAGTTCTTCCAAAAGGTCCGAACGCGCTTCCTCTGCGATATGTTCCATTACGTCTACAAGAACCAGAACATTGTAACCTTTCGAATGTTCCGCCTTCAGTGTTTCGCAGCCATTATTTAGTCCAACCTTGCGAAATGCGACGTTTTCACGTTTTACAGTATGTTTTGCATATTCGATGTTTGCCGCCGATATATCGACAGCCACAACGCGGACGCCGGGCTTGGCGCCAGCCAATTCCTCCGAGACAAGACCAATTCCACAACCAAAATCTGCAATAATGTCGTCTTCGCGAATTAACGATTTTGCCCGATTTGCAGCAAGCTTGAGCCGGCGATTGCCAAAAACGCGATACCGCGACATTCGCGTATCCCGGAAACCGTCATAATAAGTGGATATATCGTCGCTATTCATAATCTCATTTCGTCCAGTTCGGCATTATCGGCAACCGGCCTTGCGGTTGCGGCGTCCTGTCAGCCGAGGAAAACTTTTTACGGTAGTAGAACCTTCATGAGGCGCCTCCTGGTTTCGTAACATGCTTGGCGCCCGCCTTTTCAAGGCGCTCCATTGGACGAAACCCGCCCCCCGCGAAGAGCAGGCCTACAGACGTTAACGCCAAAAAAGACATCGCCAAAAACCGGACGATTGCGGCCGCCAGGAAACCGCTTGCGGGGTCGATACCGGCCACTGGCGCAAGCGCCGCAATCAGCGTTTCGCGAACGCCGAGTCCTACAGGCACAACACTTGCCGAAAACGATGCGACAACCAGTATCGCCGACTGCTCGTAGTTTGCGCTGACGCCGACACCTTCCAAAGCATACACCAAGGCCATCGCCTCAAGAGCGATCATCCCAAACCGCAACAACGCCGCGCCAACGAGGCCGGACGGCTCCGCGCGAAAGCGCCTCGCCAAAACAATGCACGCCGTCAAAATCAGAAGGCCGACAAACGTGAATGCTGACGCGAAAGACAATATTCCCTGAACGGATAACCAGAATGCTGAATAACAAAATCCGATGCCACCCCAGATTAAAGTGAACAGCACCATCAAGCCGCCGCTGCGCCGAAAGGTCGTGCCGGCGCCTTTGAGGACCGCCATGCGCACGGCAATGCTGCCTGGAATTGGGAGCATGTTCGCCGCCCTTGTGTAAATCACGACCTCTGCGGCGCGCCAAAAACCGGCCCGCGCACCGGACAGTTTCGCCAGCAATTGAAAATCCAATGCGCTCAGCACAATGGTGACCGGGATGATCAGGAAGAGGACGATTAAGAGCGGCCAGAGCCTCAGCCGTTCCAGTAAATCGGGCGTCGCCTTCAGGCTAAGCGCGAGCCCGACGATAAACAGGATAATCGCGGCGATGAGCGCAATCGACCGCAACCGCCCCTTGCGCCGAACAACCCAGTCTTGGGCGCGCGCCGAAAGTTCCGCTGTGAACATTCTAAGGGTCGTCATCAACGCTCGTTTCCGTGCGGTAACCGCCTCGCTCTGGCCCGCGCCGCAGGGTCAATAACGCGCGAACCGCCAACGCGCTCGCGCCAGCGCGTTCCCCCGCGCCCCGCCACCGGAGGGTCAATTCCATTCTTGAACCGTCATACCCATTTTATCCTTTCGCGCGCGTTAACAATTGGCCGAGCGCTATGACCCGCCCCCGAACAGGCTTGGTAAACAACCCCTTATTAACCGCGCGGCGCTAACCCTGTGGCCTTGAGGAGCTCCCATGACCGCCGCCGGTAAAGGCCATTTGAAATCGCCGGTTTTCATCGCCGCCGCCATTGCGATCTTCGCAGGCGCGTTCCTCATGCCGGCCGCGCCTTTCATTATCGATGGCGGCATTTACTATCAGATGGCGCAAGCCATGGCCGAGCATGGCGCTTTGTTTATCGCCGATACTGGCGGCGTCGATAGCGCGCCGCCACTGGCGAAGCAGTTGACCATCATTCATAACGAAAAAGTCTACCCGCAATATCCAAGCGGCTATGCGCTGCTGGCCGCGCCGTTTTTCAAGGTTCTCGGCGTCCGCGGGCTGATCGTCATGAACGCCCTTGGCTTTGCGGCGTCGATCTGGCTGACATTCGCAATCGGCCGGCGGCTTTACGACGAACAAATCGGCGCATGGTCCGCAGCGATATTCGCTCTGGCGACATTCGCCCCCACTTACGCCTTTGCAATCTGGCCGCACATGGTCTCGCTCGCATTCTGGCTCGGCGCGATTTATGCCGCCATCCTCGCGCAAGCCACACCGGCGCGGCGAGACGCGCTTGGTCTTTACATCCTTTCAGGCCTGCTCATCGGCGCCGCTCTCAACATCCGGATCGATGCTTTCCTTGCCGCCCTGACGATATTTTTCTGGTTGCGGATTTTTTCACGGCCTGACGATCGGCTCGCGCCATTAGCGCTGGCGATTGGCGCCGCACCGGGCCTGCTCCTTTCCGCATGGCTCAATCAATTAAAGTTCGGCGCCTTCACCCCGTTTTCCTATGGCGACTCTGTCGGCAATGACAGCCTCGGCCGATATGCCGCTGTGATTGCGCTGGTTGGCGCAGCCGGCGCGGCTGCATGGGCGTTCAACCTGCCGCGCCTCGCCCAAAAAACGCGCGCAACGCGCCATCCGCGAATAATGGCGTGGCTTGCCGCTGCGGGCCTCGTCGCAATATTGGCACTGACGCCAGCCGGCGCGCTCGCCTGGCGCATGGCCAAAGGCGTCTATGTGCTGGTCGTCAACCTGCAAGCGCATGACGCCTATTACCAAGCGGGGGTTGAACGGAATGAATATGGCCACCTCCTGTTTTGGGGGTATCCGAAAAAGGCGTTGCTACAGAGCCTGCCCTGGGCGCCTTTAATCACCGCACCAGCCCTTTTTTTGTTTCGCGGCCGGGCGGTTTCGGGAACGTCCCTCTGCCTTCTCGCTATTGCCGGACCGATTGCATTTTATGCGCTCAATCAATGGCACGGCGGCGGCAGCTATTCCATGCGTTATTTCATTCCCACACTGCCCTTTTTGGCGATATTGGGAGCCAGCGGATTGCGCTGGCTGACGGCTGGCGCCGGCATTCGCCGCCAGACCGCCCTGATTGCGCTGCTCAGCGCATGCATCATATTTGCAGCCCTACAGCAAGTCGGCCTGACGCAGGAACGCTTTATGACGCCTACGGCGCTTTATCCGCAATGGCTGATTGCAGCAGCGCTTTGTGCGGCCATTTGCATTGCCTTTTCGGCCCCGCCAGGCGCGCGCAAAGGCTTCATCGCCTCTTGGGCGGCGTTATTCGCGCTTGGCTACGGGCTCGCCGTCAATTTATATGAAGGCGTTGTTCATGCGCGCACGCTGGCGGAACAACGCGCCATGGCGCGCGATATATCAGCGCCGATCGACGCGGGTGCGCTGGTGATAACCGGCATGCCGCTCAGCTTTATCCCGGCGGAGCAAAGAGGCGTCCAAGTTATGACCATCTGGGATAAATCGACCGCAGGGCCGGCGGCGGCCGCGCACGCTTTCGCCGATGAAGGCCGATGCGTCTATTTCCATAATTCTTATGCGCGGGATCTTGCGGCGGAAGCCCTGGGACGGCCGATCGATCCGGCGCCGCTATGGGCCGCGTCACGGCGTTTTTCCGGCGACCCGCGGCTGGCGTTTTTTGTTCTGGAGGGCGCGCGCGCTGATTGCGGCTTTGACGCCGCGCCGAGCGGTTACGAAAAGTAAGTCAATGCTGCGCTTTTCTGCGATGGCGAATTGCGAAATCCACGCCGCCGTCGTAGCATATTATCCGACATGAATGCCCTTGGAGGATGAATGCATGACCGAAACCATTTCGGTCGATTCATTTATTCAGCGCTCCGCCGACATTCACGATTTAAAGACCCTAGTAAAACTGTTTCGAGAGCTGTTTGCAGCGCTGGGATTCGAGTCGATCGCTTATTATGTCGTACGCCGCTCTTACCGATCCGTATCAGCGCGCGAAGGCGCGCGCATCGAAGCGAATGCGGAGATCGCCGACGCGCTTTTCGGCGCCGGGCGGTCGGTCGATTTCGACCCTGTCATTTCATCATTGATTGAAAAGCTCGAACCGTTTCACTGGTTCGCTGCGCAAGACAGCAAACGCGTAACGCCCGAACAAAGTGAAGTTTACGCCAAGCTGCGTGCTGAAGGTTTCATCGACGGCATCGCCGTCCCCGTCACGCGTCGCCCTGGCGAGCTCGCAGTGTTCGCTTTGTCGAGGCGCGGCGCTGAATTTCCGTTCACCAAAACACAACTTCGCCAGCTTCAAGTGGCGTGCCATGCGATGCATTTGCGCTTCGACGAGCTGATCAACGGCAATAACAATTTCCAATTGTCGGGTCGCGAAACGGATGTGATGCGCCTGGTCGCGCGCGGCAACACAAACAAGGAGATTGCGCAAACGCTCGGCCTTTCCGCGCACACGGTCGACACATTAATCCGGCGCAGCTTTTCAAAGCTCGGCGTCTCCAACCGCATCGAAGCGGCGATCATGTTCACCTTTCACGACAAACTCTCAACCGAAGACGATGTCGCGCAAACGCGTGACAGACAGTAAGCGAACATCGCCTTAGGCAGTTTGCCCGGAATTGATTTCGGCTGGTCATTATCTCTCCCCCCATGCTCAGTCGGAACCCGCCCGCCTCGTCGCTTTGCGGCGGGGCGGGTTTTTTATAGGGCGTTCAGAGGGTTCTAATGCGCTTCGTCCCAGTTGCTTCCGGGCCGGGCATCGACCATGAGCGGCACGGACAGCGACACCGCCGGCGCCGGTGCGCCGATCATCACCCGCGAGACCACATCGCAGGTTTTTTCAGCTTCATCTTTCGGGCATTCAAAGATCAATTCGTCGTGAACCTGCAACAGCATTTTCGCTGAAAGTTTTGCTTTTGAGAGCGCGTCCGGCATGCGGATCATCGCACGCCGAATGACGTCCGCCGCCGCACCCTGAATTGGAGCATTGATCGCCTGGCGTTCGGAATAGCCGCGCATGGCCGGGTTCTTGTCATTGATGCCGCTGACATAAGTGCGCCGGCCGAAAATGGTCTCGACAAAGCCTTGCTCTTTCGCCGCGGCGATCGTGTCGTCCATATATTGGCGAATGCCGGGGAATTTCTTGAAATAAGCGTCGATGTAATCTTTCGCTTCCGAGCGTGAAATGCCGAGCTGGTTGGCGAGGCCGAAGGCGGAAATCCCGTAAATAATTCCGAAATTGATCGCCTTGGCGCGCCGGCGCACCATCGGATCCATGCCCTCGACGGGCACGCCGAACATTTCCGACGCCGTCATGGCGTGAATGTCAACGCCGTCGGCAAACGCCTGTTTCATGGATTTAAGGTCAGCGATATGCGCAACCAGCCGCAGCTCAATCTGGCTGTAATCGGCGGAAACCAGTACATTGCCTTTTTCATGCACAAACGCCGTTCTGATTTTGCGCCCGTCCTCCGTCCGTATAGGAATGTTCTGCAGGTTGGGATCGTTCGATGACAGCCGTCCGGTCGTCGTCGCCGCCATATGGTAGGATGTGTGGACGCGCCCGGTCTCCTGATTGATCTCGACGGGAAGCGAATCCGTATAGGTGCTTTTCAACTTTGAAAGCCCGCGCCATTCGAGCAGCACTTGCGGCAAGTCATGCCCGCCGGCAGCGAGCTGTTCAAGCACATCGGCCCCGGTCGACCATGCGCCTTTGGCGGTCTTCTTGCCGCCAGGAAGCCCAAGCTTGCCGAACAGGATCTCGGCGATCTGTTTCGGCGAGCCGAGATTGAACGCTTCGCCCGCAAGCTTGTGGGCTTCGGCCTCCGCCGCCGCCATGCGTTGCGAGAAATCAGCCGACAGGCGCGAGAGCACGGCTTTATCGACCTTTACGCCCTCGCGCTCCATGGCGACGATTACCGGCGCGAGCGGGCGCTCCAGCGTTTCATAGACGCCCGCTTTCCCTTCCGCCGCGAGGCGCGGTTTCAACACTTCATATAGCCGCAACGTAATATCGGCGTCTTCGGCGGCGTAGGGCGCCGCGTCCTTGATGGCGATCTGGTCGAATGTCTTTGCTTTTTTCCCGGTGCCGGCGATGTCGGCGAACTTGATCGTCGCATGGCCGAGATGGCGTTCAGCGAGATCGTCCATATTGTGATTGCCGCGGCCGCAATCGAGCGCATAGGAAATCAGCATCGTATCGTCAAACGGCGCGATGGATACGCCGTAACGGGAAAGAACCAGCGTGTCATATTTGAGATTCTGCCCGATCTTGAGGACGGCCGATTCTTCGAGTAGCGGCTTGAGAATCTTTAACGCCCGATCAAGCGGGATCTGTTTTTGCACATCCTCATCGTCGAGCGCGAGGCCGTCGCCGCCATGACCGAGCGGAATGTAACAGGCGCGCCCTGCGCGCGTCGCTAGCGACACGCCGACCAGGTTGGCGCGCATGGCGTTCAGACTGTCCGTCTCCGTATCAACCGCGACAATGCCGCGCTCACGCGCTTCATTGACCCAGGCTTGCAGGTTCTCTTCGTCAAAAACCGTCTCATAGGCCGCGTCTTTGGATGATGAGACCGCCGGCGCCGCCCCGCTCGCGCTCCCGCCGAGATCCGCCTCGACGCGGCGGGTCAGCGCGCTGAATTCCATCCCTTTTAGGAACGCCAACAGCTTATCCTTGTCGATGGCCTTGATCGCGAAATCGTCGAGCCGGTCTTCCACCGGCGTGTCTGTTTTCAACGTCACCAGATCGCGCGACAGGCGCGCCTGATCGGCGAATTCGATCAGATTTTCCCGGCGTTTCTTCTGTTTGATCTCTTCCGCGCGAGCCAGCAGCGTGTCGAGATCGCCATAGTCTCCGATCAATTGCGCTGCGGTCTTGATCCCGATTCCCGGCACGCCCGGCACATTGTCCGTGGAATCGCCGGCAAGCGCCTGGATGTCGATGACATGCTCCGGTCCGAGGCCGAATTTCTCAACAACCTCTTCGCGCCCGATCTTCTTGTTCTTCATCGTGTCGAACATGCTGACACGGTCGCTAACAAGCTGCATGAGATCCTTGTCCGAAGAAATGATCACCGCCTCGCCGCCTTCGGCCTCAACCTGGCGCGCATAGGTCGCAATCAGATCGTCGGCTTCATAGCCCTCCATCTCTATGCAAGGCACGTTAAAGGCGCGGGTCGCATCGCGGACCAGCGGAAACTGCGGGATCAGGTCTTCGGGCGCGGCCGGCCGATTGCCTTTGTAATCAGGGTAAAGATCGTTGCGGAAACTTTTCCCGGAATAATCGAAAATTACCGCCAGATGCGTCGGGTCATGCTCATCCTGCATGTCGGTGAGCAACTTGTAGAGCATATTGCAAAAGCCGAACACGGCGGTCGTCGGCGTCCCGTCCGAGCGACTCATCGGCTTTGAACGCATCAGGGCGAAGTAAGCCCGGAATATGTACGCCGAGCCATCGACAAGATAGAGGCGTTTTGCCGGTTGGGATTTTGCCGCCATGTGCTTAAAGATCCTTCACAATCTCGCCCATCAATAAGAGAAGCCTTGTGAAAGTTCTAGGCGCCCCGACTCTTCAAGGCGGGCAAGGCCGAAGACGCCGGGGCGATCAAGGGGGCGCGTATCTATAACCCTGGCAGGGCGGGCGACCTGGCGTTTGCTTTCCGGTCAAAAGCCGGTAGAGGAACGCCCGGCAGATTGGCGGGCCGTGCCTGTTCGGACCGATCGCCTATTCGGGTTTTCGCGCGACGATGAAGACCGATGCGGCGCCATCCGGGCGCCAATTGCATTCAATCTCGAACCCCGCCTCGAGAATGCTGGCGACAAGCTCCTCGCGAGTGAAGACCTTTACCAGCGGCATCACGCCCAGCGCCCGCCCAATGGGGCCGACATATTTGAACCATTTCATCTTGTCGCCGACGCAAACGGTGCTGGTGACGAAGACGCCGCCGGGTTTCAGCATATGGCGGACCTTGGCGATGGCCGCTTCCTTGTCCTCAAGCAGGTGCAAAATGCTGAGCCCGAGAATTGCATCGTAAAAATTTTCCGGCGCGGTAAATTCCTCGATGGTGGATTGCTCGAACAAAACGTTGGTAATCGACTGCGCGGCGGCTTTGCGGCGCGCGATTTCGATCATTTTCGCCGAAAAATCGACGGCATCGATATGTTTCACATAACGTGCATGGGCGAGCGCCGTCGATCCCGTGCCGCAACCGAACTCCATTACCTGCCAGTCGGGCCGGAAATAACCGCGGGTGATCTCGAGCTTTTTCTGATATGCCGCTGCATCGGCAATTGGCTGGCGCGCGTATTTTTCCGCGATCTTGTCCCAGAATTTCGACTGCTTCGGCTGTGACTGCCTCGTCATGATCATCGCTTTCATTTTCCGCTGAGGCGTGGTCCCTATCCATATACGGATTTAATTGGAATTGCGCATTTTCGAGATTCTAATATACATATTTGCATGAATTGGCAGAGCATGGCCTTTGACTGGAACCAGGCGCGGGCATTCTTGGCCACCGCCGAAGAGGGCTCTTTATCGGCCGCGGCACGCGCGCTCGGCCAGACCCAGCCAACCTTAAGTCGTCAGGTCGCCGGCTTAGAAGAAAATCTTGGCGTCGCCTTGTTTGAACGGGTCGGGCGCGGGCTCGAACTGACCGACACTGGCCGCGAATTGCTGGCGCATTTCCAGGCGATGGGCGAGGCGGCGAACCGCATCTCGATCGCCGCCTCCGGCCAATCGCAGGCGATCGAAGGGCGGGTGTGCATCACCGCCACCGATCTCGCCGCAACCTATCAACTGCCGCCGATCGTCAGACATTTGCGCGAGATTGCGCCCGGCATTGAAATCGAGCTGAACGCGTCGAACGATCTGCGCGATCTGATGCGGCGAGAAGCCGATATCGCCATCCGTCATGTTCGCCCTGAACAGCCGGACCTGATCGCCAAACTTGTCGGCGAAGCCGCCGCCTATTTCTATGCGGCGAGCGACTTTCTCGATGCCGCCGGCCGCCCCCAAACGCCCGAACAATTATCCGCCATGGACTTCATCGGGCCGGAGCGGCCTGAGCTTATCCTCTCCAGCCTGAACGCACTCGGTCTTTCACTGACGCGGCAAAATTTCAAGACGATCTCCGCCACCGGCACGGTGATTGTGCAGCTTGCACGTTGCGGCCTTGGCGTGACCATGTTGCCGGAGGAAATTGGCGCGGCGGAACCCACGCTCGAACGCGTCATGCCGGGGCTGGGACCATTGCATTTCCCTGTCTGGCTGGTCGCCCATCGCGAGTTGCATACGAGCCGGCGCATCAGGCTGGTTTTCGACGCGCTGGCGGCGGCCTTGGGTGAAAGCCGCGCCGTGCGACGTCCGGCCTAACGCATCGCCGCGGCTATGCTTATAGCCACCGCGCCGAGCATCAACACCGCAAGACAAATCCTCAGCACACGCCCTGTCTTCGGCTTGCCAAACAGCGGCGCGGCGGCGCCCCCCGCGAGCAACCAGAAACTGTCGACCAGCACCGCAATGAAGAAACTCACCGCGCCAGTCGCCGAAAGGCGCAGCGGCGCATTGTCAATCGGCAGGGAAAACCCTGCATAAAGCGCCGCGAAAGCCGCATAGGCTTTAGGGTTGGTGATGTTCAGCACGAACCCGTCGGCGAGCGTCGGCGCTTTTCCGCGCGCTTCGCTTGGCGCCAGCGCCGGTTGGAATGCGATCTTCCAGGCAACATAACCGAAATACAAAAGCGACACGCCGAACAACAGGCGCGTCAACAGACCGCCCTGGGCAATCAGCGGTCCGACGCCAACGGCCGCCAACGCGGCAACCAGCAACAATCCGGTGAGAATGCCTGCGAGAAAAGGCGCGCTGCGCCGCGCCCCGAAAGCCGCCCCCGACGCGGCAAGGGAAAGCGGCGCAGGGCCAGGCGAGCCAAGCATCACCGCCGTGGCGGTGATCAGGAGAAGGAGGTCTTCGAGCATATCAGCGATTGTCCGTCGCCGCGCCAATCAGGCCGGCGCCGCCGCACCTATTCCGCCGCGGCCCTCACCGCAACGCGCTCAGCCGCCGCCTTGTCCGCCATGCGAATGAAGCCGGCGACTTTCGGCTGGATTTCGTTGCGCCAGCGCGATCCGTTAAAAACGCCGTAATGGCCGACGCCGGGCTGGACATAGTCAAGTTGCAAATCTTGTGGAATATTCGTGCACAGATCATGCGCCGCCTGCGTCTGGCCAATGCCGGAGATGTCGTCATTTTCGCCTTCGACCGTCATCAGCGCGATATCAGTGATCGCTTCCGGCTTCACCCTGACGCCGTGATGCATGAAGGTTCCATTCGCCAGACGGTGTTCCTGGAACACATCGCGGATGGTCTGCAGGTAAAACTCTTCCGTCATGTCGAGCACGGAAAGATATTCATCGTAAAAGTTGCGATGCTTTTCAGCGTTGTCGCCATCGCCTTCGACGAGATGCTGGAAGTAATCATAATGGGCGTTGAGATGCCGGTCGGAATTCATCGCCAGGAACGATGATAGCTGCACGAAGCCCGGATAGACCCGGCGCATGGCGCCCGCATAAGGAGCCGGCACCGTGTAAATCATATTCTGTTCGAACCAGTCATAGCTGCGCTCTTGCGACAGCTTGTTCGGCACGGTCGGCGAGCGGCGCGCATCGATCGGGCTGCCCATGATCGTCATCGATGCCGGCCGGGACGGATCCCCGCGTTCGGCCATGAGCGCAGCCGCCGCAAGCAGCGCCGGCCCCGGTTGGCAAACAGCGATGGCGTGGACGCCCGGACCGATCGTCTGCATGAATTCAATCAGGTAATCGATATAATCATTCAGATCGAAACGCCCGGCGGTGATTGGCGCCTGCCGGGCGTCGGTCCAGTCGGTAATATAGACCTCGTGGTCGGGCAGCATCGCCTCGACCGTTCCGCGCAGCAAAGTCGCGAAATGACCGGACAGCGGCGCGACGATCAGCACAGCAGGGTCGGCCTGATTGGTTTTCTTCGCCCGTTTCAATGCGCTTTCATCACGCGCGAAATGAATGAGCGTGCAAAAATCCTTGCGCTCGACCTCTTCAACGCGCACCGGCACGCTCACGCCGTTTACGCTGGTCTCATCAAGGCCCCATTCCGGTTTGGCGTAACGGCGCGTTGCATTTTCAAACACATCGAGCGCAGCGGCAGCCGACCGGGCCATCCAGCTTCCCGAAGCAGGATTGAGCGGCGAGCGCCAGAATTTCGCCCCGACGCCCGCGGCGATCCGCGCCGGCGCGACCGCTGCATAGGCAAGCTCATAAGCTGAATATAACATGAGAAACCGCCGCCTTTACGCTACTGACCTGAACGATGCTGCATAGCACAAGAAATTGCGCAATTCCTTTATGGAAGGGCGAATATGGGGCCAGTCGGCTAGCGATTGCAATATTTCATGCCGCTTTTGCAAAAAAGCGGCGTTTATCGACAGATAGGGTAAGTATATGTTTTACCGCAGCTTTTTGAAAAACGTCACGCTATTTTGAGATTTCGCGACGCAGCAGTGCGGCAAGGTCTTGCGGGTTTGAACCGCCCAACACGGCAATTTGCGGCTGACCAGACCGGTCGGTGATGAAGAACGCCTGCTGATGCTCGACGGTGTATTCAAGCGCGCTGTCCGGTAATTCGACCTTTTGCGCAAACACCTTAAAGCCGTCCGCGCGTGCTGCATCCGCCGCCTCAACGCTGCCGGTCAGGGGAACGATGCGCTCGTCGAATGCAAAATAATCCTTGAGCGCTTGCGGCGTGTCGCGCTCCGGATCGACCGAGATGAAAATCGGCGCCACCTCGCCCGCCGCCTCGCCCAGCTCATTGAGCGTCGCGCTCATCACATTAATGTCGATCGGGCAGATATCCGGGCAATTGGTGAAGCCGAAATAGACCAGCATCACCTTGCCTTCGAAATCCTCATCCTGGCGGGGGACGCCGGCCTTGTCGATCAGCGCAAATTCGCCGGTAAACTGCTCAGACAATTGCACAACGCCTTTGGTCGGAACTGCTTCTTGCGTCTGCTGCGCGCCGCAGGCGGCAAGCACAACGGAAGCGGTCAAGGGCAGGATGAAACGGCGCATGGCGATCTCCGGATGGATAACAAGGCCGGGTTTTTCTAAACGCCTTTCAAAAAGAAAGACAGTCGGGCTAAAAGCGCCGAATGCCGCATACGCTTGCTGACAGTCAGGACGCCGTCAACGCCTTACGCGGGCCGGTACGCCTGCGCACCCTGACGGCGCTGCGATGGCTCGCCGTCGCGGGCCAGACGCTGTCGATATTGATCGTGCACTTCGCGCTCGGATTTGCGACGCCGCTCGGACTGTGTCTCGGGGCCATCGCCGCCAGCGCCTGGCTCAATTTGTTCGTGACCTTGCGCTATTCGCCGCAGCGCTTCTTGAGCGACCGGGAAGCGGCCGGTTACATCGCCTTTGACATTATCCAGCTCTGCGCGCTCTTGTTCTTCACGGGCGGGCTGCAAAACCCCTTTTCCGCACTGATCATTGCGCCGGTGACGATCGCCGCCAGCGTCCTTCCTTTGCGGTTCGCCCTGGCGCTCGCCGCGCTGGCGATCGCCGGGGTGTCGTTCCTCGCGCTCAATCACATGCCGATGCCCTGGTTTCCGGGCGAGAGTTTTGAGCTTGCGCCGGTCTACATGGCGGGTTTTTGGGCCGCGCTGACATTCTCGATCGCCTTTTTCGCCGCTTACGCCCACCGCATCGCCGCTGAATCGGCGCAGATGCGCTCCGCGCTCGCCGCCACGCAGCTTGTGCTGGCGCGCGAGGAAAGGCTGGCGGCGCTGGGCGGGCTCGCCGCCGCCGCCGCCCATGAGCTCGGCACGCCGCTCGCGACGATCCAGGTGACGGCCAAGGAAATGCAGCGCGAAATCGAACGCGACTTTGAAGAGCATGAAGATCTCGCTGACGACGCGGCTTTGCTGGTGAGCCAAGCCGAGCGCTGCCGCGACATTCTGTTGCGGCTTTCCCAACATGGCGACGCCGGAGACGCCGTGCATGACCGGCTCGATATTGACGCGCTGTTGCGCGAGGCCGCGCAGCCTTTTCTCGACCAGCCTGACGGTCCGGCGATCCGCATCGAAACCTGGAACCTTGACGGCGCGAAAAGGCTGGTCCTCAAACGCCGCCCGGAGATCATTTTCGGGCTGCGGAATTTCATCGAAAACGCCGCCGGATACGCTCGCGGCAATGTGTTGATCACCGGCGAATGGGATGCCGGCCGGCTATCGGTCGCAGTGCAGGACGACGGGCCGGGTTTTTCGCCGGAAATCCTAATGCGCCTTGGCGAGCCTTATGTCAGCGCGCGGGTGGGCTATCGCGGGGCGGGCGGCAAGTCGGGCCTCGGGCTCGGCTTTTTCATCGCCAAGACGCTGCTGGAATCGACTGGCGCAGAAGTCTCGTTCGAAAACCGCAAATGGGAAGCCCCGCAAACCGCCGATCAGCGACTTGCCGGCGCCTGGGTCGGGGCGAGCTGGACCCATGCCGCTTCTTCCTCGTTGATTGCTTGAAATCCAAGCCAAAAGACGCATTTATAGGCGGTATTTTGAACACAAAACAAAGACTTGTAACGTCATGACCTCTGCCGAAGAAGCCCAAGACGATGATCGCTCCCTGCCGAGCGACGCCACTCTCCTGATTGTCGATGATGACGAACCGTTCCGCATGCGTCTTGGCCGTGCGCTGGAAAAGCGCGGCTTTCAACCGGTCCTCGCCGCCGGGGTCGCCGACGCCGCGACCATGATCAAGGAAATCGCCCCCGCCTTCGCTGTGGTCGATCTTCGCCTCGAGGACGGGGACGGATTGCAGGTCGTCGATTACATACGCCAAAAGCGCGACGATTGCCGCGTCGTCATGCTGACCGGTTACGGCAATATCGCAACGGCCGTCGCGGCGGTAAAAGCCGGCGCCATCGACTATCTGTCGAAACCCGCCGATGCGGACGATGTCGAAAAAGCGCTGCTCGCCAAACCTGGCGAACGCCCTGAACCGCCGGAAAACCCGATGTCCGCCGACCGGGTGCGCTGGGAGCATATCCAGCGGGTCTATGAATTATGCGATCACAATGTTTCGGAAACGGCGCGGCGCCTCGGCATGCACCGGCGCACCTTGCAACGCATCCTCGCCAAGCGCGCGCCGCGCTGATCACCGCGCACCTGCTTCTTTCTGCGATGAACCGTTACCGAGCCGCGCCAAGCTGAAGGCGTGCGCGGCTTTACCTTGCACCGGCGCTGGACGATGGTGCAGGGTCGAACGGATTTTGATGCAAAGAAGGGGAGTTCCTGATGCGCAGACTACTTGCCGCTCTGGCGGCAACCACGCTGGCCGTTGCGCCGGTCTCGGCCATGGGCGCCGACATCGCGCTGCCATATGACGAATTCACGCTGGATAACGGCTTGCGGGTTGTCGTCCATGAGGACCGCAAAGCGCCGCTGGTTGCAGTTTCAATCTGGTATCATGTCGGCTCGAAGGACGAGCCGGAAGGCAAGACCGGATTCGCGCATTTATTCGAACACATCATGTTCAACGGCTCCGAGCATTATGACAATGACTGGTTCGGACCGCTCGAGGAAGTCGGCGCCACAGACCTCAACGGCACCACCTGGTTCGATCGCACCAATTATTTCCAGACCGTGCCGACCACCGCGCTTGAACGCATTTTGTGGATGGAATCGGATCGCATGGGTCACCTGCTCGGCGCCCTGACCCAGGACAAACTCGATGAGCAGCGCGGCGTCGTGCAAAATGAAAAGCGCCAGGGCGACAACCAGCCTTACGGGCTGATGGAATATTCGACCCTTGCCGGTCTTCTGCCCGCCGGGCACCCCTATCGCCACAGCACGATCGGCTCGATGGAAGATCTTGAAAACGCCTCATTAGAAACCGCCAAGCAGTGGTTCAAGGACTATTACGGCGCGGCGAATGCGGTGCTCGTGCTCGCCGGCGATATTGATGCGGAAACAGCCCGCACGCTGGTCGAGAAATATTTCGGCGACATTCCCGCCGGCCCGCCCGTCACGCAAACCAAGGCCGATGCGCCCAAGCTCGGCGTCGACAAGCGCGAAATCATGTTCGATCGCGTGCCGCAGCCGCGCATCGATCGCAATTGGGCGGCGCCGGGCCGTACGACCCGCGACGATGTGCTTGTCGGCCTCGCCGCACAGGTGCTCGGCGGCGGCAAGACCTCGCGGCTTTACCAGCGCCTGATCGACGAATTGCAGATCGCCACCAGCGCCACTGCAAATCTCTCCTCTCAGGAGTTGATGAGCTTTTATTCGGTGACCGTCGACGCCAAGGCCGACGCCGATCTCGAAAGGGTCGAAGACGAGATGGAGGCGGTCATCGCCGAATTCCTGTCACGCGGTCCGACAGCGGCCGAGCTTTCCCGCGCCAAGGCCCGCACCAAGGCGAATATCGTGCGCGGCCTCGAGAAAATCGGCGGTTTTGGCGGCAAGGCGGTAACGCTGGCGCAAGGCGCGCTCTATGCGGACGATCCGGGCTTCATCCTGAAGCAACTCGACTGGCTCGACGCGGCGACGCCCCAGGAAGTCCTGCGCGCCGCGCGCGACGTCATGAATGCAGGCCATTATCAACTGACGGTCCTGCCGTACCCGGAATATACGACAACCGCTTCAAACGTCGATCGCGATGCTGGCCTGCCCGCCGTGACATCAACGCCGGACCTTGTTTTTCCTGACGTTCAGGAAACAACCCTGCGCAATGGCGTAAAAGTGGTGCTCGCGGAGCGACACACCGTGCCGCTTGTAGAAATCGCTGTGCAATTTGACGCCGGTTACGCCGCCGACAGCGTCGAAGGCGGCAAGCTCGGCGCATCATCATTCACCGCAGCAATGCTGGACGAAGGCACGAAGCGGCGTTCGGCGAAAGACATTGCGGAAGAACTCGAGGGCCTTGGCGCGACGCTTTCCGCCGGCGCCAATCTCGACATGTCGACGGTGGAACTTTCGGCGCTCAAAGAAAATCTCCGTCCATCGCTGGAGATAGTCGCCGACGTCATTCGCAATCCCGCATTCGCCAATGACGAAATCGAAAAGCTGCGCAAGCGCTGGCTCGCCAATATAGAACAGGAAAAAGCGCAACCCGTGTCGCTGGCGATGCGTTTGCTGCCCCCGGAAATCTATGGCGAGGGTCATGCCTATGCTGCGCCATTGACAGGATCAGGCACGGTCGAATCCATCACCTCGCTAACGCGCGACGACCTGACGCGTTTCCACCAGCAATGGATCCGTCCCGACAATGCGACCATTTTCGTCGTAGGCGACACGACGCTTGATGAAATCAAGCCGCAACTCGAAGCCGCATTCGGCCGCTGGTCGGCGCCGTCATCGCCGGCGCCGGTGAAAAACATCGCAGCGGTCGAGCGCCCGCAATCTGGCAAGGTGATCCTTGTGGACAAGCCGGGCTCGCCGCAATCGTTGATCCTCGCGGCGCATGTCGCTCCGCCGTCGAACGCGCCGAATGCAATCGCCATTACGTCGATGAACGACATTATCGGCGGCCAATTCTCCGCGCGGGTAAACATGAACCTGCGTGAAGACAAGGGCTGGGCTTACGGCGCCTTCACCTTCCTGCAGGGCGCCAAAGGCCAGCGCCCCTTTATGGTCTATGCGCCGGTGCAGACCGACAAAACGACTGAATCGCTTGCAGAGCTTCTCAAGGAACTGAACGGTTTCAAGACGACGCGCCCGGCGAGCGCCGACGAAGTTGAGCGTAGCATTCTCAATAATGTCCGCTCACTGCCAGGCACATACGAAACTTCGGATGATGTGCTGGGCAGCCTGACCTCCAGCGCCCGTTACGGGCGGCCGTGGAATTATCCGGAAACAGTCAAGGATAAATATGAGGCCCTGACCGTTGATGAGATCAAGGCCGCAGCCGATGAAGTCATTCATCCTGAAAGCCTTATCTGGGTGATTGTCGGCGACCGCGAAAAAATCGAAGAGGGCGTGCGCTCGCTGAATCTCGGACCGGTCGAAATCAAGCAGGCGAGCGAGCTTTAACCCACCAACATTTGGGAACCGGGTCGCCGCAAAATCCTCCGTCCCCATACAAAACCAAAAACGCCGCCCTTGATAAGGGCGGCGTTTTTTAATCCGGCGCCAAGTCCGGTGGGATCCAGTCTGCTGGGCTCAGGCGCGAACCATTATTAAGACTTTAACTTCAAGCGCGATCGACTCGCCGTCGAGAATGAGAACGGTATAGGGCACATAACTGCCACAACCGCCATTCGGCATGCGCGACTTCACCCGCCCATCGACCGCCCAACAGGGAAGGCCTTCATAATCGTCCGCATCGGCAAACATCTGATAGGGTTCACCCAGAAATTGATAGCGCGCCGAGTTTCGCTCAACCAGGCGCTCGCCGAAATAGTCGATGACCAGCCTTTCATAATCCGCCGGCGCCGATCCAAAACCTTGCGCAACAGCCCCCGCCGTCAGCGCAATTGCCGCCGCCATGCCTGCAAACATCTGTTTTACATGGATAATTGACCCCACACGTATTGTGATACAGGCATCATTAATCCGTCATATAATTGTCATTTTCGCATTATGTTAACGAAATGCGCAATATGTGCGCAGCCCCCGCCGTGACGCGACCGCCGCCAACGGAAACGTTGCGGATTATGTCGCCGGCACAAGCGCTGCTGCGCGAAAAATCAACCAATCCGGCATTTCACCTGGCGCTGTTTTTGAATAGGGTAAGGACAGTATCGCGGGGCGGTGTTGGTAAGGGGATTTAGATGGCGCGCTCATTAGGACGGACGATCAAATTTGCTCGCCCGGGCGGCAACATCTTCAACATGTTGATCTTTTTGCTCGCAGTCGGCGGCGTCGTTTTTTATCTCTCGCCCTGGAGCCCGCAGCCGACAAGCCTTCTGGTTGACGCCTTTAACGCCAACCAAGCGCTGAACGGGCTAATCCTCGCCGTTCTTGGCATCGGCATTATCTACAATCTTCGTCAGGCAGGCGTTATCGATCCGGCCGTGCGCTGGGTGGAAATTTTCATCGATGCAACGGACCCGTCCCGCGCGCGACTTCCCAAGGCGCCCAATCTGATCAGCGCCATGGCCCGACTGCTGCTCGACGCCGACACGCGCGGCTCACGCCTGTCGCCGGAATCGACCCGCGCCATTCTTGATTCCATCGGCACGCGGATGGATGAAGGCCGCGAAACTGGCCGCTACATCATCAATTTGCTCGTCTTTCTCGGCCTGTTGGGCACTTTCTGGGGTCTTTTGGAAACGGTCAACGCCGTCGCCGCAACGATTAGCGGACTGGCGACTACCGGCGGCGCGGCCGAAGACGCCGTCACGCAGCTCATCACCAATCTGAAAGAGCCGCTTTCCGGCATGGGCACGGCGTTTTCGTCCTCCCTGTTCGGGCTGGGCGGCAGTCTGGTGGTCGGCTTTCTCGATCTTGAAGCGGGCAAGGCGCAGAACCGGTATTATTCCAATCTCGAAGACTGGCTCGCCGGCATGACTGAAACCGTTCGCGCCTCGGGCAAAGGCGGGGCGAGCCTTTCCGGCGCGGCTGCGGAAGGCAATCTCCTCAGCGCCATCGAAGCACTCGAAGCCGCGCTCGCCGCCAACACCGAAACCCAGATCAAGGCGCAGGCCGGACAAACCGCAGAACTGAAAGATGAAATCAGGGCGCTCAATCGCACGCTGATCCGTGTCGGCGGCGGCGATCAGTAGGAAGCGGGGAGTAAATCATGGCGCGCCGACGCTCCCGCAGTGAAGCCAATATCTGGCCCGGCTTTGTCGACGGCCTGTCGACATTGTTGCTGGTGCTGATGTTCGTGCTTTCGATTTTTGTCGTCGCGCAGTTTTATCTGGGGGACCGGCTGCAATCGGTAAAAGACGAGCTTGCGTCAAAAGACGACGAATTGGCGCGCCTGATCGCGCAAATCAATTCGCTAAATGATCAGCTTGGCCTGGCGCAAAGCGAACGCGACCGCCTGCAGGCGCAGGTGCTCTCGCTCGAAGACACGATTGCGCAAAAGGACGCCGAGCTTGCCGGGTTCGCGGCGGCATTGGCGACGAGCGAGGCCGCCGTCGCGGCTTCCGCCGAAGAACTCGAGGCTGAAAAGGCGCTGAGCGAAGAGCAGAAAAGCGAAATCGCCACCCTGAACGCCCAGATCGCCGCGCTCCGCAGACAACTGGCGAGCTTGCAAGAAGCACTCGAGGCGGCTGAGGCGAAGGACCGCGAACAGCAGGCGCAGATCGAAAATCTATCGCAACGGCTGAACGCAGCCCTTGCTCGCAAGGTGCAGGAATTGCAGGAAGTCCGCTCGCGCTTTTTCGAGGCCTTGCGTAAAGCGCTTGGCGACCGCACCGACATCAAGGTTGTCGGAGACCGCTTCATTTTCGAAAGCGACATCCTGTTCGGCTCTTGCTCTGCAACGCTAGGCGAGGCAGGCAAGCTTGAGCTGAACAAGCTGGCCTCGGCGCTGATTGATATTCGCGACGATATTCCGGCGGAGGTGAACTGGGTGTTGCGCGTTGACGGCCATGCGGACGCTTCGCCTCTTGGTCCGTCCTGTCGCGCGCTGTTCGATTCGAATCTTGAACTGTCCGCACAACGCGCACTTTCGGTGGTCGAATATCTCACCGCACAGGGCGTTGCCGAGCGCCGCCTCCTCGCCACTGGTGCGGGATCGTCCTCCCCGATCGTCTCCGGCTTTTCCTCCACGGCGCTGGCGCAGAACCGGCGAATCGAGTTCAAGCTCACAGAACGATAAAGGCAGGCGCGAATACGGAATGCATATGCCGGCCATGCCTAGCCGGCGCCAACTCATCCGCCGAATGCGACCTTATACATGATCCGTCCGGGCAGGAACGCCAACGCGCCGGCGATGATCAGTCCGCCAATAAAAATTCCCATGAACGGGCCTTTATGACGTTTGAGGCCCGCCCCGCCCCCGGCAAGATGGTGAACGCCGCCAATAAGACCAAATATCGTCAACACGGTGAAGATGTGAATCGGGCTGAACCATTGCGTTACCGGCAAGCCCGGATAAAACGCCGGACGGATAAAGATGCTGCTCGCCGCGACGGCGCTCATCAATCCGATCCACACGGCGCCAAGCGTTTTGTGCGGCAGCGTGCCTTTCGGTGCGGAGAACTGAATTACGCCAAGGATAAACGCAGCAATGGCGCTGAACGCGTGCAGCTGAATAACCCATGGCGCTTCAAGCAATGGCTGCAAGGACATCGGCTTTCACCTCCCTTAACATCATAACGGCGTCACTCTGCGCGAATGCAGCCCGCACCGTGTGGCGCGCCGCCGCCGGCCTTAAAAGCGCCAGCCACCTTCGGCAGTGATCGAACGTCTAACTTTATTTTTTAAAGTTATTTAAAAATTATGCGCTTGGCAAGGGCCGACGCTGAAGCGAGAAAGCAAGGGCAACGCCGAGCAAGGTCAGCGCAAGGCCGTACCATGTGAGCGCATATTCAAGATGCCGGTTATTGAATTCGAGCCGGGTCGTTCCACCCTTTGGCCATGGCCTGCCCGGAACCGCGAACTGGTCGATATAATAAGAGGATGCTTCAACGCCCTGATCCGCGGCGAATAGCGCTGGGTCGCGGAGGATCCAGAACCCGTTGGCGTCAGGCGCAGCGGAAACGAACCAGGACGAAGGCGGGCCGGGGATTTCCGGATAGCGGAACAAGCCGGTCACGTCGCCGGCTTCGAGCGCTGGCGCGACATCTTGCGGGGCAAAACCGAGATTGACGAACAGGTCCGGCGCGCCATTCCGGCGTAACGGCGCAAAGTAAAACGCTCCCGGCCTGCCCTGATTGGATCCGAAGACCCGCACATGCTTGTCGTCTTCCAACACGCCCGCCGCTGTCACCGGCGTATATTCCATATCCTCCCCCGCCTCAGCACGGCGCACCGCCTCGTCAAAGGCAATGGGCCCGGCGCCAAGGCGCGCCTCGACCTTGGCGACCAGGTCGCGTTTCCATTCCAGCCGGCGCATCTGCCAGTTCCCCAAGGAAACCAGCGCCGCCATCGCCAGCAGGATGAAAATCGTCAGCACAGGGCGGAATTTAAAATGGCGTCCCTTCAACATTGTTTATTCTTCAAGCCGCCCTTCCGCCGCTTTGTTCGCATATTGCAAGGCGATCAAGGTCGCTTTTAACGGCCTCAACAGCGCGACGATCGCCGCGACCGTAAACCCGCCGCTTAGCAGCAGCGCCAGTCCCATCGGCATGAACCAGACGAACCGCGCAATGAAAGCAAAGCCGACTGCAATAAACCCAACGATAAAAATCACGAATACCGCCGGCCCGTCGCCTGAATCGGCCTTAGCGAAATCAAGCCCGCAAGCTTCGCAAGATGGGCGCAGCTTCAAGAAACCATCAAACAATGGCCCCTGCCCGCAGCGAGGGCATTTGCCGCCCAATCCTGCTGAATAGGGAGAAACCGGCGGATAATAGGTCATGAATGCGATTATTCCTTTGGCGCAGGCGTTAGTTCTACTTTGATCGCGTCGACGCCTGCCGTCTCGCCGCGATGATAAGCCATGGCGGCGCGGACGAGCCCACGCACCGCTTTGACGCTGCAGAGCTCGAAATCATCACTGTCCGTTTCAAGATCGCCCGCCTCAAGAAGGCTGCCGCGCAATTTGTCCGGCAGATCGGCGCACATCATCATCGTCAGCGACAGGCGGTCGGCGCCGCCCGCCGCATAATAATAGGCAAACTCGTTTTCGCCTTCCCGCGATTGCATTGCATAAGCGCGCCGGGCGATACGGCGAAACCGCAAGACCGACGGACCGTCATCGGATTCAAAACGATAGGAGCGGTCGCTTTGGAAACGAACGCTCAAGCGGTCGCAATCGCCGTCTCCGGCCGCGTCATCAACCGGACAGGCGAGATATATTCCATCCGGCAGGGGCCGTGCACGGCCGGAGCGTTCATCAAGAATGGCGGTTTCAGAAACTAGACATCCGCCGAGCGCGAGCAGTGCGATGCTCGCGATCGGCGGCATGAGATGGAGAGAGCGCATGCGGCCCCCTTTTCCGGCTGCTGCCGGTAGAGTCTAGGACAAAAGCCCCTGATTGCCGAGCACATAGATGAAGGCGAACAGGAACAGCCACACCACGTCGACAAAGTGCCAGTACCAGGCGGCGCATTCAAAGCCGAAATGCCGCTCGGGCGTGAACTGACCGGCCAGCGCCCGGAACAGGCAGACCGCAAGGAAAATCGTGCCGATGATCACATGCAGGCCGTGGAAGCCGGTCGCCATGAAGAATGATGCGCCATAAATACCGCCGCCAGAGAATTTGAACATGCCGAGATTGAGCGCTTCGGCATACTCAACGCCCTGCAGCACGCTGAAAAAGGCGCCGAGAACGATCGTCACCAGCAAGCCTTGTACGAGGCCTTTTTGATCATTGTGTTGAACAGCATAATGCGCCCAGGTCACGGTCGTGCCGGAAAGCAACAAGATCAGTGTGTTCAACAGCGGCAAGCCCCACGGGCTCAGCGGCTCGACGCCAACCGGCGGCCACACGGCGCCAGTGGCATGAACCCGGCCGTCATTGCCCAGAAAAGCCGGATCGCCATTCGGGTTAAGCATCTGTGTGCCGTCGGCGAGGATCACCGGCTCGAACGCGCCCGGAAACAGCGCCGCGCCGAAAAACGCCCAGAACCAGGCGGCGAAGAACATCACCTCCGAAGCGATGAACAGCAACATGCCGTAGCGCAGGCCCAGCCGGATAACGAGGGCGGTGTTTTCACCTGTCAGGCTTTCGCGGATGATATCGCGCCACCAGCCGATCATGGTCAGCAATACGCCGGCAAAACCAACGAAAAAGATCCAGTTGCCGCTCAAGGTGAACCACTTCGCCGAGCCGTCATCAGCAAGGCCGCCAAGCTTGAGGCCGCCGGCGCCGGTCTCCATCCAGGTCACCGCGCCGATCATCATGATGGCGGCAGCGATCGAGCCGACCAGCGGCCACGGCGATGGGTTTACGAGGTGGTAGTCGTGTTTGACTTCAGCGCCGGCCATGGCCCGTCCCTTTTCGTCCTAGTCGCATGCGAAAAATTTGGTGTTTTCTATACTGGCGCGGCTGGAAAATCCAAGCGCATGGGGCGCTTCGCCCCGCGCTATTCAGCCGCACTCGGGCTGCCGGCCACGGCCGTCTCGTCATCTTCCCACGCAAAAAACGTGTAGGCGAGCGTTATTGTCTGCACATCATCGAGGTTTTTGTCGTCGGCAAGCGCCGGATCGACATAGTACGTCACCGGCATTGAAACCTTCTCACCGGGTTTCAATGTCTG
The DNA here is from genome assembly GCA_947259375.1 of uncultured Parvularculaceae bacterium. GTDB lineage: Bacteria > Pseudomonadota > Alphaproteobacteria > Caulobacterales > Parvularculaceae > Hyphococcus. The sequence goes on along the minus strand of CAMYLZ010000014.1, from coordinate 62,542 downwards.
TTCGGTAAAGCAGAAACACTCGATCTTCTTGAAATAAATGCCGGCCTTGGCGGGCGACACATTAAAGGCGGCGCGGCCGGTCACCGGCCGGTCGGCGAGGTTCTCGGCTTCGTAAAAGGCTAGCCCCGTCTCACCGATATGCAAGGTTTGCGAGACTTGTTCTGGCTCAAACGTCCAGGCAAGCCCCTGGCTCACCGTCGCGTCGAACCGCACCGTCACTTGGCGGGAGAGCGTGCGGCCTGCTTCGGCCTCAGCGCGCTGGGTCGTGCCGCCCCAACCGGTCACTTGGCAAAAGGCGCGATAAGCGGGCACTGCGGCGAAGGACATGGCGACCATGCCGGCGACGCCCAATGATACCAGCGCGGCGGTTTTCTTGTTCTTATCAAGCGTGCTCATCTATCCCGCCAGACTAGAAGCTGCGCTCGGCCACTGAGCCGCCAAGCCGCAGGATTGTCACAAGGAATACCGTCGCCATGAAAGCAGCCAGCGCCAGCGCAATCGCCAGATTGCGCCGTTTTTGCTGTTTGCGTTCATCCGGCGTCAGCATTTTAATTTCCAAAACATGTTTCGGGTCAGACATGGAGACCTGCGAGTTTCTCAACAAGGAGTGCGGCGAAAAGTCCAAACAGGTAAAGCAGCGAAAAACCGAACAGCTTTTTCGCGGAGCCATAATCGCCTTCCGGCGCGCGCAGCACCTTGAACGACCACCATAAAAACCCGGCGCCGAGCGCGATACTGACGCCAAGGTATAGCCAGCCTGCAATCCCGAGGAAAAACGGTGCTGCGCCGGCGGCGGCGAGAATGACGGCATATCCGAAAATCTGCTTGCGGGTGGACGCCTCGCCTTTCACCACCGGCATCATCGGCACGCCGGCGCGCTCATAATCGCCGCGCTTGTATAGCGCCAGCGCCCAAAAATGCGGCGGCGTCCACAGGAAAATGATAGCGAACAACACCCACGCTTCAAGCGGCGCTGTTCCGCTCGCCGCCGCCCAGCCCACCACCGGCGGCAACGCCCCAGCGGCGCCGCCAATGACGATATTCTGCGGCGTCGAGCGTTTCAGCCACATGGAATAGATGACAACGTAGAAAAAGATCGTGAAGGCCAGCAAACCGGCGGCAAGATAGTTCGCCGCCAGCGCCAGAAGCGCCACGGAAAGCCCGGACAGGAACAGTCCGAAAGCTGCGGCCTCGGCGCGCGGCACCCGCCCCGACGGCACTGGCCGGCCGGCGGTGCGCGCCATCACGGCGTCAATATCCGCATCCCACCACATATTGAGCGCCCCGGACGCGCCAGCGCCGACAGCGATCGCCAATAGCGAAACGGCGGCCAGTACCGGGTGGAGCGCGCCAGGCGCCAGCACCATCCCGACAAATGCGGTGAAAATCACGAGCGACATGACTCGCGGCTTTAACAGCGCGAAATAGTCGCCCGGTCCGGCGGATGCGTAACTGCGTGGCGTCATGACAGGCTCGCTCATGGCGGGCTTATGCCTCAATGGCGCGGGAAGGGAAATACCGGCGCCTCAAAAGCAGACGGCTGCGGCGCTCCATAACGCCGCAGCCGCCCCCGAAACTAAATTTTCCGCTCAGCGCCCGATAACGCTCCGCATCCCGAACAGCACCAGGATGAGGAACATGAAGGCGATGAAATAAGCCAGCAGCGTGCCTGCCTGCAGGTCCATGAAATGCAGCCAGCTTGTTTCAAGTTGCGTGACCGCGCGGTCGCCCTGGGTCGCGCCGTCCGTCGGCGCACCGCGGAAATATCCGCGGAAAAACCCGCCAACCGCAAATAGCACCAGCGCCAGCAGCGTCATGGAGCCAATTTGCGTGCCTCGCTGCATGAACAAAGACGCCACAAGCACCGAACCGAATGCGATCAATAAAGCGATCCAGTCGCCGGCCAGAAATGTTGCCCGAAAAATTCCAGACACGTCGTTGATGATGGTTTCCAGCATTACCCCTCCAGATTGTTGCTGTCGCCCTAAACCAATGCATGAGCGCGCCGGCCCCTTCGCCGTCAGCGCGCACCCTGCATTAACGATTCATAAACCATTCACGAGCGCCGTGCCAGTCACGGCAAGTTTCTGAAAATCAACGAAAAACCCCGCCGGGCAGCGCCCGGCGGGGTTTGAAGTCAGTCAATCTATCGTCCGTCAAAGACTAGAACGCTTTGGCGTCGCCTTTGTCAAAGCGCGGCAGTTCATTGAACTGGTGGAATGGCGGCGGCGAAGGCAGCGTCCATTCCAGCGTCGTCGCGCCTTCGCCCCACGGATTGGCGACCGCTTTTTTCCGATAGATGAAGAAAGCGTCGATCATGCAGATCGCGAAGATGATGACAGCGAGCACGGTGATGCCGTAGCCGACGGTGGAGACGTAGTTCCACTTCGCAAACAATTCCGGATAATCGATATATCGCCGCGGCATGCCTTGCAGACCAAGGAAGTGCTGCGGGAAGAAAATCAGGTTAACGCCGACAAACATCACCCAAAAGTGCAGGGCGCCGAGCCATTCGCGATATTCCTTACCCGTCATTTTCGAGAACCAGTAATACCAGCCCGCAAAAATCGCGAATACCGCGCCGAGTGACAGCACGTAATGGAAGTGCGCGACCACATAATAGGTGTCGTGCAGATAATGGTCGATTGACGAGTTGGCGAGCACAACGCCGGTCACCCCGCCGACGGTGAACAGAAAGATGAAACCCATCGCCCACAGCATTGGCGTTTTGAAGCTGATTGAGCCGCCCCACATTGTGGCGATCCATGAGAAGATCTTGATGCCGGTGGGCACTGCGATGACCATCGTCGCGGCGACGAAATAGGCCTTCATGTTCACCGACAGGCCGACCGTATACATGTGGTGCGCCCAGACGATGAAGCCGACGAAACCGATCGCCACCATCGCATACGCCATGCCGAGATAGCCGAAGATCGGTTTTTTCGAGAAGGTCGATACGATATGCGAGATGATGCCGAAGCCCGGGAGGATGAGAATGTAGACCTCCGGATGGCCAAAGAACCAGAACAGGTGCTGGTAGAGCAGCGGGTCGCCACCGCCTGATGCGTCAAAGAACGACGTACCGAAGTTGCGGTCGGTCAGCAGCATTGTGATGGCGCCGGCCAACACCGGCAACGACAGCACCAACAGAAATGCGGTCACCAGCACCGACCAGGCGAATAGCGGCATCTTGTGCAGCGTCATGCCCGGCGCGCGCATGTTGAAAATCGTAGTGATGAAATTGATCGAGCCGAGGATCGACGATGCGCCGGCAAGGTGCAGCGACAAAATCACGAGATCCATCGCCGGCCCCGGACTGCCCGTGTTGGACGATAAGGGCGGATACATCACCCAGCCGCCTCCAAAACCGGTATTCGAACCGTAACCGGGCACGAACAGAGAAAGCGTAATGACAATGCCCGACGCCGCGTAAAGCCAGAACGAGATATTGTTCATGCGCGGGAAGGCCATGTCCGGCGCGCCAATCATAATGGGCACGAACCAGTTGCCGAAGCCGCCGATCATCGCCGGCATGACCATGAAGAAGATCATGATCAACCCGTGATAGGTAATCAGCACATTGTAGAAATTGGACGCCGCATCGATATCCCGCTGCCCCATGAAGGTGGTGAGGAAGGTCACGCCGGGCTCAGCGAGCTCCAGGCGCATCAGGCCGGACATCGTGCCGCCGACAATGCCGGCGATGATCGCAAAGATCAGATAAAGCGTGCCGATATCCTTGTGGTTCGTTGAGAAAAGCCAGCGAACCAGGAATGGCGGCTTATGATCGTGGGCGTCGTGCGCTTCGTGTGCTGCTTGTGCGTCAGCCATGGTCTGTTCCAGCCTCTCTATTCAGCCGCGGCGCCGGCGACCGGGCCCTGCGCGAGTTTCATCATGTCGGTTTCAAACATCGGATCGAGCCCGGCGAGCGCGCGCTGGCTGTCGACCCAGGCTTCAAATTCAGGCCGCGAAACGACTTCCACGGCGATCGGCATGAATGAGTGTTTGACGCCGCAAATCTCCGAACACTGACCGTAATAAACGTCTTCTTGCTCAGCGCGGAACCAGGTCTCATTAATTCGGCCCGGAACGGCGTCGATCTTGATGGCGAAGGACGGAATCGCCCAAGAGTGAATGACATCGCGCGCGGTCGTCGTCACGCGAATGGTTTCGCCGACCGGCACCAGAACGCGATTGTCGACTTCAAAACGATAAAGCTCAGGCGTCGTCTGCTCTTCGGGCAGCATGTTGGAGGAATACTCAAAGTCGCCGAAATCCGGATAGGAATAGCTCCAGCCCCACTGATAGCCGTTGACCTTGAGGGTCATGGTCGGGGCCAGCACGACTTCCTTTTCACAAGAGTCGATATAGCGTTTGGCCATAGGGCAGCTCGAAACATTCTGGGTCGAGCGCCCGCCGCGCAAAATTACGCTCGCTCCGGCCGGCGCCGGCTCGTTGAGGGAAACGACGAGATTGGTCTCGCCCCAGCCTTCGACACGGAAATCCCTGCGATGCTTCAGCGTGGTGCGCGTCGCGCCGTCATCGACGATCACCTGCAAATGATCGGGACGCGCCACCATGCGGCTTTCAGGAAAATCATTCGGAAAAACGAAATCGACGGTCTGGCCGTCGCCGCGCGCCGCAACCTGCTTGCCGTCGGGCGTGACGTCTTCCTTGAACAGGAGCTCGAATGAGGGAAGCGCGATCACCAGAAGAATGAGGATCGGCACCCCGGTCCAGATAATCTCGATCAGCGTGTTGTGGCTGAAACGGTTCGGCTCGGGATTGGCCTTGACGTTAAAGCGCAAGATCACCACCAGCAGCAGCGCCAGAACCAACAGGCAGATTACTGTGATGATCGGCAGCAAAATCCCATTATGGAAGAAATGCACCTCCTCCGCGAGCGCCGACGCCGCCGGCACCATGGAAATAGCGCCGTCTTCCTGCGCCGCATGAGCGCTCTCCGCCGCCAAAACAAATAGACCTGAAAGTCCAGATAAGAATTTCTTCATCACCGCTTCCCGCGCAACTGGGTGACAATCGCCATCCCGTTAATTCGCCGACACAAACGCCTACGCGCCGGGCGACGGCATAAGCCGCCCCCTACGCCGAGGTCAAATTGTTCTACCGCGGCATATAAGCCAGCAGCAGGTCCGCCGTCATCGCGCTAGCGCCGGAAAAATGGTCGCAGGACGGGACGTCTTGGCCATTGCTCCCGCCCTCACGCGCGACTAAGTCTCATTGTATGACCGACTCTTACTTCTTCTCCCGCACCGAACTCGACCGCGAGCACACGCAATCGATCCTCAACAACGCCTTGAGCGGCGCTGATGATGGCGAGCTATACCTCGAATACGGCCAGTCGGAATCCTTCGTCTTTGACGACAACCGGCTGAAAGCGGCGAATTTCGACGTGACACAGGGCTTTGGGCTGCGCGCCGTTTGCGGCGAATCAACAGGATACGCCCATGCATCCGAGCTGTCCGAGGCGGCGCTGACACGCGCGGCGAGCGCCGTTCAGGCGGTCAAACGCGGCGCCGGCGGCGTCATCGCGGAAGGGCCCGCCAGCACCAACACCAAGCTTTATCCGGATGAAAACCCGCTTGGCGATTTGAGTTTCGAGGCGAAAACAAAGCTTCTCGAAGAGATCAACGCCTATGCGCGCGACAAAGATTCGCGCGTGCGGCAAGTTTCATGCACGCTTTCCGGCGCCTGGGAAGCGATCGAAATCATGCGTCCCGGCGGCCGCATCATCCGCGATTTCCGGCCATTGGTGCGGCTCAATGTGTCGGTCACCGCCGGCGAGGGCGACCGGCAGGAATCTGGCTCATACGGCGCTGGCGGTCGCGAAGGCTATCAACGTTTCATTACGCCCGACGCCTGGCAGGGGCAGGTCGACGAGGCATTGCGCCAAGCGCTGGTCAATCTCGAGGCCGAAGCCGCGCCGGCCGGCGAAATGGAAGTGGTGCTCGGTCCGGGCTGGACCGGCGTGTTGCTGCATGAGGCGGTCGGCCATGGCCTTGAAGGCGATTTCAACCGCAAAAAGACGTCCGCCTTCGCCGGGCGGCTCGGCGAGCGGGTTGCCGCGCCCGGGGTCACAGTTGTCGATGACGGAACGATCGCCGGACGGCGCGGTTCGCTCTCTGTCGACGATGAAGGCACGCCGACCTCGCGCACCGTGCTGATCGAAGACGGCATCCTCAAAGGCTATCTGCAGGACCGCCTCAATGCGCGGCTTATGGGTGTCGCGGCCACAGGCAATGGGCGTCGCGAAAGTTTCGCCCATCAACCGATGCCGCGCATGACCAACACATTCATGACTGCAGGCGATCACGACCCCGACGAAATCCTCGCCTCGGTCAAGGACGGGATCTACGCCGTCAACTTTTCGGGCGGGCAGGTCGACATCACCTCCGGCAAGTTCGTCTTTAACTGCACAGAGGCTTACCGCGTCAAAAACGGCAAACTCGGCGCACCGATCAAGAATGCCGCCTTGATCGGCGATGGACCCAGCGTTCTTACCAAGGTGTCGATGATCGGCAATGATTTCGCCCTTGATCCGGGTATCGGCGTTTGCGGCAAAGCCGGTCAGGGCGTGCCGGTCGGCGTCGGCCAGCCAACCATCAAGATCGACGCGCTCACCGTCGGCGGCGCTGGTTAAGCGCCGCGCGGCTACGAGCGGAAAACGCGCATATGCCGGCGCCTTTCGTCACCCGCTTCGCCCCGTCGCCGACCGGGCTTTTGCATCTCGGCCACGCCTTTTCAGCAATAACCGCGTTTGACGCCGCCTGTGCCGCCGGCGGGCGCTTCATTCTGCGGATTGAAGATATCGACCGGACCCGTTGCCGGCCCGAATTCGACGCCGCAATTTTCGACGACCTCGCCTGGCTGGGGCTTGAATGGGAAGAGCCGGTGCGCCGGCAATCAGAACATCTGAAAGAATATGACGACGCGCTGCAGGCGCTGATCGACAAAGGCCTCGTCTACCGGTGTTTTAAAACGCGAAAAGAAATAGCCGAAGAAATAACCCGCGCGCCGCATTTCGCGCCTGCCGGTCCAGAGGGCCAGCAATATATCGGCGCGCCGCTGGGACTTGCCGACGAGCGCGCCATGCTCGACGCCGGCGCGCCTTATGCCTGGCGGCTGTCGATCAAGACTGCAAAGGCGTTTCTCGGCACGGCATATGACGCGCTTTCATTCACCGAGGAAACGCCGCATGGCGAACGCAGAATGATAAAGGCGACGCCTGAAATTTTCGGCGACGCGATCATCGCTCGCAAGGATTCTGGTACGAGTTACCATCTGGCGTCGGTTTACGACGACGCCTTGCAAGGCGTCACCCATGTCATTCGAGGCCAGGATCTTTATCACGCAGCACACCTGCATCGGCTTTTGCAAAGGCTCCTCGACCTGCCCGCGCCCGTCTATCGCCACCATCGGCTGATTACCGACAACGCCGGGCGCCGGCTCGCCAAACGCGACAAGGCGGCGACGCTCGCAGCGATCCGCAAGGCCGGTGACCCGCCGGAGGAGATCCGTCGGCGCCTTGGTTTGATCGCCTAACATATTGAAACGGTGCGGCTTCACGCGGTCTCGCGCCGCATCACCCTCATGATTGTGAAGTGACCTGACGCCGCCGGCCGTCCTAAAAGCATCATCACTGTCAACAATGAGGACGCGACAATGAAATCCGGACTGCTTCTGGCCCTGCGCATCACCACCGGGCTGCTTTTGATCATTTGGGGGACTATGCGGGCGATGTCGCCGGAAGTTGGCGTCGGCCTGTCCGAAAAATACTATGGCGGCCTGATTAGCACCGAAATGCTGGTCTTGCCGCTGGCTTGGGGGCAAATTGCGCTTGGCGCGCTGGTGATGCTCGGCCTGTTCAGAAAATATGTCTATCCGGCGCAAGCGGTGGTGTTGATCCTCGGCGCGCTGGCGATTTCCAAATATCTGCTGGACCCGCTCGGCCTTTACCTGCTTGACGCGCAATCTCGCCAGATTCTGTTCTTTCCGTCGACGACTGTCGCGGTTTCATCGCTGATCATTATCTTTTTCAAAGAGTTCGATCTTTATGCCTTGGACCATTACCTCAAGCGGAAATAGGCGCGAATTCAGCCAAACCGTTCCATTTAAGCGGTAAAATCGGTGGCGGCGGGCTAATTAGGGCTTATATCTTCCCCGTGGAAGGAGGCGCCCTTGTATCCCGAGCATCCATTGGCTGACGAGCGGTCGATCTCGCCGATCGCGTTGATTCTCAATCTCCTATGGCTCGTGCTCGGCGGCGCTGTCGCCGCGCTGGGCTGGTTCGTCGCCGCGCTGGTCATGGTGGTGACGATCATCGGCATCCCTTGGGCGCGCGCCGCCTTCGACAATGGCGTTTACACCTTGTGGCCTTTCGGCACGAAGCCGATCGGCCGAGAATTGCTCTTTGGCGAGGAAATCGGCACCGGCCCGCTTGGCTTATTGGGCAATGTCATCTGGTTCCTGCTCGCTGGCTGGTGGCTGGCGCTCGGCCATGTTTTTGCAGCGATCGCCCTCGCCTTTACGATCATCGGCCTGCCTTTCGCGTGGGCGCATTTAAAACTCGCCGGCTTCGCGCTCTGGCCGATCGGGCGCACGCTGGCGCATAGCGATCTGCGCCGCCGCGCCTATTATTAGGGCGGCCAGCCGCCGGCGCCGCCTGGCATTTTGAATCCAGCCAGATTTCCGGGCCGAAATCAGGCGCATATTGGAAAAATCGCGCTTTGTCCGGACGCTCGCCCCTACCCGCCTCGTTAACCGCGCGTTAAAATGGACGCATGGGCGTGTTGCGCAACAACGCTTTGGGGCTAGGGGCGGCCGCCGTCGTGACGGCGGTTTGCGCGTTCGCGCATGCCGGGGACATCCCCGATCCGGTCAATACCGGGGCGCGCTGGGAAGTCTACAAGACCCATTGGTCGGATGCGGATGAGGCGGGCTACGCCGCCTTTGTTCAAGCGATCGGGCGATCAGACTGCACCTCGCTCGATGCCTGCCTTAAAAGCGACGCCAACCCTTATCGCGCAGAAGTTGATCCGGACATTCCAGGCGATTGCGCTGACATGGCCTATGTGTTGCGCGCTTATTATGCATGGAAAAACGGCCTGCCTTTTTCCTATCAGAACGCCATGCGCACCGTCGACGGAAAGCGCGAGGATTTACGCTACTCGACCGGCGGCAACAGGGTCGCGGGGCGCCGGCAAATTGTGAACCATGTCGCCAATGCGCCGGCCTTTATCGCCAGAATCGGCGGCGAAGTCTCGACCGCAATGTTCCGCACCCATCCTGAAACCGGCGGCGGGCGGGCGCATGACGATTTCTATCCCGTGAAGATCGCACGCGGCGCGGTGCGGCCGGGCGTGCTCGCTTATGATATTTTCGGCCATGTAGGGATCGTCTACGACATTCTCGAAAACGGACAGGTGCTGGTCGTCGCATCCCATCCGGACAATACGGTGACGCGAACCGCTTATGGTCCGAATTTCATGCGTTCCCAGCCGGCGCTAGGCGCCGGGCTGAAAGGCTGGCGGCCGATCGTCGTGGAAGGTGCAAAGACTGCGTCCGACGGCTCCTTGCTCGGGGGCCGGCTGCGCGCGGCTGACAATGACGCCATCGACGATTTCTCTCTGGAGCAATATTTTGGGAATGCGCCGCACCCATCCGGCATATGGCATTATGGCGAATTCCGTCATCGCGGGCAGACCCTCGACTATTACGATTATGTCCGCCGCCGGCTCGCAGCGCCGGATTTCCGCTATGATCCCGTCAAGGAACTGCGCTTCAGTTTGCAGACGATCTGCGGCGAGATCAAATCACGCAAGGTCGCGGTCGATGCCGCTTATTTCTCCCGCACGCATTTAAAACCGCATCCGAAAAAGCTGCCGCCCAATATTTACGGAACCTATGGCGAGTGGGAGGAGTATTCGACACCGTCCCGCGATGCGCGATTGAAAGTCTCTTTCATCGAAACGCGCCGCAATACGCAACGCCTTTATGAAGATGCAAGAAACGGCGCGCCCGGTGTCGCCTATGACGGCGCTGATCTCGCCGGCGACCTGCTAGCGGCCTTTGAACAAGAAAAAAACGCCTGCACATTCACCTATTGGCGATCGGACGGCGCCCGCATGCGCCTTAATCTCGCCCATGTGATGCAGCGGTTGTGGAGCCTTTCCTTCGATCCTTATCACTGTCCAGAACGGCGCTGGGGCGCGGAAGGAACGGAAGCTGCGACGTGCACGGATGGAAGCGAAAAGGCCCAGTGGTACAACGCGCAACGATTTTTACGCTATCAGGCGCGGCGCACCTATGACGTGCGAATGGATTTCGCCCTTCATGAGCTGAAACCGCCGATGGCCGCCGCGCCGGAAGATGGCGGGCTCGGCGTCGACGCGCCGGCGGACGCCGATATTCGCGCTTATCTGGCGCGGCTTTCCGGCGCCGTGCTCGCCAATGCCGAAGATGCGCCCACCGCGGAGCCTGTCATGTTGCGCCAGGACGACATCACCAGTTTTCTGCCGGCCTGGCACGCAAGCGCCGCCGCGCCATCGCCCTGATTCCGGTCAAAACAGCCTGAAAGCGCGGCCTCAAGGCACGCCTGGGTCCATGGATGAGGGCCCATGGTCAGGCCCATGGTCAGGCCAAGTGACGCATCCTATAATCCGGTCCGCCGGCGCATATTACGCGTAACAAAGCTCAAGCGTCATTCAGGAACTCTCGTCATGGATAAACTAGTTTTCTTTCTTATCCCGATCGGGCTCGCCGCGACGGCCATCATTCTCGGCATCGGCATTTTTTCACTCGCCAAGGGCGGAAATTTCGCCAAAGAGCACTCGAACAAACTCATGCGCCTGCGGGTCGCCGCACAGGCTGCGACTATTGCGATAATGATGCTGTTCTTGTGGCTCATCGGCAAAGGCGCCTGAGCGGCCACAGGCCGCCGCCGCGCACGGAAAAATGTCCTGCCCGCCGGGCGCCATTGCGCATTGATCGTGCGAAACCGCGCCGCTATTGTCCGGCTCGAAATTTGAGTGGGGGACTGGCGACAGGCCCCCGCGCCACCCCCGTCAGGAGCTTCAAATGAAAATCCTCGTGCCCGTGAAACGCGTGATCGACTATAATGTCAAAGTCCGCGTCAAATCGGATGAGACCGGCGTCGACCTCGCCAATGTCAAAATGTCCATGAACCCCTTCGACGAGATCGCCGTTGAGGAGGCCGTGCGCCTGAAAGAGGCCGGAACCGCCGAAGAGATCGTCGCAATCTCCATCGGTCCTGAAAAAGCGCAAGACCAGATCCGCCAGGCGCTCGCCATGGGCGCGGATCGCGGCATCCTCATCAAGACAGACGAAACGGTGGAGCCGCTCGCCGTCGCGAAACTGCTCAAAGCCGTCGCCGATGAAGAAAAGCCGGACCTGATGATCCTAGGCAAACAGGCGATTGACGATGATTCAAACCAGACCGGGCAAATGCTCGCGGCCTTGCTCGGCTGGGCGCAAGGCACGTTCGCCTCGAAAGTCGAAAAAGACGGCGAGGCCCTGAAAGTCACCCGCGAAATCGATGGCGGCTTGCAAACCATCTCAATCAAGCTGCCGGCGATCGTCACGACGGATCTTCGTCTTAACGAGCCGCGCTATGCGTCGCTTCCCAATATCATGAAGGCGAAGAAAAAGCCGCTCGACGTCAAGGATGTCGGTGAGTTTGGCGTCGATATCAGCCCGCGCCTTGAGACTTTGAAAGTTACCGAACCGCCGAAGCGCGAAGCCGGCGTCAAAGTCGAAAGCGTCGCGGAACTGGTCGAGAAACTGAAAAACGAAGCGGGAGTGCTGTAAATGGCTGTCCTCGTCGTCGCCGACATTCACGGCAATAAAATTGACGATTCCACCCACAAGACGGTCTCCGCGGCGAAAGCCATCGGCGGCGACGTTGATATTCTTGTCGCCGGCTCCGGCGCAGTCGACGCGGCTGCGGCCGCCGCCAAGATCGCCGGCGTTCGCAAAGTGCTTCATGCGGATGCGGCGCAATACGCCAACCGTCTGGCGGAGCCCTTCGCCGATCTCATCGTTTCGCTTGCAAGCGATTATGAAGCGATCCTCAAAGCCGCCACGACGACCGGCAAGAACGTCATGCCGCGCGTCGCCGCGTTGCTCGACGTCATGCAAATTTCCGAGATTGTCGCCGTCGAAGCGCCCGACACGTTCGTGCGGCCGGTCTATGCCGGCAACGCCATGCAGACGGTGAAGTCAAACGACGCGAAAAAAGTCATCACCGTGCGCGCTACATCGTTTGCGGCGGCCGGCGAAGACGGCGCGGCGGAGGTTATTAGCGTCGATGCGCCGGCGGATGCAGGGCTTTCATCCTTTGTCGGAGAAGAGCTCACAAAGTCCGAGCGTCCGGAACTCACCGGGGCCAAGATCGTCATTTCCGGCGGACGTGCGCTCGCGTCTTATGAAAATTTTGAACAATACATCTTTCCGATCGCGGACAAACTCGGCGCTGCGGTCGGCGCCTCGCGCGCCGCGGTCGATGCCGGCTATGTCCCGAACGACTACCAAGTCGGCCAGACCGGCAAAGTCGTCGCGCCTGAGCTTTACATCGCCGTCGGCATATCGGGCGCAATCCAGCACCTTGCGGGCATGAAAGATTCGAAAGTCATCGTCGCCATCAACAAGGACGAAGAAGCGCCGATCTTCCAAATCGCCGATTACGGCCTTGTGGCGGACCTCTTCAAGGCGCTGCCCGAGCTGGACGAAGCGCTGGGGTAAGCCGAACCAATCCATGTTTGAAAAAGCCCCGCTTCGCCGGGGCTTTTTTTGTGCGCAAGAAACGGGTCGTTAGTCGCCGTCCAAAGCCTGATGCTGCGTCGTCCAGCAAAAGGAGTTTCACATGTCGTTCACGATATCCGGCCTCAACGTCGACGAGTTTCAACCATTATTCGCTCAATCCGACGATGAGTTGGCCGAACGCGGCATCGTCCGCAAAACCGCAGACATGCAACCCGGTTATCCCTGCCGCGTCACGCTCGAAGACGCAAAGCCCGGCGAGAGCGTCCTGCTACTCAATTATGAGAGCCACAAAACGCAATCCCCCTACCGCAATTCCTATGCGATTTTCATCCGCGAAAAAGCCGCTGAGACATCCAGCTATATCGACGAAATACCGCCTGTGTTGAAGAACCGCCCGATCGCGTTGCGGATTTTCAACGATGACGGCATGCTGATCGCCGCCGACCTGACGATGGGCAAAGATCTTGAGACGAAAATCGAAGCCGCCTTCGTCAACCCCAAAGCGGCTTACATTCACGCCCACAACGCCATGCATGGCTGCTTCGTCTCGGAAATCAAACGGGGAGAATAAAAGCCGGGCGAACAGCCGGGCGAAAGACTTGCTCCGTTCATTGTTGCGATGCAGTATCGCTCGCTCAGGTGAACGGAGCGAAGGCATGTCAAAGATCAAAACCGTCGGCGTCATTGGCGCGGGTCAAATGGGGGCCGGCATCGCCCATGTATTCGCCGCCGCCGGATATGATGTGATCCTCAATGACATCAATGCCGGACAGCTAAAGAGCGCAATGGCGACAATTGAGAAGAACCTCGCCCGTCAAGTCGCCAAAGAAGTGATAAAGGCCGGCGCCGACAAGACCGCGCTTGCCCGAATAAAAACTGCCGACGACATCGCCGCGCTTGGCGCCTGCGACCTCGTCATCGAGGCGGCTAGCGAAGACCAGGCGGTCAAAAAGAGCATTTTCCAATCGCTTAACGGGGTTCTTTCGAAAGACGCGATCCTTGCCAGCAATACCTCGTCGATTTCCATCACCGGGCTTGCTTCAGTCACCACGCGCCCTGAAAATTTCATCGGCATCCATTTCATGAATCCGGTCCCGGTGATGAAACTGGTCGAAGTCATTCGCGGCATCGCGACCTCCAAAGAGACATTCGAGGCGACGAAGGAAATTGTCGCCAGCCTCGGCAAGACCATGGCGGTATCCGAAGATTTCCCCGCTTTCATCGTCAACCGCGTATTGATGCCGATGATCAACGAAGCGATTTACACGCTTTATGAAGGCGTCGGCTCAGTGGAAGCGATCGATACGGGGCTGAAACTCGGCGCCAACCACCCGATGGGGCCGCTTGAGCTCGCGGACTTTATTGGTCTCGATATCTGCCTCGCGATCATGCAGGTGCTTTATGAAGGGCTTGCGGATTCCAAATATCGTCCGTGCCCGCTACTTGTAAAATATGTCGAAGCCGGATGGCTCGGCCGCAAGACCGGACGTGGATTTTATGACTATTCTGGCGAAACGCCGGCGCCGACGCGTTAGATTAAACCCGCCGTAATGTGCGGCCGCGCGCTAAAACGGCGCGCCTCAGTGGGAAAAGTGAAATGGCAGTCGCCCGTGTCACCGAAATTATCGCCGGATCGAATAAAGGTTTCCAGGATGCGATCGAAAAAGGCATCGAACGCGCCAACAAGACGCTGAAAAATGTCGAAGGCGCCTGGGTGCAAGATCAGTCGCTGATCCTTGATAACGGCAAAATCAAGGAATATCGCGTCATTCTGAAAATCACTTTCGTGCTGGACGACTAACCCGTTACACATCAGCATCGGCGCGCACGCCTTTACTCCGTATGCGTAACGGTGATGTTCAGAAGATCCGACAAGGTGTTCGGCGCGGCTTCCCCGACCGATTGAAGCGTTCCAAACGCAACCGGCGCAGGCGGCGCGGCAACGATATCAATGCGGCCGCCCTTCGTTATGAAGCCGACAAAAGCATTTGAATAATCCGCCACGCGCGGATTGGCGGCAGCGGCTTGCGCGCCGGTCAAATGCAGCATTGCAGCCAGCGATTGGCGCATCTGCGCGCCCGTAACGCCGCCGCCCTGTTCGGCCGCTATGTATCCGAATACATCATCGAGAAAGCCGTTATCGGCAAGTCCGAAGCGAAACCCCTTAAGCGTCATCGCTTGCGTCGCGACAGCGGCAGGCGTGTCGTCGCGAACCATTGCATTCCACTCGGCAAGACCTGGCCCGCCAAAACTGATCACGACATCATTGTCGGCGATGTCGGCGAGCGCAGCCGAGGAAGCAAGCGCTGCATCGCCCGTTTCTCCATTCCAGCGCCATGAGAATGCCGCATCGCCCGTAAGCTGCTCAACGCCAAAGCCCGCCAACGTTTCTCGCATCTGCAGGAATTGCGGCGCGGCTTCGGTCGCGGCGCCAGCCTCCATGCGCGCTTGCATGGCGTCAATCATGGCGCCGAGATTATACGCCATGCCGGTGTATTTGACGGCGTAATGCGATGGAATCAGCCAGTAGAAATCCGCAGATTGAACTTCACTTGTCTCAATCGTTGAGACCGCGCGCCCGTCCCAGAACTCGCGGTAGCCGAGCATTGTTTGCGCACCGAAATCAATCAGCTCGGTTTCCGTAATCGGCGGCAGCTCCCACCGCGCCAGCCACCGCAAGCCGCCGGCAAAATCGGCGCCGCGCGTTTCAAGATAATCCGCCTCATACGCCGTCGCCGCGCCGCCAGCCGCCGCCGCCAGCATCGCCGCCGGGCTGCGCAGCACTTGCGAAATTGCTTGGCTTGGCGGCTTGTTGAGGATTTTCGCGTAAGGGCCTGCGGCTTTTTCCGGCGCAACCGCGCCCGAGACCTCTACCGGCGCGTCGCCGCCCGCCCCCTGTATGAAGGCGCCAAACCCGATCGCGCTCTGGAATTCTACCGCACCGGCGTCATAGCCGCGGGCAAATGCCTGCCCGATATTAAGCTCGGCGCGCTCACCCTGATTATTGGCGAGCCGCAGCCTCAGATCAGCGTAAGCCGCGGCATCGAAAGCAAAAGAGCCAAGGGTTGCCGCGACGCTGCGGAGGAACTTTACCTCTTCGCCGACGCCTGCTTTCGGCGCCAGATTAAAGGAGCGGGCCGAAAAACCGTCAATAACAACCTTGGCGACGCTCAACCCGGCATTCTCTTCACCGCCCGCCCATTGCATTCCTTCTGAGCGTACGCCTTCGAGCATCAAGCGTTCGAACAACCCCGCCTTTGCGGCGTTATAGGCCGTGCCGGAAAATACCGCTTCCATGGCGCCAATATCAGCGCCCCAAATAACAGCCCGATCGGCGACAATCCGCATTTCCGGCGCGCCGGCAATCCCGAACTGGAGGCCGTTGATCACCATCGCGCCGCGCGCGGCGTCGAAGCTCGCGCCGTCATAGGCAGTCGTCAGCCAATCGGGCAGAGCGCCGAGAAACGCATCGACGTCAAATGGCTGACCCGCTTTGTACGTATATGGCGCCGTCAACAGCTCATCGGCTGTCAAAGACGGCGCTGGCCCGCTTGCGCAAGAATGAACGGCGAAAACGCCGAGCGTAACAAAAAGCAAATTCCGGACAGACCTCAAGCGCGACGACGCAACCGCTTTCGGCATCGGTGCAACCCCTCAATACCCCACGCCGGACCGGCTTCCCCGGCGCTCATACCCACAAGCGCCCACAGCCCGCTAAAACCGGTGCGAAGCCCCACGCTTCGCACCGGTGGACGGCACTCTAACCGGTTATTCTTCGTGCGTCACCTGCAAGTTGATCACATCGGGCACAGTTTGCGGCGCCGTCTGGCCGGTGGCTTCCAGTGCGGAAAACGCAACCGGCTCCGCAGGCTCGGCGGAAATTGCAAGAACGCCGCCTTTGGCCACGAAGTCCGCAATGGCATTTACATAGCCGCTGATGCGCGGATTCATTTGCGCGGCTTGCGCGCCTGACAGGCGGATCATCGCCGGCGCCGACAGACGCAAATCCTCGCCCGTGCCGCCCATTTGCAGCGCCGCAACGGCAAAGATGGCGTCGAGCGCTTTTTCGTCTTTCAACTTGAGCGAGAAATTACGAAATGCACCGCGCGCAGCGATAGCGTTTTCTTCGCCATTCGCCTGTGCGGCGGCGAGCTCATCGAGTTTCAAACCGCTAAGCCCGAAATCGATCGAGAAGTCCATAAAGTCCGGCGCATTGGCCACGTAAGCAAGATCCGCCGCGCCGCTCTTGTCATTCCACACCCACTCCACATAACCGTCGCTTGTCAGATCATCCAGGCCATGCGCCTTCATCACAGACAGGACATTTTCCTCCGTTTCCGGAATATAGGCGGTGTAGTCATATTTGGCGCCCTTCGCATCGATGCGAATATTTGACGGAATTATCCATTTAAACTCCCCAGCGCTCATGGAGACTTCTTCCACCGTGCCAGCAAGCTTACCGCCGATATAGGTTTCCATGTCGAGCGCCTTCATGGTTCCAAGATCGATGAGATTTTCCGCCGACATGGGCGGTTCTTCATCGCGCAATCCCCAGTCGACAAGGCCCGTGAAATCGAGATTGCGCCATTCGAAAGATTTCATTTTGACGCGCTGGCTGTCCGGCGCGATGAAGCCTGCGAGCGGGCCGTTCAGGAACATCGCGCCTTGCGGCCCCATCACCTCGCGCATGGCGGCGCGCGATTCGTCCGTCTGCGCCATGGAATATTCAAGGTCATTGGCGATAATCGCGCCAAGGCGGCCGCCGCCAAAACCGACAAAGCGTAGGTCAGGCGCGGACATCGTCACCGCCGGCTGGTCCGAACCTTCCGAATCCATGGCGATGTCCTTGAAATAAAGACCCGCAAGATTGATTGCGTTCATGAAACGCGCGCCTTCATCGCCGACGCCATCGCCTTCAACGCCGCCCTGGCGCACTTCAAGCTGATCGAATTCAATGCCGCCGACCGAGAAACGCGCAGGCTCAACCCCCTCGTCAAAACCTTCGGCCGTCACATTGAAGAAGCGAACCTTGTCGAAGATCTTTTCAAACGGCGCATCCGGGCCGGCCTCCGCCGCACCCTTGACCCGCTCGATCGCTTCGAGATCGACGCCGAAAAACTCAGCTCGTTCGACCAGCAGCGCTTCACCGTCATCCGCATCGGCAAAGCGCAGATTGGTCACCACATTCGCGCCTATCTGTTCGTCGAAAGCCGCGCTGTCATAAGTCGGGCGATTGCCCTCCGGCATCAGGTCAAACAAGGCGGCAATATCGACCGGCTCCGCATCGCTGAGGCGATAGCTTCTTTCAAGCGGCGAGGCGGCGCTCATCTTCGCCGCCTGCTGGCTCGTTTCGGAACTCGGGCCATCGCCTGCCCCGTCTTTTTCTCCGCAGGCGATCAGCGCAAGCGCGGCGGCGCCCGCGAGCAAGGTTTTTGAAAACGTCATGAGTAGCTCCCTCGACGACAAGCCGCGCAAATGCGGCGCGAGGCCCTCCCCCGCAAGAAAACCTATATCGGCATCACTCGGCGAAGCCTAGTGAGCGGCCGGAATTAGGGCATTGCCGAGGCGACCAGGCGACGCGCCTCAGCGCTTGCCCAGTCTGCTTCGCCGATAATGCGGCCGATTTCCTCGCCGCGCGCATCGTAAAGTATGCTCAAAGGCAAAACATCGGCGCCGCCCGTCGCAAAAGCGAAGCGTAAATCGGGATCTGCATAGAGTTTCAGATTTTCAATATTGAGCCGGTCGAGAAACGCCTGCGCCGTCTCCGGCCCGCGCGGGTCTGCGGCGACCGCGACCACTTCAAAGCGGGGCCCGCCCAGCGCGCCTTCAAGCGCATCAAGGGACGGCAGTTCCTTGAGGCAGGGCGCGCATGTCGTCGCCCAGAAATTCACCAGCACCGCCTTGCCGCGAAAATCGGCCAGCGACATCATTTGGCCCTCATGACGGAAACCCACGGTTGGCGCGCCGCGAGGCGGAAAAGTGTAGGCGAATTCCGCCATTTCGCCGACCAGCAACGCGTTATCGCGATCAAGCGCCGACGGCCCATCGCGCTCGCGCGGGCTTACGCTGGCGGTCACGATGACGTAGAGGAGGAACGCCGCGCCCAAGCCGCCCCAGAAAAGGAGCCAGAAACGCGGCTGATTGAATAATTTGGCCAATTGTCGCTCCAACAGAACCGATTGAACCATGTCAGATAAGTCTTCACCACAAGAAAACCAAATGTGGGGCGGGCGTTTTTCGCAAGGCCCGGCTGAAATTATGGAATCCATCAATGCATCCATTGATATCGACAAGCGACTATGGCGCGAGGACATTGCGGGCTCCAGGGCCCATGCCGCGATGCTCGCCGAAGCGAAAATAATTACCCGCCAAGACGCGACCGCAATCACCAAGGGCCTCGACCAGATCGCCGAAGAGATCGAACGGGGCGAGTTCCAATTCTCTCGCGCGCTTGAAGACATTCACATGAATATCGAAGCACGCCTGAAAGCGCTCATCGGCGAGGCCGCCGGACGCCTGCATACGGCGCGTTCACGCAACGACCAGGTGGCGACTGATTTTCGCCTGTGGTGCCGGCGCGCTTGCGACGAGGCTGAGGCGGCGCTGCGCGCCCTGATGGCCGCCCTCGCGGCAAAGGCGGAGACGCATGCGGATGCGGTCATGCCGGGCTTTACCCATCTGCAAACGGCGCAGCCGGTGACTATCGGCCACCATTTTCTCGCTTATGTGGAAATGTTTTCGCGCGACGCCGGCCGCTTTGCCGATGCCCGCGCGCGGATGAACGAATGCCCGCTCGGCGCAGCGGCGCTCGCCGGCACGCCCTTTCCCATAGATCGCAGCCTGACCGCCGAAGCGCTCGGCTTTGATCGTCCGTGCGCAAACTCTCTCGACGCCGTCTCCTCGCGCGATTTCGCGCTGGAGCTTTTATCGGCGGCGTCGATCACCGCCGTGCATCTGTCGAGGCTGGCGGAAGAGATCGTGTTGTGGACCTCTCCGCAATTCGGGTTTGCAGCGCTTAGCGATGCCTTCTCCACCGGCTCCTCGATCATGCCGCAAAAGCGCAATCCGGACGCGGCTGAACTGGTGCGCGCCAAGACCGGGCGCATTAACGGCTCGCTGAATTCACTGCTTAATGTTATGAAAGCCTTGCCGCTCGCCTATGCCAAGGATTTACAGGAAGACAAGGCCGCGACCTTTGAGGCCGTAGACGCGCTGGCGCTGGCGCTCGCCGCCATGACCGGCATGGTCGGCGACATCGCCGTCAACCGCGAAGCGATGAAGGAAGCGGCCGCGCGCGGATTTTCCACCGCAACCGATCTCGCCGATTGGCTGGTGCGCGCGCTCGCCATGCCGTTTCGCGACGCGCATCACGTAACCGGACGCATCGTCGCGATTGCCGAACAAAAAAACGCGAGACTTGACGAATTGCCGCTGGAAGCTTTGCAAGCGGTCGAGCCGCGTATTACGCAGGACGTGTTTTCAGTGTTGTCGGTCGACGCGTCAGTCGCCTCGCGCAAAGCCTATGGCGGTACCGCACCGGACAATGTTAAACGCGAAGCCCGCCGCTGGGTCAGCGCACTCGCCAGGGAGAAATAATCATGCGCGCCTTGTTACTCGCCTCCGCTCTGTTGCTCGCTATTTCCGCTTGCGGCAAGAAAGCGCCGTTGCGCGCGCCGGAAGATCCGCAAGAGCAAAGCCGCTTCGAAGGCTGATCCGTTGCACCATTTCGAGTACCGAAATAACACGCTTTATGCGGAAGATGTCGACCTCGCCGCACTGGCGCAGGAAATCGGCACGCCGTTTTATGTCTATTCTGAAGCGACCCTGCGCCGGCATATAGGGGTGTTTGCAAAGGCGTTCGCCGGCGCGGATACGCTTGTCGCCTATTCGGTAAAAGCCAATTCCAACCTGGCGGTCCTGAAAATACTGGCGAGCGAAGGCGCCGGCGCGGATGTGGTTTCCGGCGGCGAGCTGATGCGCGCGCTCAAAGCCGGCATACCGCCCGAAAAAATTGTTTTTTCCGGCGTCGGCAAAACGGATGCGGAGATCAAGGCGGCGCTCGAAGCCGGCATTCACCAATTCAATGTGGAATCAGAGCCCGAGCTTGACGCGCTTAACAGGCTGGGGATTGCGCTTGGCCGCCCCGCGCCGATCGCGTTTCGCGTCAATCCGGATGTAGCCGCGGGCGGCCATGACAAAATCTCCACCGGGCGAAAAGAAGACAAGTTCGGCGTCGCCTGGCACGAGGCCCGCGCCCTTTATGCGCGCGCGCGCGCGATGACCGGCGTCGCCGTCAAGGGGGTCGACCTTCATATCGGCTCGCAGATTACCGATCTTGCGCCCTTTGAAACGGCGTTTCGCAAGGCGGCGGGCCTGATCGCGGATTTGCGCGCGGATGGCTGCGCCATTGAACGGCTTGATCTCGGCGGCGGGCTCGGCATTCCTTATGGAGCGGGCGCGGTTCCGCCGCATCCGGAAGAATATGCTGCGCTCATCAAGCGGGTTACAGCGCCTCTCGGCGTGCAACTGATATTCGAACCGGGGCGAATGATCGCGGGCAATGCCGGCGTCATGGTGACCCGTGTCGTTTACGACAAAAAAGGCGAGGCGCGCCGCTTCCTGATTGTCGATGCCGGCATGAATGATCTCATTCGCCCGGCGCTCTATGACGCCCATCACGACATATTGCCGGTGTGCCGCAACCCGGGCGCACTACAAGTTGTTTACGACGTAGTCGGACCAGTGTGCGAGTCGAGCGATTTCTTCGCCAAGGGGCGGTGCTTGCCGGAAACGCCGCCTGGCGAAAGCGTCGCCGTCATGTCCGCGGGTGCCTATGGCGCGGCGCAAGCGTCTGAATACAATTCACGCCGGCTCATTCCGGAAGTACTCGTCAATGGCGACAAACATGCGGTGATCCGGCGGCGCCCGACCTATGACGAGATGCTGGCGCTTGAGGCCACACCTGGCTGGCTCGACTAGAAAACGCCGGCGATCACGAAATTATTCCAGACAATCCCGGCATTGCCCGCCGTTGCGAGCGTGAAAAAGCCGAGCACGATCCAATGCGGGAACCACAACACCATGAAGCTGATTAATCCTTGCAGCGCGAGCTTGCCGAGAATCCACCCGTCGCCGGCATGAACCATCATCGCATAGACAACAGGGTTCGCCTCAACCCCGGCGCCGCTGCCGAGCGCGATGACCGTTGAAAGAATATCGGCGATCCCGACGATATTGTAGATGATGACCAGCACTATCGCCGACCACCGCCGCCAGGCGGACGCGCGCGAGCGTTCGGCTTCTTCTGACAACCTGCGGCGGCGTTTCGATGAGGCCAGGGAAAAGAGCACGCCCTTCACAAACTCCGATTCATTAACCTGTTTTCGTCCTCTGGCGGCCATGCTGAACACGCCAGCGCGACCAGAGCGTGAGACGGGCCGGCGTCGACGAACGCGTTCCCGCGATGTAGACTGCAAGAAGTATGACGAGCGTGTTGACACAGGCGCGGCCAAAGCGAAAGCGCCTTCCCGGCGCGGCAACGCTTGCGTTCGCGCGCGCTGTCCTGTTTTGGGAACGGTTGTGGCCGGCGGTTCTTCCCGCTTTGGCGATTCCGGCGGCATTCGTCATCGCCAGCCTGTCCGGATTCTGGAACCTTATCCCTGCTTGGCTGCATTGGGCCTTGCTGCTCGCCGGCGCGGCCGGCTTTTTGGCGCTGGCGCTAAAGGATTTGCGCCGCCTGCGGGCGCCGACCCGGCGCGAGGCGCAAGCCCGGCTCGAGGCGGATGGCGGTGTTGACCACGCCGCTCTCCAAGCGCTTGACGACACCCCTTCCGGCGGCGGTGATGCTGCGTCTCCCTTATGGCGCGCCCATCTCGCCGATATGCGCAAGCGCGCGCGACAGGCCCGGCTCAAATACATCCGCGCCAGCGCCGAACAGCGCGACCCTTGGGGCCTGCGCTTCATCGCGCTCGGCCTCTTCGCGATTTCGCTGGTCGCCGGCGGCGCTAATCCGGGCGAACGCCTCGCCATCGGGCTGCGCCCATCCGGCGCCGCACATGGCGGGCTGGTCGCTGATTTGTGGATCGACCCTCCGGCTTATGCGCGCAAGGCGCCGGTCTATTTATTGCGCGCTGGCGAAGACGCGCCGCAAGACGCCGCACAGGTAAACGTGCCCGAAGGTTCGGTCCTTACGGCGCAAATCAATGGCCGCGGACGCATCCGCCTCCTGTTTGAAACGCCGCAAGATACGCTGCGCCCTGCAATTGAGCGCAATGGCGCAGCCGCCCGCACGCGAATGTCTCTGCTCGAAAGCGGCCTTCTGGAACTGTCGCTTGCCGGCGAAAAAGCGCGCTGGCCGATCGGCGTGATTGCCGACACGGCTCCGAAAGCCGCTTTCGTCAGTCCGCCGGCGCGAACCGACGACGCCCGGCTCGCCTTCACCGTGGCGATTGAGGACGATTATAATGTTGCAACCTCGGCGCTCATCCTGAAACTCTCCCCCGATCAGGAACGCCCGCTTGACGCCCCTGTTATAGACGATGCCGCCCTTGGCGCGGCCCGCACGGTCCCGCTTGAAGGCGTCTCCGGGGCGGATGGGGAACGCAGCGTCGCGCTCGATTTGCAAGCCGATCCATGGGCGGGGCTGAAAGTGCTGGCGAAAATTGTCGTCCGTGACGGCGCCGGCCAAACCGGCGAGACTGAAACCGTCACAACAACCCTCCCGGCACGGACATTTTATAATCCGGTCGCCAAAGCGGTGATTGAGCAGCGCCAAAATCTCGCGGTTGCGGCGACACAATGGCCGCGCGCCGCACGCGCCTTTGACGCGATGACCCTCGCGCCCGAGATTTTCTACGAAGAAAAACCAAAGGACTTTTTGCTTTTGCGCGCGGCGTTCTGGCGAGTGATGCGCCAGAACGGCGATTCGTTTGAAGACGCCGTCGAAAAATTCTGGCCGCTCGCCCTGCAGCTTGAAGATGAAGCGCTGGAGCTGGCCCGACAGCGCCTCGAAGCAGCCGAAGAAGTGCTGCGCCAGGCGCTTGAGCGCGGCGCCAGCGATGACGAGATCAACCGTTTGGTCGAAGAATTACGTCAGGCGATGAGCGATTACCTGAACGCGCTGGCGCAATCGGGGCAAAGTCCGGGCGAAGGCGCGCCTAACGACGCGCAACAGATCGACCGCGCCGACCTTGACGAAATGCTCGATTCCATTCGCGACCTGTCGCAGCAAGGCGCCGCGAACGCCGCCCGGCAAATGCTGTCCGACCTTCAAAACCTGCTTAATAATCTGCAACTCTCGCAAGGCGCAGGGCGCGGCGGCTCAGGCCAGGGCCAGGCAGACAATTCCGCTCAGGGCGGGGCCGCAGGTCAGGCGGGCGAAATCATCGGCAGACAGCGCGAATTGGCGGATGAAACTTTCAATCGGGGCCGCGACCCCGAGGCCAGCGGCGACGATCTCGCCCGCAGGGAAGGCGGACTTGGCGGCGATCTTGACGTGCTGATGGACGCCCTTGCGGCCGATCCCGGCCTTGACCCTGAAGGTGATGCGGGTCGCGCCCTTAGCCGCGCGCGCAGCGCCATGCGCGAGGCCGAAGGCGCGCTTGAAGCCGAACAATTCGGCATGGCGAGCGATGCTATGGAACGCGCTATCCGTAATTTGCGCGACGGCGCCGAAACGCTCGCGCGAGAACAGATGCGCCAGGCCCAACAGGATGGTCAGGACACGGAAGGCCGTAGCGGGCCGGAGACCGACCCGCTCGGGCGTCCGTCCGGAGAGGCGCTTGGCGAGGGCGTTGACCTACCCGGCGAGAGCGAAGCCGGCAGGACGCGCGCCGTCATTGAAGAATTGCGCCGCCGGCTTGGCGAGCCGGGGCGCGAAGCAGAAGAAAAAGACTATCTCGAACGGCTGCTGGAGCGGTTTTAGGCGCTCGAGCGTTAATTGACCGCGCCGAGAAACGGAACGCCGCGCATACGGCCGTCATCATCCATGCCATATCCGACGAGAAAATCATCAGCGCCCGCCTCAAAGCCGATATAATCGCAATGCAGGTCTTCCGCATGCCCCGTAAGCTTTTTGACTAGAACACAGGTTTTCACCGCCGCCGCACCGCGATCTTCGACCATGCCCTTGCCGAAATGCAGCGACCGGCCGGTATCGAGAACATCGTCGACCAGCAGCACGGTCTTGCCTTCGATATCGATCGAAAAGTCCTTGAGCAGCGTGACAACGCCTGAAGATGAACGCGCGCCAGCGTAGGACGACAACTGCACGAAATCCACATAAGGGTCGCCGCCATATTTATAGAGCGCCCGCAACAGGTCCGCAGCAAAAATAAAGGCGCCGGTCAGCACCGGCGCAAGTAGAAAATCCCCCGGCAGATCTTCCGTCATCTGCTTTGCCATGGCGTCAATGCGTTTGGCGATGTCTTCTTCAGTGTAAAGCGTGCGCATAAGGCTCCTCGTCGTCCAGCAAGCGGGCTGGTAAAACCCACACTCTTACGGAGGTCAAGGGCGATGCGCCAGTTCTATCCTTATGGAAAGTCTACTCGGCGCCCGGCAACAGGCTGTCGAGCACGCTGCCTGCAGGGGCGAAGGACAAAGCGACCTCACTGACGCCCTCGGGCGCCGCGGCCCTTGTGACAAAGTCAACAGCCGCACCATGCGCCACTTCAGCCTCATTGGCTGAGAAGGTCCAGCGCGCGAGCAGCTCACCGCGCGCGCCAAGCGCCTCAGCCTGCAGAAGCGGCGCGGCGACGGCCCCGTCGGACTGGTTGCGCAGTCGGCCTGTGATTTCGATGGTCGGGCCGGCCGTCGACATGGCCAGCCGGTGGCTGACATCTTCAATCGCGAGACCATAGGGGTTCGCTTCGATGCCAATCACCGCATAGGCGTCGGCCGTTTGCGGCGCGAGCTTGACGATATTGTCGCGGAACGCGACCGCCCCATAAGCAGCGCCGGCGACCGCAGCGACCCAGGCTGCCCAGCCCAGCGCCCGGAACGGCGTCAGGCGGTTCTTGTCGCGCGATTCCGCCCGCCGGCGCGCCTTGCGGATGGCGCGTTCGAGTTCGCGCGGAGTGACCTTGAGCGAGGAGAAAAACTCATCATCGAGCGCATCCGGATCGAGCGGGCGTTGGTCGTCCACGCGCGTCAGCGCGGTTGCGCCGCGCCGATCACGCCGCGAATCATAACGCGGATCCGTGGCGTCGCCCTGCCGCGTTCGCCGGCCGAAGCCGCGCGGCAACCGATTGTCTTCAAGATCCTCCCAATCAGCATCGACAAAATCGGCATCGTCTTCACTATAGTCAGACGTGCGGGCGTCCGCTGTGTCGTCTTCAAGATCGGCGAACCGCAGGAAAGGCCGGGCGTTTTTCGCGGGCCGGCGGCCCTCAGCGCCGGATTGCCTGCGGCCGGCGTAAGATGATCCCTCGGCAAACTCTTCGCCGCCCGCATCGCGGTCGATGAATTGGCGGGCTTTACGCCAATCCTGCGCAGGCGCTTCTTCATGCGCCCGATTATCGGCCTGCCGGTCTGCCGGCCGGGCTCTTTCCTTGCGCGGCGTCATTCGCGGCGCATCGAAAAGCCGATCATCCTCATCGGACCGGCTATCCATCGGCGCGCCGGCGCGCTGACCCTGGTGGCGCGTTGGCGGCGCATCAGCCACCCCAACTTTGATGCCGGCGCCCTTTTGTGCGGAGCGGTTGCGGCCTGCATGCGATGAGACCGAATTGCGCCCTTGATCAAATTCGTCGATCGGCGCCGCTTCCAGCGTCTCGGGCGGGGGCACAAACCAGCTTTCGCCGCATGACGAACAGCGGACCGATCGCCCATCGGGGAAAAACCGGTCGTCTTCGACACTATAACGCGTGGCGCATTCGGGACAGGATATTATCATGACCGATCAGAATCGTTTATGTGTTGGCGCGATGGCGCGGCCGCAGCCGACCGATCACAACCGGAAAGAGCATGGAACCGGCGAAAGAAATTGTCAGATTCGATAATGTCGGGCTTTCCTATGAGGACGAGCCTGAAACGCTGTCGGACGTCACCATGACCCTCAATGAGGGCGAATTTCGTTTTCTCACCGGGCCGTCCGGCGCCGGCAAGACATCGCTCTTGAAGATGATCTATCTCGCGCACAAACCAACGCGTGGTAAATTCTTCCTGTTTGGAGAAAACGCGGCGGACGCTCCGCGCGACGCTCTGCCGGCGCTGCGCAGGCGTATAGGCGTCGTTTTTCAGGAATTTCGACTCCTTGATCATCTCACCGCTTTCGAAAACGTCGCGCTTCCCATGAAGGTCGCGGGCGTTAACCAAAACCAATATCGTGAAGACGTAAGCGAACTCTTAAACTGGGTCGGTCTCGGTCATCGCATGGATGCGCATCCGCCAACGCTGTCCGGCGGCGAAAAACAGCGGGTTGCGCTGGCCCGCGCGCTGGTTTCGAAACCGGACCTCATTCTCGCCGACGAACCGACTGGCAATGTCGATCCGGCCATGGGCGAGCGCATCATGAAGCTTTTCGTGGAACTCAATAAACTCGGCGCCGCAGTCATCGTCGCGACCCATGACCTGCACCTCGTCCAGTCGATCGGCAAACCATTATTGAGGATCTCCGATGGCACACTGTCACGCAGTGCTGGCGCCGGAGGCGCGCAATGAAAAAACCGGCCCGGACAACACGCGCGCCGGAAGGCGAGCAACCTGTCGAACGGCGTCGGCGCCTGATCGGCGCGCGCGGCGCGCCGTTATTGCCCGAAGCCGGCGCTGGCGGCGCGCCGCTGACCGCGGTCATCGCGGTGATGTCGTTTTTGGCGGTGCTCGCCATGGCGTCCTTGCTGATCGTCAATCAGGCCGCCAGCGAATGGACTTCCGCCTTGCGATCGGAATTAACGGTGCAGGTCAAGGGCGCGGACGCGACAGAAATTGCCGAAGGCGTCGCCGCGGCGCTGCGGGTTTTGAACGAAACTGACGGCGTGATCGAAGCCGAAGAACGCGACAAGGACGAAACCGCCGCCTTGCTGGAGCCTTGGCTAGGCGAAGGCAATGCCGCAGCGTTCCTGAACATACCAGCGATCATCGAGGTCAAGGCGACGCCGGCGCTACGCGCCGATCTCGACCTATTGCGCAACCGGCTGACGGCTGCCGCACCCGGCGCCAGCCTGGACGATCACGCACGCTGGCACGACCGGCTTGCGAGCGCCGCCCGGTCCGGTCAGGCGATGGCCTTCGGCGTTTTTTTACTTGTCATGGGGGCGGCTTGCGCGATTTCCATCTTCGCCGCGCGCGCTGGTCTCGCCGCCAATCACGAGATCGTTTCGGTGCTGCATCTTGTCGGCGCCACGGACGCATTCATCGCCGCCGAAGTCCAGCGGCGGTTCTTCATTCTCGGACTGCGCGGCGCATTAATCGGCCTTGGCGTCGCACTCGGCGCGCTCGGCCTCGCCGGCCTCGCCATGCGCACCAGCGGCGGCGCGGATTCATTCATCCCGGCATTTTCTCTCAGCGGCTTCATGTTGATTTGGCTAGCAGCCGCGCCAATCGCCACTTGCCTTGTCACCGCCATCACTGCGCGCCTTACCGTCTTGAAAACATTGCGCGGCCAATATTAACGCTGCTGGACCGGCGCGGGTGCTTTCGGGTAACATCGCCGCCACCTCTTAGCGCTGTCAGGAGATGGGACCCATAGTGAGACGCGTAATGTCCTTCCTGGCCGCCGCGGCCGTCTTGTGGACGCTTGGCTTTGCTGTCTTCGTGGCGCGCCTGCCTGCGCCGTCAGCCGACAAGCCGCGGTTTGCCGATGGCGTCGTCGTATATACCGGCGGCGGCGGCGCCCGTATTTCCGCCGCCATGGATATCTTCGCCAACGGCGCCGGGGAAAGGCTGCTGATCTCCGGCGTCCATCCCGGCACCTCGCGCGAGCGATTGTCCGAATTCTGGCGCGGCGAGCCGGCGCGGTTTGATTGTTGCGTCGACCTTGGCCATGAAGCGCTATCGACAGAAGGCAATGCCGGCGAACTCAAAGGCTGGGCGCAGACCCATCGCTACAAGAAGATCATTCTCGTGACATCCGAATATCATATGCCGCGCGCCATCATTTCCACGCGCGCCAAAATGAAAGACGCGGAACTAACGCCTTTTGCAGTGCCGTCCGGTTACGTTGACGCAGGCGGGCGCCCTGCCTCGCTGACCGCACTCGCCAAGCTGTCGGGCGAATACAATAAATTCCTGCTGGCATACGCGAATGCAATGTTCGCCTGAGGCTGGCGCCGCATGATCATACGTATACGATCTTTGGCGTTTGCCGTATTTCTCATTTGCTCTATCGCACTGGTCGGGATCTTCGGCCTGCCGGTAACTCTGTTTGGAAAGCCCGCCGTGCGCGCGACGGTAAAAGTCTGGTGCAATACCATTCTCGCCGCGTTGAAACTCATCACAGGCGTCAGCTATCGGATAGAAGGGGCGGAATATATTCCCTCCGGCGGCGCCATCGTCGCAGCCAATCATCAATCCATGTGGGAGACGATTGCGTTGCACGCGCTTTTGCCCAATCCGGTGATGGCGTTCAAAAAAGAACTCCTGCGCATACCGGTCTATGGCTGGTGGGTGCGTCTCGCGGGTCACATCGCCATTGACCGCGAAGGCGGCGCGAAAGCGCTGCGCGCCTTTACGCGCGCCGCCAAGCAACACATTGAGAGCGGCGCGCAGGTGATCATTTTTCCTGAAGGCACCCGCATCGCCCCCGGCGCAACAACGCATTTCCTGCCTGGCGTCGCCGGCCTTTACACGGCTGCTGGCGCGCCTTGTACGCCAGCCGCCCATGACAGCGGCCGATATTGGCGCCATCCAGGCATTGAACGCCGGCCCGGCGTCATCACGTTGCGATTTTTGCCGCCCATCGCGCCGGGCCTTGACCGCAAGACGTTTCAGACTGAATTGAAAATACAGATTGATGCAGCCCGGCCCGATCTCGAGCCGACACAGCGCGCACAGGAGACTTGCCTTGGCTGATCACTCCCGCCGCCTCGCCCGGCGTTGGCTTTACATTCCGTTCACCATCGCGGGCATTATCGTCTTTGCATATTTTCTGCTCTGGCGCGCCGGCGCGGCGGAGATGAAAAAGGCCGTGGCTGAATGGGTCGCCGAACAAAATGATGCGGGCCTCGCGGTCTCGCATGGCGCAATTCAATCCGACGGTTTTCCATTTTTCCTTCGCGTGCATATTGTCGCCCCGGATATCGCCGAACCCGGCGCATGGTCATGGCGCGCCGAGCGCCTGACCCTTGACGCCCTGCCATACGACCTTAGCAAGCTGATATTCTCGACAAGCGGCGATCAGGTTTTATGGGCCAAAGGCCATGGCGAATGGCAGTTGCGTACTGGCGATTTCCGCGCCTCGATTGCGAATGACAAGGCGCGCAAATGGGTTTTCGCCGCGACAATCGGCGAACTGCACGCACGCCGGAGTGCAGATCGACGGACTGTCACGCTTGTCGACCTTGTGCTTGACCTGGCGCCGGACGCAACGGACCGGTCCGCGCTCACCTTGAACCTCGCCGCGGCATCTCTCGCCTCTCGCGTGAATGATAGGGAGGTCACTATCGATGCGTTTAGGACCAGCCTCGCCGTCACCCAAACCGGCGCCTTTGCAATCGACGATCCGGCCTATGCATGGCGCGACGCCGGCGGCGCCCTCATCCTCAACGGGATGATTGCCGAGATCGGCGACGCACGTCTGTTCGTTTCAGGAAGCCTTGGGCTCGACGCGGCGTTTTATCCGGCCGGTCGCCTCGACGCCGAGATCGCCCGGCCCGCAGCATTCGCCCGCGCGCTCGCCGCGTTCGGCATTATCTCTGCACAGGATGCAGAGGTCGCTGCGGCGGCGCTGACACTCACCGCCATCACCGGCGGCGGGAAGATCACCGCGCCGATCGATCTCAAGGATGGAACGGCGCAAATCGCCGGGGTGAAGCTTGCCGATCTGCCGAAGGTCAACTAGCCGGGTACAGCCTGGGTAGCGCCGCGATGCCGGCTCTGCTCGGTTGAGCGAACGCCTCAGCCATACATGGCGCCGAGCGCCGGCTGACTCGAATGGGCCTCAACCAGACGCGCAAAACGGTCCAGATAAATCGCACCTTCCGCAGTCTTCCGCACAATGACGATACGTTTGTCGTTTTCATCGCGCACGCGCTTGATAAAACCGAGGATCGACAGCGCATCGAGCGCTCGCGAGATAGCCGGCTTGGGCACGTTGAGATCGCGCGCGAGGGCGCGCACTGTATGCGGGCCGGGCTTGAGATAAACCGTCAGCAGAATCGACCATTGGCGCATGGACAGGTCCGGATTGTCCGCGCGCACGGCGTCGCACATCACTTCCCGCCAGCTTGTCAGAATATCCGTTGCCGCCATCGTTCGGCCTTACGCCCGTCATTGCTACCGAACCTAATGATTGCCCCTGTTCGGCGGCAAAGGGCAAGACCTATCGGGACGGGTAACGATCGGCCAACACCTCGAACAGCGCCCTGATCGCCTGCGCTTCGCCCCCGACCGGCCGGCCCGGCAAGGCTTTTGGACGCCACGCATAAAGGTCGAAATGCATCCAGGCGGCGGCGTCGCCGGCGAATTTCTTCAAGAACAGCGCCGCCGTCACCGACCCGGCGAAAGAACCGCCGGAAATGTGATTGACATCGGCGATTTGCGACGAAAGCATCGATTCGTAATTCCGCCATAACGGCATCCGCCAGAGCGGATCAGCGACACGCGCCGACGCCGCTTCCAGCGCGCTGACAAGATCCTCCTCATCGCAATAGAACGGGACCAACTCAGGCCCCAGCGCCACACGGGCGGCGCCGGTAAGCGTCGCCAGCGAAACCATGAATTCCGGCGCATCTTCTCCCCCCAGCGCGAGCGCGTCAGCGAGAATGAGCCGACCCTCTGCATCCGTATTGCCGATTTCCACGCTGAGCCCCTTACGACTAGGCAAAATGTCGCCGGGGCGGAACGCGTCGCCGGAAATCGCGTTTTCCACCGCCGGAATAAGCACGCGCAGGCGCAGATTGAGCTTCGCGCTCATAATCATGCGAGCGAGCGCCAGCGTATGCGCGCCGCCGCCCATATCCTTCTTCATGATCGCCATGCCGGCCGCGCCTTTGATATTGAGGCCGCCCGAATCAAAGGTCACGCCCTTGCCGACCAACGTCACTTTCGGCGCATCCATATCGCCCCAGGCAAGGTCGATGAGGCGCGGCGCAGCCTTGGCAGCACGCCCGACCGCATGGATCATCGGCAGGTCATGCGCCAGCAATGCATCGCCGGTAATGACGTTAATCTGCGCGCCGCATTCCTCCGCAATATTGCGCGCGGCCTGTTCCAACGCCGCAGGCCCCATATCGCCCGCGGGCGTGTTGACGAGATCGCGCACCAGGCCGACCGCGTCGCCCGCGCGGCGAGCGGTTTCCAAATTGGCGTTTCGTGGTGCAATCAGTCTCGCCGCCGCGGGCTTTTGCTGTTTGTATCGATCAAACCGGTAGCCGCCAAAAAGCCAGCCAAGCGCCGCCAGCGTCGCCGCCTCTCCTTCAAGTTCATCAGCGATTACGTAATCGCCCGCCGGCAACCTTTCGGCCGCGGCCGCGTAAATGAACGAATCAGCGCCGTCGCCTGTCCCGAGCAGGGTGCCCCCCTCACCCGCGAGCAAAACGCCCTGCTCGCCATCAAATCCGTTGGCGGCGGCAATCGCCTTCAGTGAGGACGGCGCATCGCATTGATCGAGCTTTCCATCCTTGACCAGAAATATCTTTTGCGCCGCATTCGCCGCGGCCTGTTCATAATCACTTAACAGTTCAGAGCGCATGAATAATCCGTTAACTTACCAATTCGGTTGCACATTAAGCATACGGTTAAGCCTTTATTGAATTCCTTGGGCCAACATGTCGCCCAATTCTCGCGGAATTCATTGAGGCGCGATCCATGCTTAACGCATCTAAGCCAGTCACCAAATACGCCATAATCGCGGCGTCGGCCATAGCACTTTCCGCCTGCGCGTCGTCGCCGGGCGCAAAATCGGTTGCGAGCCCAGGCGACCGGGATTACCGCGCCGCAATTGAAGTCTATTCAAGCCCGCAGGTTGATGACGGCATGGACCCTATCGCCGCCGCCGCATTTTGGGGCACGCGCTACAATACGGATCAATCGGTTCCCGACGTCGCCGTCAAGTTTTCGCAGTCCCTGCGCAAGATCGGCTCCAATGAGGAAGCCGTCGGCGTGATGCAGAAAACCGCAGCCATGCACCCAAACCACATCGGCGTGAGCCTTGAATATGGCAAAGTGCTTGTTGAAAGCGGCCGCGCTTTTGAAGCCGTCCGCCATCTTGAAACCGCCGCCGCCGCATCTCCGAATGATTGGCGCGCAATGTCCGCCTATGGCGTCGCGCTCGATCAGATTGGCGAACATGACGCAGCGCGCGTCAAATATGACCGCGCGCTGGCTTTGTCGCCGGACCAGGTCATCGTCCTGAA
This sequence comes from uncultured Parvularculaceae bacterium, assembly GCA_947259375.1. Lineage (GTDB taxonomy): Bacteria > Pseudomonadota > Alphaproteobacteria > Caulobacterales > Parvularculaceae > Hyphococcus. Next base: position 29,231 of record CAMYLZ010000014.1, on the reverse strand, counting down.
CAACAAGGGGCTTTCCTTCGCTCTCGAAGGTGATTTGACAAAGGCGCGCATGACACTGCGCGAGGCGGCCACCCGCGCCGGCGCCGACTCGCGCATAAGGCAAAACCTCGCCCTCGTGCTCGCGCTGTCCGGCGAGATGCGTGAAGCCGAACGCCTCGCCCGTTCCGACTTGCCGCCAATCGTTGCGGACAACAATGTAGATGTATTCCGCCAACTGATGAACCAGCCGGCTTATTGGGAAGAATACGCCAAAGGCGGCGCCGAGACGCCAGATTTTAATTCTGCCCCATCAGCGCCGCTGAGACCGGCCCCGCGCCAAGAGCTTCGCGAGGAGCCGAAACCCGCCGACGAAGAAAACGAAGACGGCGCACCGATCGCACTGATCAAAGCCGCGCCTGTGACCAACGCCTCCATGGACGGCGTCGAAATCAAGAGCCGCGACGAATAGCCGACAAGTCGCGCCACAGTTTTGTTGCGTCAGTTCTGTTGCATGCCAGCGTATGCCGCCCCGCTCTTCGGACGGGGCGGCTTTTTTTCAGCGCCTGATTTTTCCATTCGCTTTTCAGCGAAGGCGCGCTAACCTCGACGCATGCTGAAACGCTTCCGCGCCATCGGGCCCGGCGCGCTCGCCGCCGCTGCTTTTATCGGCCCGGGCACGGTCACCACCGCGACGCTTGCCGGCGCGCGGTTTGGCTATGGCCTGGCTTGGGCGCTGGTATTCGCAACGATCGCGGCAATTATTTTGCAGGAAATGGCCGCAAGGCTCGGCGTCGTCGCCCGGCGCGGGCTTGGCGAAGCGGTCATGGAGCGCTTGGCAGCAACGCCGGTTTTGAAATGGAGCGCAGCGGCGCTGATCATCGCCGCGCTGTTCGTCGGCAACGCCGCCTATGAAGGCGGCAATATCGCCGGCGCTGTTCTCGGCGTCGAAGCCGCGCTTCCTGATTTTCTTTCGAAACCCTTGATCGCCGCAATAATTACAGGACTGGCCGGAACGGTGTTGTTTTTTGGCGGCTACCGCTTCATCGAAAAGGCGCTCATCACCGTCGTAGCGATCATGACGCTCGCATTTGCGAGCGCGCTGGCGATCATTGGGCCGGACTGGTTCGCGCTTTTCAATGGCGCGCTGACGCCATCATTGCCGCGGGGCAGTCTGCCGATCGTGCTCGCGCTTATCGGCACGACAATTGTTCCGTATAATTTGTTTTTACACGCCGCGACGGCGCGCAAGCGGTGGAGCGGCCCTGACGACCTTGGCGAAGCGCGGTTTGATGCACGCTTTTCCATCGGAATTGGCGGCGCCGTTTCCGTGCTGGTCCTGTCAACGGCAGCGGCGAGTCTTTTCGGCGCCGGCCAGACAATTTCAAACACCGCCGATATGGCGCGCCAGCTCGAACCGGCCTTTGGCGCCGGCGCCACCTACCTGCTGGCGCTCGGCTTGTTCGCAGCGGGACTTTCGTCGGCGATCACAGCGCCGCTCGCCGCCGGTTTCGCCGCCGCCGAACTCTTCGGTTTTTCAAACGCAACTTCGTCAACCTCTTTCCGGCTGGCCGCAGGGGCGGTCCTCGCGACTGGCGCGCTGGCGGCGATCACCGGGGCCCGGCCCGTGGAGATCATTCTTTTTGCGCAAATCGCCAATGGCGCCTTGTTGCCGGTCATCGCCTTGTTCCTTTTATACGCAGCCAACAACAAGCGATTGCTTGGCCGCCATGCGAACGGCACGCTCGCCAACACCGCCGGAGTTGCCGTCGTCCTGATCACCATCATGCTGGGTTTGCGCGGCGTCCTGCGCGCAGTAGGAATATGGTGATGGCGTCTATCGATCTGAACGCGGATATGGGCGAGTATGCGGACGATGTGCAGCGCGACATCGAGACCGCGCTGATGCGCATCATCACCTCTTGCTCCATCGCCTGCGGCGGGCATGCGGGCGACGAGGCATCCATGCGGCGCACCGTACGCCTCGCAAATCGGCACAGCGTCAGCGTCGGCGCGCACCCTTCCTATCCGGATCGGACAGGCTTCGGGCGGCGCAGCCAAGCCATTAACCCGACAAAACTCAGCGCCTCGCTGCGCGCGCAAATCGCCGCTTTGAAGTCCATCCTCCGCGAAGAAGGCTTGTCCTTACGGCATGTGAAGCCCCATGGGGCGCTTTACAATGACGCCGCAAAGGACACGTCGCTCGCCCGACTTGTCGTCGACGCGGCCGGGGATGCCGTCATTGTCGGCGCGCCGGGCTCGGCGCTTGAGGTTGCAGCAAAAGAAACCGGAAAGCCATTTGCAGCGGAGGGTTTTGTCGACCGGCTTTATATGAAATCAGGGTGCTTGACGCCGCGCGGCATGCTCGGCGCCGTCATTGAAGATGTTGACATGCGGGCGAAACAAGCTTGCGCCATCGCGCAAGGTGCGTCCTTCGCCGCTTCGGACGGAGAACTGACAATCTCTGTCAATACCTTATGCATTCATGCAGACACGCCGCACGCTCTCGAGACCGCCCACGCCGTGCGCGATGGATTACGAGCATGCGGCGTCGCCGTCAGGGCGTTTTGATGAGCGGCGCGTTCTCTTCCGAAATTTCGACATATGGCGAGCACGGGTGGATTGCGCGACTGACAGGAGCGCGCGACATTGTCGCCGCAGCCCTTTTTGTCAATACGGTCGCCGATGCGGTGCGCGGCCAAACCGGAATTATCGACGCGGTCGCCGGCGTCGACAGTCTCGTCATTCGGTTCAACCCTGAATTGCTGACGCCGTCAATCGCGCGCGCGATGCTGGAACAAGCGCTGGCGGCCACCCCGTCAAACGTCTGCCCCGCGCGCAAACAGATTACGATTCCCGTTTGCTATGGCGGCGCGCATGGTCCGGATCTAGGAGCGGTGAGCAAAAAGGCCGGCTTGACTCCGGAACAGGTAATCAAGACCCATGCGGAGCAGCCATATCGTGTGCTTGCGGTCGGCTTCGCACCAGGATTTGCTTATCTCGGCCCGCTCTCGCCGTCACTCCATGTGGCGAGACGCGCCACGCCGCGGCCACGCGTCGATGCCGGTTCTGTCGGCGTCGCCGGCGCCATGACCGGCGTTTACCCGCTCGCCTCGCCGGGCGGCTGGCAGATCATTGGCCGCACGCCGACGCTCTTATTTAATCCGTCTGCCGACGACCCTTTTACGTTTGCGCCCGGCGACGAGGTCCGGTTTCGCGCTATAGGCGAGGCGGCCTTCCACGCATTGGTGGAGAATGCGCTATGAAAGCGCTGGCGACAATCATCAAGCCGGGGCTTTCAACCACTCTCCAAGATCTTGGACGTCCCGGAAAGCGCCATCTCGGCGTCGCGCTCAGCGGCGGCGCCGACACGCTTTCACTGGCGCTCGCCAATGCCGCGCTTGGCAATCCGGCAAATGCTGTCACACTTGAATGTACGCTGAGCGGCCCTGTGTTGCGTTTTGAACATGACGCCGCCTTCGCACTTGCCGGCGCCGATATGAACGCGCGCATAAACGACGCGCCAGCGCCGTCCTTTCAGCGCATAGAGGCGCGCAGCGGCGATATTCTTGGACTTGGCAAAGCCAACGCCGGCGCGCGCGCCTATATCGCTTTTGCGGGCGGCCTTGTCGGCGATGAGTTTCTGGACAGCCGCTCCACTTTCCTGCCGGCTGCACTTGGCGGTCTCAACGGCCGCGTTCTCAGGGCGGGCGACGCGCTCCGCCATGCAGGCCTTGCTACGCGCCCTCCGCGCGACATTGCGAGGTCGTTACAACCCGTTATCAGCCAAGCCTTCGTCTTGCGCGCAACGCCCGGCCCCGAAGCACCACTGTTTGCCGACGCCGCCGAGCGATTTTTCGCCGCCGGCTGGCGGGTCGCCCGGCGCATCGACCGGATGGGGGCGCAGCTTGACGGACAGCGCCTTGAAGCCGCGCATCAAACATCCATGGCCAGTAGCCCGGTTTTTCCGGGCACGGTGCAATGCGCGCGCGACGGCGCGCCGTTCCTGCTCATGGCCGACGCGCAGACGGTTGGCGGCTATTCGCGCATCGCGCAGGTTATCGGCGCCGATCTTTATCTGACCGGCCAGCTTCGGCCCGGCGCTACTCTCTGGTTTCGCAAAACGACGCCAGCTGACGCACGCGACATCGCACGCAAGAAAACCCTCCTATTCGGCGATCTTGCGCCGAGCGGGCTCTTTTACTGATTGTGCTTGGGATGCAGGTTGGGCCGCAGCGCGCACCTCAGCCAGCCATGAGACGCGCATCGCGACAATCACCGAACCCATGGCGATCAGGATGAAGAGCCCCGGCAAGCCGCCGAGATTGGACAGCATCCTGACGCCTTCAATGCCTGTTGTCGACGTCATGATGAAAGCGACGGCGCCGACCAGCGCGCCCCAGAAAATCTTCACCCAGCGTTCGGCCCGCGGCCGCTTTTCGCCCGGCCTCATATTCCGCATACAGATGCTGGCGATGGAATGGGTATTGGAATCCATCGCCGTCGCAAAGGAAATGAATGTCAGCGAAATGAACAGATAAGTGATCAGGTGACTGAGCGGGAACGCATTGAAAAGCGCATAAACCACCGACTCGGGACCGCGCGCCTCCAGCGCCGCGGTCAGCCCGCCGCCCGCCTCCTCGATACTGATCGCTGCGCCGCCGAATATGGTCATCCAGGCCGCACCGAAAAGTGCCGGCGCCGCCAGGTTGAAAAGGATAAATTCGCGCACAGTATACCCGACCGATATTCGGCCGAGGAAAAGCGCGGTTACCGGCGCCCAGGCGAGCCAGTTGGCGAAGTAGAAAACCGTCCAGTCCCGCGTCCAGGGGTCGCTCGAGCGTTCGCCAAGCGCAAGACTGCGCGGGATGAAATTGGCGACATAGTCAAGCGTGCTCTGCGCGCCCAGCGCAAGGATCTCAAGCGTCGGCCCTGCCGCCAGAACAAATAGCGCCAAGGCGAAAAAGAATTTCGTATTGATGTCGGAAAGCAGTTTGATGCCGCGCTGCACGCCGCTGATCGATGAGGCAACGAAGACGAGAACGATCGCCGTGGTTATCGCGAACCGCACTGGCGCATTATCGTAAATCCCGGCGCTTGCTTCCAGCCCGCCCGCCAGCGTCATGACGCCAGCGCCCAGCGAAGCCGCGACGCCCGCAATCAGCGCATAAAGCCCAATAGCGTCGATCAGCGCGCCAGCGCGCCCGGTCGCCACCCGCCCGAAAATTATGGAAAGCGGGCCGCTTAAGGAATAAGGCCGCCCGAGATTGTAATGAGCAAGCGCGAAGGCGAGCGCCGGCACCGTGTAAATCGCATAGGGCGTGAAGGTCCAATGCATGAACATCGACGACAATGCAAAGCGAGCAGCCCCCTCCGTATGCGGCTCAACGCCGGCATAATCAGGCGGCGCGCTGACATGGAACATCGGCTCGGCCGCGCCCCAGAACAAAATCCCGATGGCGATGGTGGTGCAGAGCGTGATCGAAAACCAGTTCCATCGCGACAGGATTGGCTTTGCTTCCGGCCCGCCAATGCGCACAGAACCGAGACGAGACAACGCCACCCAGCCGACCAGACAAACGGCGGCAAAAGACGCATAGCTGAAAAGCCAATCGAAATGCGACAAGATCCACTGATTGGCGGCGGAAACAGCACTGTAGAACCCGTCAAAGTCCGTCAGACTGAAGACGAGCGCGCCCGTCAGCAATATGACAGGCGGCCAGAAGACCAACGGGCGGACGGCTTTGACGGTCTCTCGAAGGATTTTGAGGCTCCATTTGCAGGGCTGCGCACGAAAGGCATATCCTATTCGGTTCACGCACCCAAATACCGGCGAGATCAGAACAAGTTTTGGCGTTTGGCGAACAAGCCCGCGGGCTAATAAATCTCAGCCGCCGTGACGCCGCCATCGACCAGCAAGACCTGGCCAGTGACCCACTGCGCCATGGGTGACGCAAGAAACAGGCAGGCATTGGCGACATCTTCCGCCGCGCCAAGCCGGCCGAGCGGCGCTTTTTGACGCCAGCGGCGCACCCCCTCCGGCCATTCGTCTTCAATGCCCGGACGGGCAATGAGCCCTGGCGAGACCGCATTCACCCGAATGCCATGAGGGCCAAGCTCCTGCGCGGCCGCGCGGGTGAACATGTTAAGCGCCGCCTTGGCCGCACTGTAATGCGCATGCCCCTCGCCCGGATGCTGCCCCGACAACGAACTGATATTGATGATTGCGCCGCCACGCTCCTTCATGGCGTTCGCGGCGATGCGGGTGCAAAGAAACGCGGTATCGGTATTGGCGGCGAACATGTCGCGCCACGCATCAAGCGACATGCCGAGCAACGGCGCGACAGGAAACGCGCCGACCGTATTGACCAGAATATCCACTGAGCCGAGCGCGGCCGCCGCATCGAACAGCGCGCCGACGCCGGCCTCATTGCGCAGATCCGCCTGAACGCAAATTGCGCGCCCGCCGGCGCCGGCAATCTCCTTGCAAAGCGCCTCGGCCCGCTCGGCCCCGCTGCGATAATGGATGACGACACTCGCCCCGGCGGACGAAAACTTCGCTGCAATCTCTGACCCGATGCCCCCGGCGGCGCCAGTGATAACCGCCGTTTTTCCGGCGAGATCAAGCAGCGCACTCGCATTCATCATGACGCGCCTTTGAACGCCCGAGCGGATTTAATCCGCAGCATGATAAAATCCGTCAAAACGCTGGCCTTCCTTTACGCACACATCCATGAGCGAATATCGATAGAACTTCACCATGGTGTGGTTATCGTGGAAACGCACATAATATGGCTCGCAATCAGGACTTTGAAATTGCTGGCCCGTAAGGCGCGCGCGATGATCGATGCTGAACTTGTCGACCGCCTCGCCAATGACGACACCGGTATGCTCGAGCCCCATCTTGTAAAGATTTTGATGCGGCGGCGGGATCAGCTCAATCAGGCAGTTTTCAAAACCATCGCCAAGATCCATCGGCTCGCGAAGCAACAGTTTAGAGATCCGTCGGCCGTTCCAGACATTCTCGACATTTGCCGCGCAATGGTCTTCGAGCGCGTCCCGCGTCTTCAGATAATCATCGAGCGAGGCTGTGCGATAGGCGAGGTGGCTGATGGCGCATCCGGATATATCAATCCCGCGCTCGCGCAACCCTCTGTTCTGTTCTTCAAAAAACGCCCGGTAGTCCCCAAGGATTTCGCCAAGCTCATGCATCGTTCCGCCTCACCAACACCTGCCGCGCGACGCCGCGCCTTATTGGCGGGGCTGTAAATCACCAGACCCGCAATATCACAGGCGAGGGATTTTCAAAGCAAAAGGCGCAGCGACCCGCCGCACGGCGCTACCGGCCGAGCAGGCGGCGGAACGGATGCTTTATCATGTTGAATAGCCCCTAGATTCGCAGACGCCGTGTTCCCTAAATTTGAGGCAAGGAGGCCATGATGGGCAAAGCCAATTTCAGCGACGATTTCAAGCGGGACGCGGTGTTGCAGATTACCGAGCGGGGTTATCCTGTTGCGGAGGTTTCGAAGCGGCTGGGCGTCAGTCCGCATTCGCTTTACGCTTGGAAGAAGAGGTTCGCTGGGGCATCTGATTCTGGCGATGACAAGGACGCCGAGATCAGACGGTTGAAGCGCGAGCTGGCGAGGGTGACCGAGGAGCGCGACATCCTAAAAAAAGCCACCGCGTATTTCGCCAAGGATGCAAAGTGAGATACGCGTTCGTCGCCGAGCATCGCCCGCTGTTTTCGGTGCGGGCGATGTGCCGGTGTCTGCGCATTCACCCGAGCGGCTTCTACGCCTGGCTTAAGAACCCGCTGAGCAAACGGGCGCAGGAAGACGCACGCCAGACCGAACTCATCCGCAAAGCCTGGAGGGAAAGCGACAAGGTGTATGGCTATCGCAAGCTGCACGATGATCTGCTGGATCAGGGTGAGACGTGTTGTCCGAACCGCGTTGCACGACTAACCAGGCTGGCCGGCATCAAGGCCCAGATCGGCTACAAGCGTCGGCCGGGCAGCTATGGCGGCAAACCGTCACTGGTCGTCGACAACACATTGGACCGGCAGTTCGATGTGGGGACGCCGGACCGGATCTGGGTCACCGATATTACCTATATCAGGACGCTGGAAAGCTTTGCCTATCTGGCGGTCGTGATTGACCTCTACTCCCGCCGCATCGTCGGTTGGTCGTTGCAAAGCCGTCAGACGACGGATTTGGTCCTGCAGGCGTTGCTCATGGCCGTTTGGCGCAGGAAACCAAAGAACAAGGTGCTGATCCATTCGGATCAGGGTTCCCAGTTCACGAGCATGGACTGGGCGTCATTCCTCAGGGCACACAATCTGGAGCATTCGATGAGCCGACGCGGAAATTGCCACGACAACGCCGTTGCCGAGAGCTTCTTCAACCTGCTCACGCGTGAACGCATACGGCGCCGGGTCTACAAAACCCGCACCGAAGCTCGACAGGATGTGTTCGACTACATCGAGATGTTCTACAACCCGAAACGCAAGTATGTCAGGAACGGGATGCTGTCGCCCGTCGAGTTCGAAAGGCGGCAGGAAATGAGAACCGAGGGCGTCTAGAAAACTCGGGGCTATTCAATACTCCTCCAATGGCCACTGTCAGTATGCAATAAGATAGCTTTTAGGTAGAACTCATCCTTAAGAAGCTCATCGATTAGAATCTGTACCGTCGCTGAGCACAAGCCCTTCCCCTATATTACCGCTTTCCCAAATATAAAAAGCCATCCCTTGTTTGAAGGCTTTTAATGCCTTTTCTGGGTCCAAAAATTTAAGCGAATAAATGCCCCACACATTATCGCGTATGAGGGATGTGTTTATCGCACTTATGCGGCAATCAAACCCATTTTTATATTCATCACCGGGAGGGTTTTTCAAAAACAATGGACAAGAATAAAAATTAGAATTCAAATCAATAGCGCTACCACGGTGACTTTTTGATAAATCAAAAAGTCTTAGCGCGACAGTGATGTTATTAAAACTATCCACTGTCATCAGTAGTCAATGTCATCAAGAATTTTGGGCTCTAAATTTGGCAGTATTTCGTTCGGTACAACAACCGTATCGATGCCCATATCAACCGTCGCGCGCATTTCTGGAGTTATCAAGTCCCCTGAGATGTTAGTCGTTACAACACTATATGGGCCATCACCAAATGCTTTTCTGCCATCGTCCCATACTGCCGTGCTCCGTGCTCGGTAGTGGAAAAATATTTTCCTTCCGCACTGCCAAGGTTTCTGAACACGCCTGTGGCTGTTATATCGGCTAGTTCACCAGACCCTACGGCCCTAAACAATGCCACCCCGGCCCCAGCCCCAGCATAAGTTTCCATGCCCGGTGTAAACCCGGCTGCAATGTCGGTTGCGGCAGTTAGTTCTGGAGCGAAGGCGGCTATGGCCGGCACGGCAACGAAGCCAACGGTTGCGATGGCGAGACCGCCAGTGGCGATCCCGGCGCCTTGGCCGATGGCTCTGAACGCCGCAGGATCGGTTTTGGCCAGCGACATATAGCCTTGGGCGATCCTGTCAAAACAGGCGTCGTTTCCGCATTTTCCGCTTGGGTCGGTGCTGTTGATAGGATCGTTGCGAACGTACTCGGCGCTCGCGATATTTGTCATCGCAAGCAGGGCGGCCATGAAGACCGAAATAAATTTCTTCATATTATGTATTTTCAGCAGGCTCCCGATTGATCCCAAATATCTTTGCAGTGCAGGATGCAGATTGCCAGACGTTATGTAAACTTGTGCAAAAGTAAAGCGGATATTGTTGAGGGAATGATGACAAGACTTCTCCTAGTTTTCCCAATACTTTTCCTGAACATTATAACATTTGCTCGCGCTGACGAGCGCCCCGACTATTCTGATGCGCTGAACGCGCTGCTGGCCGATAAGAGCATCAGCCTAACAGACGCAAAACTGGCGATAGACGCCCTTGTTGACCCGGACATGAACCGGGAGGAGGTCAAGCATTATATTTCCGGTATGGCCGTCCATGCCAATTTACTCGCGGGGCCCGGCGCGTCCGCTGCGGAAAGAGTGCTTGCCCTTAAAAAGTTGATCTACAAGCCCGGCCCGTGGAACCGTCAAAATCCGTTCGGCTATGATTTCGACAATCCCCAAGGCCGCCTCGCTAAGAATAAAACGCTGGAGAGCTACATTTCGAGCCGCAAGGGAAATTGCGTGAGCATGCCTCTTTTGTTTCTTGCGGTCGCCGATGAGATGGGGGTCAAGCTGAATATTACGACGGCTCCGCAACATATGTTCATACAATTCGAAAACCCGGATACGGGTGAAGTGCAGCACCTCGAAACAACAAGCGGGGCCGATCCGCAGCGTTTGGTTTGGCAGCGCAAAGTCTTGCCGATGACCGACCGGGCGATTGAGTCGGGCATGTACATGAAGCGCCTCACTCGCAATGAGATGATTGCAGTCATGGCGGAAACGCTACTGCAAGATTTGCAAGCGCGCGACGATCAGCCGGAAAGGTTTGAAGTCGCCGACATCATACTGCGAGAATTCCCGCAAAATGATGTCGGGCTTCTCCACAAGATGCTTAGCACCCGGCTGATGATTCAGCGGGAAATTGTTTCCAAATATCCTGACCCAGCTTCGATCCCGGAAAATATGCAAGCGCAATTCGATCTATGGGCGCGGGCGAGTTACGAGGCTGGCCAGTCGCTTGTTCAACTTGGCTGGCGGCCAAAGGGTCAAATCGACAACGAGAATTTCACCCTAGAGTAATTTTTATCCTAATGCGCTCGTTTGTTACACCAGCGTTACCCCGAGTAAAATTTGGCAAAGCGTCGAGATTTTACCCTCAACTAATCATTTGATTTTCTTTGGAAAACTGGAGCGGGCGATGAGATTCGCACTCACGACCCCAACCTTGGCAACGTCTAATTCGCTGGCCATGCCTACACACCCTCAAACACATCTGAGGTTCCTATCAAGACCTCGCAAATTCGATTTGATTTTTGCCTTAGTTCAGAAGCAATTCGAACTGAAAAAGTTGTTACCCATATGTTACCCAGCCCAAGTGAGCCGCACTCAAGGGCAAGGTGCGCTTTGACAAGTTTTTGAAATTTATTGAAAATCTGGTGCCGCTTGCGTGACTCGAACACGCGACCCCATCATTACGAATGATGTGCTCTACCAACTGAGCTAAAGCGGCGACCGGGCAACGCCGCAACGGCGCTGAGGGCGCGGTGTTTAGCCCGCCGCCGCGGGTTATGCAAGAGCCTGACGGGAGGCCGCAGCGCCGCCCGCATAAGCGCGCCCGCTTTCGCGCCGCACCCACGCTATGTAAAGTGGCCGCCGTGATTTTCCCAGGGCTGAACGAATGAGCGAGAAGCGCCCCGAGGCATGGTCGATGCGCCAAGAGACGATCGGGCGCGAGGGGCAACCGCTCGTGGTCATCGACAATTTCATTGACGACCCTTGCGCCCTTGTCGAAGACGCCGCCGCCCGAAAATTCGCGCCGATCGCACCTTACTATCCGGGCGTGCGGGCCGCAGCGCCGCCGGCTTATCTCAGGCCCGTTGCGGCGCCGGTCGGCGCGATCCTGAAATCCGTGTTCGGCTACGTGAATGGCGTCGCGCTGCAGGAATGTTTCTATTCTCTCGCCACCACGCCGCCGTCAAAGCTCGTTCCGGCCCAATCCATTCCGCATTTCGACGGGATCGGCGACGACAAGGTCGCGATTTTGCACTTCCTTTGTGAAGCGGGCCATGGCGGCACGGCCTTTTTCCGGCACCGGCGCACCGGCTTTGAAACGGTGACGAGCGACCGGTTTGACGACTACAAGCGCTGCGTCGAGACGGACGCCGCCGAGCACGGCATGCCAAAGCCGGATTATTTCCGGCACAGTAATGCAATGTTCGAACGGATCGCCAGCGTCGAAGCGGCGTTCAATCGCGCGATCATCTATCGCGGCGTCAATCTGCACGCCATCGACATCGCAGCGGATTACGCCTTTTCAACGAACCCGCGAACCGGCCGGCTGACGGTCAACAGCTTCGTGACGCCGGCCTGAGCGCGCGGTCGAACCGCCGCTCAATCACCCTTCAGGCGCGCAAGACCCCGCCGGTCGCCTTCCCTACTTGTGAAATAATTCGTGTACTGACTGCATCGATATCCTCATCGGTGAGCGTGCGCTCGCGCGGCTGCAACGTCACTTCGACGGCAAGGGATTTTTTGCCTTCCGGCACGCCCTTGCCTTCATAGACGTCAAACAATGACGCACCGGCGATGAGCTTTTTCTCCGCCCCGCGCACCGCCTTTAACAGCGCTTCGCCGGTTACCGCCGCATCGACCACAAAAGCGAAATCGCGGGTCAGGGGCAACAATTCGGGCGCGTCGAGCGCCGGTTTTGTCTTGGTCGGCTTTTTCTTGCCTGCCGGGATCGCGTCGAGAAACACCTCGAAACCATGCACGGCGCCGTCGACATCCATCTCTTTCAAGACGCGCGGATGAATCTCGCCGAAATGCGCCAGCACTTTCGGACCGAGCCGCAACACGCCTGACCGGCCCGGATGGAAATAGCCGGGCGCGTCAGCCGTGGTCTGCAAACTCGGCGTCGGCGCGCCGGCGGCCTCAAGTGCGGCGATCGCATCGGCCTTGACCGTGAAAACGTCAGCACCCGCCGCAGCTCCCTGCCAATGGCGCGGCGGCGCAGAACGGCGCGCGCCGGCGGCGGCGTTCACATGGCCTTCCGGTCGATCGTCGCCATAAAGCGGCGCGACTTCAAACAAGGCGAGATCGGCGCGGCCGCGATCCGCGTTGCGCTGTAACGCATTGATGAGATTGGGCAGGATCGACGGTCGCATGACGCCGAGATCCGAGGCGATCGGATTGGCGAGCACCAGGCCTTTTGATTTGAGATCATCGGGGCTGGCGAAGAGCCCGGCGTGACGCGCATCAAGGAACGACCAGGTCACGGCTTCCAGCATGCCGCGCGCGGCAAGCGCCCGGCGTGCAAGCCGGCGGCGTTCCTGTCCGACCGTGAGCTTCGGCGTTTCCACCGCTTTGGACAGCGGCAAGGTCGCCGTCGGCAAATGATCGAAACCGACAATGCGGGCGATTTCTTCAACAAGATCGGCCTTGCCTTCAATATCCGGGCGCCAGGACGGCGCATCGACCTGCCAGGGATCGCTTTTCGACACGGCAAAGCCCAACGCCGTCAGGATCCTTTCGCATTCTTCGGGTTCGACATCCATGCCGGTGAGGCGCTTGACCTCTGAAGGCGGGAACAACACCGTTTTATCCGTTTGCGGAATCTCACCCGCCAGCTCGACCTCGCTCGGCGCGCCGCCGCACAGATCGAGGATAAGCTGCGTCGCCATTTCAATACCGGGCATGATGAACGCCGGATCGACGCCGCGCTCAAAACGGTAGCGTGCATCGGTGTTAAGGCCGGTCTTGCGGCCGGTCTTCGCCGTTCTCAGCGGATCGAAATAAGCGCATTCGACAAAAACATTGACTGTTTCTTCCGTACAGCCCGTCGACTCGCCGCCGATGACGCCGCCAAGGCCCAGCACGCCATTATTGTCGGCGATTACCGTCATCGTTTCGTCGACTTCACATTGCTTGTCATCGAGCGCGAGAAAATTCTCGCCTTGCGCGCCAAGCCGCGCATGGATGACGCCGGCGAGCTTGTCCGCATCATAGACATGCAACGGGCGGGCGCGGTCATAAGTGACATAATTGGTAATATCGACCAGCGCGCTGATCGGGCGCAGGCCGATGGCCCGCAAACGGTCCTGCAGCCATTGCGGGCTCGGCCCGTTTTTGACGCCCTTGATATAGCGCCCGGCAAAAGCGGGGCACGCGTCTTTCGTCTCGCCGTCAAAGCGCAGCTCGATTTTTTGCGGGCACGGGCCCTCGCCTTTGACCGCGGCCGGCGCCGGCGTCACCAGACGGCCGAGCCCCGCAGCAGCAAGGTCGCGCGCAACGCCATTGACGCCATTCGTGTCCGGACGGTTCGGCGTCACTTCAAAATCGATTACCGGATCATTCACGCCGAGCCATTGCGAGACCGGATCGCCGACGCCTGCCCCAGCCGGCGCCTCAATGATACCGTCATGATCGTCGCCCATTTCAAGCTCGCGGGCCGAACACATCATGCCATGGCTCTCAACACCGCGAATCTTCGCTTTCGACAACGTCACATCGATGCCGGGGACGTAAGAGCCCACCGGCGCATAAGCGATTTTAATGCCGGCGCGCGCGTTCGGCGCGCCGCAAACGATTTGCATCTCGCCATCTTTTGTCGCGACCTTGCAGACCTTCAGCTTGTCCGCATCCGGGTGCTTTTCCGCATGCAACACTTCGCCGATAGTGAAGGCGGCGAGGCGCTCTTCCGGATTCTCGACGCTTTCAACCTCTAGACCGACCGCGACCATGGTCTCGACAATCTCATCAAGGCTCGCATCGGTTTCGAGATGTTCTTTAAGCCAGCTAAGGGTGAATTTCATTGATCTGCAACCTGATCTTTATGGAATAGGGTTCGAAAATCTCTTCGGCGCGCTCACTTTCGCGCATCTTTCAACACTTCGGTCAAGGCGATGACATCGTCCTCGGCGCGCCCTTCGGATAGCGCTTTCGCGCATGTCGCGCGCATAGTCTCGGCGCAAGGAGTCGCGACGCCCGCCGCATGCGCCGCATCGATCATCACGTCGAGCGAATAGGCGACATTTCTGACTGAGGCTTGCGGCGCATAATCCTGGGCGAGGGCGCGCGGCAATTTCATCTTCAAAAACGCATTGCCCATCGGACCGTCGGCGATGACCTTGGAATAAAGATCGAGATCGAGACCGGCGGCCCGCGCAAAATTGACCGATTCCGCGAGCCCGCTCATCAGCCCGGCAAGCAACAGATTGCTGGCGCTTTTCATCGCCATGGCGGCGGGCACGGGCCCGCAATGGATCGTCTCCTTGCCGATGGCGTCAAAGACCGGCCGCAATTTTTCGGCAGCGACGACGTCTCCCGCGGTCATCACCAGAAGCTCGCCCGCCTCGGCCGGCGCCTTTGAGCCCGAGACCGGCGCTTCGAGATATTCTCCGCCAGCCGCCGCGACCGCGTCGCCGAGCGCCTTGGAATAGCTTGGCGTCACAGTGGCGGTGTTGACGAGGATGCGCCCCGCCATCTCCACCGCAAAGCCGTCATCCGTGCGGCCCAGCGCCGCGTCACTCGCCGCGCCGTCATTCAGCATCACGATGACAGCATCGGCGCGCTCGAACACTTCCGCCGCGGACCGGGCGACATGCGCCGCCGTCCCGTCGAACTGGCGGCGCGGCCCTTCGCTGCGGTTATAGACGGTGAGCGGCAGCCCCGCCGCCGCGATGTTCTTCGCCATGGGAACGCCCATGACGCCAAGTCCGATAAGGCCGATGCGCAAACTCATGAGGCTCCGCCTCCTGCGTCCGCATCGTCAGGCCGGCGATAGTCGAGCCGCACGACGCCATTTGCGAAAGAGCGCGCCGCCGTCAGCGCCAGCGCGCGGCGCGCGGACGGTTTCGGGAATAGCGGGACGCCGCCGCCAAGCACCACCGGCATCACGAACAGGTTGATCTCATCCCAGGCATCCGCATCGAGAAATGCACGCACGGTCTCGCCGCCGCCCATTACCCAGACATTGCGCCCGTCGCCCGCCCGCAAGGATGCGGCGAGCGCGGCGACATCGCCTTCATAAGCCTCGACATTTTCAGGCGGGTTGTCGATCGGGCGATGCGTGAGCACGATCGCGCGCCGGTCCGAATGCTTCCATGGACCGAAGGTCAAGACCTGATCGAAGGTCTTGCGGCCCATCAAAAACACATCGATCGACGCGTCGAAGGCGGAAAATTCCATTTCCGCAGAGTGATATTCCTGCAGCCAGTCAACGCCGCCCTCAGCGTCGGCGATATAACCGTCGACGCTGAGCGCAACATAGATGACCAGCTTGCGCGCGCTCATCGGCTGAGGCCCGTCGCAAGGTTCGGCTGATCGACCGGGTCGAAGCCGTAATGTTCAAGCCAGCGGGCGTCGGCGGCGAAAAAGTCGCGCAAATCCGGGATGCCGTATTTCAGCATGGCAAGACGATCAACGCCCATGCCCCAGGCAAAGCCCTGATATTCATCCGGGTCGAGACCGCAATTTTTGAGGACATTCGGGTGGACCATGCCGCAGCCCAAAATCTCCATCCAATCTGCGCCTTGCCCGAAGCGGATTTCTTTTCCAACCCGTTCATATTGAATGTCCATCTCCGCCGACGGTTCCGTGAACGGAAAGAAATGCGGCCGGAAACGCGTCTTGACGTCGTCAACCTCGAAAAAGGTTTTGGCGAACGCCTCAAGCGTGCCTTTGAGATGGCCCATATGGGTCTGTTTATCGATCACCAGCCCCTCGACCTGATGGAACATCGGCGTGTGGGTCTGGTCGCTGTCGCATCGGAATGTCCGCCCCGGGATGATAATCCGGATTGGCGGCTTTTGCGTCATCATAGTGCGGATCTGCACTGGCGAGGTGTGCGTCCTGAGCAACATGCGGGCGCCGTCGTCCTTCGGCTCGAAAAAGAACGTGTCGTGCATTTCGCGCGCCGGGTGATCGGGCGGGAAGTTCAGCGCCGTGAAATTGTGAAAATCGTCCTCGATGTCCGGGCCTTCGGCGACATCAAAGCCCATGGCGGAGAAAATCGCGATGATCTCTTCCATCACCTGGCTGACCGGGTGGATCTTGCCTTTTGGCTCCGGGCGGACAGGAAGCGTCACATCGACCTTTTCGCTGGCGAGGCGGGCGTCGAGGGCGGCCTCCGCGAGCGCCTGTTTTTTCGCCTCGATCGCCTCGGCGATGCGGGTTTTGAGGCCGTTCAGCGCCGGGCCCATTTCCTTGCGCTCTTCCGGGCTCATCTTGCCTAGCGTCTTCATCTGCTCGGAGACGACGCCCTTCTTGCCGAGCGCCGCCACGCGCACCTCTTCGAGGGCGGCCTCGGTCGCCGCGGCGTCGATTTTCGCGGTCAGGTCGTTTTCTATAGTCGCCAGTTCGGACATCGCGTCCGTTCTCCTATATCTCTCGCCAAAAGAAAAAGCGTCATCCGGTTTCGAATGACGCTTTCCTAATCGCTTCGCGGACCCACGTCATTCCCTGCCCGCCACATTACGGGCGGAAATGACCCCGGGGATAAGATTTAATGTTTTACAACGCTGACGTGTTACGCCAGCGCCGCTTTCGCCTTTTCCGCCAGGGCCTTGAACGCCTCGGGCTCTTTCACGGCGAGATCGGCGAGAACCTTGCGGTCGACCTCGATCCCGGCCTTCGAGAGCCCGTTGATAAATCGCGCATAGGTGAAGTCGAGCTCGCGGCAGGCGGCGTTGATGCGCTGGATCCACAAGCTGCGGAAATTGCGCTTGCGCGCGCGGCGGTCGCGATAGGCGTATTGGCCGGCCTTTTCCACCGCCTGATTGGCGACGCGGAACGTGTTTTTGCGGCGGCCGTAATAGCCTTTCGCTTTCTTGATGACTTTGCGATGGCGGGCATGGGCGGTGACGCCCCGTTTTACGCGTGACATGTGGGGGCCTCCTTACCGGTTATAGGGCATGTATTTTTTGACGATCTTGGCGTCGGCGTCAGCCAGCACATCCATGCCGCGATTCTGGCGGATCTGCTTGGGCGTGCGCTTGATCATGCCGTGGCGTTTGCCGGCGGCGCCAGCCTTGACCTTCCCGGAGGCGGTCATTTTGAAGCGCTTTTTAGCGCCGGATTTGGTCTTCATCTTGGGCATTTCGGTTTTCCTTATTGGGCCCTTTCGGACGCGTAACAACACCGCCAAGGCATGCCATTCCCGAAATCCGGGGCCCGGCGGCTGGGTCGAAGGCGCGGTTTATAGCGCGCAGGCGCGCAAAGACAAGGGGTCTTCGCTATCGCAACAAGACAATAGCGCCAATCGCCAAAGCGGCGAGAGACAAGATCAACAGCGCCTTCCGGGCGCGCGGCGGCAACCGCCGGACAATATGCAGCATGAAAATCCATCCCTCTCGGCCGGCCTGAAGCCTGCCGCCGAAACGCTTGGACCGCCATCGTCCGCCTTGGCCAGACGCCTGACTTGGCGGGATTAATGCTCTATCATGATGGCGACGGGGACGCGGCATGAAGCTGGGAGGCTTTCATGATGCGCTTTTTGGGGTTTTTGACGCTTCTTATCGCCATTGCGGCGAACGCTGCGCCGGCGCGCGCGCAAGCGCCGCCGCAACCGGTCGCGCAAATCCCTTTCGAGGTCGGCTATGACGGGCTGATCATCATCCCCGTCATGGTCAATGGCGAAGGGCCCTATGACTTCGTTGTCGACACCGGCGCCACCGTAACCGTCTTTTTCGATAATCTCGCCCGCAACCAACCATTGTCGCCGATTTTCGGCGATGAGCGACGCATTGTCGGCCTGTCGAGCGCCGCGTGGTTGCCGGCGAAGTCTGCGCCGGCGCTGGAAATCGGCGCCTTGCGCTTCGCCAACCACCCGGTCGTCGTGATTGACGACTGGGCGCCGGACCGCCCGACGCCGCAAGGCGTGATCGGTCTCGATATTCTCGAAGATTATCTGGTCGTATTCGATACGGCGCGCGCCATGATGCGCCTTTATCCGGCCGACGCCGCCAATAACGCCCTCGGCGGTTGGAGCGCCGCGCCGATGCGACCGGTGATGTTCGGCGCGCTTTCGCGCCCGCTTTATATCGTCGATGCGACCATCAAGGGGGCGCGCATCCCGATGCTGATCGATCTCGGCGCGGCCGATCCGGTCATCAACTATGCGGCGCTCGCCAAAATCATGAAGAACCAATATGACCCGCGGCGCCAGTTCTCCGGGCGCGCAACCCGCTTTGGGCCGCGCTTCGCCGATCTGTTCGACAATCGTGAAGAGGCCAAGCTGGTGCGGATGAGCCGGCTCTCTATCGGCGACGTCATATGGCGCGATCCGACCCTTGTGGTGTTCGACGCCCTTGTGTTCGAGGAGCTTGATGCAATTGGTTCTCCATACGGACTAATCGGCGCAAAGCTTCTCCTGACCCGCAGCTTTGCGCTCGATTTTCACAATGCGCAGTTCCTGATGGGACCTGAAACAGAAATGTTGCGTCCCGGATTATAGCGCTCTGGACACAGCACGAACCAAGCAATGGGAGCGCCGTCATGACGCCAGACGAAAGGCACAGCGAGGCTGAGGCATGAGGCGCCTTTCACAGCGTCTCGCCGGCGCCGCTTTGTGCGCCTGGCTGCTCAGCGCCTGTACGACGGATCCGTCCGTCGCCGGCGCCAGCGCCGATATAATCCGTAGCCAGCCGATTGCCAAAATCCCCTACCGCGTCGACTATCAGGGCTGGATTACCGTCGATGCTTATGTGAACGGCGCGGGACCATATGATTTCATTGTCGATTCCGGCGCGACAATCACGGCGGTGTTCGCCAATCTTTCCAGCGACCAGCCATTCCGGCAGCTTGATCGCGCGCCGATCCGCATTGTCGGCCTGACCGGCGCACGCGCGCTGCCTGCCTATCATCTCGGCGACATCTCGATCGCCTCGCTCGGCCTTGACGATCATGTCGGCGTCATTCTGCCGGACTGGGCCCCGCCGCATACGCCGCCGCAAGGGGTTCTGGGGCTCGATTTCCTGACCCGCCACAAGACGCTTGTCAGCCGGGATGATCGAACGATCAGGCTTTATGCGCCCGACGCAACGCCTGATATGTCTTTTACCCGTTGGGGGGAGGCGCCGCTGGAGCCGGTTTATTTTGAGACCGACTCCAACCCGCTTTATCGTGTCAATGTTCTCGTTCGCGGCGCGCGCATTCCCTGCATTGTCGATCTCGGCGCCTCCGGTTCGATTTTCAATTCCGCCGCGCTCAGGCGAATGCTTGGCGGCCTCTTCATCAACGGCACCCGCCGCGAAGGCTTTACCACCGGAACGCGGCTGCATGACGTGTTCGATAATCGCGAACGCGCGGTGTCGGTCAGGATCAGGCGCTTGAGCATCGGCCGCGCCTATTGGCGCAATGTCACCATTATCGTTCACGACGCGGCGATCTTTGAAGAGCTCGGGGTTGAGAAAAAGCCTTATTGCCTGATCGGCGCAGATATGTTCGCCAACCGCAGTTTCATGCTCGATTTCGAAAATCAACGATTGCTGGTCGGACCGCCGCCGCGCCGTTCATAAACATCCGCCGCCGGCGGCTGGATCGCCGGCCCTATCGGCGATAACGTGCTTTCCAGCAAAACGACATTTCCCCCGGGAGGATCCATGAAACGCCTGCGCCGCCTGGCGACGACCGTCGCTGCCTCACTTACCGCTTCCTCGCTCGCCGCATCAGCCGCGAGCGCCGCCGACTATGCCGTCATTCACGCCGGGCGCCTGCTGGCTGAGCCGGGCCGCGCGGTCATGGAAAACAAGACGGTGATCATCAAGGATGGCGTCATAGAACGCATCGCCGACGGGTTTGTCGGCGCCGAGGACGCAAGCCCCGACGACGCCGTGACGGTGCATGACCTCAAAGACATGTTCGTTATGCCCGGCCTGATTGACGGGCATGTCCATTTGCTCAGCGAAAACAATCCCAAGGGCCGCCTGCAACGCGTTGAAATGTCCGAAGGCGATCTCGCCATCGCCGGCGCCCGGCATGCCCGCCGGACGCTAATGGCCGGCTTCACCACCGTGCGCGATGTCGGCGCCGGCTCCAGTGATGCGATCTTCGCGCTGCGCGATGGTGTCGCCCGTGGCGATGTGCCGGGACCGCGAATTTTCGCGTCCGGCTCCACCATTTCGGTCACCGGCGGGCATGGCGACGGCACGCAAGGATATCGCGACGATGTCGCCGAGCTGTTGCATCAGAGCGGCGTTTGCGACGGCGTCGGCGATTGCCGCCGGGCGGTGCGCGAACAGGTGCGCCGCGGCGCCGACCATATCAAGTTGACGGCGACCGCCGGCGTTCTTTCCAACACGGCGGCTGGGCTGGAACAGCAATTCTTTGAAGACGAGATGAAAGCGATCATGGACGCCGCGCACGCCATGGGCCGCAAGGCGACGGCGCATGCTCATGGCGTCAACGGCATCAATGCAGCATTGCGCGCCGGCGTCGATTCGATTGAGCACGGAACATATCTCGACAATGAATCAATCCGCCTGTTCAAACGCAATGGCGCATATCTCGTCCCGACGTTGCTTGCCGGCGCGACGGTAGTCGAATGGGCGCAAGACCCTGAAACCTTCCTCTTGCCGCCGCAACGGGCAAAAGCCCTGCAAGTGGGCCCGCTGATGCACGAAATGGCGAAGCGCGCGCATGAAGGCGGCGTCAAGATCGCTTTCGGCACGGATTCAGGCGTTTCAAAACATGGCGAGAACGCCCGCGAATTCGCGCTGCTGGTCGAAGCCGGCATGACGCCGATGGAAGCGATCCGCTCGGCCACTGTCATGGGCGCGGCCAATCTCGGCCAGTCGGACGTGCTCGGCGCGATTGCGCCTGGAAAATTCGGCGACCTGATCGCGGTTAGCGGCGACCCGCTCGCCGACATCACCGAACTGGAAAATGTCGATTTCGTGATGAAGGCGGGACGGGCTTACAAGACCTGGTAAATCTCAACGCGGCGCCTCTCTGCGGACAGGCGCCGCGCAGTCCTTTGATCCGCTTACGCATAATCGAGCGGCAATTCGGTCGTCGATTTCAGCACCTCCATGGAGAAAGTCGACGTCACATTGGAGAAGTCAGTGATCGAGATCAGTTTTTTGTAAACCTGATCGAAACGCGCCATATCCGGGCAAACGACCTTCATCAGATAGTCCGTATCGCCGCTCATGCGGTGCAGCTCGACCACTTCGGGAACGCGCCGCACCGCTTCGGCAAAGCGCGTCAGCCAGGCTTCATTATGATGGGCGGTCTTGACCATGACGAAGGCCGTGAGATCGAGATTGAGCGCCGCCGGGCCGGCGAGCGCCACTCGCCGGAGGATCACGCCATCCTCCTCCAGCTTCTTGATGCGCCGCCAACAAGGGGTCTGGGACAGCCCGACCGTTTCAGCGATTTCACTAACTGGGGTCGCAGAATCGGACTGGAGTATCGCGAGAATTGCCTTATCGATCCTATCCATTCTAGAAAGTGTAGAATTTTTAGAAAATACTCGCAAGCAATAGTTTTTCTACGCATTCAAATAGAAAAAATTTTCCAGCGGATCGCCATAGCCTTTCCGGCATTAGGTCTTTTTCTCCGGGGAGCCGCCGCCGCCATGATCAAACGCGCCTTTACCGAACATCCCGCGAGCGTGGGCGAAAGCTATTTCCAGCATATGGGCATGGCGTTCGGCTTTGGCGCGAAAATGGCGCTGTCCGGCATCGCCTGCCTGATCCACGGCGTGCTCCCGTTCCTGTTCGTGCGCACCGGTCGCAACTGCATCGAAGACCTGCACAGGCGCATGGTGACTCATCGCGACCGGCGGACCTGGTGCGACGGCGCGCCGCAATCCGCGCCGCGCCGCAAGAGCCTGCAGGCCGTGGAATAACCCTGATCGCCCCATCCTCTCGTGCCGCATCTCAAATTGCATGACTTTGCGCGCAGGCTGGCGCCTGGCTTGTTGATCGCCGGCGCGGTTGCGCTGTCGTCAATGTTCATAGCCTCGCGCTATGGCGGGCCGGTGATGCTCTATGCAATCCTGTTCGGCATTGCCTTTAATTTTCTCAGCGAAGATGAAAAATGCGCGCCGGGCATCCAGTTCGCGTCAAAGCGCGTCTTGCAACTCGGCGTCATATTGCTTGGCGCCTCCGTCACCTTTTCCGAAATCGCCGCACTCGGCTGGGCGACCGCCCTTCTGGTGGCGACCGGCGTCACGCTGACGATCCTCGCCGGCTGGGCGATCGGGCGCGCCGGCGGCCTTGCCAGTCCGCATGCGGTGCTTTCCGCCGGCGCGGTTGCGATTTGCGGCGCATCGGCGGCGATGGCGATCGCCTCAGTACTGCCGCAAGGCAAGGATGCGGAGCGCAATCTCATCCTTACCGTCGTCAGCGTCACCACGCTGTCGACCATCGCCATGGTCGCTTACCCGCCGCTGACCCATCTCATCGGCCTCACCGACATGCAGGCCGGCGTCTTTCTCGGCGCGACGATCCACGATGTGGCGCAGGTCATCGGCGCCGGCTATATCGTCTCCGACGAAGCCGGCGCGGTCGCTGCAGTGGTCAAGCTGATGCGCGTGACGCTGCTCGCGCCGGCCGTTTTCCTGATCGCCATGACCTTCGCCCGCAAGGCGTCCAGCACGAACGCGGCCGGGCGCGCCTTCCCCGTCTTCCTGCTCGGCTTTGCTGCATTGATGGCCGCGAACAGCGCCGGCCTCGTTCCCGCCGCCGCCGATGACGCGCTTGCCGGCGCGTCGCGCTTTTGCCTCACCGTCGCCGTCTCTGCGCTCGGCGTCAAAACCGCGCTGAAGAACCTCGTTGCGGTCGGGCCAAGGCCGATTGCGGCGCTGGTTCTGCAAACGCTGCTACTCGCGGGGTTCGCCGCCGCCGCCGTCATTCTGGGCGCCGGTTACTTGCCGCATTAGCCCCGGGACGCGCCAAGGTTAGCGAAAGCTTAATCCATCCAGCACCGCCGGATTCTTTTTCCTGATTTTAACCCGGCGCGGCCATGATGGCGGATGTCTATCGCATCCGGGGAGCTCGCCCATGTCCGACCTGCCGCTTGAAACACGCCTTGCCGCTATTGGCGCTGACGGTTTTGTATCCGCCGACGAAGTCCTGTTCCTGCGCCGCACCGTGTTCGCCGACGGCGTCGTTTCCCATGCGGAACTCGACGCCCTGTTCGACCTTGGCGACCGGGCGCAGGATGGCGACGCGGAATGGTTCCAGTTTTTCGCCGAGGCGGCCGCGGATTTTTATCTGCGCGAGGAAGAGCCGCATGGCTATTTGACGGCGGAAGAGTTCGACGGACTAAAAGCCCGCGTCACGCGCGACGCTTGCGCCAACCCGCTCGAAATCGCGCTGATGGTCAAGCTCATGGAAACGGCCGAGCGGACGCCGCCGGAGATGGCCGAATTTGTCGGCGCCCAGATCAAGGCCCATATTCTTGCGAAAAAAGACGGCCCCGCCGTTTCGAAGCAGGAGGCCGTCATGCTGCGGCGCTATCTCTTCGCCGCCGGCGGCGACGGCAATGTCGCGATCACGCGGCGCGAGGCCGAGCTGTTGTTTGACATCAATGATGCGACCGAATACGCGGCCAATGATCCGGCGTGGGCGGAGCTTTTCGTGCAAGGGGTCATCAATCATCTGATGGCGCATCTCGGCTATAACGCGCCGAGCCGCGAGGACGCCTTTCGCCGCAATGCGTGGGTGAAAGATCATTCCGTCAATCTCGGCGGCTTTTTCAGGCGCATGTTGTCGGGCGGGCTTGGCGGCGTCAAAGACGCTTATGGCGAACCCTCCGTTCATGCTGCGCAAAATGCGCGACGCGAGCGCGACGCGGCCGCAGCCGCTGAACTCACGGAAACGGAAGCCGAGTGGCTCGCCAGCCGCATCGGTCGCAATGGCGGCTTTGACGACAATGAACGCCGCCTGATCGCGCAATTGCGCGAAATCGAAAAAGACCTGCCGACCGAATTGAAAGCGCTGCTGGATCGGGCCGCCTAGCTCGACGGGTCGCCTTCGCGAAATTTCGCTACAAAGGCTGAAATAACATCGGCCCAGCGGCCGATATTTTCCGCCAGATGGTCATCGCTGACGCCGCCATTCAGCTCGATCACATAATCGACGCCGACTTCATCCGCGCTTGGCAGCACATAGGCGCGGCCGAACACCTGGCTGTCGTTGAAGCCGTTGACGATCCGGTAATCGGCGGCGGTGACGTCCCGGCCGAGATCGAAATTGGCGAAAAAGACCAGCGTTTCGCAGGCCGCCGGCGCGCCGGAACAGGAAAGGGCGCGAACGAAAAACTTGAAGTCGCCAGCCTTGCCGGAGGCCACCGGCGCGCCTGTATCCGCGTCGCTCAACATGGTCGGGTTGAGACCAGCCTGGTCGAGCACCGCTTCGAGTTGATCGCCGGTCAGCGCTTCAAGCATCTGCGCATGCGCCGACCCCGCGATGGCCGCCGCGATCGCTGCTGCTGCAACCAGTTTTTTCATTTGAACCGCCCCTCAACTACCCTTCACTGGGGCTGATAGTGCGATGAAAACCGGACCTTTGGCAATAAGGCGACACGTTTTGCTTTCAGCCTTCAGTTTCGCGGCCCGGGCCATTCCCGCTGGGGGTTTTCGCATTCCACCGTCATATTCGCGCCTTCAGTCGCGCGCACGGGCGCCGTGCTGTTGTCGAAATCGTCAAGGCAAAAAATGTTCACGCCGAAATGATCGGGCGCGCCGCGCTTGCGGTGAAACACATAGATGCCGCACCGCCGGCAGAAATAATGCTTTGCGACCTTGGTGTTCCACTCATAAAGCGTGAGCAGATCTTCGCCTTCATCAATCTGAAGCGCGTCTTCGGGCACTTTTGTCATCAGCGCATTCCGCTTTACGCAAAGCGAGCAATCGCAGGTGGTGAGTTCGTCCGGCTCGTCAGCGATCGAAAAGCGGACGCCGCCGCAATGACACGAGCCCTTATATCGGTTCACCATTGCGCCTCACTCCAAAGAAAAACACGCGCGCGCCTTCGAGCTCGACGCGTCCGCCGCTTTTTCCTGCAGATCATCTTCCGGCAGATCATCGTCCCGCGCCGCAGCCTGATAGGCCCAAAGCGCGCGCCTGCCAAGCCTTTAGCCCAGAAGGACGCAATGCACGCCGCCGGTCGCGGGTGCTTCCGAATGAGCATCGAGACGGCGCACGAAAACGCAGGCGCCTTTCTGCCGCAGCATCCGCGCTGATTTACGCCGACCATCCCACGTTGACTTGGCAAGGAGGCGGCCTATGTTCGCCGCAACGTCTCAACACCTGTTTTTCGGGGTTCTTCATGGCCACCAGCGCGCAATCCTCGCGGCCGCTCTCGCCGCATCTCCAGATCTGGCGGTTCACCGCTACCATGGCCGCTTCCATCACTCATCGCGGCGCCGGGCTCGTCCTTTATGGCGGCTCGATGCTGATCGCCCTGTGGCTTTATGCGCTGGCGTTCAGCCCCGCGCTCTACGCCGGCGTTGCGGGTTTCGTCAAAGGCCCGATCGGCTTTGTTATCGTCGCCGGCTATGTCTGGTCGCTGTGCTTTCATTTAATGAACGGCCTGCGCCACCTTTATTGGGATTCAGGGCGCGGCTTTGCGCTCAACACGGCGCGGATGACCGCATGGCTTGTCTATATCGCGTCCTTCATTGCGGCGGCGATCGTCCTCTGGGCCGGCTACTCGGCGATGGGAGCGTAAGACAATGGCGCATAAAGGCACTTCCGCATTCATCATGCAGCGCGCCACGGCGGCGGTCCTCATTCCGCTCGCCATCTGGTTCCTCGTCGCTGTCGTCTCGCATCTCGGCGCCGACTATGAAGCCGCGCGCGCCTGGCTCGCCCGGCCGCTCAATGCCGGACTGATGGCGCTGTTCGTCATCATCGGCGCATGGCACATGCGCATCGGGTTCGAAGAGATTATCGCCGACTATATTCACTCAAGCGTCAGGAAGACGCTGAGCGCGCTCAACTGGCTGATCACGATCAGCATCATCGCCGGCGTGCTCTGGGCCGTATACAACATTTCATTTGCAGGCTGACGGATGACTGACAGTTACGAAATCGTCGATCACGAATATGACGTCGTTGTGGTGGGCGCCGGCGGCGCCGGCCTTCGCGCAACGCTTGGCGCGGCGCAGGCCGGCCTTAAAACCGCATGCGTCACCAAGGTCTTTCCGACCCGTTCGCACACCGTCGCGGCGCAAGGCGGCATCTCCGCCTCGCTCGGCAATATGGGCGAGGATGACTGGCGCTGGCACATGTATGACACCGTCAAGGGGTCCGACTGGCTGGGCGATCAGGACGCGATCGAATATTTGTGCAAGAATGCGCCGGCCGCCGTTTATGAGCTGGAGCATTGGGGCGTTCCGTTCTCGCGCACCGAAGAAGGCAAGATTTATCAGCGCGCCTTTGGCGGCATGACCCGCAATTTTGGCGAAGGCCAGGTGCAACGCACTTGCGCCGCCGCCGACCGCACTGGCCACGCTATCCTGCACACCCTTTACGGACAGGCGGTCAAGAACAACGCCAAGTTCTTTATCGAACATTTCGCCCTCGACCTCATCATGTCGGATGAAGGCGAATGCCGCGGGCTGTTGTCATGGGAGCTCGACACCGGGGTCATCCACCGCTTTTCAGCGAAGATGGTGATCCTCGCCACCGGCGGTTACGGCCGCGTCTATTTCTCCTGCACCTCGGCCCACACCTGCACCGGCGACGGCAATGCGATGGTGCTGCGCGCGGGGCTCCCCTTGCAGGATATGGAATTCGTGCAATTCCACCCGACGGGGATTTACGGCGCCGGCGTGCTCATCACCGAGGGCTCGCGCGGCGAAGGCGGGTACCTCACCAATTCCGAAGGCGAGCGCTTCATGGAGCGTTACGCGCCGTCCGCCAAAGACCTCGCCTCGCGTGATGTGGTGTCGCGTTCGATGACCATCGAGATCCGCGAAGGGCGCGGCGTCGGTCCGAACAAGGACCATATCCACCTCAATCTCAACCATCTCGATCCGAAAGTGTTGGCCGAGCGCCTGCCGGGTATTTCCGAAAGCGCGAAGATTTTCGCCGGTGTCGACGTCACCAAGGAACCGATCCCGGTGATCCCGACCGTGCATTACAATATGGGCGGCATCCCGACCAATTATCACGGCGAGGTCATCACCAAGCGCGGCGACGACCCGGATGCGGTCGTGCCCGGCCTGATGGCGATCGGCGAGGCGGCCTGCGTTTCCGTGCACGGCGCCAACCGTTTGGGCTCCAACTCGCTGATCGACCTTGTTGTGTTCGGCCGCGCGGCGGGACTGCGCTGCGGCGAAATCGTCAAGGCTGGCGGCGCCAATCCGGAACTGCCGCAGCGCGCCACCGACGAAGCGCTCGCGCGCCTCGACAAATTCCGCCACGCCAAAGGCTCCGCGCCGACCGCCGTTTTGCGCGCGCGCATGCAGTCGGTCATGCAGAACAATTGCGCGGTCTTCCGCACAGGCGACGTGCTCGAAGAGGGGCGCGAGAAAATCCGCGAGGTCTACGACGCCATGCCGGAGATCGGCGTCACCGACCGCTCGCTGGTCTGGAACACCGACCTCGTCGAAACGCTCGAATTCGACAACATGATCGGCCAAGCGGTCGTCACCATGGAAGGCGCGGCGAACCGCAAGGAAAGCCGCGGCGCCCATGCGCGCGAGGACTTCCCCGATCGCGACGACGCCAACTGGATGAAGCACACCGCCGCATGGTTCGCGAACGGCAAAGCGACGCTCGACTATCGCCCGGTGCATGACTTCACGCTTACGGACGAAATCAAATATATCGAGCCGAAGAAGCGGGTTTATTAGCGGCTACGCCGGCGGATTCAAACTGACGCATTGGCGTCATCTTCATGATGACTGCGCCAATATCCAAATGCCATCGCCACTAACTAGAAGCCCCGAGACACAGCCCGTCTACGCCTTACTTCCTGAAATTCAACGTTGCGCTTTTGCCGGTATCGGCGGCGGGGGCGCCGTTCACCGTCTTCGGATTAAAGCGCCAGCGCGCCAGCGTGCGCAACGCTTCGGCCTCAAAGCAATCATTCGTGGACGATGCAATCCGGGCATTGGTCGCGCGTCCCGCCGCGCTGATATCGAAACCGACAGTGACCTGCTCCACCGGTCCGGCGCGGCGCGCGCAGCGCTCCGGGTATGTCGGCGCTGAGGAACGGATAAGTTCCGCCTCGACAACGACCGGGGCCGGCGGCGCCGGGCGGCGCGGCAATGGCCGCGCCAGCGCGGGCGTGACGACAGGCTCGGCGACCAGTTCATCAGCGGCCTGCGCGGCGGGCTCGGCAATCGCAGCAGCGCCGGCTGCATCACCCCTATCGGCCACATTCGCCAAAGGCGGCGCAAGATCCGCCGGCGCATCCTCCGTAGACGTCCTGTCTGTCGGCGTTACGGCTGATGGCGCCGCTTCGGCGGCGGCCGGTAGCGGCGTTGGTTCTTCGGGCGCCGCCTCAATGACCGGCGGCGCGCCATCTTCGGCTGGCTCGGTGCGGTTTGCCGGGCGCGGCGTCGGCGCAATCACCGGCGCATCACCAAGGCGCACCCGCGCCTCCGGCGCGCGCGCGGCGG
>CAMYLZ010000013.1 GCA_947259375.1 uncultured Parvularculaceae bacterium | reverse complement strand
TCAAGCTCAGGAACCGGCCGGCCGAACGCCTGGATCTTGCGCGGGCGGCCCCTCGAAAGGGGGCTGTGGCGAAGGAAACGGTTTTATTCCTTTCTTTCGTCCGCCGCGGGTCGGCCCGGTTCAAGGAGTCGAACCGGGCTTATGGACGCCGCACGGCGCACGGACAGGCGGCGGTGCTGAAAAAGCCGTCTTGCGCGGTCCCGCTGCGAAAGCAACCTGCGAGACCCTGCGATTTTTTGGCCAAGCTCTTTCGCAGGGCGGGCCGCGCAACCTCTCCGCTTATACGCTCGCGTTCAACAGAACGGCGGCGAAAGGCGCCTATGCCGAAAATGCAGCGAGCCCGGCCCCGCGCGCGTTTTTGTGCGCCGGCCTTCGCCGGCGGGCAATCTCTCCACCGCATGCGTTCGGGCGCGGACCGCGCCGCGGCAGGGGTTTTCACGCCCACGCTGGAAATTTCCCCGCGCGCGGGCTAAGCCCTGACGAAAGACACGGGAGCCTAAAGCGCCATGAGCAATGAGACCAAGAACCGCCCCGCCTTCGCAACGCGCGCCATCCACGCCGGCCAGGAACATGACCCGACCACGGGCGCGGTGATGCAGCCGATTTACCAGACCTCGACCTACGCGCAGGAAAGCCCCGGCGTTCATAAAGGCTTTGTCTATGCGCGCGGCGCCAATCCGACGCGCTTTGCTTATGAGCGCTGCATCGCCGATCTTGAAAACGGCTCGCGCGGCTTTGCCTTCGCCTCGGGCATGGCGGCGATCGCCACCATGCTCGAACTGTTCCCGGCAGGCGCGAATGTCATTGCCATGGACGATGTTTATGGCGGCACCTTCCGGCTGTTCGAGCGGGTGCGGCGCGATTCCGCAAACATGTCCTTTTCCTATGTCGACCTCACCGACCCGGAAAAGTTCGAGGCGGCAATCACGCAGGACACAAAACTTGTCTGGCTGGAAACGCCGACCAATCCGCTTTTGAAGATTGTCGACATCGAAGCGATTGCGAAGATCGCCAAGAAGCACGGCATTATCGTTGGATGCGACAACACTTTCGCTTCGCCCTATTGCCAGCGCCCACTCGATCATGGGGCGGATATCGTCATGCATTCGGCGACGAAATATCTCGGCGGCCATTCCGACGTCATTGGCGGCGTGCTGGTGGTGCGCGATGCGGAGCTTGGCGACCGGCTCGCCTTCTTGCAAAACTCCATCGGCGGCATACAGGCGCCGTTCGATTCCTTCCTGGCGCTGCGCGGGCTGAAAACCCTTTCTTTGCGGCTTGAAAGATCATCATCGAACGCGCTGGCGCTTGCCGAATGGCTGGAAGCGCACCCGGCTATTGACCGGGTCAATTATCCGGGGCTCGCATCCCATCCGGGCCACGACCTCGCCAAGCGCCAGATGGACGCTTTCGGCGGCATGGTGACGATCTTCGTCAAGGGCGGGCTCGATGCGGCGCGTGCGATGCTGGAGCGGGTCGAGCTTTTCACCCTCGCCGAATCCCTTGGCGGCGTTGAAAGCCTGATCGAGCATCCGGGCATCATGACCCACGCCTCGATCCCGCCGGAGCGGCGCGCGGAACTTGGCGTCGACGATTCGCTGGTGCGTTTGTCAGTCGGCATTGAAGACCTCGAGGATCTGCGCCGCGATCTCGACCATGCGCTTGCGGGACTTTAACGGATGCGGCTTTGACGCAGCGCGCCGTGACTTCACGCCGAAGCTTGATAAAGTGGCGCGCATTTAAAATTAGGGCGTCGGCCCAGGAGAAGAAATTCCATGGCTGACGCCCAATCCACACGCAGTCTTGCCGAACATATCGATAACGCGTTGACACCGATCAGCGATTTCGTTTCGTCGATCATCTTCATTTCCGTCGATGTTTTTGGCGTCGCGTTGCCGCTGGTGGTGATCTGGTTGATGGCCGCCGGGGTCATCATCTCGGCGTTTTTGCGGTTCATCAATTTCCGCGGCTTCGTCCATGCCTTTCAATTGATCTTCAATCCGCACGACCAGAAAGGCGCAAGCGGCGAGATTTCGCATTTCCAGGCCCTTTCCGCGGCGCTTTCAGGCACTATCGGGCTCGGCAATATCGCCTCCGTGCCGCTCGCCATCATCCTTGGCGGGCCCGGCGCCGTGTTCTGGATGATCCTCGCCGGCTTTTTCGGCATGGCGACAAAATTCGCCGAATGCGCGCTGGCGGTGAAATATCGCAAGGTGCTGCCCGACGGGCGCGTCATTGGCGGGCCGATGTATTACATCGAGGCGGTGTTCGCCCGCAAAGGCATGAAACGCTTTGGCAAGGGCGCGGCTATTTTCTTCGCCGTGATGGCCGTCGGCGGTTCCATCAGTTTGTTCCAGGTCAACCAGTCCTACGCCCAGTTCGCCAATGTCACCGGCATAAACGCACCGATCACCTTCGGCGTGATCATGGCGGGCCTTGTCGGCGTCGTTGTGCTCGGCGGCATTCGCCGCATCGGCGCGGTGGCCGGACGGCTCGTCCCCTTCATGGCCGTACTTTATCTTGGCGCGGCGTTGACCATCATCGCGCTCAACATCACCGCCCTGCCCGATGCGGTGATGACGGTTTTCAAAAGCGCCTTCGGGCTCGACGCCATGGGCGGTGGATTGGTCGGGGCCCTGATCAACGGCATGCGGCGCGCGACCTATTCGAGCGAGGCCGGCGTCGGTTCGGCCGCCATCGCACATGCCTCGGTGCGCACCAATGAGCCTTTGACCGAAGGGTATGTCGCCCTGGTCGAGCCTTTTATCGACACGATTGTCGTTTGCACGATTACCGCCATGGTGGTCATCATCACCGGCGCCTATGAGCCGTTCTTGTTCAACGGCGCGGTGCAAGGCATCGAGATCACGTCAAAAGCGTTCGCCGACACGTTCTCCTGGTTCCCGGTGATATTGCTGGTGTCATCGACGCTGTTCGCATTCACCTCGCTGGTGAGCTGGACTTTTTACGGCGCGCAGGCGATCGGCTATCTCACTGGCGGGTCGAAACGCGCCGATATGATTTTCAAGATCTGCCTTTGCGTTGTGCTTTCGACCGGCGCTGCCGTCTCGGTCTCGGCGATCCTCAACTTCATCGACTCGATGCTGTTCGCCATGGCGATCCCCAACATTCTCGCGCTTTACTTCCTGTTGCCGGAGCTGCGGCGCGACGTGAAAGCCTATGAGAAAAAATACGGGATCTAAGCGCGCGGATGCGCCTTGTCATAAATGCGCAAAAGGCTGTCGCTGTCTATCTTGGTGTAACGTTGCGTTGCGGCGAGCGACGCATGGCCGAGCAATTCCTGAATGGTTCTGAGATCGCCGCCGGCGGCAAGCAGATGGGTGGCGAAAGCGTGACGCAGCGCATGCGGCGTCGCCGACGCCGGCAGACCGAGCGCTGCGCGCAATGCGGCGACCATCCGCTGCGCCGCGCGCGCCGACAGTGGCTTGCCGCGCGCCGAAAAGAACAGCGGATCGTCCTGCCCGCCGCCATAAGGACAAGCATCTGCATACGTATCAACAGCAGCGCGTAGTCCAGGAAGAATGGGAACAATTCGGGTTTTAGCGCCCTTGCCCTTGATCCGCATCGTCTCGCCAAGCGGCGCGTCAGACCATTTGAGCGACAAGGCTTCGGATATGCGAAGCCCCGCGCCGTAAAGCAGCGTCACCAGCGCCGCATCGCGCGCCAACTCCCAAGACTGTTTGGCGCTAGTGGTTTTGAGCGTCCCGGCAGTTTCAACCATCGCCGCAGCATCGACGTGAGACACCGGGCGCGGCAGGCGGTCGTGCAGCTTCGGCCCGCGCATCACCGCTAAGGCGTCATTTTCAATGCCGGCGCGTCTGCGCAGAAAAGCGAAAAAGGATTTCAGTGCGGAAAGCTCAAGCTTGATCGATGGCGGCGCCAGTCCATCCTTGCGACGCTCCGCAAGATAGGCGCGAAAATCCCGCATATCCAGGGCGGCCGCCATTTGCAGAGATGGGGTTTCCCCGCGATAAGCGCAAAGAAACCCATCGAAACGCGCCAGAACAGCGTTGTAATTTCGCTGCGTGTAAGCGCTTGCCCGTTTCTCGGATTTCAAATAGCGCGCAAAAACCTCTCGCCAATGCGTCAGCGTTTGATCGATATTGCGGGCTGCTTCCATGCCCCCAACGAACGCCCGCGATGGTTAACAAAGCCTTTACATTGCAACGAGCGACGCCAGTTCCGCCCGCAGCAAATCGATGCCATCGCCTTTTTCCGACGATGTTGCGCGAATGACAGGATGGGCCGCCGGGCGGCGCGCGATTTTTTTGGTTGTTGCCTCAACGAGCGCGACAAGCGCCGTGGGCTTGATTTTGTCAGTCTTGGTCAGGACGATCTGATAATTCACGGCCGCTTCATCAAGCAGGTCCATAACGTCGATGTCCGAGGACTTCAGTCCGTGGCGCGAATCGACCAGCACGCATACACGGCGCAAGACCGACCGGCCGCGCAAAAAATCTCGCGTCAACGACATCCATTGCGCCGACTCTTTTCTCGACGCCCGCGCATAGCCATAACCCGGCAAATCAACGAGCCGCAGCTCGCCCTGAAGATCGAAATAGTTGATTTCACGCGTCCGGCCAGGCGTGTTGGAAGCACGCGCCAAACCGTGCTGTCCGACAAGCGCATTCAACAAAGTCGATTTACCTACATTCGAGCGCCCGGCGAACGCCACCTCCGGCGGCCCTTCATCAGGCAAACCATCAAGGCTGACGACGCCTTTCATGAAAACCGCCGACCGGGCAAACAATAGCCGGCCAGCCTCAATCGCATCGGGCGAGAATTCGTCGGCTTGCATCACTTTGCGTCGCCAGCGGCTTTCCGCTTGAGCCAGGACGGCATTCTAAAACGCTCGCCCCATTCAACCGAAACGCCATTGCGCTTCATAATGTACCATTGCTGGAGAATGCCAAGGAACGTGTTCCAGAACCAGTAAAGCACCAGCCCGGCGGCAAAAGGCGCAAAGATGAACACAAACACAAACGGCATCAGGCCAAAAATTTGCGCTTGCACCGGATCCGTCGGCGGCGGGTTAAGTTTCATCTGGAACCACATGGCGGCCCCCATTAGAAGAGGCAAAAACCCGATTGCGAGCACGCCGCCGATCAGCGGCAATGCCGTCGGATCAAATGGAAGCAGACCAAACAGGTTAAAAATCGTCGTCGGGTCAGGAGACGATAAATCGCTGATATACAAGAATGGCTGATGGCGAAGTTCGATCGTGACAAATAGGGTTTTGTACAGCGCAAAGAAGATCGGCATCTGGAACAGAACCGGCAGACATCCCGCCATCGGGTTCATTTTTTCCTTCTTGTAGAGCGTCATCATTTCCTGCTGCATCTTCATTTTATCGTCAGCATAACGCTCTTGCAGCTTTTTGATTTCCGGCTGCAGCTTCTTCATCTTCGACATCGACTCATAGCTTTTATTAGCCAACGGGAAGAGCAGCAGCTTGACGATCAGCGTCAGAATCAGGATGGCGACGCCAAAATTGCCGGTCAGGTCGCCAAAGAAATTCAGCGTATAGAAAATTGGCCTGGTCAGGAAAAACAGATGGCCCCAATCAACCGCCTTGTCGAAGTCATAAACGCCTAGGCCGCCATCTTCGACTTTGGCTTCATAAGACTGCAAAAGATCGACATCCTTTGGTCCGCCAAAAATGTATGATGTTTTCGAAAGGGACTGCCCCGGCGCGATGGTTTCCGCGGGCATCGCATAAAAGGCTTCAAAAATTGGCGCATCCGCCGTACCGCGATTGGTGAGCTGTGCTTCAATCGCCTGGTCTTGCGCCGGGATTGCCGCTGCAAGCCAGTTTTTGTTGGTGATAGCGACCCAACCGCCGACGCCCTCTGCCGCAACGCTCTTGTTTTTGTTCTTCGCCAGCTTTTTGTATTTGCGCTCATATAGCTTCGTGCCGATTACGCCGAGTGGGCCTTCATGCAAAATCATGAAGTTCGAGAATTCTTCAGGAATGTTCCTCTGGGTGACTGTCGCATAAGCCCGCAGGATGCGATCGCCGACGCCGTTGTTCGTCACCTTCTGCGTAACGGTGAACATGTATTTTTCATCGACAGAAATCGTCTTTTCAAAGACGAGATCGCCATCCGTTCGCGTGAGCGTCACCGGCGCCGCCGGCGTTAACACAGCACCTTCCGGCGCCTGCCATTGGGCGCGCGCGCCGAGCTCCCTGCCGATCGCCCAGCCCTGCTGTATGAAATGCCCATGCTCCGTTTCATCCGGGCTGAGAAGCCGGATCACAGGGCTTTGATCATCCAAACCTTCACGATATTGGGTGAGAAGCAAATCATCGAATCGACCGCCGCGTAAGTTGATCGACCCTTCCAGCGTGCCGGTCCGAACGGGAATACGCCCACTCGAAGAGCCCGCCAATGCTTCATCCACTGTTGCCGCCGCGGCATCGGCCGATAGCCCGCCGCCCAGCAAATCAGGCGCCTCGCCGCTCTCTGCCGCCAGCGTTGCCTGCTCGGCTCTCACCGCTTCTTGCGCTTCGCGCTGCGGACCAAGCACCAGGAAGTCCCAAGCCAAAAGCACGCCCGCTGAGAGGACGATCGCCAAAATCAAATTGCGGTCCATGAGAAATCCCGATGCGTTGCTGACTGGAAGCCGCCCGGCCGCCCGCCACATGTCGTTAGCTATGTAGTGTTACGTGAGAGCCTTAAAAGGGCGCGCTTCATATCGTCAAGCAGGTCCGCATATTTGCGATCATAAGCCGCTTTTCGGGCCACCAGCACATAATCCGTCCCGGCATCGGCCCGACTTGGGAAAATCTCACCCGCCGCCGCCCGCAAGCGTCGCCTTATACGGTTGCGTATCACAGCGCCGCCAATCCTTTTGGTGACCGTCAGCCCCAGCCGGATTTCACCGCAATTTTCAGGATTGTCCCGCGCCAGCATTAGGAATGAGCGGCTATGCGCCTTGCATGCGTCATGCATCGCAAGAAAGTCCCGCCGCTTTTTGATAACACCCAATGAAACGGGCCCATTGGAAGCGTTATCTTCTTGAATCTTCGAGGGTATTTTCGCCAGCCCTAAGCCGAAAGCCGTTTACGGCCCTTGGAACGGCGCGCCGCTAACACTTTCCGGCCTGCCTTGGTCGCTTTGCGCGCGCGAAAGCCGTGGCGACGCTTGCGCTTAAGCCGGCTCGGTTGAAAAGTCCGTTTCATCGTTCAGTCCTCTAGGGCGATAATTCCGCGGCGCGCGCCGCATTTCACTCCGCTCGGAGCAAGAGGCGGGGAGATAAACCGGAGACAGGGCGGCGTCAACACCAAGCGCGCCCGAATCTGGCCCATTTACGCCGATTCCGCTTTGCCGACCTGATTTTTCAGGTATCTCGCCAATGTGAGCACACAATAGACGAACGTGAAAGAAAATCCTCGCTAAAAGACCTAAATAAACTGTCTCGCGAGCGCGCTGGCTCAACCGCCCAACGCGCTCTATTTGTACTGAGATTACGTCAGGTAGGTAATGTCTCCCCAATCCAATGAAAAAGCCAGCGTGCTAAAACGCCTTGCGCCCGTCTTGATTATCGCCTTAGCGCTTGGCGGTTTCTTCGTTTTCGGCCTGAACGAGTATTTCACGCTCGACGTTTTGCGCGAGAACCGCGAGGCGCTTCGCAATTGGGTTGACACCAATCCCCTGCCCGCAATGACGCTGTTTGTTCTTGTTTATGCTGGCGCGGTTGCAATTTCTTTCCCAGGCGCCAGCATACTCACCATATTTGGCGGCTTCCTTTTTGGATTATGGCAGGGAACGCCGCTGATCGTCTTTGCTGCGACGCTCGGCGCAACAGGCATCTTTCTCGCAGCCAAGTCTGCGCTCGGCGACTTGCTAAGCAAACGAGCGGGCGGCCTCGCAAAACGCATGGAACAAGGGTTTCGCGACGGCGAGCTAAGTTACATGTTCATTTTGCGCCTGGCGCCGGTATTTCCTTTTTGGGCGGTGAATATCGCGGCCGGCCTGATTGGCGTTTCCTTACGCAATTTCGTCATCGGCACCGGGCTTGGCATTATTCCCGGCTCATTTGTCTATGCCAGCATAGGGGCGGCGGCGGATGCCGCTTTTGAAGCCGGTGAAGACGTCACGCTTGGCGGCGTCCTGCTCAAGCCGGAAACCCTGCTGCCAATCGTTGGACTTATCGTCTTGGCGCTCATCCCGATTATCTTGAAGCACGCAAGAAAAGCGCCGGAGGCCGAATAAAAATGCCGCAAACCATCAAGACAGATTTATGCGTAATCGGCGCCGGCTCAGGCGGGCTCTCAGTGGCCGCCGGAGCCGCACAGCTCGGCCGTAAAGTCGTCCTTATCGAAAAAGGTGAAATGGGCGGCGACTGCCTCAATACGGGCTGCGTTCCGTCAAAAGCGCTGATTTCAGCCGCTTCCCGCGCCCACGCCATGCGCCAGGCGGATAAATACGGCATCGCCAGCATAGAGCCTCAAGTCGACTTCGCCGCAATCATGGACCATGTCCAGAGCGCTATCGCGACGATTGAACCAAATGACAGCCAAGAACGGTTTGAAAGCCTCGGCGTTACAGTTCTGCGCGATCACGCCTCCTTCACGGGCCCGCGGCGGGTCGAAGCTGGCGCTGTTACGGTCAAAGCAAAGCATTTTGTCATCGCCACGGGGTCAACCCCTTTCATTCCGCCAATTGAAGGGCTCGATGGCGCCCCCTTCTTCACGAATGAATCCATTTTCCAGAACAAAACCCGCCCGGACCATCTGATCATCATCGGCGGGGGGCCGATCGGGATCGAGATGGCGCAAGCGCATCAACGTCTCGGCTCAAAGACAACGATTATCGAGGGAGGCTCGATTCTTGGCCGAGACGACCCCGAACTGGTTGCTGTCGTTCGCGAACAGCTCATCGCCGATGGCATTGACGTTGTCGAAAACGCTAAGGCGAGCCGAATCGAAAAAACTGACGGCGGAATTCGGGTTCATATCGAGAACCGCGCGATAGACGGATCACATTTGCTTATCGCAGTCGGAAGGCGCCCGACCGTTGACGGCTTAAATCTAGAGGCCGCTAGCGTCGAATACGACAGACGCGGAATCAAGACCGACGCCAGACTTCGCACGACCAACAATCGTATTTACGCGATCGGGGATGTGGCCGGAGGGCGCCAATTCACGCATGTGGCAGGTTACCATGCCTCAGTGATCGTGCGTAACATTCTCTTCAAAATGCCGTCTAAGAATAATGAGCAACTCGCGCCGCACGTAACCTACAGCGATCCTGAATTGGCCCAGATTGGTCTTAATGAGCGCGAAGCCCGGGAAAAACATGGCGATATCAAAATTACAAAATGGCCTTTCTCGGAAAACGACCGCGCCATTGCGGAAAAGGACACGCGCGGATTTGTCAAAGTGGTGACTGATAAAAAAGGACTGATTTTAGGCGCGAGCATCGTCGGACGAGATGCCGGCGACCTTTTGGCTCCCTTCATCCTCGCAGTCACTTCCGGGATGAAGATCAAGTCATTCACCGACGTGATCGCCCCCTACCCTACACGCAGCGAAGCGGCCAAACGCGCCGCCGGCGCGTGGTATACGCCGACCCTTTTTTCCAATCGCACGAAATCTCTGATAGGTCTTCTATCGGTATTTGATTAAGCGACACGCCATGATCCCAATCAAATCTCTCGCAAATCGCTCCCTGTCGACAAAGCTGCTTATCCTGACAGTGATCTTCGTGCTTTTTGCCGAGCTTGTCGTCATGGTGCCATCGATTGCAAAACAGCGTCATGACTGGTTTTCAATGCGCGTAGAGGAAGCCTACCTCGCGAGCCTCGCACTTGAAGGGCCGCGCAGCGACGCGCTGGACGAAAGCATTTTGCGTCAACTTTTCTCAACGGCAAATATTCTCGGTGTTACAATCAATAATGACGATATGCGCATGCTGATCCTGGCGCCGCAGATCGACCCGCATGGCTCACCCGATATCACGCAAGTTCACCTCGGCGAACGCGATCCGCTTACGCTTATAGGCCATGCATGGGCGACGATGTTTTCACACGGAGACCGGCTTATTCAGGCAACCGGATCGCCTCGTTTTGCGCCTGACCAGCAAGTCGACATTATCATTTCCCAGAGTTCGTTGCGAAAAGATCTGCATGTTTACGCACGAAACATACTCGTTTTGTCGCTGGTCATATCCACGCTGACAGCGGGCCTTGTCTATTGGGCGCTCAACCGGCTCATCGTTAAGCCCGTAAAAAACCTCACCGAAAATATCACCGCTTTTGAGGCTGACCCTGAAAGTCTTGGCGGGATACTCGCCCCTTCACGGCGCACCGACGAAATTGGAGCGGCTGAAAAAAGCCTCGCAGCAATGGAAACAAGCGTGCGCAGTTTACTGAACGAGCGCCGGCGACTGGCGGCGCTAGGCGCAGGCATTTCGAAAATAAGCCATGACTTGCGCAATATCCTGGCGTCGGCTCAGCTCATGTCAGACCGGCTTGCCAGATCCGAGGACCCTAGCGTTCGGAAACTCAGCCCACGCCTTATTTCCGCACTTGACAGGGCGATAACATTAAGCCGGGATACATTGGCTTTCGGCCGAATGGAGCCGCGCGCACTCAACAAATCTGCGATCAACCTTCACGACCTTGTTTCGGAAGTGCTGGACGACACGGCGACAATGGGAATTACAGCCCACAACAATATAGCCGCGGGACTGACTATCACCGGGGATCGCACGCAGCTTTATCGCTCACTGTTCAACCTGGCGTGCAATGCGGTCGAAGCGATATCCTCGCCGGAGGGTGAGCGAAGCCAGGATCAATCAATCGGCGAACTCTCGATAAGCGCGAACACGCGCGCCGGATGGGTGGAGCTGGCTATCGCCGACACCGGCCCCGGCCTGCCCGAACACGCTTTGAAAGATTTGTTCGAGCCTTTTAAAGGTTCGCAAAAGCCAGGAGGGTCCGGGCTAGGCGTAGCGATTGCAATGGAAATCGTCCGCGCCCATGGCGGCGATTTGCGTCTCGAAAAAAGCGACAGAAGCGGCGCGACCTTTTCTATAACTTTGCCGGCCTGATCTTGGCAATCTATTGCGCCTCTACATAACCGGAGAGCCAGACGCCCTCGCGGCGCGGGTCGGCGCCGCCGTCAAAAGACCCGTCCGGCAATATCCTCAATGCATGCACGCCGCTGTTCAGCCCGCGTTGCGTCACCCCATGTCCTTTGGCTTTGAGGCCCTCGGCGACCTGATTATCAAAACCGCCTTCTTCAAGCAGAGGAGCGCCGCGCGGATAAACAGCATTTGGATAATTTACCGCTTCTTGAGCCGTCATTCCCCAGTCGATCATGGCTACCAATGTTTTTGCAACATAGCCGATAATCGCCGGCCCGCCAGGGGAACCGGCGGCCGCCCATAGATCGCCACTCTCATCAAACACTACGACGGGCGTCATTGAACTTCGCGGCCGCTTGCCCGGCGCAACAGCGTTCGCAACGGGACGCCCCTCTCGTTCCGGCAAGAAAGAGAAATCCGTTAGCTGGTTGTTCAAAACCATGCCGGCGGCCATCAAATGACTGCCAAACGCAAATTCCACAGTTGTCGTCATGGAAACGACGCGGCCATCACCATCAACAATGACAAAATGGCTGGTTGATGGCGGCTCCGGCGACGCATCAGCGCCATAACGGCGCCAAGCGCCAGCGCCTGTTGCGATTTCAAATGCAGACGGGTCGCCAGGCGTTACGGTTTCGGCAGCCCTTGCTGGATTGATCAAAGATGCCCGCGCATCGAGATATGGCGGGTTTAGCAGTCCCGCGATAACAGCATCGGTCGACAACCCCCCACCGTCCGAAAGCATTTCATTGTCCGCAAGATATTGATTGCGATCTGCATAAGCCAGGCGGCTGGCTTCGAACAACAAGTGGAGTGCTTCGATTGATCCAGCCCCAGCACCCGCCATATCGAAATTTTCAAGCAGCGCGAGAATCTGCAATAGCGTAACGCCTCCGGAACTTGGCGGCGCCATCGAACAGATTTCATAGCCCCGATATCCGCTGCACACCGGGCTTCGCTTGACTGGCTTATATTCAGCGAGATCCTGAAGCGTCATCCCGCCTGGGTTGGGCGCGCTATTCACAGCGTCAACGATTGCTGCAGCAATTTCACCTTCGTAAAATGCATCGGCGCCATCAGCGGCGATCACGCGTAAGGTTTGGGCATAGGCTGGATTTCTAAGGATATGCCCCACCGGGTGCGGCGCGCCATCGACGCTATAAAAATAATCACCTGCCGCCGGCAACTGCTTTAATCGCGGAATTCGCGAAAGCAGCCCATTCAAGCGAGGCGAGACTTCAAATCCAGTCTCAGCGAGCACTGCCGCCTGCTCAAAATTTTCGGCCCATTCCAGCGTGCCATGCTCGTCATGCGCCAGCTTAAGCATTCGGACGACACCAGGCACGCCAACAGAAAGGCCGCCTGCGACGGCGTCATAAAAATTCATGGGTGCGCCGGTCGCCGTAAGAAACCGACCAGGCGTTGCCGACGCGGGCGCGACCTCTCGACCGTCATAGGTTTCGAGCCTATCCGAATTCGGGTCGTAATGGATCATGAACGCTCCGCCGCCAAGACCCGACGATTGCGGCTCAACCAATCCTAGCACCGCTTGGGTAGCGATAGCTGCGTCGACGGCCGACCCGCCCTTCTTCAAGATCTCTGCGCCGGCCTCCGCCGCATAAGGATTTGCAGCTGCGATAAACCAGCTTTTGCGGTCCTTGGACGCGTAAGCAGTCTGCGTCGCCGGGATTTCACTTTGCCCCTTCGCGGGCTCCACGCCCGCATCACGCCCGCACGCCGCCGCCAGCAGCGCCAGCCCGACTATCCACCTCAACTGCCTATTGTATTGGCTCATGCCGCCGCCTCTCTACGAACTGCCTAGACCTCGACCCTACTTACTCAAGCCCGCAAGCGGTTTCGAGCCTTCAATAGACAAAAATCCAATTCAATTAGTTTATGGCGCTTGCATTTGCATCCCTCTTCGGGTTAAACGCGCCCCTCGCACAGCGGCCTCGCCGCCCGTGTGACGCGCACCCGTAGCTCAGCTGGATAGAGCACCAGACTACGAATCTGGGGGTCTGAGGTTCGAATCCTCACGGGTGCGC
Source organism: uncultured Parvularculaceae bacterium (assembly GCA_947259375.1). GTDB lineage: Bacteria > Pseudomonadota > Alphaproteobacteria > Caulobacterales > Parvularculaceae > Hyphococcus. Next base: position 123 of record CAMYLZ010000013.1, on the reverse strand, counting down.
CATTGCTGATCAAAAATGGGCACCAATTCCCCACTCCCTGAATATTGCGCCGCCCCGGCTACTAGCGCCTGTTTCGGCCCTTTTATCCTGATCACTTCATCGCCAACATCAATTCGCTCAACC
>CAMYLZ010000012.1 GCA_947259375.1 uncultured Parvularculaceae bacterium | reverse complement strand
TCGGCTCATCGCATCCTGGGGCTGGAGCAGGTCCCAAGGGTTTGGCTGTTCGCCAATTAAAGCGGTACGTGAGCTGGGTTTAGAACGTCGTGAGACAGTTCGGTCCCTATCTGCCGTGGGTGTAGGAATATTGAGAGGAGCTGTCCTTAGTACGAGAGGACCGGGATGGACACACCTCTGGTGGACCAGTCGTCATGCCAATGGCGCAGCTGGGTAGCTATGTGTTGAACGGATAACCGCTGAAGGCATCTAAGCGGGAAGCCGGCCTCAAAACAAATATTCCCTTGAGAGCCGTGGAAGACCACCACGTTGATAGGCCGGGTGTGGAAGCGCAGCAATGCGTGAAGCTTACCGGTACTAATTGCTCGATTGACTTGATTGTCCTCATGCAGTCGTCTTCGGACGATGGGCATGAAGCTTTTAGACTTGTGCGCGGCGAACGGTTCGTTTTACGGACCATCGCTTTAGACATCTCTCGCATTTGAAATCGTTTTTGCCGGCCCGGTGGTTATGGCGGGGAGCCTCCACCCGATCCCATCTCGAACTCGGTCGTTAAAGTCCCCAGCGCTGATGGTACTACGTCTTAAGGCGTGGGAGAGTAAGTCGTCGCCGGGCCTGCCAAGATGATTTTAAACCCTTCTCGATTTTCCAAGCCGCGCTTGGTGCTTTGCACTCAGCGCGGTTTTTTTGTTTATTGTGCTTGCGAATGCTGACAAGTGGGTCCGAAGCCTGTGTTAGTGGAAGGCGCGGCCGAGAGGCCAAAAGCCGGAGCGGGTAGGATTAACGGCTTGACATTCTGGAACGAGATTAACGACGCCTTAGGCCTGGCGGATACAGGCGAGACAGCCGGCCAGGGGGCGTGGCCGTCGCGCTATGATGTGACAGGGTTGGCTATTGGCGCCATTGGTGCGGTTGGCTCAACCATTGCGTCGTTAATGCATGCACGTAACCTGACAAACGGGCCCGCGCGGGTAATCATCGACGGGCGGCTCGCCTCGCTGTGGTTTTCTTGGTCGATCCACCCGATCGAGTGGGAATTGCCGCCCACATGGGATGCGATTGCCGGCGATTACCAGACCAAAGACGGCTGGATTAAGCTGCATACGAACCTTCCGCATCATCGCCATGCGGCCTGCGCCGCGCTGGGCGTTGAGGCGGATCGGCCCCGTGTCGAACAGGTGATCGTGGGATGGGAAAAAAACGCGCTTGAAACGGCGATCGTCGAAGCAGGGGGCGTCGCCGCCGCCATGCGCTCTCGCGCCGAATGGGGGGCGCATCCGCAAGGCGCCGCGGTTTTGCGCGAGCCGTTGATCGATTTTCAGTCTGGCGACGTTGCGTCGTTGCGCGACTGGAAGGGACCGGCAGCGCGCCCGCTTCAGGGGCTGCGCGTTCTCGATCTGACCCGAGTTCTTGCCGGACCCGTGGCGACGCGTACGCTTGCTGGTTTCGGCGCTGAGGTGCTGCGGATTGATCCGCCGGGATGGGACGAGCCGATTGTCGTCCCCGACATTACGCTTGGCAAACATTGCGCGCGGCTCGACCTTCGGGCCGAACCGGACCGGCGCCGATTCGAAGAACTTCTGGCCAAAGCGGATATTTTCATTCATGGGCTGCGCCCCGGCGCGCTGGCGGGGCTCGGTTTTGACGATGACAAACGAAAAGCGCTCGCGCCGCATCTTATTGAAGTAACGCTTGACGCTTATGGATGGACAGGCCCTTGGGCGGGGCGGCGGGGTTTTGACAGCCTTGTGCAAATGAGCAGCGGCATAGCCGATGCAGGCAGGGAATGGGCGGGCGCTGATCGCCCGACGCCGCTGCCGGTGCAAGCGCTTGATCACGCCACCGGCTATTTGATGGCCGCCGCGGCGCTGCGCCTGCTTGATCTGCGCCTGCGCGGTGCGCCCGCGCGCGCCGCGCGGCTGTCGCTTGCCCGCACGGCGGCGCTGCTGGTGCAAAGGGAATCAGTCGGCCGGGAAGAACCAATTGGCGCCGCCGGCGACGCGGATTTTGCAGAGGATGTGGAATGCACGCCCTGGGGCGATGCACGCCGGCTGCGCGCGCCCTTGACCATTGGCGAGACCAGGCTGCACTGGGATCGGCCGGCCTGCGCCCTCGGCTCGGCGCGCCCCGTCTGGTCGAGCTAGGGCGCTGAAAATAGGCGCTTTGTAGCGCCGGAGTGAATAAGGTAGGTTGCTGCGAAATGCAGGCGGCAAGTTCCGGGCCGGGTTTTGTTTGGCAATCCCGGGGCAGGCTGAATAAGTGCTGAATGAATATTGTGGAATAAGAGAGGGCGTATGCGGGGCGCAACGCTGAAATGGTTCATGGCGGCGGTGCTGGCTGCGCTGATCGCCGGATGTTCGCCAAGCGGCGGCGAAGGAAATGCGCGCGGTGTTAACCCGCCAGCCGACGATGACGTCAATCTCGACGTCTGGTTGGAGCGTCTAGAAGTCGGCAGCCGCGAGCTTTATTCGGCGCGCGATAATGTCGTGGCCGCGCTTCGGTTGAAAGAAGGTGACATCGTCGCCGATATCGGCGCCGGCACCGGGCTTTACACGCTGATGTTCGCTGAGGCGGTTGGGGCCGAGGGCCGCGTCTTTGCCGAAGATATCGAACCGTTGTTTCTCGATCTGATCAATCGGCGTGCGGAGGATGCGGGGCTGCATAATATCACGCCGGTTTTCGGGCGCGAAGACGACGTGTCGCTGCCAGCAGGAATGATCGATCTCATTTTCATCGCCGACACGTATCACTATTTCGACAATCGCGAGGCGGTGATGAAGTCGGTCTATCGCGCCCTCAAACCCGGCGGCGCGCTGGTGATCATCGATTACGAAATCGAGCCGGGCGGCGTGCGCCCCGCAGACAAATCTCATGTGCGCTTCGGCCGCGCGGGCGTCGTTTCCGAAATTGAATTTATCGGGTTCGAACTGGCGGAAACACCTGAGGTCGACGGCCTTGATGAGAATTATCTGGTGCGGTTCTCCAAGCCGGAATAAGCATCTCGCATGATGGTTCAAAAATGCTCGCCGCTTTCCGGACAGGAAGGGGGCGCCAGACGCTCGACGGCGTTGAACAAACCCGCTGCCGTGAAGGAAATCCCGGCATTGACCGGGACGCCGGCCTCGCCAAGGCGGCGCGCGGTCCAGTGATTGCACATACTAAACAGGTGAAAGCCGCCTTTTGAGGCGAGGAAATAGCTGGCGCCCGCGACGCGCCCTTCGCCGACAATCACCGGCGCGCCAGCTTCGTCATAATCGAGCGACGCCGCGATTTTCTCTTGCATTGCCGATAGTGCCGATTGCGATACGGCGAATTCCATCAAATGGCGTGGGCGCCAGAGCGCATCCTCGACCGGGGCGTCGCCGGCGATGATGTGAATGGCGGATCGGGTGGGCGGCAAGACCGCCTTGATCCCCTCAAGGACGCCGGCTTGTTCGGTCATGTAAAAATCGCGGGCGCCCCAGCCGATCAGGAAATAACGCTTGTCTGGAAAAAGTGTGCGCAGCGGGTGGTCTTCGCTAAACGTCTCCGCCGGCAGGGCGAGGCTCGCATGCCATCCATTCGACCACAGACGGATCGTTGCGCAGTCGCCTGGCGCAGGCGGGATCGCTTTGGCGGACATGCACCCGGCCAACGCCAACGCTGCAATCAATGCGACAAAGCGTTGAACGCCAGCGCCTGTCGTCGCCATCCGATGCGCGCCGCGCGCGGTGATAGACAGCATCATGGCTTCGCCTCACGCCGGTCAGTGTGACGGAAAAAGCTGTTGAGGTGAAGGGTGCGCGGGAGGCTGCCGGACAGCCTGCTACCGGCCCGTCGCTGGCGTCACCGCGCCCGCCGGGTTTGTGGAGAATGTCAGGCTCGCAAAAATCGTTTCAAATTCAGCGCCGTCTATATCGGTCTGTTCGCCCCAGATCACGCTGAGCCGATAATCGCCGGGACGCGGAATTTCAAAACGTGCGCGGCCATCGGCGCTGGTGCGGTTGGCGGTAAGCATTTCGGCTTCGGGCGCAAGCGCGCTGAATTCGACCAGAGCGCCAGCAAGCGGCGCGCCGCGATAATGAACGCGCACGGGCAGGGACGCGCCTTGCGCAAGCAGCAACGGATGGTGCTCGGGAACGATTTCCAGCATATGACCGACCGGAACGCTGACATTATCGGTTGGCGTATTGCCGACCTGGACAATCGTCTTTGCACGGCGGGAATAAAACTCGCGGCCCGGTTCGTTGTCGCGCCCGTTTCGGGCGCGCCAGTCGAGAATTGCAGTAAGCCCCGCCTCTTTGGCGTAGTCGTTGAATTTTTCCGCAGGGAGTTCGCTGAAACTGTCGGTACTTTCAAACACCAATATGTGGCTTCCGGCGCCGTTGAAGGCGGGCGTTGCGTAACCGGGGGCTTGTGGCAGCGCCGGGTGGATGGTTCCGCGCTGATCGGTGACGCCGTCGGGCCCGATTGACCGAAAATCGACAACACGCTTGGCAGAAAGCGGCCAGGATTCCGGCGCGCCCACATGGCCGATAAGAAACTGGATGACGGTTGGTGATTTCTTCTGGGCAGTGAATTTCGCCGGGTGCAGCCAGAAATCATGGCCCAGCGCGGGACCGGCAAGAAATAATAAGCCGGCGCAAGCCGTAATTATCGCGTTCTTTCGCATTTCGGTTCCCGAACCTTTTGTAGCTGAAGAAAAACGGCCAACGCGATTTTGCGCGCTGGCCTTTAGTGAGCGAACGGTTAGTTCGTATTTGAGATGTCGATCGGCTCGCCCGCCGGATCGAGCGGGACGATATCGCCGCCCATCGGATCGAGCGGCTCGTCTTCGGCCCCCGCGAAGAAGGCGAGCGAGAAACCCGTGCCCAGCATGCCGGCGGCGGTGTTTGGCGACACCGTGACCGGACCGGGGTCGGGCGCTGCTTCTTCGGGCGGCGCTTCAGGCGCAGGGGCCATGACCGCGTCGTCCGAGCATGCCGCCGCCATCATGCAGCAAGCCGCTGCGGCGAGCGCGCTGCGTTTTTTGAGGAAGTTTCCTTGCATAATCCGCACTCCCGCTAGTTGGTCGCGCCAGGAAGCGGATCATTGAGATAGGGAAACTCGTTTTTCAGTTCCGAAGCACTGATCGGCGCGCCATCGGTGAAGGGCTCGGTTCCGACCGGTGCGTCTTCCGGCGAGCAAAGGCCGAGATCCGTCGGCGTGCCGTTGATATCCACCGGGTGGCAGAACCGGCCCATAACGGCGCGCAACGCGAGGTCAACAGCGTCGTCGCCGGGTCGGCGGCCATTCGGGAAGCCGGCAAGGTCGCCGCCGGCAACGCCAAAGGTGCTTTGCTGATCGCGCGGCGTCGGCGCAACGGCGAAGTTGAGCCGCTGCATTTCCGCCGGCGTCACATTGGCCGGCTGGTTGAGCGTTTCAACGCCGGTAAGGAACGCCGCGACGAGATCGGTACGCGGAAAGTTGGTCGGCGCGATGGTGGCGTGGTTCGTGCCAAGACCGGCGTTCACATCATCGCGGAACAGAATGTCGATCAGGGTCGACAGCGTCGGATTGGTGACGAAGGTTGCAAACTGGCTGTCACCGGTCGGCTCTGACGCGTTGAACAGGTCTTTCTGGTTGAGACCGATAACCAGCTCATTGACCAGCGGGTTGGAAAGCCGCGACTGCTGAACAAAGGCGCCGCCGATTGCCGAAGGCTCCTCATAAGTCGGCGAGGGGTCTTCGATCTGCGCCTGCGGCAGGCTTGACGTCATCCATGCGCCGATAATGTTGTCGCCGTCATCTTCGAGGCATGAAATCGGCACCTCGATGGCGAGCGACGTGATGTTGGCCTCGCCAACCAGATCGTCATTGGCGCGGTCCTGCATGATGCCGCCAGGAAAAGACGCCCCGTCGACCGGCACATAATTGAGCAAATCGAAAATGCCGCCAAGATTGACCGCAAAGGCTTCCTCGCGTTGACCGGCGAAGACGCGGCCCGGTGCGTCGCAACCGGGGATGTTCAGCGTTTCTACGAAAGACGCAGCGTAGCTTGCATAATCGGGAATGGTCTTGGTGCCCGTATTGTCGAAAGGCTTTCCGAAGGTGCCTGCGTATTGACGCTCGCCGGTGCGGCGATCGCCGCGCACGACATATACGTCATAGCTTTCCACTTCGCCGAGGCCGCTCTGGTCGCTCGCGCTGATGGGCCCGGCGGCGCGCAGGGCGATCGGCACGTCTTCGCCGCCGACATTGACCGTCACGCCCGTGCCGTTGACGAGATTATTGTCGAAATCGAACTGGAAGGTCAGGTCTTCGACTGCGTCGCCATCCGTATCGATGTGAATTTCGTAAAGTGCTTCCGGGTCCATGGTGAAATAATTCGGACCGCCATAGGGCGCCTGGATCGGCTGATAGTTCGAAATGAAGGTGACATAGTCCTCGCGGCCGGGCTCATAGCTGCGGAACATGTACAAATCCGTGCCGTCGATCTTCGGCGTTTCGGTGATCGCCGGCGCCTCACGGTGGCTCGAAGCATAGGCCGACCCCACAGTGAATACGCTTGCCGCCCCAAGCAGGAGCATTCGTTTAAGCAACATCTTTTTTGCCTTTCGGTTACCATTTTGCGCGCGCGCGTGGCGCATATTGGAAAAACGAAGGCGAAAGCCGATTGGGTGCAGCGCACACGGGTTTTCGCGGCGCAAGGGCGCAGGCGGCGGCAGGCGCGCGCAAATCAGGGCTCGATTGGAAATGGCGTCCCCGACAGGATTCGAACCTGTGGCCCTCAGATTAGGAATCAACAGGCCCCTTATTTATCATGCTGATATTACACAAGAAAAATTTCAAAAATGTGAAAGTGTGTAAGGAAGTGTGAAAATTTTGGCGATTTTCGGAGAGGATGGCCTCCCCGACTGGATTCGAACCAGTGGCCTCAGGATTAGGAATCAACAGGCCCCATATTCAACGCATTGATAATACACAACAAAAAATAAAAAAATGTGAAAGTGTGTAAGAAAGTGTGGAAATTTCGGCGATTCGGGAAGGGGGTGGCCTCCCCGAGAGGACTCGAACCTCTGACCTACGGTTTAGGAAACCGTCGCTCTATCCTGCTGAGCTACGGGGAGTCATCGAATATAGATACCTGTCTGCATCAAAAAGTGGAAGTTTAAACTGGTCGATATTTCCCTGACCGACACCTGAGATGGCTGTCCATCAGCTTCCGTTCATCATCAATCTTCTCCACGTCTCTCAAGGCTCGCGTCCCGCGCGGGCCTTTTTCCTGCGTTCTGGCGCACCGCCCTGCGTGCGCCGCAACTGGCTACCGCGCATGCGGCATAGGCCAGTCCTTCTCTTTCGTTCCGGTCCTGACGGATGCGGCTCCGGGCGGAGCGCTTCTTCCGGGCGTCATCAAGGCCGCGACGGTCGCGGCTGGAGAGACGAGAAGGAGAAGACCAATGACCTACCGGATGAGCTGCGAACAACTCCACGGCCTGTCGATCACGGAACTGAGCGCAATGTTCAAAATGGCACGCAAGGCCATTATCTCGACACGGCCCTGCACCCCGGAGCACGCCGAAGCCGTCGCGGCAATGCGACGGATCGCCAAAATCATCGCATACAAGGATGCGCAGATGCGCACCTTCATCCCGGCACCTCGCCGGATCAGAACACCGAAGCCGGGGCTTTGAGCCCCGGCCAATTGGCAGCTACCGGAAGAGCGGCCATCGTCAATCCTCAAGCGCGAAAGCGAACAGATCGCCTTGCCGTGCGGCTTCCTGCTCTGCCTTGTATTCAGCTGACTGTTCACGGATAGCGATCTGCTCAAGGACATAGGCTTCGGGGCCACCGGCTTCATCGACCTCGGTACGGTACGCAATCATCGTCGTGGTGCCGGTTTTCGTAATGGGAAGCGGAATGCCTTCGGGGGCTATCGTTCTGATTTTCAGGTGGGCCAGATCGTAGTTGTAGATGCGGCGAAGCACCAGAAACCAAGAGGGCTTGTAGTCGATTTGGATTTTCACGCCGTTCCATTCGCTGTAGCGGATAAGGACGCACTTGGCGAGTTGGCGGAATGTGTCTTTAAGGCTCACGGGAGTTCCTCCTTCTTGTGGGGGCCGCTTATGCAGCGGCCCCGGTTTTCGGTTGATTGGGGCAGACGAAGATGCGGCCCGGTGCGGTCGGGATGACGGTGAGCACCTGGCGGTGGCTCCTGCCGTTCTTGGTCGGCCACTGCGCTCCGATGCGGGTCCAGGGCGCGTTTTCCCGGTCTGGCGCGAACCAGACGATGTGGCTGGGTGCGCTTGTGTTTTTGGTGTTCTCGCTCATATCGATGTCCTCCATCGTTGGGATTGATGTCCGAATACGGATCGTGGGAAGCCGTCGTTGGAGGACCGGACGGCAAGGCCGCGCTAGCGTGTGGTGCGGGATACACGGTCGCGGCAAAGCGCGCCGCCTGCTATGCTGGCGGGCAGCCTTGCGGACGGTTCCAGACGGCTAGAACAGGCCGTTTCAGGAGGACAAAACCCGGCGGTGGATGGGCATATGCGCGAGAACCAAACACCTGCCACCGCAAGGCAAGGTGTGAAAGGCAAGACCGGTGAATGAAAGCGCGGAGCTGATCGGGCTAAGGCTGCTGAAGGCCATACGCGAGGGCGACCTTGCAAGGTGCCGATCCCTGATCCTGACCGGGGCGAAGCTGTCTGCCCCTGACGACAGAGGCTGGATGCCGCTGCATGTGGCCGCGCTGGAGGAAACCCCGGAGATAATCCGTTTACTGCTGGAAGCCGGTGCGCCGGTGAATGCGCGCACAATGGACAAAGGCATGTGGACCGCGCTGCATATCGCCGGAAGCTACAGCCATACGAAGACCATGGAAGAGCTGCTGAAAAAGGGCGCGGACGTAAACGCTCAAGCTGACCGGCAATGGACGCCCCTGCACGTCGCGGCATGGTGCGGACGTGGTGACGCCGTTGCGCTGCTTCTGGATCACGGCGCGGACACAAATGCGCTGACGGACAAGGACCGCACGGCGGCGTTCTGGGCCGAACACAAGGGGCATGAAGATGTCGTGCTGGAATTCGGCAAAGCCGTCAGCCTGCGTCATGCGGAACGGGTGAAGGCGCTGACGGTTTTGCGGGATAGGAAGTGAGACACTCCTTTAGACATGGCGAAACAATCCTGCACTTTGCGGCTCAACGGAACTGGGAAACGGTGTGCCGATGGGCCTAAGTCTCGATCTCGATCTCGACGCCAATTGCATTGGCAATCTCGGTGTATAGATCGATCTCGACGTTAGCACGAAGACTAACGACCAAAGAGTATCGAACGCGCCGGTCAGCGCGTTCCAGCCTTGGCTTCTCTCGCCACCACCCTCCGATGGGATAGACTCCTATCGCATGGCGATTTGCAAGGTCAGTCGCTGTGCCCCTCCAAACGTCAGAATGAACCGAACCTCGATCACGAAGGCGAGGCCCAAGCACCCATCCGTCATCACTTCCCGCGCCAGCCACGCGCTCATCCTCATCGCGTGCCGCTTTGTTCACTCTTCGGCGGAACCGATCGACACTCTCTTCGGGGCGTTTAACCGAAAATCGTAATCCGTGGCCGCTGTAGCTATGGCGTTTCGTCCAACCGCGCTCACCGGGATTAGGCTCTATAAAATAGCTCAAGGTCGTTCTCATCTCGACCAGAGTTTCGCCAAGCGCATTCAGCGCCTCCTCAGGCCAAGGCAAGTCATGCAGCATCATATCGCAGCTGCGGGTCTTTGCCCCTTCAAGGAGAAACGGCTGTAGGTCGGACTCAATCACCATGGTCACGTCACTAGTGAGGCTGCGCACTGCCTTCTCAAAACTCGGGACACCATATCCATACCGGCGCAAAATCAGCCTTTGATGGATCTTGTTCGGATTTTGAGGTAAATGCGCAAGCATCGCGGGCGTCCATTCGGCTGAATGGACGATAAGCGCGCGCACAGACTCCGGCCAAAGGCCAGGTCGATCCGCAAGGATCTGAGCCGCCATACGCGCAGCTTGCGCAGTGGCGGCGCTCGTATCTCCCGTCACGGTGAAAGCGCGCTCTTCAGGACGGTTAAAGGTGGTTAGCAGCGCCAGATCGTCAACGTGATCGCCAGCGCCAGTTGCGGGGTCGATACCATGGTTCCCACCTTCGAAAACTACATCTGGCTTGATTGGCCAATCGTGATTCCAGTTCACCGATGTGCGACTGCAAGGAGAGAGGTCTCCTGCCGTTGCCATGACCTCCCATCCTTGAAAATCAGGATGCGTGATCGTAACTTTGTCGGTGGCGGCCCCTACCGTGAGCGCATTCCAAGCCTGCGCAGGATTCTCGATAGCCGCAGTGTCATTCTGATCTAGGTATTCTCCTGCTGGATAGTAGGTTCGAATATTGCCAGCGGAGATCGTGATGAGTCGCTGATCTTCTCCGTCGCCATAGGCGAGGTCATCCACCTTTGCGGACCAGGATGACGGTCGGCCACGCCAATGATCTCCTTCGCTAGTGACGGCGAGACAATAGGCGCGGGGTCGTTCGGGCGCCTGGACTTCTGTACGTCCCACAGCAGTGGCCGTTATATAGCCGTATAAATCGGGGTCATTGGCACCATGATCAGGGAGAATTTTTACGGATTCGAGCCTGTGACGGAGTTCAACTGGTCCATTCGCCACGAGCGCGTCCGTCAAGTCGCCATATAGCGCTACGCCGCTCATCTGAGTGCCGTGCCCAAGCCACTGAGCACCAACATCTTCAACGTTCCAGTTAGCATCCCAAGCCTGTTGATCTTCATCTGCAAGAGCGGGAGTAATGAGAGGATGACGACGCGTGGTCCCACTATCGAGCAGGCACACGGCAGGAGCATCGCCCGCCGGCGCAACAATTCGTTCAGCAAGCTCTTGTGACCACTCAATCTGTTCTGCTCCGTCCATCTCCATAAAGAAGGACGGAGTATCCCGCGCCATTCGAAGCTCGGCTATCGCATCGGTATTGGAAATGATCAGACCAATTGATTCCGGGGCAGCGCGAACTAGGACCACCTCCCGTTCGGGGAAGGTCACAGAATGCTCTTTGGTTGCTAGTTCGAGTTGACCCACAGCGTGTTCCAGAATGGGGCGGCCGTCATGTCTTAGCCATACTTCCCACCAGACTTCCTGCCCCGCCTCTGGGAATAGCCGTAGATCATCCGTATAAAGTGACTCCGCCTCCGCAATCCTTGCCGTTTCCAATGAAGCGACCAAGTCTTCATTCTTAGGACGACGGGATTTCTCTACGCGATTTCCAACTTCATCGTGGATGAAGTTGCCCTCGTCGTCCTTCTGGTATCGGACATTGTCCTCTTCTCCATAGGCTCGAACTTTGCGAAGAAAGTGGTCACGCTTTGATTCAGGGACAAACACTGTGGCTTTGATGAGATTTGGATCATCGCCGGACGGACGTGCGGCCACCAACTCGATGTGCTCTCTTCCTTGTTTGTTTTCCAGCTTGTCCAGCATAGACTGTTGTGACTGCGGGAGCTCAAATTCAAGGTAGAAGCCCGGCGTACCACCACTGATGTCAGGGTCACGATCGGCGATCCGCTCCTGAGCTGCTTCAACAGCTGCTGTAAGCATTTGATCGAGCCGCCGGGCGTGCTGCTCACGGCTCCGCTGAGGGATCGTTCCGCTACCCCCGCCACCCTGGGGCGACGTAAAATCTTCTCTCTCGCCGTGCGCGGGTAGATAAATATGTGGAAGTTGTCGCTGATCTTCTTCTGCCATAAGTAGCGCCCCCGATTACCGTTCAGTGGACGCTTTGCGCTCCGCTATCGCCCCCAATAGGTCGTCACGCGCAATTCGGGTGCGGTCATCAAGAATGGTCCGTTTCGCTGCTTCGTCCGCAGCTCTCGAAATTTCGGCCTGGCTCAATCCTGAGGTCGCTTCCACTACCTGCTTCCAACGCATGCCTTTGGTATCGAAACCGGAAAGGCGCGTTTTCAAAATACCTTCAGCAATAGAAGTATCAGGCAATTCGTAATGGATAACGTCGTCGAAGCGTCTAAAAAGTGCTGGGTCGAGTAGCTCTGGGTGATTTGTGGCGGCAATGATCAAACTGTCGCTGTCATCATTTTCAAGGAACTGAAGGAAAGAATTCAGCACACGCCGTATTTCTCCGACATCGTTTCTTTCCGCTCGCCGGGAACCAATTGCATCAAACTCGTCGAAGAAATAAACGCCACGCGTCTCAAGCATGGCATCGAAAACAAGTCGCAATTTGGCAGCGGTTTCACCCATGAACCGCGTGATCAGAGAATCAAACACGACCGTAAAAAGAGGCAGCGTGAGTTCGCCTGCCAGAGCGGCAGCAGTCATTGTTTTGCCCGAGCCCGGAGGGCCGATGAGTAGAATCTTTCGTCTCGCGTGAAGGCCGTGCTTAATCAAGCGGTGGTGCTGGCGCTGCTCCGTGACAATCCGCTTCAGACGCTCTTCCAGTGCTGTTGGTAGCACCATGCTGGTAAGGCGCGTATCGGAATAGGTGGCGGAGATCAACGCAGCGAGCTCTCCCTTCGGCTGTGCGAAAGGGACTGGCTTGCTGGTCCTGCTAGCCTTTAGCGACCGTGCTTCATCGACGAGATCGCGGAGTTGCTTAGCAAGATTGCCGTGGCCTTGACGCGCCTCGTGCGCCGCGACCTGCATAGCCACAGCCAAGAACTGCTCATTGTCGCCATCTATATGGCTTTGTAGCAGCGCTATGAGGTGCTTTGAGGCTGTCATGACTCCATTCTTCTCCGCAGGAGGAGGCCAGTGCAGGCTGTGCAACTATCTTATATCCAGTGGATTCGAGCGCTGCAAAGCCTACTTGCCCCCGATTGGCAGCCGTCGCTCTATATTTCAATCTACCAAGCACCCTATTAAACTTCAATGAATACAGTCTGTGACGGAAATTGATCTTTGAATTCGGCGTAATTTCTTACTTTCTATCGGCTCTTGCCGCTTTAGATGGTGATGACGAAGTCCTTGCTAAAGTTGTGGGGCCATCAGCGTGGTGACTTCGGCTTCTTGTCAAAATCAGGCGCATCCGGTTCCAGTTCAATATCATCCGGCCCAAGCACTTGCCCCGGATCGATATCCATCTCATCCGGATCAAGCCGGGCATAAACCCGAACATCGCCAATGCCAGGGGCATAGTAGGCTCTCAGCAACCCACCCGCATCGGGCGGCATACGCTCACCGGGCTTGACAGTGATCGTGTCTTCCTCTGGCTCCGGGGGCTCCTCGTCCAAGCTGGGATTGTCCTCGGCAAAGGCGTATTCATCGACGTAGTCGTCATCGTGCCGTGACTCCGGCGCGGCTTCTGGCGACGGCGCAGACGCCTGCATCCAAGGCGGCTCCCATGGGGCCAGAACATTGGATGTGTCTGCCCAAGGCGGTGCCCAGTCCGACTCTTCGGATGCTACGACTGTTTGTGGCACTGGGAACCATGACGGATCGATCTTGATTGGCTCCGGCCTCGGGCCACGGGGCCGGGCAAAGAAGTTGAACAGCGCCCGGATGCCAAGTAAGCCGGTCAGCTTGTTGAACAGCCCTTTGAGGCTGAACCGTTTGACGGGTTGTCGGCTCCTGCGGTCCTGCTCCTCCCGTCGGGAAGGACCGCTTATCGGTCGTAGCCACCGCCACGGTCGGGGGTCTTGCTCTCGGGCGTTTGGGGTTCGCGGGTGCGGTCCAGCTCCTGCTGCCGCGCGCGCTCCTGATCGCGGCGGTGCATGTCCTCAAGCTGGGAGTGTTCCTGATCGAACTTGCTCTCCATCTTCTCTCGTGCCTGTTCGCGATCACGCACCAACTCAGCCATACGGGCATCGCGGCGCTCAGTGTCACGAACGTCGCGTTCTTTCTCACGGCTTTGCCGTTCGTCATAGCGGTCACTGATCCGCTTCGGGTCGAGACGGTCTTTGAGCTTGTGCTCGAACCGTTCAATACCTTTGCCCGGTTCCATCTGTTTCCAGTCCACCTTGCGCTCGATATCGCGCTGTTCCTGAATCTGGCGATTGACCAGATCCATCTCGCGCGCGATCCGCTTCTCCCAATCCTGCGCAAAGATTTCGCGGCGGCGGTCGTGGTTCTGGTTTAGCTCGGCACGGGCCTCTGCAAGGGCCGGATCGTCGGGCGCAAGGATCGGCAAAGCCTCTTGCGATTTCTCCGGGCCTCCAGCCATTCCCCGGCCTTCTTCGGCTTCCTCGCGTCCCGAGGCGCTGCGGCGAGCATCACGGCGCTGCTCCTGTATCTCTTGCGCCTCGGCAACGTCCGGCAGGCTGGCCGGATCGATATCGGCGATCTTCTCGCGGATGTCTTTCGCCTTGGCGGATGTGACCTGCCGATTGAGGCTGTGAACGTCGCCAGCGATATCGACCAAGACGAACACGCGCTTGTCGCCATTGGCAAGAACGTAGCCATGCTCCTCAAGCGCGTTCTTGAATGCCTGGCCGTTGTCGGACTGCTCGTAGAGGGCGGTGATCTCGGCCTTGCGCGCGATGGGGTCGAGCCCGCTGCGCTCGGACTGCTGCCACTCCATGCGGTTCATCTTGGCGACGGGCCGGTCCTGCGACTTGTCACGCTTGTGATGTGCGCCGGGCACGTGCTCGTGCCCGAACTCCACTTCGAGCTGGTGGGAAGCACGTTCATGGGCAAGATAGTTGTTGCTATCGGACCGCAGCGTCATCGTGTCGATGTCGGTTCGCGCCCAGACGACGTGAATATGCTCGCGGCCTTTCTTTTCGTGCAGCACCACCACGCGGGGCTGGCCTTCTAGGCCAAGCTCCTTTTCCAGCACGGCCACGCAACGATCCCATTGCTCCGGCGTCATCTTGTAGTCGGAGTGGGGGTCGATGTTGGCGTGGTAGAGGCCCTTCTTGCCCCGCGTGCCTGATGCCAGCGCCTGCATGTCGGCTAGCGCCGCGTTGAGGTCTTCGATGGCGACGCCGTCGTATCCGAGGACGAGGACACGCTCATTCGTGTCGCCGCGCATCAGATGCTTGGCGAGGCTCCTTGGTGCTGCCCGGCTGCCGCCCTTGATTATCACGGCGACCTCCCGAGAGCTTGCAGGATGGCAGCGCGCATCTCGGCAACCTCGACCGAGGCGGCCTTCATGTCATCGACAAGGCCGTAAGGGTCGTCGCCGGTATTCAGGGCGCGGGCGATCTGGTTGACGTTGCTGCCCAGCTTGCCGATCTGCCCCAGCAGGCGGACAAGCTCCTGCCGCCGGATGGGCGGCTTGCGGGCGGCACGGGGGCCGGGGCTATCGAGGGCTGCGGCGCGCAGATATGCGCCAAGGGCAAGGCCGGTTTTATCGGCAGCGGATTTGAGGAGCGCGTGCTCCTCGTCGCTCAGGCGGACATGCGCGAGCTTGTTGCGTTTACGCTTTTCGCTGCCTGCCATGCGCTTGCCTCCGCCAAGCCAATTGCGCATCCAAGGACGCCCTCCTTGGCAGGGTCCAGCACGGTTGCTGGTGCGGGTTCAGGGGGCATACCCCTGACGCGGGTTGAGGGGGTGCGCTATCCCCTCACGGGTTCCAAGGGCGGCGCGCCTTGGTCGTCATGTCGGGGAGAAACCCGACGCCGCATCCAACCGAAGGGGTTGGCCGGTCCAGCACGGATGCTGGTCGATGCCGCTGCCGAAACAGCGGTCTGGGTTCAGGGGCGAAGCGCCTTGACCGGGGATGCAACGGGGAAGGATGTCCCCTTGCCAAGCCAGGCACGCGTGCCGAAACGACACCGTCGATTCGGGGCCGGGCCGGTCGTGCGGTTATACCGCACATGGCTTGCCCTTCACCTTATGGTATATTTCAGGCTATCACATATATGGAAATTGTGCGACACTTGCCGCTCGCTTTTGTAGCCGATTTTGGCCGCCGGAACAACGCGCGAACGCCCTGACACCGGGGCCTGCACCGCGCATCTTGCGGTCCGTTGGCATGGCCTGAGGAGCCATGACACGGCCCGCTCATCACGGGAGCCGCGATGAAAACGCAGACCCGCGAACTGATGATCCTTGGCGGAATCCTGATTGGGATTCCGCTCGCGGCGCTGCTGATTTTCAAGGGCGATATGCCGACGGCATGGGAGCCTATCGCTATGGCGTCTCTGGCGGCGGGGATGCTGTTTGGGGGACTGACGGTCCTCTCTGCTTTCGGCATCCCCAAATCCGCTGCGGAAGATGATGAGGAAGACGAGGATGCGGACGGCGACGAGGAAGGTCGCCGGAGCTGGAAACATATCCGGCTATGGCAGCTCTGCGCCGGGCTCGGCATTCCCTTACTCCTTTATGCCGACGCCGTGACCGGCGATACCGGCAACTTCAATCGCATGGCAAACAGCCTCGCATTCTGGCCGGGTGTCGCCGCGCTCGGCTATCTCGGGGCCAGGATCATCTGGCGCGCCTTCATGGCATTCTTCGGCGAAGAGGATGAGCCGCAACTGACCACGCATGGCTCGGCCCGGTTTGCCAATGACAAGGAAATCAAAAAGGCCGGACTGCTCAACAATGAGGGCGTCTATCTCGGCCAATACCCGGAACTCGGCAATGAGGGGCTATGGTTCGATGGCGACGGCCATTTGATTACCGTGGCCGCATCTGGTGCCGGAAAGGGCGTCTGCTCGGTGATTCCGAACCTGCTCACATGGGAAGGCTCGGTCATCTGCAATGATCCGAAGGGCGAGAACGCCGCCGTCACCGCAAAACAACGACGCGAGATGGGGCAGGAAGTCCATGTCCTGAACCCATGGGGCCTGCACGCTGGCCCGCCATGGGACTTGCCCTGTTCGGCTTTCAATCCGCTCGACTGGCTCGACATCAACAGCGACGATGTGGGCGACGACGCAGGCATGATGGCGAACGCCCTCGTGCTGCGCGACAAGGGCACGTCGGGCGTCGAAGGTCATTTTGCCGATGAAGCGGAATCTTTGCTCACCGGCCTGATCCTCTATGTCGCTTTCATGGAAGAACCGGAGCGGCGCAACCTGCTCACGGTGCGCGAGCTGATTACCCAAGCCCCGGAAGACTGGACCGATCTGCTGCGCAAGATGTCGAAGCTGGTGCAAGCGGACGGGCTGATTGCCCGTGCCGCCAATCGCTTCCTCTCGAAGTCGGATCGTGAAGGCCCCGCCGTGCTCTCGACGGCGCAACGCCATACCAACTTTCTTGACAGCAACCGGATGCGGCTGGTGCTCAGTTCGTCGGACTTCGATCTGGCGGACCTCAAGCGCAAACCCATGACCATCTATCTCTGCCTGCCGTTTGAACATGTCAGCGGGCAGTTTGCCCGCTGGCTTCGGTTGATGATTACGCTGAGCCTGACAGCGCTCTCCCGCACCAAAGGACCATCGCGACCCGGCACACTGTTCCTGCTCGATGAGTTTGCCGCGCTCGGGCATCTGCGCATGGCCGAGCGTGGGATGGCCGAAGGGCGCGCCTATGGCGTGAAGATGTGGCCTATTTTGCAAGACCTGAACCAGCTCAAGGACAATTACCGCGACGGCTGGCAAACCTTCATCGGCAATGCCCGCATTATCCAGTTCTTCGGCACGGCGGATTTGTTCACGGCGAAATACGCCTCGGACATGCTCGGCAAAGCCACGGTGTGGTCGAGTGGGTCGAGCGGCGACAGGGAAAGCACCAGCGAGACAGGCCGTCCGTTAATGACGCCGGATGAAGTGATGAACATGAGGCCGGATGAGGAATTGCTGTTCTTCCGGGGCGGCCTGCGCCCGATCAAGGCGCAGAAGCTGCCCTACTTCCTGTCCAGCCTGAAGGACTGCGCCGATCCGAATCCATTAGTTCACGCCGAAATTGATTGATGCAAGGCACAGGGCTATCAGACCTCATAAGAAACCGCGCTCCCATTGGGCACCCTAGTATGTCCCTCCAAGCTTTCGGCACTCATGCTTTTGCATATCGAGCTCTCCGATGCCAGGTGCGTTGCAGGTAACTAAATCAGAGTCAGGGAGGTAATTTAGGAAGGTCCCACCTTTGTTCTCACATTCGCTTTCAAGCAAATCTTTTTTGTCATTTGGGCCAAAAAAACAACGAACTTTTCGATTCTTGTTTTCTGACCCTGTTTCTTGGCTACGGCAAGAATTTCCTTCAAACGAATAACTGCGAATTACACCGCGTTCATCAGTTGTAAAGTTGGTTTTACAACGATGATGGGCCGTGCTGGTTTGATTGACCCATGTTCCAGATGTTCCGGAGTACGAACCGAGGGTGCCGCCTCCATATACGGTGCCTTGATGGGTGGTGGTTTGATATTGCGGGATTGAAATCGAAGTTGTTTTCTGCTGGTCGTACGTGAGTATCCGCATGCCATTGTTTTCGTAAACATTGTCCGGTGGCCCCCAGCTTTGTACAAGGCTCTGCTCGGTCGATCCGATCCACGTATCAAGAACTTGCTGATAGCCCTTTGTCGTAGCAACGCAGCCGAACAGGAAAAATGTCACACATAACAAGGGAATAATTTTTTGAATACTTTGGCACGTCATTTTAAGAGACCAGAAGAGTGAATAAAAATAAGCACTCTCATATAAAACGCATCACAATAATATCCTCAACAAAAATATTGCGAGTCTATACGATACGCAATTACATAAGAATATTTCAGATTTAGTGATTTATACGGATAGATAAGGAGCTGATATAATTATCTAATTTAATGGGAATAAAGAAATGGAGATATATAAACAGCAAAATCCTTTTGATATTAAAATCTTATCCGCAGACGGAACATTTCTCGGCGTATTGGAGTTCGCTTCCGTCAAAGAGCTCTGCCAGCACCTCCGCCACAACGACCTGCCCGATGGGCAGGTTTTTTGTTTGGCGGGTCTGGATTTGCGCGGCGGCTATTTGCGGCAAGCGAGATTGGCTGGTGCGAACCTGACGAACTGCAATCTGGAAGGGGTTTGCCTGAGCGGCGCGAACCTCGCCGGGGCGATCCTCGACGGCGCAAATCTCAACGGCGCATCGCTCAAAGGCGCATCGCTGCGCGGCGCAAGCCTGAGGGGGACCAAACTGGTCGCGGCAGGCATGTGGTGGGCCGATCTGGAGGGGGCAAATCTCGAAAACGCAGACTTGCGCCACGTCAATCTCAACGGCGCGGGCGTTGAGGGTGCAAACCTTGCCGGTGCCGATCTTGGCGCGGGTGCGCTGGCATGGGTGGATTTCGAGGCGGCAAACCTCGAAGGTGCCAGCCTGCGCAACGCCTATGTCCGGGCAGCATATTTCCGGCGGGCGGATTTACGCGGTGCGGATGTTTCCGGGGCCTGTCTCGACGGGGTGGACTTCCGCACGGCCTATCTTGAGGGGATGTGTGTGGATGATGCCGATCTGCGCGGCGTCCACGTCGTCTCGGAGCAAATGCGCGGGACCGTGGGCACGCCCGCTGTTGCACCGCCGGTCACGGCGGAACAGGTCGAGCAGAGCATCTCATGACCGGGCAGACATGGGTGGTCTGCGGGGCGGAGTTCATCGAGGGCGATGTGATCCGCTGGCATGAGGGTGTGTTTCAGTCGAGTCGCTACGACCGAAAACACCGCATAAAGGTCGGCGAGCGCAGCATCACAGCCCAGGTGCTGTTTGATCCGACGGACCAGAACGAGTTGCTGGAGCTACAGGTATTGGCAAGCGAAGGCACGAACCCGTTCAAAACGGATGAGTTGCTCCGCCGCGCACGGCGGACAGTCAGCCACGAGGACACCGAGCGGTTAGCGTGGTCGGATGAAGAGGCACGGGCATCAGTGCTCGATTCCCTACCCGAGGCGCAGCGCAAGGCAATGCAGCCAGCACAGACACCGGCAACGAAACCGATGACGCAACCGTCGCCAACAAGAACGGTACCGCCGGTGGCAACCGGCGCACCGTGGCGCAGGCGTCGCCAGAGCGCCGGAGCCTATGCCGCGAAACCGTGAGCGGTGAATTTGCATTTTGCGAATACCGTGAAATGCCATCGGGCCGGGCATGTCCCGGCCCGAAAATTCAGGGGTTGGGTCGGGCGGGAAAAAGGGCCGCCTAAGCGGCGGCCCGATCGTCATTTTCTGTTTGCAGGCCGTTGAGGAAGTCTGCGGCGCGCTGGGCATGAGCGGCGGCGGTGAAGATCGCGCGCTTGTCGTTCTTCAACACCTTGAGCCACGAGCCGATATAGGCGGCGTGATCCTCGCGAACCTCGGGGGTAATGCCAAGATCAGCGGCAAGGAAGGCAGAGCCAAGCTCGGCAACAAGCTCTTCCATGGCGTAACCTTCATCGCCAAAGCGCTTGCGGCCAAAGTCGCGGTCAAGGCGCTTAGGGTGTCGCGTCCAGTGGGACATCTCATGCGCCAGGGTGGCGTAATAGCTCTCGGCATCGCGGAACGCCTCAAAGGGCGGCATCTGCACATGATCGGAACCCAGAGCGTAATACGCCTGATTGCCGCCATGCCGGATATCGGCAGAGGTTGCGGCAAAGAATGCCTCCGCATGGTCGATGCGCTCGACGGGATCAAGCTGCGGCTCGGCCACGGCATAGAAATGCGCGGGCAATCCCTCGACCTGTTCGACGTTAAAAACGGAATAGCCCTTCATGAACGGAATATCCCGCTCTTCCTCCTTGCCGGTGTCCACATCAAGCTCGGTGCGGGTGATGGTGTTTGCATAGACGACCAAAGAGCCTTTCTCGCCCTTGCGCACATGCGCGCCAAGCTCGATGGCCTGCCGATAGGTCATCCAGATGGGCGCGGCAAAGCCACGCTCAACGGCGGTCGCCCACAGCATCAAAATGTTGATGCCGTTATAGGGCTGTCCGTTATGGCGTAGCGGTCGTGTGATCCGCCCGGCTGCGTGCTCGGCGTTCCATGGCTTGAGCCATGTACGAACACCTTGCTCAAGGTCAGAGACGATCTTGTCAGTGATACGGGTATAGACATCAGCTTTCATTGCCTTTTCTCCTTTTGGTTAGTCGCGGTTGCGCTGCTGCTGCAACCGAACTAGCCACGCGGCAATGAGCGGGGTGAGGCCGTCACAGGCCGTCCGCCGTGGGAGGGGGATCACCCGACCTGCACGGCAACGAAGTGGACGGAAGGTTGGGGAAACCCCGGCGGACGCCCGCAGAGAAACGGAGGGCCTGGCCTTGACGGCCAAGGGGCCGCAGGCCCCAAAAAAAGACAAAAAAAAGAAGCGGCCAAAGGCCGCTCAACAGAGGCGGCGCAGCCGCCTATATGCGCGAGGGATGGAAGCCGGAGGGCCAAGACCCAGCATTGCCGGGGCTTGGTTCACGACAGCCCGATCCGGCGCAGCCGGACGCGCCCGGAAGAAAGAGCACGGTGCTGTCCGCATATCCATGACAAGTCATATCGATTCTAGGGAAACCGCCGATTTTTCATGGAGTACGCTGAGAGGTTGGCCCTTAACCTTCAATACGACCAATCTTCATGGGCAAGTGGTTCGGATTTTAGCTTGTCGCGATAAAGTCGCCATTGCGGCATCAGGCGATCAAAATACGCTCGGAACCGATCGTTATGATGACGTTCGTGTAAGTGAATGAGCTCATGCAAGAGAATGTATTCCATGCATTCTGGTGACTTCTTTGCGAGTTCGAGGTTCAGCCAAATCCGGCCGCTATCAGCGTTACAGCTTCCCCACTTTGTCCGCATCTTCTTGACGCCCCACATGGGCGGCGCTTTGCCGACTCTCGGCGCCCATTTTTCCAGTAGCTCTGGTACCCTGGCTTTGAGCTCGGCGCGATACCACTCGTTGACCACCAATGCTCGATTTTCCGTAGACGTTCCAGGTCTGACATACAGGTCCAAAACCTTGTTGTTCTTAACGAACAATTCGTGCCGCCCGTGACGCCAGTGTACGTTTAGGATGTAGCGCCGTCCCCACAAGTAATGAGTTTCGCCGGAAATATAGACGCGTTCGGACTGCCGTGGCTGTGCCGCAAAATCAGCTTGCTGTTTCTTGATCCATCCAAGTCTCGAAATCACTGCTAAACGCACATTGTCATCGCTGATGTGGCTAGGGACTGCAACGCGCACACGTCCGTCAGGCGGATAGACAGCCAAATGCAAGTTCTTGATGGGTTTGCGAACCACCTCGACGGAGATGTTAGAAACGCTGATGTGATGGCTACTGATATTCATACTGACTTTTCACCAATTCCATCACTTCATCGATATTAAGATCGTAAGTCCCCAGCTCGCGAATTAGGGCACCACGAACCTCGCGCTCCTTGATCCGGCTGCCAATCCAATCAGCCTTTTTTGTGTGACGCACGACCGTATCGATCTTTGTTACAAGCACCTGATCTTCACCAAGGTTGTCGTACAACGCCTTCTTGGCGGGAGTGTTCATAGTAGTTGGGTAAGCGGCAGAATTGATGCCGCCTGGATTTACTACCTGAGAGCAAAGCTCTTTGACTTTTTCGAGATACTTCTTGTAGTCAAGCGCCTGCTGCCTGCGCTCTCCGATAAGCGCATCGAGGAGTTCCGACATACGTTCATAGTATTTCGGGTTGACGGACTGCTCGTCAATAATGACCTTGCGAATGTTGTTTTCGATTGTCTCGGCCATTGCTTCTTCATTGTCTTTGATACTGTCCGGCATTGTATCCAGAGCGCCCATCCCCTGTTTAACAATCAGGTTGATAAGGCCCAGCTCTTCGAAGTCCGCGACTACGTTGCTTTCGTCAGCACGGATGTAAGTGTCGAGCAAATGCCGCATTGCTGGCTCGTATTGCTTCATGTCCAGATAATCGCCACTCCGCATCTTAATTTCGTCGCGCATTTTGTCGTAGTACTGAACATCGGCCTTTATCGCTTCGATCTGTTCCGGCGTGTACCCTGCATCCTCCATCTCATTGGCAAGGTTTGCGTAAGCTCTCAAGAGCGCCGCCACAGACTTGTACAGTGCCACTCGCTTTGGTTCATTCTCGGCTGCAGCATTCTTATCGGCGACGTCCCCGCAGAAATAGTCGTAAAACTCTTTCTGGCCGCGCGGCTGCATGACGGATTCGCAGATCGCTTTCACCGCTTCTAGTGCCTCATCAAGCCGCTCTTTTCCCTTTTCGACGCGGTTCGTGAGTATCCCGGCAACATCGGCTGCATCGTACTGGTCAAACGCCCCGTTCGTGTAGTCCCCAATAGCCCCCTCCAAGCGGTTGAAGAGGTCTTTGTAGTCAATAATGTAGCCGTATTCCTTGTCGTCTCCATCAAGGCGATTCACACGGCATATGGCCTGGAAGAGACCATGATCTTTCATGGCCTTATCGATATAAAGGTAGGTCGCTGACGGCGCGTCGAAACCGGTGAGGAGCTTGTCGACCACGATAAGCAATCGCATCTGACCGGGTTCTTTTTTGAAACGCTCTTTAACGCGCTTCTCGAACTCTTCAACTTTCCCCATCGCCTCGTCTTCAGGCAGCTCAAAATGGTCAGCGAGCATTCGCCGGTAGATGCTGTACTGGTTCAGCTTCTCTGTAAGTCCTTCTCCACTTTCTTCCCCTTTAATATCGGCAGGGGAAGGCTGATAGCTGGTGATGATTGCGCATTTTCCCGCAAGGTCGGTCTTGCTGAACAGGTCGTAGATTTTGCACGCCTGATAAATGCTGGAGCAAACCAACATGGCATTACCGCGCCCATCCATTAGACGAGGCTTGGTCTCCATATCCATCAGGATGTCGTTGACGATCTGCTCAAGCCGGTCTTGGCTGGAGAGCACCTTTTGCATGGTGCCCCATTTTTGTTTGAGTTGTACGCGCGCCATGTCGGACAGGCCGCGCGTTTTTAGATCAAACCACTTATCGACCTTCTCCTCTGAGGTCAGAAATTGATCAATGTCCCGAGCCTCATAGCGCAAATCGAGAACCACCCCGTCCTCTACCGCTTCGTCGAATTTGTAGGTGTGGATATAAGGGCCGAAGATTTCGATGCTTTTTTGCTTATCTTTTTTGAGTAATGGCGTCCCTGTAAAGCCAACGAAAGTGGCTTTCGGCAATATGCTTTTCATCGCAGCGTGTAATTTACCCGATTGCGTGCGGTGGCACTCATCGACGAACACGAAGATTTCACCTTTGGCGTGGAAATCCCTTGGCAAGCTGGCCTGCAACTCAGCAATAAATTCGTCCGCCGCCGTTTCATCATCGTCATCATCGTTCTTGTGATCATGGCGTCCAAATTTATGGACCAGTGAACACAGCAGCCATTCATGACTTTTGTTGAGGGTGCTGATGAGGTCTTTGCCGCTCCCAGTTCGGTAAATCTGCTCATCAACTCCCAGAAAGACTTTTTCAATCTGATCATCAAGCTCGGTGCGGTCGGTAATAACGAGCACGCGAGAGCTTTCGATATGTTCGCGTATCCACTTGGCGAGCCAAACCATTGTCAGACTCTTACCGGAGCCCTGAGTGTGCCAAATAATACCGCCGTCACGGCGATCCACGTATTCCTGCGCGGCTTTCACGCCAAAATATTGATTGTGGCGGCCGGTCTTTTTTGTGCCTGCGTCGAAGACGATGAAGTCGTGGATTATTTCCAGAAAGCGGTCTTTGCTGCAAAGGCATGAGAGATGGAAGTCGAGCAAGTGCTCATACCCATGCTCGATTTGTTCTTTCCATTGATAGTAGTGCTTTTCTGACGTTTCGATGGTGCCGTAGCGCAACCCCTCAGTATCGTTACCCGCCATGACCAATTGCATGGTGGTGAAGAAGTTTCGGATGAATGTTTTTTTCTGGTTATCGAGATTCTGGCGGATGCCTTCACCGATGGAGACGCTGGAGCGTTTGAGTTCGATGACGCCGAGCGCGATCCCATTTACATAAAGAACAAGGTCGGGGCGTTTCTTGTTCTCGCCGCGCACCGAGACTTCCTCGGCAACGGCAAAGTCGTTCTTATCTGGATGATCCCAGTCGATTAGTTGGACAGTGACATTCTGCTCGCCAGCACCTTCTTTCACCTTCACGCCGTAACGCAATAGGCTGTAGACGGCCTTATTGGCGTCGTAGAGGTTTTTACCTTCACCAAGAGCAGCGGCTTGGTCCAGTTCGCGCAGCGTGCGGCCAATCAGGGCCTCGCTGACGCCGCTCTTTTTCAGCCAGGTGGTGAGATGTTCGACCTCAATGTTGCCGTTGTCTTCGCGGTCCTTCCAGTCGCCGAGATAGGTGTATTTCAGATCATCAACAAAAAGCTTAATGATGCGCTTTTGCGTGGCGATTTCTTTTTGACCGATCTTCGCCATGCTACCCCCTGAACAACTTAAAATTCACTTGATAGCGGTAAAAATCGATATTGTTTGTCACGCTCAGAGCACGGCGCAAACGCAAATCGTCATCCAGAGCAATGATAATCCCGCGCACTTTCTGCCCGTTCTCGGTCAGCTCATCCTGGACATAGCCCATATAGCGTTGGACTTGCCCGAGCACGACATCGCTGGCGCGTCCCTTTTTCAGCTCAATGACCAGGAGCTCTTTTTGGTCTTTGCTGATGGCGAGGATATCGATTGGACCGGTATCGCTGGGGAATTGCTGGCCCACGAGTTCGCCATCGACCTCGTACACATCGTGCGTCTTGCCCAGTTCGGTCGATGACCAGTTTTGGACGAGGAAATCTTCGAGGTGTTTTTCGAGAGCAAATTCGGATGCGTCTTCGACCAATTCGTCGGTTGCGATTAATTGAGGGCGTGTGTGCCCTCCGATGAAGGACTCGATCTCCTCGGCATGTTTGGTGATGGTAGATACCGTGCCGATTGAGCCTGTCGAATTCTGAAGGCTCTGCGACATAGCCGAGCGTTCGATCAGAAATGGCAGCCACGCCACCTTGCGGCGGTGGGGGAAGAAGGTATCGGCTTCGTAATAGTAATCACCGGCGACTTCACCAACCCAATACTGCCCCTGTCCATTAGGGCAAAGCACGATGTCGCCTTTCCTAATCCCCTTGCAGATCGACCAAACAGCGCCGCACGCAAGGCCAGCGGCTACCTTTGATTTATCAGGGTGATTCTTGAGATAAACCTCACGGTACTTGGCATTAAAGGCACGCCAGTCGTCCGGCAGCTCGCCAGACAGATCGAAATCGAAGCCAAAATGCGTGCCGATGAATTCGCCATCATAGCATTCCTGGGCGTGCATGCTTCCGCGCCCCAACATAATGCGATAATAGCTTTTCACCGGCGTCATATCAGGCGCGTCCTCCCCGTAAGGAGTTCCTGCATCATACCTTGCTTTATGCCTTGAAGTTTGACGCTTTGATTACGCAATTCATTTATCTCTTTTTCCATGTCCATTAGCACACTAGCCACCTTTTTCTGTTCTTTTAGAGAAGAAGGAAGCTTCATTTTGAATTCCGATACAACGCCCCAGTCAGCCCTTGGCATGTGTGTTCCGTAAGCTTCGCTAGCTGCTTCGATGAAACGGTTCGTTTGAACCACGTTGTATAAGTATTCGGGCTCGACAACATCCTTATCGGGCACGATCACCCAGATTTCGGTCGAGCAGTATCCTGAATCTTGGGCTAAGTGAAACTTCCGGAGATAAGATCGCAATTTTCCGAAAAGAATATCGCCCTGCTTATAAGAGGACTTCAGAGAAACCAGCTCAAGCATTGGAGTTTTATCTAATACAATTCCCGTTTCGGCCTGGATGTGCTCAAGTTCGATGCTTTTTGAACCCTCTGGAGCTGAGGCTGGCGCACATCGTGTTTTTCGCAAACTGCAAACTTTCCCGAATTCAGTGATGTTAGAGCTATCATCTATTGCGAAAAGCTGCTGCATCGTGGCGGTTTTGATATCGCCCTTTTTCGCGATCAGCGCTTCGAGATGTTCTATCAGAGCATCGACGTCCGACAAAACCTCCGCGATGGCCTTTTGTTCTTCGATATCGATAGGCGCAGGGACGACTACTTGAGAAAGCAAACGACCATTCGTCAACGCTCGCGTTGTGTAAGAGCTAGTTGATTGTATCTGTTTGCGAACCGCACTGGATGAGAAGCAGTATTTTTTAAAATCGTTGTTGAAAGCATTGGTATTTGGGCGCGCTCTGAGCACAAACCCACTAAACACACCATCCTCGACATCATCGATAAGGACAGACGCTATCCCGATCTCCTCAGGAGTCTCTGATGTGCGGGTAAAAAATACGTCGCCTTTTCTTACTGAATACGCACGTTTCTCTTCCGAATTGACATCGACCTTACCGACGATTTGGTATAGGAAAAGCCCTGGGTATTTGTAGACGTCCATATAATTTATGATGGGCGTACCGTGACCAAAATACTTTTTTGCCTTATTCAAACCATTCTTGAACTCAAAGTGTTCGCCGATGTATAGCAGCTCCCAGCCATCCGGAGCTCTGATTTCGTCGATCTCGTGGGGACCTGGATTTACCATGACACCCCCATTGCTTTGAGGTGGCCATCCACTTTGCTGGTTAGTTCTCCGACACGCTCTGACAATTTTGGCATGGGAGTGGCGTAGCGCTCTTCCAGCGTCCTCAAGCGATTGACCAGTTTGTTGGTGACGCGCTCAATCTCGCTGTCGATGTCGCTCTGCAAGGTCGCTAGCCATTTGTCCTCGATCACAATCGTGCGAATGTTCTCCTCGCTCAGTACCTTGATCTTCGCGAAGACTTTGGCGTCGAGCTTATTCTTTGCGTCCTTTACAGCCTTCTTTGCAGCGGCTTCCGCCTTTATCAGCGTCATGCATTTTTTGAGCGCGGCAATCTCATCTTGATCGACGGCCTTATCGAGACATTCCTTCACAGATTTCTGGCTGACTTTACCTTTATCGTTCTTGGCGTCTTCGATCAGGCCTTCTTCGCCGCTATTGTCCTCAACAAACTGCTCCAGCGTTTGGCTGGCCTCGTCGTGGGCGGCCTGAAGGCTGTCTAGATTTTGCTGATCTTCGGCGAAGAAGCAGTTGATGACGAGCTGTGGCGGGACAAGATCGCTCTTATAGCGGACTTTCTTGAACTCAAAGTCGTGCTCCTCCTTGTAAACATTCTTGCCGTTTTTATCCTTGGCCGGAATCAGCTCGCGGATGACATTGCCTGCTGCCCAGCCATCTTGCGCGAGGATGTAGACATCATCCTGCATGGTCTCCGACCAATAGTTCATGAGAAGCTGGTACACGTCATACCGGTCAATTAGAGGCGGCTCGGCATAGCGGGAAAGTAGGTTCTCTGACAGATCGAAGATCAGGTCTTTCGGGCCATCCCCAATCTCGATGGCGCGGAGCCGATCTAGGTAGTGCGCTTTCCACTCTGCGAAAGGGGTGAGCGCATTCTTGCGGAAAGCCTCAAACTCTTCGTGCGCGAGCACGGTTTGCCTGACCTCGTCTGCCGGTATTT
Organism: uncultured Parvularculaceae bacterium; assembly: GCA_947259375.1. GTDB lineage: Bacteria > Pseudomonadota > Alphaproteobacteria > Caulobacterales > Parvularculaceae > Hyphococcus. The sequence goes on along the minus strand of CAMYLZ010000012.1, from coordinate 119,249 downwards.
TTGCGTCGCTGTAATTGTCGCGCCCGTTCGGCCCAAACAGCGTTTCACGAAGCGAGGGAAATACATCCCAATATGGCTTTAACGCGTCGATATCGGTGTTCGGGATTCCGCCATTCATATGCGCCGTCAGATCGTGGATATCCTCGGGTTCGGATGAATCCACGTATCGTGGGATATTCAGGTTGAAGTCGTTCTCTTCAATTTTTTCGAAAGGCACTAGGCGGGAGTAACGATCAATCACCAACCGCTTGTTGAAGACATCGACGATCTTGTGAATATCCTGACTGCGTAGACGGTTTTTGTTGCCGTCCTTAATAAAGCCCTTGCTAGCGTCGATCATGAAAATGTCGTTCTTCGGCTTTGCCGCCGCCTTGTCGATCACGATGATGCAGGCGGGGATTCCGGTACCATAAAACAGGTTCGGCGGCAGGCCGATGATGCCTTTGATGAATCCCTGCTTGACCAGATTGCGCCGGATCGTGGCCTCCGCGTTTCCACGGAAAAGAACACCATGGGGCAAGATCACCGCGCCCTTACCATCGGATTTTAGTGATTTGATGATGTGAAGGAGAAAAGCGTAATCGCCATTTTTCTCTGGTGGTGTGCCGTATTCAAATCGCTTATAGGGATCGTCCTCGACCGAGACGCCAGAACTCCAGGCTTTGAAGGAGAACGGCGGATTGGCGACGGCATAGTCAAAGGCCTTCAGGCTGCCATCGGCATTTTTCCAATAGGGTTCGGATAGCGTGTTGTCCTGCCAGATTTGCGCGGTCGGGCTGCTATGCAGGATCATGTTCATCTTGGCCAAGGCTGCGGTGGCGTTATCCATCTCCTGGCCAAAGAGCGACATGCCGCGCGGGGATTCATCCGCCACTTTCAATAAGAGCGAGCCCGAGCCACAGGTCGGGTCGTAAACTGTCTCGTCCTGGCTGGTCTCTTTCGAAATGCCGATGACCTTAGCGAGAATGCGGGAAACCTCTGCGGGCGTGTAGAACTGCCCCTTGGATTTGCCCGACTCCGTCGCGAAGTGGCGCATAAGATACTCGTAGGCGTCGCCAAGCAGATCATCGCCTTCGGCCCGGTTGGCGCTTAGATCGAGGCTGTCGAAAATTTTGATCAGCTTGGATAGGCGATCCACCATCGCCTTGCCTTTGCCGAGCTTGTCCTCGTCATTGAAGTCGGCGATGTCGATGACGCCGCGAAGGTCGTTCTCTTCAGCAAGGCGCTTGATGATGATGTTGATTTTTTCGCCGATGTTTGTGTCGCCGCCGAGCTTTGCCATTTCATCGAATGAGCCGCCTTCAGGAACGACGATTAGGCCATTCGGGTCCCCAGCGTATTTGTCAGAAACGTATTTTACGAAGAGCAGCGTAAGGACGTAATCCTTGTACTGAGAGGCATCCATTCCGCCGCGCAGCTCGTCGCAGCTTGCCCAGAGAGAGGAATAGAGTTCGGTCTTCTTGATCGCCATTAGCTTTTATCTTTCTGCGTCTTTGTCCTCTGGGCAATCCAGCGTTCGATGTCCTGTCGTTTGAACCGCCACGAACCGCCAACTTTAAAACCGGGTATCTCGCCTTCAGACGCCAACCTATAGGCGGTCTTCTGGTTGAGCTTGAGATACTCCGCCACCTCTTGGATGGTCATAATGTCGGTCTGCATGGCGTTCCTGCGCGCAAGATTCCCAATGAGAAAATACGGGAAAATTGCGGAGATAACAATGGTAATGCCTACCCGTTCCGGCGACGAAGCGCGGGTGCATATCCAATCCGCGCAGGGTTGGTTGGGTGGCGGTTGCCGTCAATTTGGGGCGCAATTGGAGGAACGCATTGGCACTTTGGAGGCTTTCCGGATCGGTGCCTTTATCGCGGGGCCGCTCTGTTTGATCGAGGGCACGATCTTCGTGAATTCCCGTTCGATGTCTTGGGCTTACCATCTAGCTGCCGAGCTCGATGGCTTGCCTGAATGGAGGTCATAAGCTCAAAAGAGTTATTCAGGTGTCCCGAGCCCCTAACGCCCCACGGGCTGGCTCGGACGGCTGAACGGCTACCCTCTCAGCCTGAAATAAGGCACACCGCAAGTGTCCGCTGCCGGACGATAGATAGGTGGTGGCCTTTGCCCGTCCAGGCCCCTAACGCCCCACGGGCTGGCCCTGACGGCTCTTAAAGGTGCCTTCCGAGCCTGACGGGTGAGAGAAGGGGATTAAGCCTCCGGCCTTTTGCCGGAGTCGTCTTCCTTGCTTTGATTTTTGCGCTTCGGCCTTCGCACATTGATCGCTGACGCATCGAGCGTCGTGGCGATGTGCGAGGCATAGTATTTCTCGATCATCTCGACGCTGGTGCGGCAGTTCTTGGCGATCTGGTAGATGTCGGCACCTTCGAGGAGCCGGAAACAGATATAGGTATGACGCAGGCTGTAGGCCGTCCGCCTGCTGCCTTCGCGGTCGAATTTGAGGTCATTCTCTTCGAGAATGGCGTTGAATTGCTTCTTGTGATTGGCGGGGAAAACAAGGTCGGTCGGCTTAGGTTTCCGCCAGCCCCGTTCTTCCGAACTGGTTTCTGTGTCGTCATCGTCGGTCTGGTCATCCGATGCAGGCCGAAGCCTGTCGCGCAGCCGCTCAAACGGCCGCACGGCATTCGCCATGCTCTTGCAATAGCCGACACCGCGCTTTCCCCGAACTGAAATCAGTAGGATCGTTTCGCCGGTTCCTTCGTCCTCGACGATCTCCACGTCGCGAAACTCAAGCGTGTTGGCTTCATCCGGACGCATGCCGGTATTCGCCATGAACAGGATGTAGTCGTGCAACTGCTCGTTGGGCCACGCCCTTGCCGTGCCCTTGAATTGTTGGGTGCGGGCGCGGGACGCCTCGTAGAGCTTCCGGTATTCTTCCTGCGAGAACCACGCGCGGTGGGCAATCTTCTCGGCCTTCCGGTAAGGGGGCGAGAAGTCGGGCAGGTGTGCGAGCCAGCCGTGGCGGATGGCGGTCTTTATGACCTGCCGAAGCGTCACGATCTCGTGGTGCATCGTGCTCTTGGACGGCGGCCTGCTGCGCTGTTTCATCCAGCGTAGCATTTCGCCAAGCGCGCCTAGTTCCCGGTCCACCATCTTTGCGGCGATGGCGGGTTCCTGATCTATCTCCGAAATCCGGTAGTCGCGGTATTTCTCGATAGCCTTGGATGTGACGGTGGATGCAACTGCGTCGCTGAAATAGGGAACGATGTGCTTTTTCACGGTTTCAAGGCGGAACTCGGCTTCGCGTTCCGTACGGTCATTGCTGCGAAAGCCGTATTCCTTTTCAAACTGGCGAACCGCCTGTTTGAACGGCTTTTCGATTGGCTTGTTGTCTGGATTCAGTCTGGAGATGCGGTACTCCTGCACAAGGCCAGGAGTGATTTCGGATAGTCCCTTGTCTCCGAAGAAGGGGACAAGGTGGAGCTTGAGCCGACGCTCATGTCCTTCGACATAACCGGGGTGGCGTTGACCTTCGGTGATGACCTCGTACTCGCGTAGAAACTGCTCGGCGGCTTGCTTGAATGTCTTTTCAGATTTCAGCTCGCCGCGATTGTTCTTTCCGCGAAGGTCCAGATACCAATCTTCGGCAAAGTCCTTTGCCTGCGCCAAGCTCTCCTGCTTGGTGCTGACACGCCGGTTCTTACCGGCGATGTAGGTGGAGCACTGCCAGTATCGGCTTCGTCCGCGTTTATAAACGTGGACTTTTCCGCCCATAATCGTGTGGTCTGCCATGATCGTCTCAAAAGTGCGAAAATGTGTAAGCTATGTGTAATGATAAAATGGCGATCAAAACGAGGCAAGTAAATTTACAACATATTGATATTATGTATGATTTTACGTTCTTATGGAGAATATTATATATAGGTCGGGAGATTAGGAATCTGATGCTCTATCCTGCTGAGCTACGGGGACGCGCGGCTGGGCGGCGACCTTATCCAATTTTGCGGCGCAGCTAAACCGGCTTTCGGCGATCGGCGCCGGAAAATCACTGATTCGACGCGGAATCGTTTTCCTTGTGTTGATTAACCGCCATAATTGCCCGCAACATTCTGATTTGGCGGGCGTGAAGACGGGAGAGGGTTCATGGCGCGACGGCAGGCGGCGTTTATCGCGGGCGGAGTATTGGCGGCGTTCGCCGCGGGGTTGTTCATCGGGCGGGCGGTCGCGCCCGAAGCGGGTGGGCGCGGCGCGCCGGCGCTGCAACAAGCGATCGGCGGCGAGGCGCCAGCGCGTACGGCCCGCCATCCGTTCCAGACGCCGCGCGGCGAGGACGCGCCCCGGCCGGCGGGACCGACGGATGACGCCTTTGCCTATCGCCGGCTGCGCCTCGACACTGGCGCGGATGCGCCAAAAGCCTGTCTGCAGTTCACGCGCCGTCTCGATGATAGCGGCGATGTCAATTACGCGGATTATGTGCGGGTGACGCCTGAGGCTGGCGTCGCCTTCGAGGTTGACGGAACTTCGCTGTGCCTTGTCGGCCTTGAGTTCGACAAGGAGTATCAGGTGCGTTTGCGCGCCGGGCTGCCGGGGCGGGGCGGGGACCGGCTCGCGCGCGCCGACAGTCTTACTGTCGCTTTTGGCGACAAGCCGGCCTATGCGGGTTTCGCCGGCGACGGCGTCATCCTTCCGCGGCTTGAGGCCGATGGCGTCGGTATTGAAACAGTCAATGTCGAAAAGCTTGAGATTAGCGTTTACCGGGTTTCGGACCGTTCGCTGGCGCGCAAGAACATCGTCGCCGGCGAGGCCACAGGCGAAGACCGTTACGCTTATGTCTGGGATGAAGAAGACGGCAAGGATGTCGGCGTCAAATTGTGGTCGGGCGAGATCGAAACGCCGGGCGCGCGCAATGAAATGACGACCAGCGTGTTCGCCCTCGGCGCTGCGCTTGGCGAACTGAAACCCGGCGCGTATTTTTTGCATATCAAAGATGTCTCTCCCGGTGCTGATGAATATCGCACGGCGCAGGCCTGGCGGTGGATCGTCTTCACCGATATGGCGTTGACAACCTATTCGGGCGCCGACGGCATTGACGTAATCGTCCGTTCGATCGCGACCGCGCGGGCGCATTCCGGCGTCAAGCTGAGCCTGATCGCCGCGAATAATGATATTCTCGCCACCGCGATCACCGATGCGGATGGTCGCGCGCGTTTCCAGGGGGCGGCGACCAATGGCGACTATCCATTAACGCCGCGCATGTTGATGGCGTACGGCCCGCAGGACGATTTCGCCGCGCTCGATTTGACGCGTGCGCCGCTTGATCTGTCGGACCGCGATGTGGGCGGGCGTGCTGCGCCACCCAAAATTGACGCATTCGTGTATCTCGATCGCGGCATTTACCGGCCGGGCGAGACGGTCCATGTTTCGGGCCTGCTGCGCAACGATGCAGGGCGCGCCATCGATGACCGGCCATTGACGGTGACGATCCGCCGGCCAAATGCGACCGAAGCCCTGACGAGGCGTTTTGAAAAACTTTCCGTGGGCGGTTTCTCATTTGCCTATGATGTGCCGGCCTCCGCCGCGCGCGGGCACTGGCGCATCGAAGTCGCGGCGGACGGCTTGGACGGTCTTGTCGGCGCGGCGCAATTCTCGGTCGAGGATTTCGTGCCGCAGCGCCTTGAGGTGAAAATCGAAGGCGACGAAAAAACGCCGATCCGGCCGGGTGAGGCGCGCGAGCTTGAAGTTTCGAGCCGCTATCTTTACGGCGCGCCGGCGAGCGGTCTTGCGGTCGAGGCGGAAGCGCGCCTGCGGCTCGATCCAAATCCGTTTCCAGATTTTTCAGGCTATCGGTTTGGGCCGGTGAACGGGCGGTTCGACGAACGCTTCATCACGCTGCCTAAAACCGTGACCGATGCGGAGGGCGCAGCGAGCGTCGTGCTGAAAGTCGATGACGCGCCGAAAGATTACGGCGCGCCGATGCGCGCGGATCTTGTTGTCGGCGTTGTCGAGCCGGGCGGGCGCGTTGTGCGTGAATCCGCGCGCATTCCGGTACGGCCTGACGATCATTATGTGGGCGTTAAGCTCGCGAGCGACGGTAGCGGCTTTGGCCGGGATGAGGATGTGGCGGTCAACGCGGTGCTGCTTGACTGGCAAGGCCAGCCAGTCGATGGCGAGCTTGAATGGCGTCTCGTCGAAGAAGATTACTGGTTCGACTGGTATCGTGAAAACGGCCAGTGGCGCTGGCGGCGTTCTTTCCGCGATGTGCTGGTGGCTGAAGGACGCGGCAAGACCGGGCCGCAACAGTTTGCAGCATTGGTTAACCAGCGCGTTGATCCGGGCACGTATCGCTTGGCGGTCACCGAAGCCGGCGGCAAGGCGACAAGCGATATTCGCTTTTATGTGGGTTGGCGCTCGCATGCGGCGGGGGCGGATACGCCGGACCAGGCTGCGGTGACGCTGCAGAATGACGCGGTGGCGCCGGGCTCGCGCGCGCGGCTGTTTCTCAACTCGCCTTATGAAGGCGAGGCGACGATCGCTATCGCCACGGACCGGGTGCATCGCGTGCAGCGGATGAAGGTCGGTGCAGGCGGTCGCGAGATCATCATCGATACTGACGAGGATTGGGGCGCGGGCTTTTACGTCCTAGCGAGCGTCGTCACGCCGCGCGATGCGCGCAACCAGCCGGCGCCGCGCCGGGCGATGGCCGCGACCTATGTTCCGTTCGACATGAAGGCGCGCAAACTCGAGGTGGCGATCGACCAGCCGGATGTTTTTCGGCCGCGCCAGCGCCTCGGTCTGCCGGTGACGATATCCGGCGCCGCGCCGGGTGCGAGCGTGATGATGACGCTCGCGGCGGTGGATGAAGGCATCTTGCGAATTACGAAATTCTCATCGCCCGATCCGGTGGCGCATTATTACGGCAAAAAGCGCCTCGGCGTTGCGCTCCGCGATGATTACGGACGAATTTTGAACGCTAATCTCGGCGCGCCGGCGCGATTTGGCGGCGATCAGTTGGGCGGCGAGGGGTTGACCGTCGTGCCGACGAAATCCGTGGCGCTGTTTTCCGGGCCGGTGACGGTCGGCGAGGACGGCAAGGCCCGCGTGCCGATTGAGGTTCCGGACTTTAATGGCGAATTGCGGCTTATGGCGGTGGCCTGGTCGAAAGACAAGCTCGGCAGCGCGTCGAAGCCGCTGACCGTGCGCGATCCTGTGCCCGCTGAGCTTGCGCTGCCGCGCTTCATTGCGCCAGGCGACAGCGCGACCGCGACCTTGCTGATCGACAATGTCGAGGGCGCGGCGGGCGATTATGTGATCTCGCTTTCCGGCGAGGGACCGGTAGGCCTTGCCGCGCGTGAAACTGTCACGCTGGCGCGCGGCGAAAAGCAGACCAGAGCGTTCAGCTTTGCGGCTGGCGAGGTCGGCGTCGGCGCGGTCAATCTGAAGGTCGAGGGGCCGGACGGGTTCGCCGTCTCACGCGCTTATCCGATCCAGTCGCGTACGCCTTATTTTCCGATAACGGAGGTCAGGACCGCCGCACTGGATCCCGGCGAGACTTTCCGGCTCACGCAAACAGTGACGGAACCTTTTGTTCCAGGCTCGGCGGAAGTCGCGGTCTCCTTCTCACGCCTGCGCGGGGTGGAGCCGGGACCGTTGCTCGATGCGCTTTTCCGCTACCCTTACGGTTGCTCCGAACAGCTGACCAGTTCGGCGATGCCGCTATTATTCGTTGACGTGCTGGGCGGTGAAATCGGCCGCGGACCGGAGCGCCAGGTGCGCCCGCGCGTGCAATCAGCAATAAATACATTGCTTGACCGTCAGAGTACGGACGGCGCCTTTGGCTTGTGGCGTGTCGGCGATCGCTGGGCATCGCCATGGCTTGGCGCTTATGTGACGGATTTTCTCTATCGCGCCAAGGCGGAAGGTTATGCGGTGCCGGAAGCAGCGCTGGCGCGCGCTTATTCGTCATTGCAGGAGATGGCCCGCGTCGATCGCTGGTATTTGGCAAGCTACCAGACAAGCGTTGCGGATTTCAACGGCAACAACGATACGCGCGAACATCTGCGCCGGCGGTCGGCGGCCTATGCGCTTTATGTGCTGGCGCGCGCCGGCCAGGCCGATCTGTCGGATTTGCGCTATTTCCATGATGCGCTGCTCGATGAAACGCCGAGCCCGCTTGCTCGCGCGCATATCGGCGCGGCGCTCGCCTTTATGGGCGATCGCGCCCGGGCGAGCAGCGCCTTTGAAAAAGCGGTCGCCGCCTTCGGCTGGCAGAATCGCGGCGATTATTATCAAACGAGCTTGCGCGACACCGCCGGCGTCCTCGCGCTGGCCGTCGAAGCCGGACAAGCTGACAAGACCGAAGCCATTGCTGAAACCTTCACCACGGTGATGAAAGAGCCGGGCGCCATGCATACGCAAGAAAAAGCCTTTACCTTGCTGGCGGCGCAAGCGCTGCTGCGCGAGGGCGGGCCAGTGGCCCTATCGGTTGGCGGGGTTGCGCTCGCCAATTTGCCGCCGGCGCCGTCATTCACGCCGGGGGCATCGGAGATCGCGGATGGCCTTGCTTATCGTAATGACGGCGAGGGGCAGATTTTCCGTTCACTGAGCGTGTCAGGCGCGCCGGCTTCGGCGCCGCCAGCGGCGGCGCAAGGCTTTACCCTCGCCAAACGCATCGCCACCCGCGATGGGCGGCCGGCGGATCTTGCGCAAATCCGGCAGAATGACCGGTTGGTGGTGGTGATTTCGGGCCGGGCGTCGGATCAGCGCCTGCACCCTGCGATTATCGCCGATTTGTTGCCGGCGGGCTTTGAAATTGAAGCGATCCTGAAACCTGAAGATGGCGGCGGGCGCGACCGGAACGGGCCTTATAAATGGGTGGGCGAACTTTCGCGCCCGCGCGTCGCGGAGGCGCGTGATGATCGCTTCGTTGCCGCGGTGGATATCCGGCGCGGGGAGCGTTTCACGCTCGCCTACGTTATCCGCGCGGTAACGCCAGGCGCGTTTGTCGCGCCCGGCGCGGTGGTCGAAGACATGTACCGGCCGGGCCTATTCGCGCGCACCGGCGTTTCGCGCGTCACCATCGCGGCGGCGCAATGAGATTGCTGCGCCGCTTGATCGGCGTGCGGCGCTTCGCGGAAAGCGCAGGGGCAGGATTGGCGTTCTCACGATGGGCGCGATTCATATTTTTCGGCGGGGGCGTTGTCGGCGCGATCTCCAAGGCGGCATTAGCGTGTTTGGCGTTCGTTGCAGCGCTCGATCTTCTCTTTCCGCCGCAGATTGATCGGGCGCGGGCCGTCTCGCCGCTGGTGGTCGATCGCCATGGCGCGTGGCTGCACGGCTTTACTACAAGCGAGGGACGCTGGCGTTTTGCCGTCAGCCTCGAAGAGGTTGACCCAGTTTTCATCGAGCGCTTGATCCTCATCGAAGACAAAAGATTCCATGCGCATTGGGGCGTTGACCTGCTGGCGGTAGCGCGTGCGGGCGCTGCGTCCATGCGCGCGAGCCGCGTTACTTCCGGCGCCTCGACCATCACGATGCAGACGGCGCGGCTGATTGAACCGCGCCCGAGAACGCCAGGATCAAAAGCGATCGAAATGCTGCGCGCCTTGCAGCTTGAGCGGCGTTTATCAAAGCAGGAAATTCTCGAGCTATACCTGACGCTCGCGCCTTATGGCGGGAATATCGAAGGTGTGCGCGCCGCGAGCCGGCTTTACTTCGACAAGGAACCGGGCCGGCTGACAGACGCGGAGCAAGCGCTTCTGATCGCACTTCCGCAGGCGCCGGAAGCGCGCCGTCCGGATTTGAAACCGGATGCGGCGCGGGCCGCGCGCGCGGCGGTTCTGGAAAAACTGAAGGGGCTGGGCGCGTTGTCTCCTCGGTTGGCGCAGGAAGCGGCAAACGCGCGGTTGCCGCAAACCCGCCATCTATTGCCGCGCCACGCCTATCATGCGGCGCGAAACCTTGCAGCGGAAGGAGGAGGCGGCGTAATCCGCGCAAGCCTCGACGCGGACCTGCAACGGCGCGCGGAAAGTCTACTTACGGATTATGCCGCACAGTTTGATGATGGCGCGACCGCGTCCTTGATGATCGTTGAGAACAAGTCGCGCGCGGTTCGCGCCAGCATTGGCTCTTCGGGTCTTGATGCGCCCGGCGGCTGGATGGATCTGACGGCGGCTGCGCGCTCGCCGGGCTCCGCGCTGAAGCCGTTCATCTACGCGCTGGCCTTTGAAGAAGGGCATGCGGGTGCGGATACGGTGATCGACGACATGCCGCGCTCCTTCGGCGATTACGCGCCGGAAAATTTCGACCGTGGATTTCGCGGTGAGGTGCGGGTGCGCGAAGCGCTCCAGCATTCGCTGAACGTGCCGGCGGTGAACGCGCTGGACCGGGTGGGCGCGGCGCGCTTCGCGTCCTTGTTGCGATCGGCGGGCGTCGCTTTGCGTACGCCCGAACGGGCGGACAGCAAGCCGGGCCTTGCGCTCGCATTAGGCGGCGCAGGCGTGACGGCGCGCGAGCTCGCGGCGCTTTACGCCGCGCTGGGCGATGCCGGTGCGGTAAAGCCGCTGATCTGGCGTGAAGACGAGAAGGACGTTGCAAGCGCAGCCTACCGTCTGTTCTCGGAAGAAACGGCGCATCGCATCAGCGCAATCCTGGCGGACAGTCCCGCGCTCCAGGGCCGCGCGCCGGCGGCACTCGCGCGCGAGGCGTCGGCGGTGGCGTTCAAGACCGGCACGTCATACGGCTATCGCGATGCCTGGGCCGCCGGGCATGACGGTGAATACACAGTAATCGTTTGGGTCGGGCGCGCTGACGGGGCGCCGCGCCCGGGACATACGGGGCGCAGAACGGCGGCCCCGCTGTTGTTTGATATTTTCGACATGCTTCAGCGCGGCGGCGCTCACGATGCGCTTGGCGATGGGCCGCAGGACGCGCTGGCGCCGGTGCTTGCCCGGTTCGAACGACCTGCCGTGGCGGCGCCGCCGCGCATCGTCTTTCCACGCGATGGCGTCGAGATCTATCTTGGTGCGGAACAGCGCGGCTATGCGCTGGCGGCGCGAGGCGGCGCACATGAGCATCGCTGGTATGTCAATGGCGAACCGGTTTCGCGCGAGGCGACCAGCGGCAGGCATCTTTGGCGCCCAGATGAAGCGGGCTTTTACGATATCGTCGTCGTTGACGGGGCAGGCCGGTCGGCGCGCGCCAAGGTGAGGGTCGTTGCCGGATGAAGCGGCGCGCCTTTCTCGTCCATGCGGGCGCTTGCGTTCTGGGATCGCAAGGGGCGCGTGGCGGCGCCAGGGCGCGGGCGCTTTCCGGCGACCGTTTCATTCTCGGGGATGAGGAATTTCAGCTTGCCGATGTCATAGCGCCGCCGCTCTACAGCCTGAAGCCGGACCGCCCGGCCTATTTCGAGGCCGCGATGCGCGCACTGCAAAAACAGCTCGAAGGTGAATTGGCGGTTGAGGATGTTGCGCCAAAAACCCGGTGGGGCGTTCGCACTGTTTCGGTGAGACGCCGTGGCGGCGGTGAAACGGTTCAGGAAGCGCTCGTTTCGGCCGGCGCGGTTCGGGTGGCGCCGCATACGGACGACCTTGCATTTATCGATCGTTTGATGAGGCGGGAAGCGGCGGCGCGTCGCAGTCATGAAGGGCTTTGGGCCTATGATGCATACAAGATCGCCGATGCGCTCGCCGCCGGCGGCGCTGTCGGCGGTTATCACCTTATCGAAGGCGTTGTCGCCAACGCCAATGCGGTTCGCAGCCGCTGCTATCTTAATTTCGGTGCAGATTATCGCACTGACTTTACCGCCAGCGCTGCGGGTCGCCTGTGCCGCTTATGGGCGAAGGGCGGTCTTGACCTCGCGGCGCTTGCAGGCGCTAAGATTCGCGTGCGCGGGTTTGTGGACGAGATAAACGGCCCATCGATCGACCTCGTGCATCAAAAGCAAATCGAATTGCTCGCGCCGCCGCGTGGTGAAGGGGGAGAGCGTTAGCATACGCCGCCGAAATTTCCGGCATTGCGGGTCCGGTTGCAAAAAAAGCCCGTGCTTTCACAAGGGCTTTTTGGTTGAAGAAAGTTGGAAACAAGGGGCGGTCAGGCGTTCGCCGCCGCTGCCGCCGCCGCCGCCGTTTTCTTTTTCAAAACGCCCTCAAGTTCCTCGATCGCCTTGCCGAGATCGACGCTGCGCACGGCGGCGACTTCGCGCGCCATGCGGTCGAGGGCGGCCTCGAATAATTGGCGCTCGGAATAGCTTTGCTCCGGCTGGTCTTCTCCGCGATAAAGGTCGCGAACCACTTCCGCCACGAGCTTGATGTCGCCGGAATTGATCTTGGCGTCATACTCCTGCGCCCGGCGCGACCACATGGTGCGCTTGATCCGAGCACGGCCTTTGAGCGTGCCGATTGCGTCCTTTACCGTCTTTTCGTCGGAAAGGGGACGCATGCCGGCGGCCTTCGCTTTGCCGGTCGGCACGCGCAATTTCATTTTTTCCTGATCGAAATTGATCACGAAAAGCTCGATCGGAATGCCGGCGACCTGCTGTTTTTCGAGACTGACGATCTTGCCCACCCCATGCGCCGGGTAGACGATCTTGTCATTGACCTTGAAATCCTGTTTAGCGGATTTCGACGCCGGCGCATTGTCAGAGGCCTCCGCATCCGCTTGGGGCGTATCCTTCGGCGCAATGCTGGTGGGAGTCGGAATCGACGCGGCGAGGGTGGTCTTGCGCGGCGCCTGGCCAACATTGGCGAGCTTTTTCTTCTTCGGCTTTTCCGCAGCGACTTTCTTGGTGGTCTTCGCCTTGGTCGCGGTCGCTTTCTTTGCGGCCGCTTTTTTTACCGGGGCGGCTTTCTTTGCCGCAGCGGGCTTTGCGGGCGCCGGTTTTTTTACGGTTTTGACCGCCGCTTTGGGGGCAGCCTTTTTCGCGGTGGTTTTGACGCTCGCTTTTTTGGCGGCTGGTTTCTTTGCAGCCGTCGTTTTTACGGTCGCTTTCTTGGCGGTGGGGGTTTTCGCAGTACTTTTCACAGTCGCTTTCTTCGCGGCGGGTTTGGTTGTTGATTTCCGGGTGACAGTCTTTTTCGTCACGGTTTTTTTCGCTGTCGCCTTTATTGCAGCGGTTTTTTTCGTGGCCGTTTTCTTGGCGGCTGTCTTCGGCGCGGCTTTCTTCTGAGTGGCGTTTTTCGAAGCGGCAGGGGCCTTTCGAGCGGTGGTTTTCACCGTCGCATTCCTGGCGGCGGTTTTTCGGGGTGGGGCTTTCTTGGCCGTCGATTTTTTCGCCGCCGTCTTTCGTGTCACGCTTTTTTTCGATTTCGTCGCCATTTGTGACCCTTGCGTTGAAAAACCGCCGACAGAGCCGGCGGCGCCAATTTCCTATCTGATGTTTCCTGAAGCAGGAGCGTTCCGACCGGACCTGAACACCAGCGCGTTTTGGGATCTCCCCAAAATCAGAAAGGCGGGATTTTTCAGGGGCTTATACAGTCTTTTGAATGCTCCGGCCCAATATGGCCCTGCTGCAAGAGAACCCAAGATTCAGCTAGGATATTAGCACAAAATTTCAACAAAAGCTATGGGCCAATGGCCGTGAGGAGGGCGACGGCGTCAGGAGCCTTGGCCGGGCTTGTCGGAGAAGTATTTTTCGAACTTGCCCTTTTCATCGACAATATCATCAGCGCCGGGCAGGGCATCGATTTTCTGAGTGATATTCGGCCATTCGGCGGCGTATTTGGTGTTGATCTCGACCCATTTGTCGGCGCCGTCCTCGGTATCCGGGATAATCGCTTCGGCGGGACATTCAGGCTCGCAAACGCCGCAGTCGATGCATTCATCCGGATGGATGACCAGCATGTTGTCGCCTTCGTAGAAGCAGTCCACCGGGCACACCTCCACACAGTCGGTGTATTTGCATTTGATGCACGCTTCAGTCACCACGTAAGTCATCGGGGTGCGCTCCTTGAATCTGTGAAGTTTTGGCTCTTCTTTACTCTCTCATGGCCGCGACGCAAGCCGCGAAACCGGCAATATTCCTCATTTTCCTTTTAGGCGCGCTTCAACGCGCTGACGCGCTTCGCCGCTTTCGCGGTCCTCCACATAGATCAGCCCGCAGATGCGGCGCACCAGCGCATCCTCGAAGGAATCACGGTCTCCGTCGGACAGGATAATCTCCCAGAGCTCTTCGATGAGGCTGATTTTCTCGGCATGGCTCATTTCCTTCATCACCCGCGTGAAGCGTTGGATGTCGTTGGCGTTATTCTGAACGGCTTCGGCCTTTTCGCGAAGGGCGGCGGCGCCGGCGGCGTCGAGCGTGAATTTCGAGCGTATCGCCCGGTCGATGATCGCGATTTCGTGATCGGCGTAAACTTCATCGGCCCGCGCCGCTTCTACGAGAAGCGCGGCGAAAGCGAGTTGGCGCGGATCGGTTTCGGTCGCCTCGGGCGCATTCGCCGTCTGGCGAAACAGGGAGCGGATCTTGTCGAGCATGGTGAACCTTTCTTAGTCGCCGGCTTTAAGTGCATTGAGCGCGCGGCGGTCTTTCTTGGTGGGGCGGCCTGCGCCTTTATCCCTTTCGAAAGCCGCCGCCGCCTTTGACTTTGGCGGGGGCGGCGGGGAGTGGTCTTCGTAAAGCGTTTGCGCTTCGCTTGGCGGGCCGCGGCGGCCGGCGCAGGCGGCGACGGAAATAACGCGCAGCCGTTCGTTCCGTGTAAAAACCAGCGTGTCGCCCGGGCGGATGTTGGCGCTTGCCTTGTCGATCCTGGTGGTGTCGCCGTTGCGGGTAAGGCGGACATTGCCGCTGCTGACAAATTTCGCCGCAAGTGTCCGGGTCTTGAACAGGCGCGTGCGCCACAGCCATTGGTCGATGCGCTGGCTTTCCTGTCCGTCGCCGCGCCCCGCCGCCGCCGGCTGGGCGTCGGTCATTCGGCCTTCTCGGGTTCTTTGGATTTGTCTTTCGGGCCGCCGCCGGAGAGCTCCGCCTTGAGGCCGGCAAGCACGGCGAAAGGCGAGTTCGGATCGGCCTTTTTCTCGCGTGGCGGACGATGGGGCTGGCTTTGGCGTTTGCCGCCGGCGTTGCGCCCATCCTTTTTCGGACCGCGGCCCTTTCCTTGTCCGCCTTTGCCGTAGGCGCCTTTGCCGGTTTTGTTTTTGCCGTCATGGGCTTTTCGGCCCGCCGGCTTGCCCGCCTGTTTCGGCCGGCGCGGCGCCGGGCGCCACAGCGCAATCTCGATCTCTTCAGGCGCTTGTTCTTCAGCGGTTTTTTCGGCGGCGGCGGTGTCGCCATCCGCCGGGGCGTCAGCCGGCGCGGGAGCAGCCTCCGCCGCAGGAGCTTCAGAGGCTTCAGGGCCGGATTCAGAAACATCGCCGACGGCCGGCATCTCGCGAGGCGCCGCCGCTTCT
The DNA here is from genome assembly GCA_947259375.1 of uncultured Parvularculaceae bacterium. Classification (GTDB taxonomy): domain Bacteria; phylum Pseudomonadota; class Alphaproteobacteria; order Caulobacterales; family Parvularculaceae; genus Hyphococcus. The sequence goes on along the minus strand of CAMYLZ010000012.1, from coordinate 103,919 downwards.
TGTATTGCCGCCGCCGGTGCTTCTGGCGTTTGCTCCGTCGCCGGAACAGCCGCTTCCTCCATCGCGGGCGGATTCGGTGCGTCAGCGTCAACGGCCCCGTCAGCTCGCAGCGCCGGTTCCGCCGCCTGTTCGGGCGGCGCAGCTTGTGCAGGCTGGGCGGTTTCGCTCTTTTGCGAAGCCTGGTCCGCAAGCGATGAAGGTGCGATTTTGCGCTTCACCAGATGCTTGCGGAAGCCGAGGGAGCGCAGAATCGCTTCGAAATCTTCGCCGGAACAGCCGACCAGCGACATCATTTGCGCGGAGGCTTCAAAACCTTCACGGCCGCCTTCATTGCGCGCAGTGCGAATGAGCCCGGCCAGCCGTTCCAGCATGTCAATCCTGACGGCGCGCGCGCCGGACGGGCGGTAACCGCAAGCGTAATAATAGGCATGCGGAAGATGTTCGTTCATTTCAACCGAAACGCGGCCTGCCGGCGGCGGGGGAACTTCACCGGCTTTGCGGTCCGTCCACAGCGCCCATAACAGCGCCATGAGCGAAGCAGGGGCCGGCTTCAACAGCATTGGCATGAACAAGGTGAATTCGCCGAATCGCACGCCAAGCTTACGCAACTTGGCGCGCTCATTCTGATCGATCTGCTTGAGGTCGTCGCCGAACTGCGTGCGCGAGGTGGCGCCGAAATTCTCAACCAGCCGATAGGCGACGCCCTTGGTCAGCCCTTGCAGCGCCTCGTCGCCTTCCGCATTGGCGGCCGCTTGCAATGCGATCTTCGGCCCAAGCAACGCTTCGATCTTCGAGGCGACAAAAGCCTTGAGTCGGTCTTCAACCCGGCCGCGCAGATTTGGGGTAATGTCTGCAAGGCCAGTGATAATCAATTCCGGCCGCAATGGGGCCGGGCCCTTGGCCAGTCGCGCGACGGGCGCGGAACGCCACCACAACGCGCCGTCGTCATTCAGGCGCAATTCTTCGCCGCTCGCATTGGCGAGCGCGGCAGCGCGCGCGGCCAGCACCGGTCGCAACGCTTTTTCGCCGGCGGCGCGCAAGGATTTCGCCTCGGCGCCGGATGCGCGCGGGTCGACAATGAATTCGAACCCTAACAATCGCCCGACAAATTGGCCTTCCACAATCACTTCTCCGTCCTCGGTAACGCCTGCAAGTAAGGGCGCATCGTCTTTCAGGCGCTTCAACAATGTCGAGGTGCGCCGATCGACAAATCGTTGCGTCAGCTTTTCATGTAAAGCGTCCGACAGCGCGTCTTCTATCGTGCGGGCGCGTTCTTGCCAATAAGGCGCGCGGTCGATCCAGCCAGTGCGATGAGAAAGATAGGTCCAGGTGCGGATATGGGCGATGCGCGCGGAAAGCGCGTCGATGTCGCCATCGGTGCGCTCAAGCGGCTCGATGCGCGGCGCCAGCCAGGAATCGCCGATCCGGCCATCATGCATGAGCAGCAAATAAAGCTCGCCCAGCAATCGCGCATGCTGGTCGCCGCCAAGCTTTCGGAAATCGGGGATCTGGCAGATATCCCAGAGCGTCGCCAGCGCCGCGCCGCCGCGCGCGACATCGCGTATGTCGTCGCGGGCGGCAAGCCGGTTCAGCGCGTCCTCGTCATCCTCGCGCCGTGAGCGGATGAATACGTCGCGCGGCGGCGGGCGTTCCAGCGACCGGGTGAGCGCCGGCAGCGAGGAAAAGTCGATTTTTTCCGACCGCCACATCAGCGCCTTGACCGGATCGAAATCGTGATTCTCGATCGCTTCGGTCAGTTCCTCGTCAAAAGCGGGACATTCAGCAGTGACGCCGAATGTACCGTCATTGACATGACGTCCCGCGCGCCCGGCGATTTGCGCCAGCTCGGCGGGCGTCAGGTCGCGCGGGCGGCGCCCGTCAAATTTGCGGCTGGCGGCAAAGGCGACATGGTCGATATCCATGTTGAGGCCCATGCCGATGGCGTCGGTGGCGATCAGGAAATCCACTTCGCCGGACTGGTAGAGCTCTGCCTGGGCGTTGCGCGTGCGCGGCGAAAGCGCGCCGAGCACCACGGCGGCGCCGCCTCTCTGCCTGCGGATCAGTTCCGCCATGGCGTAAACGGTGTCGGATGAAAATGCGACGATCGCCGACCGGCGGGGCAGGCGCGTCGCCTTTTTCGGGCCGGTGTAGGAAAGGCGCGAGAACCGTTCTCGCGCGAGGAACTGTATATTGCCGAACAGGCGCTGCAGGATCGGGCGCATGGTATGCGAGCCGAGGAACAGAGTTTCGGCGCGTCCGCGCGCATGCAATAGCCGCGAGGTAAAAACGCGTCCGCGTTCAGGGTCGGCGGCGAGCTGAATTTCATCGATAGCGAGAAATTCAGCCTCGCGTTCCAGCGGCATCGCCTCCACCGTCGCCACCCAGTAACGCGGATTGGGCGGCAGGATTTTTTCCTCGCCCGTGACGAGGGCGACTTCCCGCGGGTCGCGGACCGTGACGATGCGATCGTAGATTTCCCGGGCGAGGAGCCGCAGCGGCAGGCCGATCATGCCGGATTTGTGAGCGAGCATCCGCTCCAGGGCGTAATGGGTTTTGCCGGTATTGGTGGGCCCCAGAACCGCGCAGATCCGTCCGCCGCCAGCGGGCGAGAAGTCATCGAAAGAAAAAGAAGAGGGCACGGGGGGTATGGTCTAAACTCTCGAGCCTCGGGGCAAGCCGGCGCGCGTGACGGCGGTTCCATCTGAATCGCCTTTAATATAGGCGCGCGCCGCGAATTCTCAAAGTCAGGCGGACGCCCGCTGATCTGCCGGCGATTCTCGCACCCATTTTTCGATCATATGCTTGACGACTTTCTGGCTGAGCGGTTTGGGCGCGATATCGTCCATGCCTGAATCAAGGAACTCTTGCGACCGGCCATCGGTGGCGTGGGCGGTCAGGCAAATGATCGGCGTGTAGTCGCGCCCGGTTTGGCGCTCAAATTGACGGATCGTCCGCGCCGCCTCGGTGCCGTCCATCACCGGCATGGATATGTCCATGAAGACAAGATCATATTCCGCCTGCTTGTAGGCTTCGACAGCCTCGGCGCCGTTGACAGCGAAATCGAGGTCGCAGCGGGCGGCGTCGATCATTGATTTCAGCACCAGCCTGTTGACCTCATTGTCGTCGGCGGCCAACACACGGATAGACCGCGCTTCACCCCGCCTTGGGGTAATCTCAGCGGCGCCTTCGGTTTCTTTGACGGAGGGCGCCGCTTCGGTTTCGGGCAGCGCGGTGGCGAGCGGCAGGTTGACGCAAAACGTAAATGTCGAACCTTCGCCCTCGACGGACTGCACAGTGATGGCGCCGCCCATCGCCTGCGCTATCTGCCTTGATATTGCGAGGCCGAGGCCGGTGCCGCCAAAACGGCGCGTCTTTACTGTGTCGACTTGTTCGAAACTTTCGAATATCCATTCGAGCTTGTCGGAAGCGATGCCGATGCCGGTGTCTTCAACATCAAAGACGAGTTCTGCGTCGCCGTCATCGATATTCGCCCGCACCCGAAGCGTGACGCGGCCTTCCTCCGTAAATTTGACGGCGTTGCCGAGTAGATTGACCAGCACCTGGCGGATGCGGTTTGCATCGCCATTGACGCAATAGGGGATGCCTTTGTCGATTTCGACCAGCAAATCGATGCCGCGCTCGCTCACGCCCGGTTTGAACAGAATATGAAGCTGCTCGATCAGGTCTTTGAGAACGAATGGTTCGTTGCGAAACTCTAGCCGGCCGGCCTCGATCTTTGAAAAGTCGAGAATGTCGTTGATAATCGTCAGGAGCGATTCGCCGGACGCCATGATGGTATTGGCGAAGACCTGTTGTTCGCCCGACAGTTTCGACTTTTTCAGCATTTCCGACATGCCGATTATGCCGTTCATGGGGGTGCGTATCTCATGGCTCATTTTGGCGAGAAATTCTGATTTCGCCTGATTAGCAGCTTCCGCTTCGGCGCGTGCTTCGATGAGCCTTGACGTCGCGCGTTCCATCTCCCTTTGGATGATCGCCGCGCCAATGATCAAAACCAGCAGGGTTGATGACAAGGCAAAAAGAAGCCAGCCTGAAATCATCGCCGCATTAACGTCGTAAACGCTTGGCGAAAGCTCGGCGCGCATGGAATGCAGCAATAAGTAGCTGCAAAACACCAGCAGGCTGGCGCCGACGCCTTGCTTCCAACCAAGGAACAGCGTCGTGAGGACCGCCCAGGCCAGCAGGAAAAAATTCGCGCGTGAAAACATGCCGCCGGCGATGATCGGGACGGCGAGCATGGAAATGAATGTCACGATCAGAAACACCCAGGCGACTTTTCGCGTGCTGACCTTGAGGGCCAACAGGGCCGGGCAGAATAGCAGCACCGGGGGCACGGCGACGGCGATCATCGTCTGGACGGGATATTCGGTGAAGGACTGGGTGAAATTGTGGATGCCGGATCCGAATCCGACCAGCCCGGCCGCGAATGAGATCACGATCAGGCAACGCTTGCGCGCCGCTTCGAGATAGTCGTCGCCGATGATTGGCGGCCAAAAGAACTCGAGCAGTGGGGAGTTTCGCATAATGGGCCCTTCTTCGTCTCCTAAATGGCGCAAATTCCTTAGATTTTGCTTATCGCAGCGCTGGCGACGGGGAGATTACGCAATTGCGGCATGCTGCGGCGCATGGAAGGCGAATACGCCTTGACGCCTCGCCGAGCCTCGGCTAGGAGACGCGGCTCGATTTCAAGGTTTCAACTGGGTGCAAACGCCGCCGGAACCCGGCGCGACGCACCGAACATGCGAAGGCTAGACCCATGGCGCGGCGGTGCGATCTGACGGGCGTTGGTCCGACAACCGGAAACAACGTCTCCCACGCGAACAATAAGACAAAACGGCGTTTTCTGCCGAATTTGTGCAATGTGACGCTGCATTCCGACAAGCTTGGAGAGGGCTTCAAGTTCAAGGTTGCGGCATCAACCTTGCGTACGGTCGACCATGTTGGAGGCCTCGACGTTTTCCTTACCAAGGCGGATGATGCGCAATTGTCGCCAAGCGCCTTGAAAGTGAAGCGAAAACTGGCGAAAGCTTCCTAAGCGCCGTGCGCTGATTCAACCGCGCCTGGCCAAGAAGGTAGGGCGGCATGGAAGCGGCGGTCGAAAAACGCCAACCACAAGAAACTGCGATTGAGCGCCTTGCGCGCCGCTCGGCGGCGGCGGTGGCCGCGCTTTCACGCATGGCGGCCATGGCGGCTGTGCTGACGCCGCTATTGCTCGCCGCCATTCTTACCGTTGATATTCCGATGCATCTGTTTGACCGCTTTGCTGGCGAAGCGGTGGGCTCGCGGCCGTCTCTCTGGTTGTCGCGCGGCGGCTTCCTGATGGGGCTGGCGGCGTTGCTCGTAATTCTGTTTGCGCGCAAATTTGGCGGCGACGAAGCTTCGCGCGCCGTAACCGCTGCATGGGGAATTGCAGCGTTGGCGGTGTTTGCTGAGCTTTCTTATCTTGCACCATCGTTAGAAGACGGTGATCTGCCGGGGGTGCGTTTCACCATGGTATTCACGGCTAGCGCCATGGCGGGGCAATATGTGGCGGCGAGCGTTTATGACGTCGTGCGCGGCGATCTGCGCTGGTGGAGGGCGCCGCTTTTCGCCGCGTTGTTCGGATATGGCGTCTATGCGCTGGTCTATTTTCCGGGTCTTTATCTTGGCCGCGGCGCGCCGTGGCTAAACTGGATGATTGGCGATTTCGCCATCAAGGCGTTTGTCGCGATCGCCTTTTTGCCGCTCTATGGCGCGCTGCGCGGTCTGCTCAAGCCTAAAGGCGGCTATGGGGGCCGATAAAAAGCAGGCCCGCTGATACTGTGGGCCGCCGTTGAGCTTCGGGTCTTTGAGCCGGGGGGCTTTGAAGCCTGGGGCCGTTGCAATCGCCATGGGGCGATTGGTCTTTATACAGCCCTGACCGCGTCCATTTTCTTGCGGCCGGCAAAGCCCAGCCCGGCAATGCCTGCGAGGAACAATGGCAGCGGCGCATCATTTCCTTGCGCGGCCGGGGTTTGCGCTTTTCGCCCGCCCGCCATGCCATCGTCGGTGATGAAATTGAGGCGAAGGGGCGGCGCGTCGTTCAGGACGGCGCCAAGGAAGACAGCCAACGCCTGTTCGCTCGCGGCGTTTCTGGAAAAAAGCCGGTCTGCAATATGAGTGATCAAAGCGGCCGCGTTGGAAAGACCGTCGCTTCGCAAAAATTCGAGCGAATACTCTACGTCGGGCGCGAGGCCGGCATTGGCGATGCCGAAACCATCAAAAAGGGAGGCGGGGTCATCGCCATTGCCGGAAATATCGCTTTCCGAAAAGGAGGCCATCGCATTTGCCGGGTCGTCCCAGCGGTAATTGAGCGTGGTGACATAACGAAGGGCGCTTTCGCCAGACGCCTCGCCAATGTCCTTTGCATCAACAAGAGGCGGATTGACGCCGCGATCCGCTGCAACGCAGATGACTGCCGCGTCCGCCGAACTGGCGGTCAGAAAAATTACGATCGCCGCTCGGGCGGCGGCAATCGAAGCCTTCAAAAACATTGATTAGTCTCCCACGGGCGCAATGGCCGCGCCGGCGCGTAACCCTTCGCGCCATGGCGGGCCGATAGCATGAGAGAGTCAGACAATAAAGGCGCCGCGATGTAACATCGTCGTTAGGCGGAGTAAAATCGCCGACAATGCGACCTCAGCGAAAGTCTGATGACAACATTCCCGCTTTAGGAGAAAATCACGGTTAATTTTTCTGTAACAACGCCGCTGCTTCAGCGGCGAAATAGGTGATGATCCCGTCGGCGCCCGCGCGTTTGAAGGCAAGCAGCGATTCCATCATCGCACGTTCTCCATCGAGCCAGCCATTGGCGCTTGCGGCTTTGATCATGGCGTATTCGCCGGAGACCTGGAAAACGAATGTCGGCGCGCGGAACGCGTCTTTGACGCGCCGGACAATATCAAGATAGGCGCCGCCCGGTTTGACCATGACGCTGTCCGCGCCCTCGGCAAGATCAAGCGCCACTTCGGGCAGCGCTTCATCGGAATTGGCCGGATTCATCTGATAGGTGCGCTTGTCGCCTTTGAGAACGCCGGCCGAGCCGATCGCCTCGCGATAGGGGCCGTAAAACGCTGACGCATATTTCGCCGCATAGGCCATGATCTGGACGTTCTGGAATCCTTCAGCGTCAAGGCCGGCGCGGATGGCGCCGACTCGGCCGTCCATCATGTCCGACGGCGCCATGATGTCGAAACCGGCGCGCGCCTGATTGACTGACTGCGCCACCAGCACTTCAATTGTTTCGTCATTGAGGATTTCACCGTCCTTCAACAGGCCGTCATGACCATGGTCTGTATACGGATCGAGCGCCACATCCGCCATCAGGCCGATATCGGGAACCGCATCCTTGATGGCGCGTGCGGCGCGGCACATGAGATTGTCCGGATTGAGCGCCTCTTCGCCGGCCGGCGTGCGCCCATCTGCGTCGGTGTAGGGAAACAGCGCCAGAGCCGGAATGCCGAGCGATTTTGCCTGTTTTGCCGCCTTCGCCGCTTCATCCGGCGACAGGCGAAAAACGCCCGGCATCGCTTCGATCGGCTCGCGCACGCCTTCGCCGTCTTTCAAAATGATGGCCCACAAAAAATCGTCCGGCGAGAGCCGCGTTTCGGCATATAGCCGCCGCGACCAGTCGGACATGCGCGGACGGCGCAGGCGCAGGGCCGGAAAGCGGGCGAGGGGGCGTTTGTTCATAATCCGTTAGTCCTTTGCGATTTGGTAACCACTTTCATTACCGCCCCCCATAGAATTTGATTTCAAATTGAACAGTGTGACTTAACGGCGCTTTTAGACCTCGCCTTTATACCATGAGATCAATTTCGTGCTGAGTTTTAGTGAGTGAATGCGATGTCGGTAAACGGGGCGATACGTGAAGTGATTGGCGAAAGCGTAAACATGGTCGATCAGGACCCCGAGGCGCTTGAAACCGGGTATTTGCAATTGCTGCATCTGGTGGAGCGATTGCACCGCCAGCTTCTTGACGTGATCAAGGACGAGTTGGAGCGCATCGGGCAGACTGACATTAATTCGGTCCAGGCGCTGCTCTTGTACAATATCGGCGATGCGGAACTGACGCCGGGCGAATTGCGCTCGCGCGGGCATTATCTCGGCTCCAATGTTTCTTATAATCTCAAGCAGCTTGTCGAGAAAAACTACATTCGCGACGAGCGCTCCAGCACCGATCGCCGCTCGAAGCGCGTTTCGCTGACAGAATCCGGGCTGGAAGTGCGCGATTCCATCGCCGCGCTGTTTGAACGCCAGCTCGCGTCGGTTGAGCAGGTCGGCGGCGTCAATATCGAACTGATCGAAAACACCAACAAGACGCTGCAACGGCTCGAGCGATTCTGGGCGGATCAGGTGCGCTACCGTTTGTAGCCGTTATTTTTGCGAGCCATTCTTAAAAACACCTGCAAAACGCGCCATTTTGTGATGGCGCGTTTTTTATTTCGCACATGCGGCGTTCGGTCCGCCATGTTACGGAGGATTAGGACTGGCGCTTAATCGTGCGTCTTGAGTATGGTTCCCTGAAAGATCAAGCGGGATGTAAGGCCTGTCACTGGTAATGGTTGACTACAACAAAGCTTTCGAAGGAGCGGTCGCGGCCGTGCGCGCGGAAGGGCGCTATCGGGTGTTCGCCGACCTTGAACGGATGCGCGGGCGTTTTCCGTCTGCGCTTTATTATGGCGGTCATGATCAGACGGGCGCGGGTGAAACGGCGAAGGCGCCGCGTGAGATCACCGTCTGGTGCTCTAATGATTATCTCGGCATGGGCCAGCATGAGGCGGTGGTCGGCGCGATGAAAGCGGCGGCCGACCGAGTCGGCGCCGGCGCCGGCGGTACGCGCAATATTGCGGGCACAACGCATTTTCATGTGCAGCTTGAACGCGCGCTTGCGGATTTGCATGGCAAGGAAGCCGCGCTCCTGTTCACCTCCGGCTATGTTTCTAACGAGGCGACGCTGTCGACCATCTCGCGCATTCTGCCTGATTGCGTAATCCTGTCGGACGAGCTCAATCACGCCTCAATGATCCAGGGCATCCGCGACGGCCGTTCGATCAAGCGCATCTGGCGCCATAATGATCTCGAACACCTCGAGGCGTTGCTTCAGGAATTTCCGGCGGAGCGGCCGAAAGTCATCGCGTTTGAGTCCGTTTACTCCATGGACGGCGACATCGCGCCCTTGAAAGAGATCTGCGACCTCGCCGAGAAATATAACGCTTTCACCTATCTCGACGAAGTGCATGCGGTGGGCCTTTACGGTCAGCGCGGCGGCGGCGTCTCCGAACGCGACGGCGTTGCGCATCGCATCGATATTATCGAAGGCACGCTTGGCAAGGCGTTTGGCGTCATGGGCGGCTATATCACCGCCAATGCAGCGATCATTGACGCTATTCGTTCCTATGCGTCAGGTTTTATCTTCACGACCGCGCTGTCGCCGGTGCTGGTCGCCGGCGCGCTCGCCAGCGTCGAGACATTGAAACAATCGAACCATCTTCGCGAACAACACCAAGAGCGCGCGGCGCGCCTGAAGGCGCTGCTGGCGGAAGAGGGCTTCCCGGTCATGCCGTCGGTAAGCCACATCGTGCCGGTCAAGGTGGGCGATCCGGTGCAGTGCAAGCGCGTGACCGACTATCTGCTCGAAGAGCACAATATCTACGTCCAGCCGATCAACTATCCGACCGTACCCAAAGGGACGGAGCGCCTGCGTCTGACACCAACCCCGCTGCATACGGATGATCACATGGCGACTCTATTGGGCGCGCTTGACGACGCCTGGACGGTGTTGAAGCTGAAACGCGCGGCTTAGAGTCATTGGCGGCCTGCGCTCAGCCGTCATCGTTTACTCAGACCTTTTGACCGGTGGTTTTACCGGCGATTTTTCGCTTGTCGGAAGCGCCAGCGGCGGTTGATTGCTGCATCGCCATTCTCTGCAGTTCCATTTCCGTGCGAGCAGAATTCTCCGCCAAGTTGAAAATGCTCACAGCAGACCAGACGGATAGCGCCAAAGCGATGGCTGCGGAGGGCGTTTTCCATGACTGAACATGAAAAACCAGCGTCAGACCGACCCAAGCTGCAGTAAAGGCGACCACAAAAGTTTCGACGCCGACCAGAAACGCCGTAGCGGCGGATGACCATAAAGACTTGTTGTTCACGAGCTTTCTCTTTCTAGCGAGCGTGGGTTATATGGAGCAACCGGATCATCATGCAATGGATGCGGATATGAATTCGCGCGTTGGTTTTTATTGCAAGCAGCGCAGATCATCCACCGCACATTTATTTGGGCGAACCTGTCTGCTTGCGTCAAGGGGAATGGCCTCGGCGGAATTTGTAGTGCAACGCAAGCAGTTTGTTGCGAATGTATGCGGCGGCTCGGTCTGAGAAATTTTCACGCACGCGTTTGACCGGGTCGAGAATCAATCCCGCTTTCAAAACACCGCCCTTGTCGTCCAGCGCCGTGACGATGAGGTCCATTTGCGGAAAGGTGAGGCGGTCGCCAAGGTCTGCGTCGCCGCCGAACGCCTTTTCGAACAGTTCAGCGACGCTGGCGTTTATTTCATCCTCAAACTGGTCAAGACCGTAAAAGGCGCGCAAGTCAGAGATTTTTGCAGCGCCGTCAATAAAAAAATCGCTCAGACGGCGCATGTCATCCGTTTCCGCCGGACGCGCGTAGATCGTGTCGAGAATATCCGCCTGGCTGGCTGTTGCGAACAAATAGACCCGGTCGTCGGCCGCCAGACGGCCGGCCTTGTGGACGGAAAGGGCGCGATCGTCTCGAATGATAATGGACGGGCGCGCCCAACGCGGCACGCGTTGGCCTTTCGCCACTGCGCTTTCCGGGTGGATCCGGTATCCGATGAGCTCAAGCTCGGCTTTGCCGGGCAACTCCAGTTCCAGCCTGTCGACAAGGCCGGGTTCGTATGGCGCGTTCATGTTCAACAGCCGCGCAGAAACGCCGATGGTCCACCCTTGCACAAGCAATGAAGCGATCACCATTACAAAGACAATGTTGAAAAAGATGTCGTCGCCGGCGACGCCGCCGAGGCCCGGTAAAATAGCGAGTAGAATGGAGACAGCCCCGCGCAGCCCGACCCAGCCGACAAACAATATTTCACGCCATTTAAAATTGAAGGGCGCAAGACACAGCCACACCGCTACGGGCCTGGCGAGAAATATCAGTATAAGGGCGAGCGCGATCGCCGGAAGGATCGCGCCGCCAAATTCTGAAGGCGTAGCGAGCAGGCCGAGAGTCAAAAACATGCCGATCTGGGCGAGCCACGTCATGCCGATCTGAAACCGTTTTATCCTATGAGCAAAGGCAATGCGCCGGTTGCCCGCGACAAGGCCGGCGACATATGCGGCGAGAAAACCGCTTCCGCCCACAAGGCCGGTGACCGAAAACACCACAAGCGCTGCGGCGAGGCCCGCAATAGGGAACAGGCCTGCATCAATACCGCGCAGCCTGTTCAAGAGAGCGGAGATCGCAACGCCGCCAACGGCGCCAAGAACGGCGCCCAGGCCGATTTGCGAAATGAAGGTTGCGATGAACGAGACGTTGAATGCGATCGAACCATCAGAACGTGCGGCAGCGAGCTCAACCAGGGTTGCCGTCAGGAATATCGCCATCGGGTCGTTGGCGCCGGATTCGATCTCAAGCGTCGACCTGACGCGTTCACGCAAGTTCAGGCCGCCGACCCGCAACAGGAAAAAAACCGCGGCGGCATCGGTGGACGCAACGATTGCCCCCAGTATCAGGCTTTCGATCCAGGGCAAATCAAACAAAAAGTGCGCCGCGGCGCCAACGCCGCCGGCCGTCAAGATCACGCCGGCCGTCGCCAGCGTCAGCGCCGGCCCGGCCGCTTGTCGATAGCTTTTGAACGGCGTGTGGAAACCGCTGTCGAAAAGGATGATCGCCAGCGCGAGAGAGCCAATGAAATAAGCCGACTCGGCGCTATCGAAATCTATGCCGAGTATGCCGTCTTCACCGGCCAAAAGCCCAACCGCCAAAAACACCAGAAGCAACGGCGCCCCGATGCGCTGCGAGACGAGGCTCGTGACGACGCTCAACACCACCAGGCTCGCGCCGATCAGGATGGTGGCGTTTATGGCGTCCAGCACTGGACCGTTCTCCTGGCTACAAAGGTTCTTTCCTCCTTCCGATTGCAGGCGTTTCAGGCAGTTAGGAACTGAATGGCGCTGGATGAGGAACGTAAGTTTTCCTGTAATTACAGGACCAAACGCCGGTTTTTAAGGGGCGCCGCGAAACTTTGTTGAATGATTTCGGACTAGCGCCAGCGGCCTTCAATCCCTATGTTCCCGCCGAAATGAACGCTCTGGCTGACATATCCATCATCGACGCGCCGCGGATCGATCTCGGCGTGCCCGCCGGCGCGCGCGTGATTGTCGCCATGTCCGGCGGCGTCGATAGCTCGGTGACGGCCGCTTTGGCGAAACTCTCCGGCTATGACGTCGTCGGCGTCACCCTGCAGCTTTACGATCATGGCGTCGCCATCCAGAAAAAAGGCGCTTGCTGCGCCGGTCAGGATATTCAGGACGCGCGGCGGGTCGCCGAAGCCATGGGCTTTCCGCACTATGTCCTCGATTATGAAAACCGCTTCGGCGAAGCGGTGATGGAAGACTTCGCCGATACGTACCTCGCCGGGGCGACGCCGATCCCGTGCGTACGCTGTAACGAACGGGTGAAGTTCAAGGATCTGCTGGAGACTGCGCGCGATCTTGGCGGGGCGGCCATGGCGACGGGCCATTACATTCGCCGCGTTAAAGGCCCGAACGGACCAGAGCTGCGCCGCGCGGCGGACGCGTCGAAAGACCAGAGCTATTTCCTGTTTTCGACCACGAAAGAGCAGCTCGATTACCTGCGCTTTCCGCTCGGCGACATGCCGAAGGCGGAGGTCCGCCGCATTGCCGATGCGCTGGGGCTGGTTGTCGCCGACAAGCCGGACAGCCAGGACATCTGCTTCGTGCCGGAAGGCAAATACGCTTCCGTTGTTGAGCGCCTGCGCCCCGGCGCGGCCGAGCCCGGCGAGATCGTCCATGTGGACGGGACGGTGATGGGCCGGCATCCGGGTGTCATTCATTATACGGTCGGTCAACGGCGCGGCCTTGGCGTGGCGACGGGCGATCCGCTTTATGTGGCGCGGCTCGATGCTGACAAACGCCAGGTTGTGGTCGGCCCGCGCGAGGCGTTGCTGGTCTCGCGCATTCATCTCAAAGACGTCACTTGGCTGGGCGACGGCGAGGGCGAGGCCGTCGCGCGCGCCGGGGCGGATGTTGCAGTGAAAGTGCGCTCAACACGTCCGCCGGCGCAGGCGCGGCTGGTTTGGGACGAGGCGAGCCCGACCGGCTGGGCGGTGGACCTCGCCGAACCGGAAGAGGGCGTTGCGCCCGGACAGGCCTGCGTTTTCTATTCGCCTGACGCCGCGCATGACCGCGTTCTCGGCGGCGGCTGGATCGCGGGCGCATGTAATTTGGAGTTAGGTACGGCTGCGTGAGTTTTAGCATCAGGCCGATCACCGCCAGCGATGAAACAGGCTGGCGGGTGCTTTGGCGCGATTATCTTGAGTTCTACGGGACAGGCGTTTCCGAAACGGTGACGCAGACCACATTCGACCGTTTGATCGAAGACGAGCGGGTTTTTGCGCTTGTCGCCGAAGAGGCTGGCGAACTGATCGGGCTGGTTCATTGCATTCTTCACCCGGTGACCTGGTCGATGGAGCTGACCTGTTGTCTCGAAGATGTTTATGTCAGCGAATCGGCGCGCGGCAGCGGCGCAGGCCGCAAGCTCATCGAGCAGGTTTATGAAGAGGCGAAGAAAAGGTCATGCAACTCTGTTTATTGGCATGCGCATGAGAACGACGCGCGGGTGCGAAAGTTATATGATAAGGTTGCAACGCTGACCGGATTCGTTCACTACCACGTGGTCTTGTAGTTCCGGCGCGGTGAATTTGATGGCCAAAAAGAACCTTTATGATTGCCTCAAATGCTCGGCCTATTGCTGTTCATATACGCATATCCCGACGACCAAGACGGACATCAAACGTCTGGCGAAGCATTTCGATGTAACGCCGGAGCAGGCCGAAAAGAAATTCACCAAAAAGGGCGACAAGGAAAACCCGCGCGTCCTGCGTCACACCGATGACGAGCATTTCGTGACCTCGTGCATGTTTCTCGACAAGGAAACACGCAATTGCACGATCTATGACGCGCGCCCGAAAATTTGCCGGGAATTTCCGACCCAGAAACGCTGCGGCTATTATGAGTTCCTGATCTGGGAACGCGAAGTGCAGGACGATCCTGAATGGGTGGCGACCACGGACTAGGCCGGCATGGTTGAGCGCGCCGACGCCATCGTCATCGGCGCGGGCGTCATCGGCCTCGCTGTGGGGCGCGCTCTGGCCAAAGCGGGCCGTGAGGTTTTCGTTCTCGAAAAAAATGCCGCGATTGGCGAGGAAACCTCGTCGCGTAATTCAGAAGTCATCCACGCCGGTATTCAGTACAAGCCCGAAGGCGTGCGTGCGATGCTGGCGGTCAAGGGGCGTGACGCGCTTTATGCCTTTTGCAAGACGCATAAGGTCAATCACGCAAGATGCGGCAAACTTCTCGTCGCCAATGGCGAGGATGAGGTCGCATCGCTTGGCGGATTAAAGGTCAATGCCGAGTGCAATGGCGTCCACGATCTTGAAATCATCGATGGCGCTGCGGCGCGCGGTCTGGAGCCTGACCTTCGCTGCGATGCGGCGATCCTTTCGCCGTCATCGGGCATCGTCGACAGTCACGGATTGATGCTGGCGCTTCTGGGCGCGCTTGAAGCTCATGGCGGCGCATTGGCGTTGTCTTCGCCTGTCACTGGCGGGCGGGTGCGCGACGATGGCGTTGACGTTGAAGTCGGCGGGGCTGACCCGGTCACGCTGCGTGCGAAGACACTCGTCAATTGCGCCGGGCTGTGGTCCGACCGCGTCGCACGCTCCATTGTCGGCCTCCCGCCGGAGACCATTCCGCGCTTTAGATACGGCAAAGGGCAATATTTCACTTATACCGGCCCGGCGCCGTTCAAGCGGCTGATCTATCCCTTGCCGTCTCCCGACAGCCAGGGGGTGCATTATACGCGTGACCTTGGCGGGCAGGCGAAGCTGGGGCCTGATATTTCGTTTGTTGATACGAATACGGACTATGCGGTCGATGCCGCCCGCCGCGATGCCTTTGCGGCCGCCGCCTGCCGCTTCTGGCCGCAGATCGACGCAGAAAAACTTCAGCCCGGCTATGCGGGCATCCGCCCGAAACTGAAAGGGCCGGGCGAGGAGGGGGACTTTCTGTTCTCGGACAGGTCAATTCATGGGGTTGCGGGGTATCTTGGCCTTTACGGCATCGAATCGCCGGGGCTTACGGCCTGTCTCGCAATTGCTGATCACGCTGCGGTGCTGCTTTGTGAAGCAGGCCGCTGACGCGCCCCGTTCAGCGTATCAACAAGCCCCTTGCGAGGCCGCGCCGAGCCCGCTATAGACCGCCCTCCGGCGCGTCGCCATGGGCGGCGCATCGCCCTTTGGCGGGGTAGCTCAGTTGGTGAGAGCGCAGGATTCATAACCCTGAGGTCGCGAGTTCAAGTCTCGCCCCCGCTACCAATTTTTTCTCGATCAGAATAGAATGGCCTCGATCTGAATGCTCAGGCTGGCGCGGCCCGACGCACGTCAAATTGCGCGAATTGGCCGAGGCGCCAGACGAGATCCGCGGCGTCTTCGAAGGCGGCGTGCGCATCCGCGTCTGCGTTGGCGGTGCGCGCTTCTTGTAAGACGAAACGCTTGACGCCATACCCGTTCAGCGCCTCGATCAAGGCTTCTAACGCATCGCCCGGCAGACCGCCGGGCGGCAGCGTAGTGCGGATTTCATAATCGACTCCCGAGGCGAGAAGCGCCTTTAATGATTGCTCCGCCCGCGCGCCGCTGCCCGGAACGCCGGTGATGGGCGTATAATCGGCAAAGATGGTTTTAACGTCGAAGCCGACCCAGTCGACCAGCGGCAGGATCCGTTCAAACATGCGCGGGAAAGGGCCGGCGCTATGCAGGCCGATGGAGAAGCCGAGCGCGCGCATGCGCGCAACCGCCTCCGGCAGGGCGCGCTGCGCCAGTGGTTCGCCACCGCTGAAAACAACGGCGTCGAGGAGACCGCGACGCGTGGCGAGACGCTCTTCGATCATTTGCCAGCGGATTAAATTATCTTTGCTGGGCGGGATGAGGTGTTTGTTATGGCAATAGCCGCATCGCAGCGGACATCCCTGACAAAAGATTACCGCAGCGATCCGGTCAGGCATGTCCACTGTCGAAAACGGCTCGAAACCGCCAATGCGCAAGTCGCATGGAGCCATGTCAGGCGGCCAACGCGGCGGCGCGCTCTTCAAAATGCCGGCGCTCGGCGTGCTCGCTTTGCTTGCCGGGATTAAATGCCGATACCGGCCGGTGATACCCCATCACGCGGGTCCAGACTTCGCATGGCTGGCGCAACTGCGCCTCGCTTTCGGCGGAAAGGTCGCGTTCGGCGTCGCATTTTGGACAAAAGGCGTGCTCGCCGGCGAGATAGCCATGATGCGGGCAGATGGAAAATGTCGGCGTGACGGTTATGTAAGGCAGGCGAAAATTGGAAAGCGCGCGCTTTACCAGCGCCTTGCAGGCGGCCGTCGAGGAAAGCCGCTCGCTCATATAAAGGTGCAGCACTGTGCCGCCGGTATATAGCGTTTGCAGATCATCCTGTCGTTCAAGCGCCTCGAACGGGTCGTCAGTAAAGCCGACCGGCAACTGACTTGAATTGGTGTAATAGGGCGCGCTCGCTGAGCCGGCATGCAGAATTTCCGGGAAGCGTATCAGGTCCTCCTTGGCGAAGCGGTAGGTGGTGCCTTCCGCCGGCGTCGCCTCGAGATTGTACATATTGCCGGTCTCATCCTGATATTCGAGCATACGCGCGCGCACATGTTCGAGCAGGCGCCGGGCGAACGCTTCGCCTTCGGGCGCGGTAATGCCATAGGCGTCACCGGTGAAATTCCGGATCATTTCATTGAGCCCGTTAACGCCGATGGTCGAGAAATGATTGCGTAAGGTACCGAGGTATCGCTTAGTGTACGGATAAAGCCCATTATCGATCAGTTCCTGAATGACGACACGCTTTTTCTCCAGCGTGTCGCGAGCCAGGTTCAGCAACGCGTCCAGCCGTTTAATGAGCGCATCCTCGCGCCCCTTGAATTGATGGCCGAGACGCGCGCAATTTATGGTGACGACACCGATGGAGCCGGTCTGTTCGGCCGACCCGAAGAGCCCGTTGCCGCGGCGTAAAAGCTCGCGCAGGTCAAGCTGCAGGCGGCAACACATTGAACGGACCTGGTTTGGTTTCATGTCGGAATTGATGAAATTCTGGAAATAGGGAAGGCCGTATTTCGCCGTCATGTCGAACAGCGCCTCGGCGTTTTCGCTCTCCCAGGGAAAATCCGGCGTGATGTTATAAGTGGGGATCGGAAAGGTGAAGACGCGGCCCTTTGCGTCGCCGCTGGTCATGACATCGATAAAGGCGCGGTTGATCAAATCCATTTCCGCTTGCAGTTCGCCATAGGTGAAGTCGGCTTCCTCGCCGCCGACAAGGGGGACGGTTTCGCGCAAGTCTTCCGGGCAGACCCAGTCGAAAGTGAGGTTGGTGAATGGCGTTTGCGTGCCCCAGCGTGACGGGACGTTGAGATTGAAGATGAATTCCTGCATCGCTTGGCGCACGCCGTCATAATCCAGGCCGTCAGTACGCACGAAAGGCGCAAGATAGGTATCGAAAGAGCTGAAGGCCTGCGCGCCGGCCCATTCATTTTGCAGGGTGCCGAGGAAATTGACGGCCTGACCGAGGGCGCTCGAAAAATGTTTCGGGGGCCCGGCCTCGATCTTGCCGGCGACGCCGTTGAAGCCTTCATTGAGCAGTGTGCGCAGCGACCAGCCGGCACAGTAACCCGAAAGCATGTCGAGGTCGTGAATGTGCAAGGCTCCGCTGCGATGGGCGTGGCCGGCGGCCTCGTCATAGACATGATCGAGCCAGTAATTGGCGATGACCTTGCCGGAAACATTGAGAATAAGTCCGCCGAGGGAATATCCCTGATTGGCGTTGGCGCGCACGCGCCAGTCCGCACGCGATAGATACTCCTCAATTGAGCTGCGAATATTTATGCGAGCGGGGGGAATGTTTTCTGCAGGAATTTCGACCTCGGCGGAATCGTACATGCCTTTTTGCCTCCATGACGGATTTTTCAAAGAAAGATATTGAATGCATGTTAAGGGTGATTCGCGGCCAAAGTCGTTAACGCCGAAACGGCTTTCGGATAATTTCACGCGCCGGGTTGCCCGGCACGGCCCGAGTACGACGGCGAATGTGTTAATTTGTAAGGGAATTAAATCTTCAGCGCCTTACCGGTCATACTGATCCAGCGATTTTTCAATAGCCAGTACGGACCGCGCCTTGTCGAAATTAATCTCTTCGGCATAAAGGTCGCCGACAGCCCGATCAATTTCCCACCAGTCGTTTTCACTCAATAACTTGCGCGCTGGCGCGAATAACGCTTCCTCTTCGCCGGACATATGCGCGGCCAGAATGTCGCGATAGGATGCAGCTTCTTCAACGATTTCGCCTATTGGCAACTCTTCATCATTGATAATCAGCCTGACGATTTCTGCAAAACGATTTGCCCGTTTCGATATTTCTAAGTGTTGTTCCTGCAGATTGTGCAGCTTGATGCGGCGATTGCGCACTTTATCGGCGAGATGCGTATAGACGATATCTTCCTTTTTATGATGCAGCTCGTCCGGATATTCTGCGAAATAGGTCGAAAGCAGATTGAGCAGGAGGTAATCAGGCTTCCCGCCGGCGGCGAGCTTGCCGATTTCTTCATTGAACCAGACAATGTATCGCCGAAACCGAGCGTGATCAGCTTCCAGATCATCAATGAGCGACGTCACGGAACGGCTCCTTCAGTGATATCCTGCAGCGTCAAGGGCGGGAGGGGGCTTTCGTTACTGGCGAAGAGTCCCCGCCCGTGCGGTCATGCGTTCAATTTACCGGCGGCCAAGCGCTGTGTGCGGATTTTTGCACGGAACGCTCTTGC
This sequence comes from uncultured Parvularculaceae bacterium, assembly GCA_947259375.1. Taxonomy (GTDB): domain Bacteria; phylum Pseudomonadota; class Alphaproteobacteria; order Caulobacterales; family Parvularculaceae; genus Hyphococcus. The sequence continues at coordinate 84,748 of CAMYLZ010000012.1, read as the reverse complement.
GACGCAATTACAAAAGATGCATTTTAAATACAGAATAGTGACTGATGGCAACATGAAAGGCGGTGACGCCAGTGAAAACACAAACATATCAGGGACCAGCGCTCTTCAGTCACGGTTTTCGGCCGTTCTTTCTCGGCGGGGCGGTGTTCGCCGCGCTCGTCCCGCTGATGACAGCCGTTTCAATGGCTTATGGCCGCACACTCTGGGGCGGGAACGCGATTGAATATCATGCGCATGAAATGGTGTTCGGCTTTCTGCCGGCGATCATCGCCGGTTTCTTGTTCACCGCCATTCCGAACTGGACCGGCCGGCTCCCGATCGCCGGGGCGCGGCTTGGGGCCTTGGCGTTGATTTGGGCAGCGGGCCGCGTCGCCATGGCGCTGCCGGGCGTGTTCGGACCTGTGGCGACGGCGGCCATTGATGCGGCTTTTTTCGTTATCGTCGCCGGTCTGGTCTGGCGTGAAGTGCTGGCGGGCAAGAATTGGCGCAACGCGCCGGTTTGCCTTCTCGTTTCGGTTTTTGCGTTGGCGAATGTCGCATGGCACCTGTCGCATATCGCAGGCGGGCCGGCGGCGGCGAGCCTGCGTGCGGGGCTTGCTATTGTCGCGGTGCTGCTGACCCTGATCGGCGGACGGGTTACCCCAAGTTTTACGCGCAACTGGCTGGCGAAGAGAGGCGGTACATCCGTATCGGCGAGTGTCGGCGTCATCGACAAGGCGGCGCTCGTCGCTGGCGCTGTGAGCATGGCGGCATGGGTGGCCGCGCCGTACGCGGTCGCGACTGGCTGGCTGCTGGTCGCTGCGGCGGTGTTGCATTCTATGCGCCTTGCGCGTTGGGGCGGGGTGAAAACGCTTTCGGAACCGCTGCTGGCGATCCTCCATGTCGGTTATTTGTGGGTGGTCGCGAGTTTCCTTTTGCTCGGGCTCGCTGCGCTGGCGCCGGGCGTCGTCAGCTATCAGGCGGGGGTGCATGCGCTTACCGCCGGGGCTATGGGCGTCATGATCCTTGCGGTGATGGCGCGCGCGACGCGCGGGCATACCGGGCGGGCGCTGAGCGCTGATGCGCCGACCATTTTGGCGTTTGTGATGGTCAATACGGGTGCGGCGGCGCGGGTGGGCGCGCCGTTCGCGCTGGCACATTATACGGAACTGGTCGCCGCCGCTGCACTATTGTGGAGCGGCGCCTTCGCGTTATTCGTCATAGTCTATGGGCGGTATCTCACCGGGGCGCGCGCCGGGGCTTAGTCGGTGACGTCCTTGATCCAGCTCAAGCCGGCGACGCCTTGCGGAAAGCCGAGCGTGGTCATGGCGAGCAGGGCGACGTGTTCGAGGTCGCTCTTTTCAAGTCCTTCGGCCAGCGCTTGGCGCGCGTGGGAATGAACCGCGCCCTCGGAACGCCCGCCGATCGCCAGAGCGAGGTTCACAAGCCGCCGGGTTCGCGCGTCTAGCGGACCGGCCTCCGCAATCGCTTTGCCGAACGCGGCATAGCTCTTCCAGACGTCAGGATGGTTTTCAGCGAGTTTGCCGGCCGCCGCCGGGAGTTTGTCGGTCATGGGCGACCTTTCATTGTTGGTGTTCGACCGTATTGGGAAAATTATCGATGAGCGGCGCATGATGCGCGATCTCGCGCAATTCGTCGAGCGAGCGCACGGTGATTTCCGGACCATTCACCTCGACCCCCGCGCGACGCAATGTCGAAAAGGACCGTGACAGGTTTTCGGGCGTCATGCCGAGCATGGAAGCAAGGGTCTTCTTGTCGATCTGCAGCGTCAGTTCTCCGGTCGCGCCCTGGCGCACATATTGATGGGCGAGATAGCTCGCGAGCCGCTCGACGCTTGTGCGAAGTTTCAGGTTTTTCTGGTTGCGGACGACCCCGCGATAACAATTGGCGAGCTCGTCGACGATGGAGCGGGCGAAAGCGTCGTCTTCGGCCATCGCGTCGCGTACGCTTTTCGCCGGTATCATGAGCACGCGCGCCGCGGTTCTGGTGCGCGCGGACATCAGGTAAACCGCGTCCTTGAGAACCGCGGCGAGAATGAATGTGGAAACCGGCGACAACACCGTCATCGTGCTTTCACGGCCGTCCAGTGTCGCATAAAGTTCGACCATGCCGTCAATGACGATATGCAGGAAGTCCGACGGCTCACCTTCATTGATGAGCACGACGCGTTCGGGAAAACGCTGAAGGAACGCTGCGTTCAACAACCCGTCGAATCGCGCCGCATCCATGTCCTGGAAAAGTCCCAATCGCCGAATGATTTGCTTGTCTTCGTCGCGCAATGCTGGCCCCTAATTCATCGCACCATAAGGCATTTGATGTTTTTTTATGTGCGCCTTGATAAATGTCAAGACATTGATTGGGCCTGTCAACCGCCGCCGGCATGTCGATCAATTCAATGGGTGCGCCCAGGCAAATCCAGGCCCGTTGGATGCCAAACGGGCAATCCGTGACGAGACGCCAAGTTCCTCTGACGATGATTACTAGGCAGAGTTCCGCCAACTGAGATTTTCATCAATCCAGGGGTTAAACGATGCGACATCTAGACGGCGTCACAAGCGGGCAGCAAACGAGAGCCCTCAGCGCCAGTACGATTGCGTTCACGGCGTGTTTCGCCGTCTGGACGATTTTTTCCATTATTGGGGTGCAGATTAAAGAAAATCTGGGGCTTAGCGAAACCCAGTTCGGCCTGCTGGTGGCGACGCCGATCCTGACCGGTTCGATCAGCCGGATCTTTCTTGGAATATGGACAGACCAATTTGGCGGGCGCCGGGTTTTCGCGGCCGTCATGTTCTTTGCTGCGGTGGCGGTATGGCTGCTGTCAACGGTCAATACCTATCCAATGTTCCTGCTTGCAGCGCTTGGCGTCGGCCTCGCTGGCGGGTCTTTCGCGGTGGGGATCGCCTACACGTCGAAATGGTTTCCGAGCGAAAAACAGGGCACGGCGCTTGGCGTCTTCGGCATGGGCAATGTCGGTGCGGCCGTGACCAACTTCGCCGCACCGTTTATCCTCGTTGCTGTCGGCTGGGAAAAAACCGCACAGATTTACGCGCTCGTCCTGCTGGCCATCGCGGTCGTTTTTTTCTTGGTCACCAAGGAAGACCCGGCGACGCTGGCGCGCAGGGCCAAAGGTGAAAAACCGCGCTCGGCCCTGATGGAGCTGGAGCCACTGAAAAAGCTGCAGGTCTGGAGGTTCGCGCTTTATTACTTCTTTGTATTCGGCGCCTTCGTGGCGCTCGCCTTGTGGCTGCCGCGCTATCTCATCGGCGTATATGGTCTTGATATCAAGACAGCGGGCATGCTGGCCGCGTTCTATGCGGTGCCGGCGAGCATCTTTCGCGCCTATGGCGGCTATCTCTCCGACAAGATCGGCGCGCGCAAGGTGATGTACTGGACGTTCCTCGTTTCCATCGTCTGCACGTTCATGCTATCCTATCCGCATACAGATTATGTCATTCACGGCATTGACGGGCCGATAGCATTCTCGACGCAGATGGGGCTGGTTCCCTTCGTCATTCTGATTTTCGTTCTCGGTTTTTTCATGTCGCTCGGCAAAGCCGCCGTCTACAAGCATATCCCGGTCTATTATCCGGGGCATGTCGGCGGCGTGGGCGGTCTTGTCGGGATGATCGGCGGCCTTGGCGGTTTCATTTTACCGATCACTTTCGGCGTCATGAACGACCTGACCGGGATCTGGACGAGCTGCTTCATGCTGCTGTTCGCAATTGTTGGCGTCTCCGCTCTATGGATGCATTTCGCCATTCGCCGGATGGAAGAAAAATCGCTCGGCGAAGAGCTTGGCGCGCTGCCGCAATTCCCCGAGCTGCAGGAAGTGCACACGCGCGAACATGGCGAGAAGACGAGCCCGGTGCTTGAAGACTGGCGTCCTGACGATGAGACGTTTTGGCGTGAAAAGGGCAAGCGCATCGCCAATCGCAATTTATGGATTTCGATCCCCGCGCTGCTGCTGGCCTTTTCGGTGTGGATGGTCTGGTCTGTCGTTGTCGCCAAGCTGCCGGCGATTGGCTTTGACTATACCACCGACCAGCTCTTTTGGCTGGCGGCGCTGCCGGGGCTTTCCGGCGCAACGTTGCGGATATTCTATTCCTTCATGGTGCCGATCTTTGGCGGGCGCTTGTGGACGACGTTGACGACCGCATCCTTGCTGATCCCGGCCTTCGGCATCGGCTATGCGGTGCAGGACCCTGAAACACCTTACTTCCTGTTCCTGGTGCTGGCGCTGCTTTGCGGCTTTGGCGGCGGCAACTTCGCTTCGTCCATGGCCAATATCAGTTTCTTCTTTCCGAAAAAGGAGAAGGGCAACGCGCTCGCTCTCAATGCCGGCCTTGGCAATCTTGGCGTCAGCGTCATGCAATTCCTAGTGCCGCTGGTTATCACCGCGAGCGTATTCGGCGCGATGGGCGGCGAAGCGCAAAACGCAAGCGGCGGCGAATTACTGTGGCTGCAAAACGCCGGCTTCATCTGGGTGCCGTTCCTTTTGATCGCCACCGTTGCCGCATGGTTCGGGATGAATGACATCGCCTCCGCGCGGGCGTCCTTCGCCGAGCAGGCGGTAATCTTCTCGCGCAAGCATAACTGGATCATGTGCATCCTTTACACAGGCACATTCGGTTCGTTCATCGGCTATTCCGCGGGATTCCCGCTGCTGATGAAGACCCAGTTTCCGGACGTGAACGTGCTTCAATACGCCTTCCTCGGACCGTTGGTTGGCGCGCTGTCGCGCTCGATGACCGGCTGGGTGTCCGACAAATGGGGCGGCGCGCGCGTCACCTTCTGGATGTTCCTGCTGATGATCGTTGCGGTGGGCGGCGTTCTTTACTTCCTCGGCATCAAGGATCAGCCGGGCGCGTTCTGGGGCTTCTTCGCGATGTTCATGGTCCTGTTCTTTGCAACGGGCGTTGGCAATGCGTCGACCTTCCAGATGATCCCGATCATAATGCGGGCGGAGATGCCGCATCTGATGCCGGAACTCGACAGCCAGGCGCGGTTGCGTCAGGCGGAAAAAGAATCCGCCGCGATCATCGGCTTCACATCGGCGATCGCCGCCTATGGCGCCTTCTTCATTCCGAAGTCTTACGGCACGTCCATCGCCGCGACAGGCGGACCAGGAGCCGCGCTAATCGGTTTCCTCGTCTTCTACCTTGTCTGCGCCGTCATCACCTGGGCCGTTTATTCCCGCAAGGGCGGCCTGTTGCATGACATCGAACGCGGCCGCGCACCGGCCATCCATACGTCAACTATCGCCCAAGGAGGGGCAGCATGAGTCACGTCCTTAACCGACTGACCTATTTCAAGAACCGCGTCAGCGATTACTCTAACGGGCATGGCGTCCTGACAAAGGAAGACCGCACCTGGGAGGATGCTTATCGCAAGCGCTGGCAGCATGATAAAGTCGTTCGCTCGACCCATGGCGTGAACTGCACGGGCTCTTGCAGCTGGAAGATCTATGTCAAGGGCGGGATCGTTACGTGGGAAACACAACAGACGGATTATCCGCGCACGCGCCCGGACCTTCCGAACCACGAGCCGCGCGGCTGTTCACGCGGAGCGAGCTATAGCTGGTACCTCTATAGCGGCAACCGGCTGAAGCATCCGCTGATCCGCAGCCGGCTGCTCAAGCTCTGGAGAGAGGCGCGCGCGACGCGGACGCCGGTCGCCGCCTGGGCGTCGATCGTTGAAAATCCGGAAAAACGCGCATCCTATGTGCGCCAGCGCGGGCTGGGCGGTTTCGTGCGCGCCGACTGGGCGGAGGTGAACGAAATCATCGCCTCGGCTAACGCCTATACGGCCAAAAAACACGGGCCCGACCGGGTCATCGGCTTTTCGCCGATCCCCGCTATGTCGATGGTCTCCTATGCGGCCGGCTCGCGCTATCTGTCGCTGCTTGGCGGCACATGCATGAGCTTTTACGACTGGTATTGCGACCTGCCGCCGGCGAGTCCAATGACCTGGGGCGAGCAGACGGACGTGCCGGAAAGCGCCGACTGGTACAATTCGGGCTTCTTGATGCTGTGGGGCTCGAATGTGCCGCAGACGCGAACGCCGGACGCGCATTTCTATACCGAAGCGCGATATAAGGGCGCGAAAAGCGTTGTTATCTCGCCGGATTATTCTGAAGCCTCGAAGTTCGGCGATATGTGGCTGTCGCCGAAGCAGGGCACGGACGCGGCCCTCGCCATGGCTTTCGGCCATGTCATCCTGAAAGAGTACTATATCGATCGGCAGGCGGAATATTTCCAGGAATACGCCCGTAAATACACCGATATGCCGATGCTGGTGCGCCTTGTTAAAAAGGACGGGCGGCTTATTCCGGACCGGTTGCTGCGCGCATCGGATTTCGACGGGACGCTGGACGAAGCGAACAATCCGGAATGGAAGACCATCGCCTTCGACAAGCGCGCGGACAGCGTCGTCTGCCCGCGCGGCTCAATCGGTTTCCGTTGGGGCGATGCCGGAAAGTGGAGCCTTGAGGAAAAGACCGGCAAGGGCGACGACACGGACCTCGCCATTTCACTGATCGATCGGCGTGATGATGTCGCCGCGGTGGCGTTTCCCTATTTCGGCAATCGCGAGCATGACCATTTCCGCGGAACCGACCATCCGGATGTTCTTGAGCGGCGCGTGCCGGTCAAGCGCATGGCGCTGAAAGACGGTGAAACGCTGGTGGCGACGGTCTTTGACCTGATGGTCGCCAATTACGGCGTCGATCGCGGCTTGGGCGGCGAATGGGTTGCGGAAAGCTATGACGCTGACGCGCCATACACGCCCGCTTGGCAGGAGACGATCACTGGCGTTAGCCGCGACAAGGTGATCGCGGTGGCGCGCGGCTTTGCCGACAATGCGGAGAAAACCCGCGGCAAGTCGATGGTGATCCTCGGGGCGGGGCTCAATCACTGGTACCACATGGATATGAATTATCGCGGCATCATCAACATGCTGGTGATGTGCGGTTGCATTGGCCAGTCCGGCGGCGGCTGGTCGCATTATGTGGGGCAGGAAAAGCTACGCCCGCAAACCGGCTGGCAGCCGCTGGCCTTCGCCCTCGACTGGGCGCGTCCGCCGCGCCACATGAATTCGACGTCGTTTTTCTATGCGCACACGGATCAGTGGCGCTATGAAACGCTCGGCGTTGACGAAATCTTATCGCCGCTGGCGCCGGAAGGAAACTGGAGCGGTTCGCTGATCGACTTTAACGCCCGCGCTGAACGCATGGGCTGGTTGCCCTCCGCGCCGCAATTGAAACGCAACCCGCTGGAGGTGTCGAAAGACGCGGCGGCGGCCGGTCTGGAGGCGCATGACTATGTGGCGCGCTCACTGAAGTCCGGCGCGCTAACAATGTCCTGTGAAGACCCCGACGATCCGGCGAACTGGCCGCGCAACATGTTTGTCTGGCGCTCGAACCTGCTTGGCTCGTCAGGCAAGGGGCATGAATATTTCCTCAAGCACCTGCTCGGGACCAATCATGGCGTTCAAGGCAAGGATCTTGGCGAGACCGGCGGGCAAAAACCCGAAGAGGTCGCATGGCGCGATGACGCGCCCGAAGGCAAGCTCGATTTGCTGGTGACCATCGATTTCCGTATGTCGACTACTTGCGTCTATTCCGACATCGCGCTGCCGACGGCGACCTGGTACGAGAAGAACGACCTTAACACCTCGGACATGCATCCCTTCATTCACCCGCTGTCCAGCGCGGTGGATCCGCTTTGGGAATGCAAGAGCGACTGGGACATCTTCAAAGGGATCGCCAAATCTTTCTCAGATGTCGCGCCGGAGGTGCTCGGCGTTGAAAAAGACGTGGTGCTGACGCCGACCTTGCATGATACGGCGGGCGAGCTTGCCCAGGCGATGGATGTCAAAGACTGGAAACGCGGCGAGATCGAGCCCGTGCCGGGCAAGACCATGCCGGCAGTGAAGGTTGTCGAGCGCGACTATCCGAACCTTTACAAGCGCTTTACCGCCCTTGGTCCGCTGATGACCAGCATCGGCAATGGCGGCAAAGGCATTGCATGGAACACGGAGCATGAAATTGAGCATTTGAAAGAGCTCAATGGCGAAGTTTTGGAGGAGGGGCCGACCAAGGGCCTCGCGCGTATCGACAGCGCGATCGACGCTGCTGAAGTAATCTTGATGCTGGCGCCGGAAACAAATGGCGAAGTGGCGGTCAAGGCATGGGACGCGCTTTCCAAAGCCACCGGGCGCGAACATGCCCATCTTGCAGAGGCTAAGGAAGACGAAAAAATCCGCTTCCGCGACATCGTCGCACAACCGCGCAAGATCATCTCATCGCCGACATGGTCCGGCATTGAGTCCGAAAAGGTCTGTTACAACGCCGGCTACACCAATGTGCATGAGCTGATCCCCTGGCGCACGCTGACCGGGCGCCAGCAGCTTTATCAAGATCATCTGTGGATGCGGGCTTTCGGCGAAACGCTTTGCGTTTATCGCCCGCCGGTCGACATGAAAACGGTCGAGCCGATCATCAATGCAAAGGAAAACGGCAATAAACAAGTGGTGCTCAACTTCATCACGCCGCACCAGAAATGGGGCATTCACTCGACCTATACGGACAATTTGCTGATGCTGACATTGTCGCGCGGCGGGCCAATTGTCTGGATATCGGAAGACGATGCGAAAGAGGCGGGGATCGAGGATAATGACTGGATCGAAGCCTACAACACCAATGGCGCGCTGACGGCTCGTGCGGTCGTATCGCAGCGGGTCAAGCCGGGCATGGTGCTGATGTATCACGCCCAGGAAAAAATCGTAAATGTGCCGGGGTCGGAGATTACCGGCCAGCGCGGCGGCATCCACAATTCCGTCACCCGCGCGGTGCTGAAGCCAACCCACATGATCGGCGGTTACGCTCAGCAATCTTATGGGTTCAATTATTACGGCACCGTCGGGTCCAATCGCGACGAATTCGTCATTGTCCGGAAAATGAACAAGGTCGACTGGATGGACGAGCCGGCCGCTAAGAAACTGGAGGCCGCAGAATGAAAGTCCGCGCCCAAATCTCAATGGTGCTCAATCTCGACAAATGCATCGGGTGCCACACTTGTTCGGTGACGTGCAAGAATGTCTGGACCAGCCGCGAAGGCGTCGAATATGCATGGTTCAATAATGTGGAAACCAAGCCGGGCGTCGGCTTTCCCGATGATTGGGAAAACCAGGCGCGCTGGAATGGCGGCTGGGAGCGAAAGAAGAACGGCAAGATCCAGCCGAAGATGGGCGGCAAGCTCTCCATTCTTTCGAAAATCTTCGCCAATCCCGACTTGCCGGAAATCGACGACTATTACGAGCCGTTTACTTTCGACTATGAGCATTTGCAAAAAGCGCCGGAAATGAAAACGGCGCCGACGGCGCGCCCGCGCTCGCTGATCACCGGCGAACGTATGGAAAAGATCACCAAGGGCCCGAATTGGGAAGAGATCCTTGGCGGCGAGTTTTCCAAGCGCTCGGCGGACTATAACTTCGAAAATGTCCAGAAGGAGATTTACGGGCAGTTCGAAAACACTTTCATGATGTATCTGCCGAGGCTTTGCGAGCACTGCCTCAACCCCGCATGCGTCGCGGTGTGCCCGTCAGGCGCCATCTACAAGCGCGAGGAAGACGGCGTTGTCCTGATCGACCAAAACAAGTGCCGCGGCTGGCGCATGTGCGTTTCAGGCTGCCCTTACAAGAAGATCTACTACAACTGGAACACCGGAAAATCCGAAAAATGTACGCTTTGCTATCCGCGCCTCGAGGCCGGCCAGCCGACCGTGTGTTCGGAAACTTGCGTCGGGCGCATCCGTTATCTCGGCGTGGTGCTTTATGACGCCGACCGGATCGAGGAGGCGGCGAGCGTCGAAAAGGAAACCGACCTTTACGGCAGCCATCTCGACATTTTCCTCGATCCCAACGATCCGGAAGTCCAGGCGCAGGCGCGCGCCGACGGCGTGCCGGAGACCTGGCTCGAAGCGGCGAAAGCCTCGCCGATCTGGAAGATGGCGATGGAGTGGAAGATCGCATTTCCGCTGCACCCGGAATATCGCACCTTGCCAATGGTCTGGTATGTGCCGCCGCTGTCGCCGATCCAATCCATGGCCGAGGCCGGCGCCTTTGGCGAAAAGGGCGCCATGCCGAATGTGCGGAATCTGCGCATTCCGATGAAATATCTCGCCAATTTGTTGACGGCGGGCGACGAGGAGCCGGTCGCCCAGGCGCTCGAGAAGCTGATCGCCATGCGGGCCTATATGCGCTCGAAATCATTCGAGGGCGCACCCGATGAGACGTTGCCCGGCAAGGTCGGCATGAGCGCGAGTGAAATCGAGGACATGTACCGCCTTATGGCGATCGCCAATTACGAAGATCGCTTCGTCATCCCGACATCGCATCGCGAATATGAGGAAGACGCTTACGGGCTTCGCGGCGAATGCGGTTTCAGCTTTGGCGATGGCTGCGGCGAGCCGACGCGCGCAATCGAATGGACAGGGCTTTTTGCGAAAAGCGCCGTCAAGGAAAAGGTCTGAGGGAGGCCAAAACTCATGTCAAATAGCTATAAAGCCCTAAGCGCGCTGCTTTCCTACCCGACCGCGGACCTCAAGGAAGCGGCTGGCAATCTTCGTGAAGTAATTTTCGAAGAGGCGCTCGCGCCCGAGCGAATTCTGCGCAAGGTCGATCGTCTGATTGCGGATTATGAAACGCTCGACCTTTATGAGTTGCAGGAGCGCTATGTCTTCTTGTTCGATCGCACGCGTTCCTTGTCGCTGCATCTGTTCGAACATGTCCATGGCGAGTCTCGTGATCGCGGGCAGGCGATGGTCGACCTGAAGACCCTCTATGAGCAAGGCGGGCTTGAAATCGGCGCTAACGAATTGCCGGATTTCCTGCCGCTGTTTCTCGAATATCTATCGACCCGCCCGGCGGAAGAGGCGCAGACGCTGCTCAATGAACCGCTGAGCGTTCTGGCGGCGATCCGGGAGCGGCTTGACAAGCGCACCTCGCCTTATGCGGCCGTCTTCCGGATGCTGGAAGCGATTGCCGGCGGCGAGCCGTCAAAGCGCGCGCTCGACGATCTGCGAAAAGCGCCGGATGACGATCCGAACGACCTCGAAGCGCTCGACGCCGCGTGGGAGGACGAGCCGGTGACTTTCGGACCAAGCGCGGGCGACTGCCCCAAAGTGGCGCAGATGCTCGATCGGATGAATGCCGGCGAGTCGCCGGCGGATGTCGCCAAAACAGCAAGGAGCTGAACCAATGGCGGAGTTTCTCAACCAGTTTTTCTTTGGCTTTTATCCTTACATCTGCCTCGTTGTATTTGTCGTCGGCTGTATTTTGCGCTTCGACCACGGCCAATATTCCTGGCGTTCCGGATCCAGCCAGCTCCTGCGGCGCAAACAACTCGTCGCCGGGAGCATCCTGTTTCATGTCGGCATCCTGATCATTTTCGGGGGACATTTCGTCGGTTTGTTAACGCCGATCTGGGTGTTTGACGCAATCGGCATTTCTCACGGGGCCAAGCAATTGCTGGCGATCGTCGTTGGCGGCGCGGCGGGCGTCATGTGTTTTGTCGGCATGGTGTTGCTCATCCACCGGCGGCTGTTTGACGCGCGCATTCGCGCGACCTCGAGCTTTGGCGATACGTCGATCCTGCTGATTCTGTTTGCGCAGCTATTGCTTGGTCTGTCGACCATATTCGTCTCTCTTCAGCATCTCGACGGACATGAGATGGTGAAATTCATGGAATGGGCGCAGCGCATTTTGACATTTCGCGGCGGGGCTGCGGCGCTGGTCGCGGATGTTCACCCGATATTCAAGGGGCATCTCGTGTTGGGGCTGACAATTTTCCTCGTCTTTCCGTTCACCCGGCTTGTTCACATGCTTTCCGCGCCGGTCTGGTATCTCGGAAGACGCGGCTATCAGCTTGTCAGAACCCGGAAATCACACACTGCGCCAGCCAAATAGTAATGACCAACAGGAGCAAATGAGATGTCATTGGGGAAAACCGCGCTCATATTAATGTTGTCAACGTCGATGGCTCTGCCGGCCTTCGCAGAGGATGAGGCGCGGAATGAGGGCGACAATCCGATCATCAAAGCGATCAAGGGCGGTAAACCGTTGGTTGATGTCCGCTATCGTTTTGAGCACAAGGACCAGGACGGATTTGCGCAAGACGCGTATGCCAACACGATCCGTACTCGGCTGGGCTTTGAAACTGGCGAGGTCTATAATTTCAAGGTTCTCGTCGAGTTCGAGAATGTCGCGTCGATTGGCGATGATCATTTCAATTCGACGACCAATGGGCGCGGGCAGTTCCCCGTGATCGCCGATCCGGACGAGACGGAAATCAACCGCGCGCAGGTGACGTTCACCGGTATCGACAAAACGCCGGTCACGCTGGGGCGTCAGCGGTTCAATCTCAACAATCACCGGTTCGTCGGGGCGGTCGACTTTCGCCAGAATCAGCAGACGTTCGATGCGGCGTGGGTTTCCTCCGCCGTGATCGATAACCTCACCGTTGACTATCTTTATATCAGCCGTGTGCACCGGATTTTCGGCGATGATCATCCGGCGGGCGAGTTCGATAGCGATAGCCATGTCATATCGGCCGCCTATGACGCCGGCGCGCTGGGAACGCTGAAAGGCTATGGTGTCCTGCTGGACCTGGAAGAGGCGCCGGGGCTGTCATCGTCGACCTGGGGCGTTCGTTACGAAAACACATTCACGCTGGATAAGACGGCGGGCGTCAAGCTGGGCATTGTCGGCGAATATGCATCGCAAAAAGATTATGCAGCCAATTCGGCGGATTATTCGGAAGACTATTACCACGGAGAAGCGACGCTGAGCGTCAAGCCTTTTTCCGGGACGTTTGGATATGAAGCGTTGGGCGGCGACGGCGTTACCGGTTTTTCAACGCCGTTGGCGACGCTACACAAATTTCAGGGCTTTGCGGACGTGTTCCTGACGACGCCGGCCGCCGGTATCGAAGATATCTACGGGACGCTGAGTTACAAGTGGGATGGCGCGCCGCTCGTCGATAATGTCAAACTGTTCGCAACCTATCATCATTTTGAAAGCGCGCTGAGCGACATCGATTTTGGTGCCGAGTTCGACGCAGGACTGGTCGTTAAATTGGAGAAATATTGGTCTGCGGAGCTTAAGGGCGCGGTCTATGACGGCGCCGGCGTATTCGCCGATCGAAATCTCGTTTGGGCTTCATTGCGGTTTCAATATTAGCGTAAGGAGCATTTAGTCATGGTGGCTGCACATATACCGGACGACGTGCCGTCAGGCGGCGGCGAACGCCCGATCGAGCCGGGCGAGCGGCGCGGCGCCGCCGCGTGGGTCATCGAAGCAATGCCGGCGGGCATGATCGACAGCCCGCTGGATTTCATCTTTGCGGAACATCATCGCCAGAGAGAGGCGGCGGCAATCCTCGTAATGATGGCGGATGGCGAGTTTGATGAAGCCGGGGCAAGGGCGCTGGTCGAGTTTTTGACCGGCGATTTCGCCTTGCATATCGGCGATGAGGAGCTGGCGCTGTTTCCAATGCTGCGGGAATATTGTCTGCCTGAGGACAAGGTTGACCGGATCCTGGAGCGCCTTGAAGATGAGCATCGCGAGGACGAACACGGGCTTGACGATGTCTTGGGCGTCATCCGCGATCGGATCGAGGGCAGGCCGTTTGGCGGGAACGCAAAACGCACGCTCAGACGCTTCGCGGAACATATTTCCCAGCATCTTGCGCTGGAGAACGGCGTGTTGCTGCCGATCGCGCGGGTGCGGTTGGGGCCGCGCGAGCAGGCGATCTTGGCGCAGACCTTTCGCGAGCGACGGCTTTAGAGACGCGAGACCGAAGACCATGGCCGGTGGAAACGATGTTGCAGGCTTTGTTTGACAATAACGAGCATTGGGCGAGTGGGAAACTTGCTGATGACCCGGACTATTTTTCACGCCTGTCGGCGCTACAGCATCCGGAATTTTTGTGGATCGGCTGTTCGGACAGCCGGGTGCCAGCCAATGTCATCACCGGGCTTGAGCCGGGCGAGGTGTTCGTTCACCGCAATGTGGCGAACCTCGTTCATCGCGGCGATCTGAACCTGTTGTCGGTCCTCGAATTTGCGGTGGAATCGCTTTGCGTCAAACATATTATCGTTTGCGGGCATTATGGCTGCGGCGGCGTGCGGGCGGCGATGGACGGTTGCCGGCATGGCGTCATCGATCACTGGTTGCAGCCGATCCGCGATGTCAGCGAAGCCAATGCGGACGCGCTCGACCTTGTGCCTGACCTTGAAGCGCGCCACAGGCGGCTGTGCGAGCTTAGCGTTCAATCGCAAGTCGAAAATCTGGCGCGCACCCCGATCATCCAATCGGCCTGGCGACGCGGCGCGCCATTGCGCATCCATGGATGGATATATGCACTGGATGACGGGCGGTTGCGGGACTTGAATTGCAGCCGTCACGGTTAGGAGCGCAAAAATTCAACGACGGTCCGGCGTCAGGCCAGCACGCTCTTTGAGGCGATGTCGATTGGCGCGCGGCTGAAGCTTAAAAACCCGCCATCCTCACTGGTGTCGAAATCGGCTTTTACGCCTGTAATCATCTGTGCAAGGAGCGAAGCGATTGCCGGCGCCAGTTTAAAACCATGTCCGCTAAAGCCATTCGCTACATAAAACCCTTTGATTGGCGTTTCGCCGACAATTGGGTGCACGTCGCTTTCATTGACAGTGTATAGCCCGCTACAGCCCCTGACATTGCACATTGAAGCGAGCCCCGGTAGCCGGTGCTGGAGCGCGTGGAGTTTTTCCCGCGTGAAATCGTCATTGGCGTAATTTGCGAGATCGTCCGGCGCAGTGACGCGCTCGCATTCGTCTTCTTTGCGAACAGAACTGACAAGGATCTGTTGCCCGCGATTTTGCGTGCGAAAATAGATGCCGGCGAGCGGATCGACACAAACCGGCAGATCTCCGGCCACCGCTTCAGGGCGATCTATATGCACGATCTGAATGCGTGTCGGCGAAAGCGGCCAGGGGCAAGCGAGGCCTGCATAGTCGAAGACATCGTTGCACCAGGGGCCGGCGGCGTTGACGAGGTTTGCGCAGGCAAGGCGCTCGCCGGAGGCGAGAGTGACGCCGCGCATAGCGCCCGCCGAAACGTCGCAGCCGGTGACCCGTGTGCGAAAGCGAATGTCGACGCCAAGTGCGCGCGCAGTGGTGATCAGGTCGTGCAGCGCGTCAACCGGATCGAAATATCCGCCGTCGACTTCGAGAAGATGCAAGCCGCCGCCGCTGCACTTATGAGGCGCGCCAGTCTCGAAATCCGGCGCCAGTACGCATGGACTAATCGCGGGAAAGCGTTCTGCGAGCGCGTCATCGTCCAGCACGTCAGCGGCGATGCCGAATGAGCGAAGGCGTTCGGCTTCCGCCGCCGGCCAATCGCGATTGCCGTCGGACGACCACAAGACGCCATGGCGATGAAAGCGGGCCAGCGGCGCGTCGAGCCCGGTAAATGCGGCCCAATGCTGATAGGCGTTGATGCCGTCGCGGGCGAGCCTCACCATTTCCGGGCGGGTGTATTTGTAGCGGCAGACCGCCGATGATGCGCCGGTCGAGCCTTCGCCGGGGCCGGCGCCTTTATCAAGGACCGTGATCGACGCTTTCGCGCGCCGGGCGATCTGCACCGCCGTGCATAGCCCGATAATGCCGGCGCCGATAATGACGATGTCTGCCGATCGCGCCATGTCCGCACCTGCCTTCTTGTCGCCTGTGTCCTGGGGAGTTTAACTGAAAACCGCCATAAGTGCAGCGCTTTACGGCGACGAGATGGTCACGCTTGTGGACAGGCAGCGTCAAAGTCAGATAGCAGGGGCGCCCATTATGATGAGCGAAAACACAAAATCCATGCGCGCCGTGATCATCGGCGCAGGTCAGGCCGGCGCGCAGGGCGCGATCAGCCTTCGGCAGGCGGGCTTCGCTGGCGATATCGTCATGTTTGGCGATGAACCGGTTCCGCCTTATCAGCGCCCGCCCTTGTCGAAAGCCTATTTGCAAGGAGAGCTCGCCGCCGAGCGGTTATACCTGCGGCCGGCGGAATTCTATGGCGCGCAGAATATTTCGCTGCGTCTTGGCGAGCGGGTGACGGGGATCGACCGCGCGGCGCAAATGGTCGAAACGGCGAAAGGGCGCGAGCCTTACGATAAATTGTTGATCGCGACAGGCGCGCCGCCGCGGCGGTTGAATGCGCCGGGCGCGGCGCTTGCGGGCGTGCATTATCTGCGCTCGCTTTCTGACTCTGACGCGTTGCACCCCTTGCTCAACGCGGATGGCGCGATCGTCATTGTCGGCGCCGGCTATATCGGGCTCGAAGTGGCGGCGTCGGCGCGCAAGGCGGGGCGCAAGGTCGTGCTGCTGGAGATGATGGACCGGGTGCTCGCCCGTGTCGCGGTGAAAGAACTATCTGATTTCTACGCGAAGCTGCATGCGGATGCCGGGGTCGATTTGCGGCTCGGGGCGGCGCTTGAAGGGTTCGAAGGCGAAGGGCGGGTCACGGCTGCACGGCTGGCTTCCGGCGAGGTCATTGAATGCGCCGCTGCGCTAGTCGGCATTGGCGCCGCGCCGGACGTGGCCCTTGCGCAGGCCGCCGGGCTCGAGATTGATAACGGGATCATCGTTGACGAATATGCGCGCAGCTCCGATCCGAACATCTTTGCGGCGGGCGATTGCACGAATTTTCTTTCGCCGCGTTATGGTCGGCGCATGCGGCTTGAATCTGTGCCGAACGCCATCGAACAGGCGAAAGTCGCCGCCGCCAATATGGCCGGGAAAAACACCGTATACGATGCTTTGCCGTGGTTCTGGTCTGACCAGTATGACGTCAAGCTGCAGACGGCGGGCCTCGGGGAGGGGGCGGGCGACGTCGTCATGCGCGGCGCGCCGGAGGAGAAAAAATTCTCGCTTTGGCACCTGAAAGACGGCCATGTTCTTGCGGTCGATGCGGTTAACGATCCGGCGTCCTTCCTGGTCGGGCGCAAGCTGATCACGGCAGGCGCGCATGTTGATCCCGCCAGGCTTGCCGACGCGACGACCGACCTCAAATCGCTTTAGCAGCGCAATTCTCCATGCCGGTTTGCAATTGGCCCGTGGCGCTTGCGTTGCCGGAAAGCGGTTAGCGTGCGCCTGCTTTAGAGAAATCTGCCGCAATTTTGCACGATTGTGCGCTTGCGAGGCGACGCTATATAAGGATATCTTTATATGGTTATGTAATTAGAGGAGCCGCTCGCGGATGAGCCCAAGTGCGCGCGAGATTCGATATTCTTTTGAGCTGTTTCCGCCAAAAACGCCGGAAATGGAGGCGCGGTTGTGGGACAGCGTCGAACGGCTTGCCGCCCTCAATCCGTCATTCGTGTCGGTCACCTACGGGGCTGGCGGATCGACCCGCGAGCGTACGCTCGGCGTGGTTGAGCGGCTGGCGGGACAGACTGCGCTCGAACCTGCAGGGCACATCACATGCGTCGGCGCATCGCGCGCCGAGGTGGATGATGTCCTCGCGCGCTACTGGAAGGCCGGCGTGCGCCGCATCGTCGCCTTGCGCGGCGATCCGCCCGAAGGACCGGGCGCGACCTATGCCCCGCACCCTGACGGTTACGCTTATGCCTGTGACCTGATCGCGGGGGCGCGAGCCATCGCGGATTTCGATATTTCCGTCGGCTGCTACCCAGAAGTGCATCCGGATGCGCGAGATATCAAAGCGGAAATTGAAAATCTCAAACGCAAACTCGACGCCGGCGCGGCGCGGGCCATCACCCAGTTCTTTTTCGACCCGGATGTTTTTTGCCGATTTCGCGACGCGGCCGCAAATGCAGGCGTGAGCCGCCCGATCGTGCCGGGGATCATGCTGCAATCGAACTTCAAGGGTCTTGCCCGCATGGCGGCCCTCTGCGGCGCGCGCATTCCTGCGCGCATCGCCGCGCTTTACGATGGGCTCGAGGCCGATGTGGCGACGCGCGATCTCATCACGGCGCAATTGGTGGCGGAGCTTTGCAATCGGTTGCGCGACGAGGGCGTCGATGATTTCCATTTCTACACCATGAACCGCGCGAACCTGTCCTTGGCGACCTGTCGTCTGCTCGGCGTGGCGAAAGCGCATGAGGCCGCCTGATGAAACGCAGTGAACGCATCGGTGCGCTGAAAGCGGTGGCCAAGCAACGCATCCTCATTCTTGACGGCGCCTGGGGCGCGATGATCCAGCGCAAGGGCCTTGACGAGGCGGATTTTCGCGGCGCGCGTTTTGCGGGCCATCCCGACCCGCTAAAAGGCAATAACGATATTTTGTGCCTGACGCGCCCGGACATTATCACAGAGTTACTGGATGCGTTTTACGCGGCTGGCGCGGATATTTGCGAGACCAATACGTTTTCCGCGACGGTGATCGCACAGGACGATTACAAGCTCGGCGAAGCGGATGTGCGTGACATCAATTTCGAAGGCGCGAGGATCGCGCGCGCCGCGGCGGATGCATGGACGGCGAAAACGCCTGAAAAACCGCGCTTCGTCGCGGGCTCCATCGGGCCGCTTAACAAGATGCTGTCCATGTCGTCGGATGTGAACGACCCCGGCGCGCGTTCGGTCGTGTTCGATCAGGTATATGAAGCCTATAAAACGCAAATCCGTGCGCTCAATGAAGGCGGCGTCGATCTTTACCTGATCGAGACCATTACCGACACGCTGAATTGCAAAGCAGCGCTCAAAGCCATCGCTGATCTTGAGGCGGAAGGGCTTGAACGGTTGCCTGTCTGGATATCCGGCACGATCACGGACAAATCCGGGCGCACTCTTTCGGGCCAAACGGTGGAAGCGTTCTGGAATTCGGTGCGCCATGCAAAACCCTTCGCGATCGGATTGAATTGCGCGCTCGGCGCCGCGCTGATGCGCCCGCATATCGCGGAACTCGCGCGTATCGCCGATACGCTGGTCGCCGCTTATCCGAATGCCGGCCTGCCTAACGCTTTTGGCGAATATGATGAAACGCCGGAAGAGACGTCTTCCATGTTGCGCGAATGGGCTGAAAGCGGCCTCGTCAATCTGCTGGGCGGCTGCTGCGGCACGACGCCGGCGCATATTTCCGCGATAGCAGAAGCCGCGCATGGCAACCCGCCGCGTGTCGTCCCCTCGCATAAACCGATGATGCGTCTTTCCGGGCTTGAGCCCTTCGAACTGGCCTGACGGCGGAACCAGAAACATGACCAATCAGACCGCCACATTCGTCAATATTGGCGAACGCACTAACGTCACCGGCTCGGCGAAGTTCCGCAAGATGATCACCGAGGACCGCTATGCGGACGCCATCGAGGTGGCGCGCCAGCAGGTGGAAAACGGCGCGCAGATCATCGACGTCAATATGGATGAGGGAATGTTGGACGGCGTCGAGGCGATGACGACGTTCTTGAATCTCATCGCCGCCGAACCGGACATCGCGCGCGTCCCGGTAATGATTGACTCCTCGAAATGGGAGGTGATCGAGGCGGGTCTTAAATGCGTGCAGGGAAAAGCGGTCGTCAATTCGATCTCGCTTAAAGAGGGCGAGGCGCCGTTCCTGAAACAGGCCCGCGCCATTCGCAGCTATGGCGCGGCGACCGTTGTAATGGCCTTTGATGAAAAGGGCCAGGCGGAAACGGCGGACGAGAAATTCCGCATCTGCAAGCGCGCCTATGATCTGTTGACGGAAAAAGCCGGCTTTCCGCCCGAAGATATCATTTTCGACCCTAATATCTTTGCTGTCGCTACTGGGATTGAGGAGCATAATGGCTATGCTCGCGCCTTTATCGATGCGGTAAAACGCATCCGCACCGCATTGCCGGGCGCGCATGTCTCCGGCGGATTGTCCAACGTGTCGTTTTCGTTCCGCGGCAATGAACCGGTGCGCCGCGCAATGCATTCGGTCTTTCTCTATCACGCCATCAAGGCCGGGATGGACATGGCGATCGTCAATGCCGGCCAGCTCGACATTTATGACGACATCGAGCCGGATCTGCGCGAGCGGGTTGAGGATGTGATCCTCAATCGCCGCGATGACGCCACGGAACGCCTGCTGGAGATTGCCGAGCAATATCGCGGCAAGAAAGGCGAGAGCCAGAAAAAAGACCTCGCCTGGCGCGACAAACCGGTGCGCGAGCGGCTGTCGCACGCACTGGTGCACGGCATCACGGAATTCATCGAACAGGACACGGAAGAAGCGCGCGTCGCTGCCGAGCGTCCCTTGCATGTGATCGAAGGCCCGTTGATGGACGGCATGAACATTGTCGGCGATCTTTTCGGCGACGGCAGAATGTTTCTGCCGCAGGTCGTAAAATCCGCTCGTGTCATGAAACAGGCCGTAGCCCATTTGCTGCCTTACATGGAAGATGAAAAAGAGCGCCTCGGCCTTGTCGGCAAGTCCAATGGCAAGGTCATCATGGCAACGGTGAAGGGCGACGTCCACGATATCGGCAAGAACATCGTTGGCGTCGTTCTGCAATGCAACGGCTATGAGGTGATCGACCTTGGCGTTATGGTCCCGGCGGAGAGAATTCTCGACGAAGCCGAAAAACATGATGTCGACATTGTCGGTCTTTCCGGGCTGATCACCCCGTCGCTTGACGAGATGGTGTTCGTCGCTTCGGAAATGCAGCGTCGGAAAATGGACCTGCCGCTTTTGATCGGCGGCGCGACCACATCGCCCGCGCATACGGCGGTGAAAATCGAGCCCGGTTACAAAAACGCGCCGACCCTCCATGTCGCTGATGCGAGCCGGGCGGTGGGCGTTGTGTCGTCCTTGCTTTCCGAGACCGATCGCCCGCGCGTATGGGAGAAAACGAAAGCGAAATACGAACGGATTCGCCAATCGCGCGCCGGGGGCGGGCCGAAAGAGCGGCTTTCGATAGCCGATGCGCGCGCCAACGCCTTCACGCCCGACTGGTCTGGCCAGAACGGCGCGCCGCCATCCTTCACCGGCGCTAGAACCATCGACGATGTCTCGCTTGAAGATGTCCTGACTTATATCGACTGGACGCCGTTTTTCATGAGTTGGGATCTGAAAGGGCGTTATCCGCAGATTCTTGACGATGAAAAACGCGGCGAAGCGGCGCGCGGACTGTGGCGCGACGGACAGGCGATGCTCGACAGGCTGGTTGCGGAAAAATGGTTGAGACTGAAGGCGGCGGTCGGATTTTGGCCGGCCAATGCGGATGGCGATGATATCGTTTTGTGGGCGGATGAAGACCGCGCGAGCGAGATCGCGCGGTTTTATTCGGTCCGCCAACAGATCAAAAAATCGGAAGGCCCCAATCTGGCGCTGGCGGATTTCGTCCGGCCTGTGAGCGAGGGCGCCGATTGGGTCGGCGGGTTTTGCGTCACCGCCGGTCATGGAGAGCTCGAAAAGTCCGACGCATTCAAGGCCGCGCATGACGACTATTCGGCGATCATGGTCAAAGCGCTTGCCGACCGTTTTGCCGAAGGTTTCGCAGAAATGTTGCACCAGCGGGTGCGCCGCGAGCTTTGGGGCTATGCGCCTAATGAGGCGTTTTCCAGCGAAGAGTTGATCGCGGAGAAATACGCCGGAATCCGCCCAGCGCCGGGCTATCCGGCGCAGCCAGATCATACGGAAAAAGAAACCCTGTTCCGGTTGCTGGATGCGCCGGCGCGCGCCGGCGTAGAGCTCACTTCAAGTTTCGCCATGACCCCGCCTGCAAGTGTTTCCGGGCTTTATTTCAGCCATCCGGAGAGCCGTTATTTCGCGGTGGGGCGGATCGAAAAAGACCAGGTCGAGGATTATGCCCGCCGCAAGGGCTGGGATCTGCGCACCGCCGAGCGTTGGCTGGGGCCGATCCTCAACTATGCGCCCGGGACGGAATAAGCGGGCGTTTCCACTGACCGGCGAATAAGATAAGACGATCCAAAACCCTGCGCGACGGGACGCGCCGGCGGAGGATCGTTTTTCATGACGCTTTCAAAAGATTTCGAGCACTGGATCAGAACGTCCTTTGTGGAGATGAACACCGCGCTGGAAGAGCTCTATTTTGCGCGGGAAGCGCGCGAGAATGTCGAAGGCGTTGGCGACGAGATTAAAAACCAGATCCGCGCGGAAGGTCATGAATTCATCGTCAAGCTGCTTGCGGAAGGCAATACCGACGAGGGGTTTGACAATGCGTTCGATCTGCTCGGCGATGTCGGGCTCTATATGGCCTCCTTGCGCCGGCACGAGGTTACCAACCCGGCGCGGGAGGAAAAATCGCCGCTGCCGGAAGCATCGGCCCTCGCCATGCATATCGCGTCTTTCATTGGTGTCGTGCCGCGTTTTGCAACGGCGCATCTGACGACGCGCAATCGCGCGGTGAACGGCAGGCCGAAAAGTTTCACGAGCCTGCCGGATGAGTATCTTTTCCTCGATTACAACCTGCGCAGCATTTTCGCTTACAAACGCGCGGCGGAGCTGTTGACGCGCATCCTGCCGCTTGGCGTCACCCATCCGACGGCGGCGATCCTGTTTGAGGACGCGGGCGATGCGCTCAAAGACGTCATCGATTCCAATGCGCTCCTGTTCAAGGAGCTTGATCGTGATCGTTTCTTTTATTGCGTGCGGCCTTATTACAAACCCTACCGTGTGGCGCGAGCTGAATATCGCGGCGCCAATGGCGGGGATTTTTCCGGCATCAATGAAATCGACCTGCTGCTGGGGCTGTGCGCGGCGAATGATCCTTATTATTCGCAATTGCTGGTCGATAAAATGCTGTTCATGGAGCCGCGCGACCAGGTTTTCTTGCGCGAAACCATGCGCCAGCGCAGCTTGCTGTTACAGATTCTCGATGCGGCGCCGGCCAATGCGAAAGACCCGGCGTTTCGCAAGAATGTCGACGCCTATTTCGAAGTTTGCCGGCTGCATGGTGAAACCGCGGCGCAACATCATGACCAGCTTGTGAAAACATTTATCGAAAAACCCTCCGCCGGGCTGTCGCCGGAGAAATACGCGCAAGTGACGGCGAGCGGTCCGCCGCTCGAGGTGTTGATGCGCGCATTGGAGGTGCTGCGCGACATGCGCCTTGCCGCCGACCGGCCCGGCATTCGCTCGGCCCATGGCGATCTTGAGCGATTGCGCGAGCAGATGAAGGCGTAGCGTGCGGCGGATGCCTAGCGGCTGCAAGGGAATCCAGAGACCGATCTTTGCGGTCAACGGCGGCAAATTGGCGACGAGTTGAGCTTACCGTCCGTCGGCGAGATACTTAGCGTGTGGATAGTCTGGCGCGACGGATTGTTTCCTCGAGAGAAAAGGTGGGTTGAATGAAGCGACGGCGTATCAGCGCGATGGCGAGCCTTACGGTTATGGCGATCATGAGCGGGAGGGCTTGGGCTGATGATCCGGCGACCCTTGACCCCAATCGGCAACAAGCAATTGACGCCGCCGTCCGGGACTGGGCGCCGGAAAGGGATTTTAACGGCGTGATCATGGCCGGGCAGTCCGGCGCGCCGGTCTTCTCGCATGTTCAAAGGCTGGCGGAATTTGACGGAACGCGGTCGCTTGACCCCGATACGCGGTTCCAGACCGGATCCGTCGACAAGTTTTTCACGGCGATTGCGGTCTTCGCCCTTGTCGAGGAAGGGCGTCTCGATCTTGACGCGCCGGTGTCGGCCTACCTTGATGACTATCGTCCAGATACGGGCGCCCGGCTGACGCTACGACATCTACTGACAAACCAGTCCGGGCTTCCGAACGATATTCTCAAGGCTTTCCGGCAGGCGGCGAATGGCGAAAAGGAGGCCGTCGATGCGCTCGACGTGACATCGGCTGTGGCTGACTATGCAAGCGGTGATCTCAAATTCGAACCCGGGGCTGAATTCGATTATGTTTTGTCCAACTGGCTGCTGGTGCATCTCATACTCGAGCGCGTGACAGGGCTCAGCTATGCCGAGATACGCGAGCGCTACGTATTTGAGCCGGCTGGCATGCATTCAAGCGGCGCCTTTGTTCATGACCTGCGCGAAACAATTCCTGCGACGGACAATGTGGCCATCGGGTTTGAACCTGGAAATCCGGCCGGCCGCGGCGATTACTGGTCTCCGCGTTTCTTCGTTGGCAGTTATACAACCGCACGAGACTTGCTCGCGCTTGATCAGGCGCTCGTCGAAGGGCGTTTGATGAGTAAACAAATTCTTGACCTTTTCCAAATGCATCAAGCGCCTGAAAATGCTTAAGCGTTTGGCGGGCGGTATCGCGAGTGGACGCTTTGTGGCGATCAGAGATATGTTTCAACACAGTCGGGCTCTAACGGAGCAACAAACATTACGTCCGTCTACGACAAAACATCGGGATATGGCGTCGCTGCGCTCACGAATGTGGATGAAAGCCAAGGCGCCATGTTCACGCTGTCGGCCGAAATCATCGAGATTTTATTGAATTGCCGTCACAGCTCAGACGAAGGCGACGCGGCTGACCCTATGTGATTGCACAGCTTGCGCGATGGCGTTTTCGCCATCGTTTCCTCGATGCGGCGGGGGCTCCAGACCTATTGCGCTTTCAACCCGTCGATGCGCACTTTTGCCGCCAACGCCTGTTTGATTTTTTCACGCTGGGCTTCGGTGCGCGCATGAGCTTGGCGCTGCGCTTCGTCGAGATGGCGGGCGCGGGCGGAAAGGGCGTCGAGATAGGAATTGGCGTTGATGAACGCCGCCGGGTCGCCTTCCTTTACCTCCACAACAATGTCCATCCGGTTTTCAAGCGCGCTGCGTTCGTCCGCAAGGCCGCGCAACTCGTCCTTGATCGCGGAAAGGGCGTGCTTTTCACGGTCGACCTTGAGACCGGCGATTTTTTTCAGCTCCGCCAGTTGTTTGAGCTTTTTATTGGACATGGGAGTTTGCTTTCTTGCGTAGAGCGTCGGCAAAGTGGATCGCCGCGGCAACCGCCGCATAATGTTCGCGTTTGACTTCCTCGCCGATTTCCACGGTTGCGTGGATTGCGCGTGCGGTCGGCGGGTCGGAGCGGATCGGCACGCCGGCCATCGTCGCTGCCTCGCGAATTCTCGCGGCGATTTCATCCGTACCCTTGGCGACGCAGACCGGCGCGGCGCCGCGTTTCCGGTCCCATTTCAGCGCGACGGCGTAATGGGTCGGGTTGACGATAATGACATCGGCGTCCGGCACGTCTTTCATCATGCGATTGGTGGCGATGGCTTGACCGCGCTCGCGCCGGTTTTGCTTCATCGTCGGGTCGCCTTCCTGCTCCTTCGATTCCTTTTTCAGCTCTTCATAGCTCATCTTCAGCCGCTTGGTGTGCTGATGGCGGCTCCAAGGCAGGTCGATCAGCGCCAGTGCGACCGAGAACAACACCACGAGACCGGCGAAAATCACGCCTTCGCGCAGGATAGCCTGCGGCAGGCCCTGTGCGGGAGACAGCGCATCGGCAGGCAGGGTGGTGAAGCGATTGGCGAAGATTACGCCGAAAAGGATGCAGATGATGACCAGCTTCGCCGCGCTTTTTGCAAACTCGACAAGCCCGTCAGTTCCATATTTCTTTTTCGCATTGTCGATGATGGAAAGCCGCGACAATTTCGGCTTGATTTTCTTCAGGGAAAAAACAACTGACTGTTGCGCGATCAGCGAGGCGATGACGCCGAGCGCCGGCAATGCGAGAAACGCCGCACCGCTTTTCAGCGTCATTGACGCGGTGGAAAAGAAGAAAGATCCGCCATCGCCGCCAAAAGCCTGTGCGGCGAAGGTTTCAGGGTCGCGAAGGAACTTTGACAGGCCGAAGGCGAGCGCCGAAGCCGTCCCGCCGCTTGCCAGCGCAACCGCGAGATAAAAGCCGAGATAAGCGGCGGCGGCGTTCGCTTCCTTGGACTGCGGAACATCGCCATCCTCGCGCGCCTTTTGAAGGCGTCCCGGCGTTGGGTCATGCGACTTTTCCTGGCCGTCGTCTGACTGTCCTTCGCTCATAACCGTCCCGCGAAAACGTCAAACAACACATTCTGAAAGCCTTCGAGCCATTCGAAAAGTAGGATCGGCGCCGCGGCGGCGAATAGCGCAAGCCCGGCGAGGGATACAGCCGGCGCACCGACAAAGGCCGCCATCAATTGCGGCATGGCGCGGCTCGCCGCAGTGAGCGCCAGCGAGTAAAGAAAGCCGAGAATGACAAAAGGCGAGGCGAGCGCCAGGGCCTTGAACAGCGCCTGACCGACACGGTTGCTTGACCATTCGCCGGTTTCGGCGGCCCCGGGGAAAAGCCCGAATGGCAACACTTCATAAGCGTCGGCGAGCGAGCCGACGAGATGCACATGCAGCCCAGTGCTGGCGGCCAGCGCAACGCCGCCCATGACGAGAATGGCGGCGAAGGGCGATTCAGAATCAAAGCCGACGGTAGGGCCGAATAATTGCGATAGCGACAAATGTTGTGCGGTGATCGCGCCGGCGATTTGCAGGATGAAAACCAGCAAGCGCAAAGCGAAGCCGATGACGAGGCCGCTCACGGCTTCGGCAGCGTATAGCGCGACGATTGCGGCCGGCTGTTCCGGCGCCGTCATTCCGGCATTCAGAATCATCGGCGTGATGACGATGGCGATTGCGGCGGCGGCGGCGAGCCGCACGCGCATCGGGATCGCCCGCTCGCCGAGCCCCGGCATCAATACCGCGACGACGGAAATTCGCGTAAAAACCGCGCCGATCAGCATGATCGCCGGCGCACCCCGTTCGAGGATCGGCAAGAGCGGCGCGAGAAACTCCATCGCTTACGCGGTCCCGATCAGCAATGGTTTAAGGCCAGAGTCGATTTCTTCGTAAGAAAGGACGGGGTTGCGGATTTTCTTTGCATGCATCACTGCGCGAATGAAACGCCGCCGCTTCGCTGAGGTGACGATTGCAGGGTAAAGATTGCGGTTCGTCGCCTGGTTGATCTGATTGACGACCGCTTGCGCCAGCTTGTTGAAATCTTCCGGCGGCAAGGCGACATCGCTCTGGCCATTGGCGCCTTGGGATTCATGCTGGGCGAATGTCGATTCCCAATCGAGACCGATCTGGATGAGGGGGAGAGACCCCTCACTGTTTTGCAAGTTGTTGACGAAATGCCGGGAAATCCGCTGCCTGACGAATTCGGTGACGTCTTCGGCGGAGTTGTACACCGTTCGGCCTTCAGCGATGGTCTCAAGCAGCACCGGCAAGTTGCGGATCGGCACACGCTCTTCCAACAGCAGGCGGAAAACGGATTGTACGAATTCGAGCGGCGCCTTGTCGGGAACGAAATCATCGAGCAACCGCTTGTTGGAGGCCGCGCGCTCGGAATCTGAATTCTTGCAAAACTCGTCGAAGACGCGCTGCACGGAGCGGCGGGTGACGAGCTGGGAGAAGTTTTGCTTGATGGTTTCGAGAAGGTGGGTCGAGACGACTTCCGCCGGCTCGACAACCGCGTGTCCCATAGCCATGGCGTCGTCGCGCGCCGCGCGCTCAACCCAGCGTGCCGGGGCGCCGTAGACCGGTTCTGAAACGTCGTCGCCCGGAATGGGCAGCAGCGCGAGGTCGTCGACAATGACGAGCACTTTATCCGGGTGCAAAATGCCCTTCGCCGCCGTCACGCCCTGTATCTTGACTACATATTCGTGGGCGCTGAGTTCGAGATTGTCGGTCAGCCGGATCGGCGGAATGATGAAGCCGAATTCACCGGCAATATATTGCCGGATCTTGACGATGCGCGGTTCAAGCCCGTTGACATTATCAAGCGCCAGCGGCGTCAGGTCGCCGGCAAATTCCACATGGATTTCGTCGACGTCGAGAATATCGCCCAGCGGTTTCTTGGTCTCTTTCGGCTTCTCAACCGGCTTGGCGGCTTCGGCTTGCTCTTTCTCCTTCGCTTCCTTGAAGAGGAAATAGGCGGCGGCGAAGGCCGCGCCGGATGCAACGAAAAACGGAATGAACGGCAACCCCGGCATGAGCGCGAAAATTGCGAGAATCACGCCGACCGTGCCGATGGCGAGCGGGTTGGTGCCGAGTTGCGAGAACATCGCCTTGTCGGCCGAGCCGGTGACGCCGCCCTTGGACAGCAACAACGCCGCGGCGATCGAAATGATAACGGCCGGGATCTGGCTGACGAGGCCGTCGCCGACAGTCAGGATCGAATAGGACGCGGCCGCGTCGCCAACGGAAAGTCCGTGCACGCCGACACCCATAGCGAGGCCTACGACGAGGTTCAGCATCGTAATCAGAAGACCGGCGACGGCGTCGCCCTTGACGAATTTCGACGCACCGTCGAGCGAACCGAAAAAAGTGGTTTCTTCTTGCTCGATGCGGCGGCGCTCTTTGGCTTCTTCATGGGAGATGGCCCCGGCGGCGACATCTGAATCGATGGCGAGCTGTTTGCCCGGCATGCCGTCAAGCGCGAAGCGGGCGCCAACCTCGGCCATGCGGCCGGCGCCCTTCGTGATCACCATGAAATTGACGATCAGAAGGACGCCGAACACCACCAGCCCCAAGAAAATATTGCCGCCCATGACGAACATGGCGAAGCCGTTAATCACCGACCCGGCCGCGTCCGGTCCGGTATGCCCGTCGCCAATAATCAATTTTGTCGATGAGACATTTAACGACAGGCGCAGCATCAGGGAGCCGAGCAAAACGGTCGGGAATGCCGAAAAATCGAGCGGCCGCTCAATGAACAGGGTGATCGTGAAGATCAGGATCGCAAGCGCAAAAGAAAGCGTCAGGCCGATATCGAGCATGACCGCCGGCACAGGCACGACCATCATGACAATAATCGCCATCAAGCCGAAAGCGAGCAGGACAGTCGTGTGCCCTGGCGTGTTCAGTTTCAATACGCTGTCCATGAAAATGCCCCGAGAAGATCAACCGTGTCGGCTCTGTGCTCAGCCGCCGGCGATAGCCCTTAAAACCACTGTGTCGAAAAGATTTGTCAGCATCCGCGCCATGTGTCCGGCGGAGAGCCAGAAGACCAGCAGCATGGCGATCAGTTTCGGCGCGAAGGTGAGGGTCATTTCCTGAATGGATGTCAACGCCTGGAACAAGCCCACCACGACGCCGACAATGAGCGCGGTGCCGATCATCGGCGCCCCCATCCACACCGCCGCCCACAGGAACTGCCGCAAGATATCTGCAATTTCCGCTTCGTTCATTTCTCGAACGCCCCCGCTATACCGGCATCCGGATGAGTTCTTGATAGGCCTCAACCACCTTGTCGCGGACTGTGACAGCGGTTTCGACCGCCAGCTCAGCGGCGGCGAGCGCTTCGACCACGGAGTGCGGGTCAGCCTTGCCGGTCATGTAATTGACGGATGCCTGCTCTCCCTTGGCGAGAGTCGCGGCGACATCATGCACGGCTTTGAATGCGGGATTGGCGTCTTGCGCCGGCGCCGCAGGGGCGGCGTCGCCGGGCTTTGCGCCGCCGGTTGGCGATTTGAGCGCGGTCTTGGCGAGATTATAGCCTTGCGCGGCTTGAAACGTTGCGAGTTTCATGATGACTTTCCCTATTTCTTAAGGACGTCGAGGAGCGATGTGTACATGTCGCGGGCTTGCTTGAAGACCTGAAGGCCCGCTTCGTAGGAGCGCGTCGCCTCGCGCGCATCGGCGAATTCAGTCATCATGTTGACGTTGGACATGGTGACATAACCGTTTTCATCAGCAAACGGATGGCTTGGGTCGAATACTTCCTCGCCCGGCGTCTGGTCAAGATGCGTCCGGCTGACTTCGACCTTGGTGGTGTCGGTATTACGGTCGAAAACATTATCGAAGGTGACGAGTTTACGCTTATAGCCATGGGTATCGGCATTGGCGATGTTTTCACTGACCACTTGCAAGCGCTGCGACTGCGCGCGCATGCCGGACATGGCGGAGGTGGCGATCTTGTCAAAAGGGTTCATAGCCCACCTCTTACCGGCTGCTCAACGACGTGCGCAGCATCGAAATCGTTTTGGAATAGATCGTCAAAGCGGTGTCATGATCGCGGGTCGCGGCGGCGGAGCGCCACATCTGATCTTCCAGCGAAACGGTATTGCCGTTGGGCGAGGCGACGCCTGGCGTTGTGATTCGCTCAGCACGCAGAGCATTGTCGGCGCCGGTTGCGGCATTGGTCTGATTGCGTGCAAAGGTCTCCGCGAAGGGCTTGAGGTCTTTCGCCTTGTAGCCGGGCGTATTGGCGTTCGCGATGTTCTCGGCGATCTGCGAATGGCGCTCAACCGCATGGCGCGCCATGGCGGAAGCCGTTTGCAGTATTTTCAAATCGTTCATCATAATGACTGCCCTTAACCCGGCATTAGGGATAAATTCCGATAGAGGGAATAATTGACGTCATTAGCTGAATGAATTGTTAACCACGATTGCAAACATGAAATCCTCCCTGGCGCCGGCGAAACTGGAAAAGCTGCTGAAGACTGTGGGACCGAAACGCTACGGCGTGGTGACGGCCACCGACGGCTTGTCGTTGAAGATCGAAGGGCTTTCCGGTTATGCGGCGCTTGGCGATACGCTGATTGTCGAAACCGGCGACGGGCGCGATGTGCGCGTGAAGATCGTCGCAATGGACGGGGACAAGGCGACGGGCTTCGCTTTCAGTTCGCTGGTTGGCGCGTCGGTCGGCGATATCGCCGTGCTTGATCGCGCTGGCGGCGACGCCATGCCGTGTGATGAATGGATCGGTAAAATCATCGATCCGTTCGGCAATGCGCTTGACGGGACGATATTGCCTGAAGGCGCAACGCCGATGCCGCTGGAACATGCTGCGCCAAACGCGGCGTTGCGCAAAACGCTTGGCGAGCGTTTGCCGACCGGGCTGTGCGTGCTTGATACGCTGTTGCCCATTTGCCGCGGCCAGCGGGTCGGACTGTTCGCCGGCTCCGGCGTCGGCAAATCGACATTGTTGGGGGAAATCGCCCGCGGCGTTGAATGCGATGTGGCGGTGATCGGCATGATCGGCGAGCGCGGCCGCGAGGTGCGCGCTTTCGTGGAGGAAACGCTTGGCCCCGAAGGCATGAAAAAGACTGTCATCATTGCCTCGACGGCTGATGAATCACCGTTGGCGAAAAAACGCGCCGCCCATGTGGCGATGGCGACGGCGGAATATTTCCGCGATCAGGGCAAGCAAGTGCTGTTGCTGTTTGATTCACTGACCCGCTACGCCGAAGCGCATCGCGAGATTGCGCTATCGGCGGGCGAAGCCCCGTCATTGCATGCGTTCCCGCCATCGACGTTCCGCACCATTGCGTCGCTGGTGGAGCGCTCAGGCCCCGGCGAGGAGGGGCGCGGCGACATTACTGCGGTGTTTTCCGTGCTGGTCGCAGGCTCCGATCATGACGAGCCGGTGGCGGATATGATCCGCGGCATTCTTGACGGGCATATCGTGCTGGAACGTGCTATCGCCGAACGCGGCCGGTTTCCGGCCGTTGATGTTTCGCGTAGTGTTTCGCGTTCATTACCGCGTGCGGCGAGCGAGGAAGAAAACCTGCTATTGCGTGAAGCGCGGGCGATTATGCGCGCTTATGAAGATTCCGAGACCATCGTGCGCGCTGGTCTTTATGCGCATGGCGCGGATCCGCAGATCGACCGCGCGCTCGATATCTGGCCGAAGCTTGATGCGTTTGTGGCGGATAAGAGCGCTGACGGGATCGCGTCGAGTTTTGAAAAACTGCACCAGGCGATCCATGGCGCGCGGCGCGGCTCGGCGACAAGCGCCAACGCGCTTTCCTAGGAAACGAGCGACAGGAAAAGGTTCGCCGACTGGCCGGCGCCGGGCGACAGGATACTGAGCGCCGCAAATCCGGGCGTCGTCGCGCTCGGACCGTTCTGGATTTCCGTCTGGAGGAAGAAACGACGCAAGGCGTCCTCGACCTTAACGGGGTCTTTGAACACTGCCGGAGAGGAATTGCCAAAGACCTGTTGCGACCTGCGTTCGAACAAGTCGCGCTGCTGGTCGATATCAGCCGTGCCAATGGAGGAGGGCAGTCCGAGCGCTGTTTCCACGACAGCGCGCAATGGCGGTTGACCGAAAATCTGGAACCAACCCGCATTGTCGACGGATGGTCCTTCGGCGATTCTTGCAATTTCCCGGCGGAAATTCAGCGCAAGGCGAAAATTCGTGTTGACCTCGCCGACGCGTTCTTCAAAAGCACGTTCAAGATAGTTGTTTGCAGTCCGTTCACGGAATGTCGTAGAGTCAACGCGCGCGCCAAAAGCATTGCCATAGCCGAAATCCTCGGCGAATGCGCGCCATCGCGGATCGTTGAGCCGGTTGGCGAAGCTGTCTCTTTGCTCCGTGCCCTCTTCCAGGATGCGCTGCACGAAAGCCTGTTTGTTAATTTCTTCGGAAAGACCATAGGCGCCAAGCGCCACGCGCAGTAGTCGCCGGTCGCTAACAAGATCCTCGGCTGTCGTTGCGCTGGCGATGTTTTCGCGAAAATAGTCGACATCGCGCACGACCTGAGGCGAGTCAGAGAATGCGCTTAATTGACGTTCAGCTGTGTTGTCGAAGACGCGCCAGCCGAGATAGCCGCCAAAAGGAACGATTGGTGTGAAGGTCATGATGCGAGCGCAGGCGGAGGCGCGCGATCAAGCAGCGCCTGTTCCAGCGCAAAGAGTTTTCTCACGGCGCGCATGACAACAAAGAACTTGTGCTCTCTTGCTGCGATCGCCGCACGATTGAGATCATCAATCGCGTCGCCGGCAAAAATCGGCATGAGCGGCTCTATGCCCTGACGGATTTGACCGGCGGCGTCGTCGGCGCCGGCTTCGCCCGCCATGGCGAGCTGGGCGATGTAATAGATGCGCCTTAATGGCGTATTGGCGTCGTCTTTTTGAATGGCGTCGCGCGCGCGTAAGATCGCGACGTCATTGGAGCGCACCCGGATGCTCGCGGCGCGATCTCCATTCTGGAGGATCACGCCGTTAACGAGCACCTTCTCGTTTGGTTTCAGCTTCAGGACTAATCCTGTCATTAAGCTGTCTCCCGTGGCTGGCCTTGTAAGCCCAGCATAATATTCTGATTAATCTCGATCAGCGGATGCACATTCGCGTCGGTTTCGCTTTTCATGATCTTGTTTGTGTGGTGTCGCGTAAATTCGTAGAGATAGAATAATTGCGAACGTAATTCCGTCGGCAACTGGTTTCCGTTGCCGGCGACGTCCGTTGCGACGACGGTCCAGAACTCGAGATTTTTCCCAAGCGCTCTTGCGAAACCAATTTTATCCGTATCACGAGTTTTATCAGCAGCAATTAGTGCACTGGTAAGTCGCGTGAGCAATTGGCGTTCCACTGAGCGCGGTGAAGCAGTGGTTCTTGTTGATTGTTGGTAAGCGTCCCGAGCGAGCGCTGAAACTGACATGACTTAGTTAAGCCCCTTCTTCCCCCACGATGAACTTTAAGGCTTCCGCGAAGGCCCATGGGCCTTCGCGGAAATTGTTGTTATTACCGGAACAATCCGAGGATTGAGTTCGGCGCCTGGTTGGCGATCGACAGCGCCTGGGTGCCAAGCTGCTGCTGGACCTGCAGCGACTGCAAGCGAGCGGATGCTTCTTCCAGGTCGGCGTCCACCAGGGCGCCGATGCCTTCACGCAGCGCGGTCGTCAGGTTGGTGACGAACTCGCTCTGAACGTCAACACGGTTCTGCGCCGAACCAAATTCAGCGGAGGCGTCGATGCCTACCTGAATAAGGTTTTCAATATCGGCCAACGCAGAATTTGCGCCAAGTGCCGTGGAAACGTCGAGGTTTGCCAACGCAGCGAGGCCGCCGCCATTGCCGTCACTGGCCCGGGCGGAAATGGCAAGCGCATCGCCGGTATTGTTGGTGATGTCCAACTGGGCGTCGGTGCCTGCGCCGCCGGCCGTATGCGCAACGGTGACGCCGGAGATATTGGCGGCGTTAATCGCATTGGCGAGGCCCTGGCTGACATTGTCGTGAGTGTCGCCGCCCTGGACCGTATAGCTGAGCGCCCGGCCGCCGATATTGACTTCGTAGACGTCGCCAGCGGTAAAGGTCGCGCCGCTGTCAACGTCCAACGCGAAGACGCTGGTGTTAGCGACCAACTGTGCTGCGGCGTCGCCGCCGCCGTTAACGCCGGTCGTAGTCGTGCCGTCAAACGCGCCCGCAACGGCTGTGCCCGCAGTAGATTCCAGGTTCTGCACATTGACCGAGATGTTGCTCGCATTAACCGAGCCATCCGATTGCCGGTCAAGAGAGGACAGGAAGTCTGTCGAGCCCGTGCCTTTCAGAAAATTCAGACCGTTGAAGCTTGCCGATTCAACAATTGAATTGATCTGATCACGAAGGTTTGAAACGTCCGACTGGATCTTTGCGCGGTCAACGTTGTCTTCTTGAGCGGAGACGACGAGACCCTTAATATCGGTCAAAAGGTCGGTGACCGTTTCCGCAGCGCCCCGTGCAACACTCAGCGAAGAGTTTGCAAGGTCCAGCGATGACGAAATCGACTCAAAACCTTTCACGTCGGATTCAATGACGCTCGACACAGCGAAGATCGCCGCGTTGTCCCGAGCGTTGGAAACCTCCTTACCGGTGGAAATTTGCTGCTGAACTTCCGCCAGGTTGCGGTTAACCGAACGAAGGTTCTGCAGAGCGACGTTTGCGCTCGTGTTTGTCAAAAGACTGGCCATTTTATACTCCTAAGGATCGTTATGTTAACGGTCCGACCTCGCAGGGGAGATGCCGGGAGTCCCGCGTGTGACGCAGGGTTTTCGAGCGGGTTTTGCCGCTCGCGGGGCGCCGTTTAAGCGCGTCCGCAACAGCCTTGATCGGCCGTATTCCGCATGGGTAAACGAATTCGGATAACAAGCTCTTAATCTCACGCTTTCGATGCGAAAGTTGATGCAATTGGATTTTTCAACGCAGCGCCGTCGGCGCCGTAAATGCCGGTTTTGAGTTCCGCTTCGCGCAGCGACTTTAATCGCGCGCGCGCATTGCGCGCCCCTTCAGCGGTTGCTTTTAATATAGCCGCGTTTTCTTCCGCTTTTGTGCGGATCGCATCGAGCTCTTTTAATAGTGCATCGGTGAGGTCGCTTTCAGCAAGTTCGGCTGACAACGCGTCGAACTCGGCGAGCAGCGATTCCTTTTCGGCCGCCAGTTCCACGACGGCGTTGAAAGCGCGTTTGGCGATGGCCGTGCGTTCCTGTTCGGTCACCTTGGCGAGCCGGCCAAGAAGCGCTTTTAATTGGGCGATCTGTGGTTTCACGATAACTCACCTTTTAGTTGGCGGTAAATTTGGTCCGCGAGGCCGAAGCCGCCCTTGTCGGATAATTGCTCCGCGTAGGATTCAACAAGCATGCGCGAGAATGCTTCGCCGCCATGGCCGGAATTTTCCGACAAGGCTTTGTCAAAACCCGCATGGCTCAGCATTTCCGTGATGAAAATCGATTCAAACTCCGCTGCTTTCTTACGCAGCGCTGCATCACGTTCCGGACTGACTTCCGGCTGGTTGTTCGAACGCGAAATCTCGGATGGTTTTGATAACGCCAGGCTCGCGATATTCATAAAAGCGCCCTCGAAAGGAAAAATTTTAAGCAACCCTAGGCGGCGTAACTAAAAAATAAGTTATCAAACGTAGGAAAGCTTTATGGAAAACACATCGCTTGCATTTTTAACGACCTCCAGCCGGAAGAGTCTCGGAGAAGGGGGCGCAGCGGCGCCGTCCGCAGTTATTGACAGCGCCAATGGGAGCGCCGGAACCGATCGCCAAAAGGGCGGCTTCGGCGCATTTCTGAAAGAATTGCTGAGTTCTCGCGGGAGCGATCAGGAAGGGGCGCAGGCGTTTTTCGCTGCGGCGCCGCATGCTTCGCAATCGCTTGCGCTGCATCTGCGCCAGTCGGCCGGCGAGGCCGCGATCGATGCGGGCAAGGGCGGCGGACTTCTTTCGCTGGCAAATGCGTCCGCCGAGATCGTCGCTGAAGCGACGGAGGGCGATGCGGATGGACAATTTGCAGCGATTGCCGGCGAGAATGCTTTTGTTGACGGCGGCGTCAAATCATCCGGCAGCGGGATTGAGACTGTCATCACGCCTGCCGCCAAGAATGCGGTATTAAAGAATGAGGCGGGGGCGCAGCCGCTGGCGGCGGACAATGCAGAAAGTGCAACGGAGCCCTCGCTTGAGCTTGGCGCAAACCCGCGCGATGAAGCGTCGGGTGAGCAAATTTTTACCGTGCGCAAACCAGCGACGCAGCAATCAGCAGGGCTTGCAGCCATCACGGCCTCGCCAGGGGGCGTTGCGAACACTGAGCAAATCATAGCGGACAGCACATTTGGCGCGGCCGAAGCCGACTCCGATCTGTCTTCCATAGACCGCAGCGCAACGGCGCGCGGCGAGCAAACCGCGTCGATCGAGGCCCGTACGGCGACAGCCTCGCCAGTGCGCGACCAGATAGTCGCGGCTGTGGCGGCGCGTACCAATGAGGGCCGCATCGAAGTGCGCCTGGATCCGCCGGAACTCGGCCGCGTGACGATCAATTTTGAAAGCGACGGCGGCGAACTCGTCCGGGCGGTGATTACCGCCGACACGCCGGACACGCTGGATCTGATGCGCCGCAATGCGGAGCTGTTCCAGCGCTCGTTGCAAGAGCAGGGCTTTGAAGGGCTTGATCTTGCTTTCGCCGAGCGCGGCGCGCATTCCGCCGATAGCGGCGAGCAACGCGAAAGCGAACAATCATTCGCGCTTGCCGGCGAGCTTGATAATGAATTTTCCGCGCCGGATGAGCCAGGGGCCGCCGCGCGATTGATTGACCTCGGACGCCTCGATCGGCGCTTATAAGCGGCCGGCATTCAGGAGAAATTGACATGCAAGCATTGCCGTTCGCTTCGCCGGCGCAAAACCAGCAGGCGCAAACCGCAAACCCGCTGAGTTCCGGCGCGCGCGGCGCACAGGCGTCGTCCGAAAATGACGGACTGAATGGCGTCGACTTCCAGAACTTTCTGACGTTGTTGACCTCCCAGCTTCGAAACCAGGACCCGCTCAACCCGGCGGAGTCGACGGAATTCGTCGCGCAGCTCGCGCAGTTCACTTCCGTCGAGCAGTTGGTCAATGCGAACAACAAACTCGACAACATCGCTTCCTCGCTGGTGGCGGGCGGCATTGACAAATATGCCGGCTGGATCGGCCGGCAAGCCGAAGCGGTCAACGCGCCGGCCAATGTCGATGGCGCGCCGGTCAATTATCGCCTCTCCGGTTCGGGCGAGGCAGCCATCGTCGAGACCATCATTTCCAACCGTCAGGGTGAAGAGGTTACGCGGTTCCGCGCGGTCAACACATCCGGCGTTCAAACCTGGGACGGCACGGCGAACGGCGCGCCGGTTCCGCCGGGCGCCTATGCGATCAATGCGGTTTATTATGATGCGGATGGCAATGTCATCGAACAGGAAGCCGCAAACACGTTTGGCGGCGTGCGCGAAGTTCGGCTGAACGGCAATGAGGCGGCGATCGTGCTCGAGGGCGGGATTGAAATTACGCCGTCGCAGGTCTCTGGCCTCGGTCTCATTGAAAGCGATCCTACAGATTCGCAAGCCGGAACCTGATGGTGCTTAGCGCGCCGGGCGAAACTCCGAAAAAAACGCCCATGCATTTGCCGGGCGCCTGGTCACAGATGGACGAAAAGGGGCGGAAAGGCCCTCTTAGTAGTTCTGGATTCCGATATCCTGAATGAGCACCCGCATGGCGCCGTCGCCGATGATCGACTGCGCGACGACCAGCAGATCGTCTTTCATCATTGTCAGTCTTTCATTGTCTTCGAGCACCGTCGGCAGGTCGCCTTTGGCGGCGATTTGCAGCAAATGCGACAACATTGCATCGCGCAACCGCGGTTCATAAGCGTAAATGGACTCGCCGAGATTGCTATCTACTTCGATATTGACTTCCATGATGACCATTGACCGCGGGCGGCCGTTTTGCACCACCGGCACCACGAATTGGCGGCCGAATTTCATGTAAACAGAATCGGTTTCGTTACCCTTGCCGTGGCCGCCGCCATGGCCTTTCTTTTTATTCTTTTTCTTTTCTTCCTTATCGCCATCGCCGCCTTCCACATGCGCGTCATCCGCCGTTGCGTGTTCCGTCGGCGGCTGGGTCGACTGCAATTTAAAATAATAGCCGCCGGCGCCGCCGGCGATGGCGGCGACGAGGAGAACGATAAAGGGAAGCAGCTTGCTCATGATGTTCTTGTTTTTCCTAGAAGGGGGAAATCAAATCGATGACTTGCTGGCCGTAACGCGCCTTTTGCAAATCAGAGATCTGGCCGCGCCCGCCATAGGAAATGCGCGCATCGGCGATCTTGTCATAGGTGATGACATTATTACGCGAGATGTCTTCAGGGCGGATAATCCCGCCGACCAGCAATTCGCGCAGCTCATAATTGACACGGATTTCCTGACTACCGGCGATCGCGAGATGCCCGTTCGGCAATTCGCCGATCACGGTTGCGGCGACGCGCAAGGTGATGCGCTCTTCGCGCCTGATCGTGCCGTCGCCCGAGGATGTATTGTTGGACGAGGTCTCGATCGCCGGATCGATGCCCGCGCCATTGGGCAGGGCTTGCGCGGCAAGGCTCGGCACGCCGAATAATGATGGAACAGACAATCCGTCAGCGGAGGAGCGCGACCGGTCTGTCCGGTTGCGGATTTCTGCTTCTTCGTCGATTTCAATTACGACGGTAACGATATCGCCTGTCGCACGCGCCCGGCGATCGCCGAACAGGGATGAAGGCCCCGAATGCCATAAGGATGCGGCAGTCTGTTTTGCTTCTGTCGTCTGCCGCGTCTTGGGCGGCACGTTAAAACGTTCCGCCGCCGGCGCAGGCATGGGATTGCGCATTTCGCCCACTGGCGACATCGATGGCGGTTGGAACATATGGTCGAGCCGATTTGAAGAGCAGCCGGCGACGCTTGCGGCCGCGGCGATGATCAATGAAGCCGTTTTCGCTTTTTTGCGGATGATCATTGCGTTTTCACCTTGTTGGGGCCGACGACCTGCGCCGACAAAATTATTTTCGACGCCAGATTCATGACGCGAACCATGTCGCCTTCGGCGCCGGCGTCGAGCGCGCGGCCTTCTGTAGTGATCAGCAGCGGGCCGCGTTCGAATTCGAGTGAAACGATCGCGTTGCGCTCGATCAGGGTCGGCGGGCCGATATTGCTGTGATTGATGACGGCGCCGGCATAGACGGTGCGTTTGACTTCCATTCCGACCAGCGCGGCAAAGGCGTCATGTGCGCTGTCTTCGCTGACGAGATCGGAAGCGTGCAGAACGGTGCCGGCCCGCAAATGCCGTGCGGCCTTCACCGGGGAGGGCTGTTTTCTTTCAACCCGCACGGCGGCGATTATCGGCAGCGCGTCGCCGAATGCTTCATGGGGCGCATTTGCGGCCGTGTTTTTGGGCGCGGCGTCTTTGTCAGCGCTGGCGGCGTCTTCCGCGCTGGCTGGGCCGGCGTGTGCGGTGACGGCGATTGCTATGACGGCGAGGATGCGTTGCATGAGGCTACCGGATTTGCGTTGTCGAGCCGAGCATCTGGTCGGCGGCGGAGATGATTTTCGAATTCAGCTCATAGCCGCGCTGCGCCTCGATCAGGTCGGCGATCTGTTGCACGACATCCACGGATGAATCTTCGAGGAAGCCCTGCCGAATCGAGCCGCGGCCGTCGATGCCGGGCTCGCCTGAAATCGGTGCGCCGGACGCTTCAGTTTCCCGATAGAGATTGCCGCCGATGGCTTCGAGGCCCTTTTCATTGACGAAAAGCGACAAGGTCAGCGTGCCGATTAGCTGTGCGTTGGTTTCGCCGTCAAAATGGGCGTAAACCTCGCCATCGCCATTGATGGTGACGTCGCGCGCGTCCTCCGGAATCGTGATGCTCGCCGCGAGAGGATAGCCTTCCGAGTTCACCAGCAATCCTTCGCCCGTCCGCTTGAATGAGCCATCGCGCGTATAGGCGGAATCGCCTGATGGCAGCGTGACTTCAAACAGGCCGCGTCCTTCGATGGCGAGATCGAGATCGCCGTCCGTCTGACGCAACGGGCCCTGTTCGTGATTGACCGAAATCGCCGAGGTGCGCACGCCGAGGCCGAGCTCGACGCCGGCAGGAGCCACTAGCCCGGTGGATGAGGATATGGCGCCGGGCGCGCGCAACTGTTGATAATGAAGGTCGGCGAATTCCGCACGGCGGGTCGAATAGGCCGTGGTGCTCATATTCGCGATATTATTGGAAATGACTTCGACGCGCGTTTGTTGCGCATCCATGCCGGTCGCTGCGATTCTCAAGGCCTGCATTTTTCAAACCCTCCTGGGTGGTCGCGCCTTAGCGGCTTCTCATGGCGTCAACGGTTTTCGAAATTCGTTCGTCTTCGTCTGTCAGAAGTTTCTGGCCCATTTCATAGGCGCGCTGGACTTCGATCAGACGCGAGATTTCAAGCACCGGATTGACGTTTGATTCTTCGATGAACCCCTGGCGCATCCGCGGCTGCTCAAGGGGGGCGGTGTCTTGCGTCGCACGCAACAGATTGCCGCCTTCGCGGATCAGCGTGGTCGGGTCGGCGCTGACAAGGCCAAGGCGGCCAACCAGCGCGCCGTCGGCGGCGATGGCGCCGTCGCCCGCTATGACGACATCGCCAGCGGAAGGCGGGATGGCGACGGGCGTGCCGCCTTCGCCAAGCACGAGATGCCCCTCCGTGGTTACGAGCTGGCCCTCCGGGTCGAGCAGGAACGAACCTGCCCGCGTCAGGCGCTCGCCCTGGGGCGTTTGCACGAGGAAATATCCTTCGCCTTCAATGGCGACATCGAATTGCGATCCGGTCTCCACCAGCCCGCCGGGCGTCGCGTCGAAGAAGCGACCGCCGACATTTGCTTGCGATACCGAACGGCTCTCGCCGTCAAGTGCGCGGACATATTCCGAGAACACAAACCCTTCGCGCCGGTAGCCGGCGGTGTCGGCGTTCGCTACATTATTGGCGATGCTGTTCAGCTCTTTCGACAGCCCGGCCTGTTTTGAAAGCGCGACGTAGATTGCATTACTCATCGCCAAGCCCTTTCTGCATGAAATTGGTTTCTTTCGCGACGCCGGTCGAATAGTCGGCGAGGACGTCGATAGCGCGCAGATTGACCGCAGGCGCGGCGGCGAACATATGCGCAATCGCGGCAAGCATGTCGGGGTCAGCCGCAAGAGTCTCGCGGGCTGCTGCGGGAAGCGATTTCATGCCTGCATTCAGCGCCGCGAGGGAAATCCGCGCCGCAGCGCCATGCGAACGTTCGCTTGCCGGCGCTGCGTCAAACGCTTCGATCGCGAGCGGCCAGTTGCGATTGCGCCAAGCGGCGCGGGTGACCGCCTCATCGGCATTGCCACGCGCAACAGCGTTTTCGACACTGGCGATGGCGTTTGCAATGTCCCGCCGGCGCTCATGCGCCTTGATGGCGATTGCGGCGCCGTCTTCATGCTCGCCAAGATGGGCGACAGCATCGAGCGCGGCGCTGATATCGTTGGCGTTAAGCGCGGATTGGGCGAGGATCAGATCACCTTGCGCGCGCCAGGCGTCGGGCAGATCGGCGAGCGCATCTTCAACGAGCCGCATTGCGCCGAGTTCGGACAATGCGCGCGCCACGGCGACATTGACCTCGGCGGCGCCGTCGCCGCGCAGAAAGTCCCGATGCTGAAAAAATGCATTAATCGAGGCGATGCGTTCGTTCGCATCGCCGGCGAGGGCGCTGATAATCATAGAGCGTGCGGCGGACTGCGCTGCTGCGGCGGCGCGCGGTTGCGCTTTTGCCGCTGCGTTCAACACGCGAACGCCTTCATCGAGACGGCCGGCGGCGGCGAGCGCGCGGGCGCCGGAGAAAGAGGCGCGCGCTTCGGATACGCTCAGCTCGCGATTGGACGCCTGCTGTGCGAGATCGTCGAGCAGTCCGGCATAGGCGGCTTCGGCCTGTTCTTCATATTCCTGCGCGAGGAGGGCGAGGGCTTTGGCTTGCATCGGGCCGGGCGTTTGCGCCGTCATCGCAATATGCGCGTCGACGGCCTCGGTCGTTTCGGCAGGGGCGACGCCCAGCGCCTTTTCGAGGATAGACAGCGCGGCGGTGCGTTCGCTCCCCCTGGCTTCGCGCGCGACATCGAAAAACGCATATGCGATCCCGCCTTCTTGCTTTTCAAGAGCTTTGAGCGCCAGTGTTTCGCCAATCGGGCCGCGTAACGGCCGAGTCAGCGCCTTCAGTGCATTCACATGGGCGTGGGCGAGGTTTGGCGCTGCATCGTCGTCAACCGGCGCCGCGGCGGCGGCAATCATTTCGAAGAACGCGCCGCAAGAGCGATGCGGTGCAATTTCCTTGCGCGCCTTGCGCTGATCGCCGATCGCCAGGCCGGCAAGCGCTGATGCGACGGCCATATTGGCGTCGCCTGCGGCGCCGCGTGGCGCAGCAATGGCGCGGGCTTCCTCGAAAAAGCCGATATGAATATAGGCAAGCGCCAGCGTGCCGGCGAGATCGCGCCGTTCGCTTTCATTTTCGGATGTTTCAAACCGCGCCCGCAACTTCGAAATTGTTGAATAGTCGAGCTTGCCTTCCTCGCTCAGCGGTTCGTCGAAGAGCGAGGGATCGACGCACGCGGCGTCGGCCGGCACGTCCGCAAGCGCCGTCAGTTGCGGCGGATCGAGGCGCGCCTCATGCGCGAGCGGCGCGTCATGTGTCGGCGCCGGATCGAATTCAGGCGTCTTATGCGCAATTTGCGTTGGCTCCACTGCCGGCTGGACAGCGGGCGTTTCCGATTCCGGCGCATCTTCCACCTCGTCTGACTTGAGTTGCACGACGCCCTGATGGCGCGCTTCGGCGAGCAAAGCGATCATGCGGTCGCGTGCTGCGCGCATATTCTCAGGCGTAGACGTTTTCGCCGCTTCCGGCTGGGCCGGCGCTGATTGGGCGGCGGTTTTGCGCATCGCGTCGGTCGGCGCCAGCGGGGCCGGCGCGCCTTCGGCAATGTCGATGACCAGCGATCCTTCCGCGCTGCGCGCCGTGCGCACGGCGCAATCGCATGTCAGCGTTACGACCAGTGAACGTGTCGCGGCGCCGTCAACGACGCGGGCGGACAAAACACGGTGCGCCCGGCGTTTGCCCATCAGCTCCGAAAGGTCGAAAGCGTAATCGTGGTTCGGCAGGGCGATTTCAACTTTGCGCTGCGATGTGGCGATGCGCCAATCCGCCGGCGCGGCTGGAATGACAAGGCGCGAATAATCACCATGCTCGCCTGCGCGAACGGACAATGTTTCCGCGGCGCTCGCAGCGCCCGGAAACAGCGTCAGTAAAACTATGCCGACCGCCAGCCGCATCATGCCGCTTCTTTCTTGAGCGCCTTGAGCGCATCCTCAACCTCGGCGAAATTCGGCCGGTCGTGGCTCGGAATATTTCGCCGCGCAACCTCGATGCACATTTGCGGCGAGTGCATTTGCAGATGGGCGACAATGGTTTCACGGATAAGCTTGTAAAAACTGTGCTCTTCCTCGCGGATCGCCATGATTTTTTCCGCCAGCGGACCAACCAGGCTATAGGCGAGAAACACGCCGAGAAACGTGCCAACCAGCGCGCCGCCGATTAACTGGCCGAGCACTTCGGGCGGCTTGTCGATCGACGCCATCGTCTTGATGACGCCCAGAACCGCCGCGACGATGCCGAGCGCGGGCAGGGCGTCCGCCATTTTTTGCAGCGCATGACCGCCATGCAGGCTTTCGTGGTGCAGCGCTTCAAGCTGTTTTTCGAGCAGGTCTTCAACCTGGATCGGATTGTCGAAATTCATCAGGATCGAGCGGATCGTGTCGCAAATAATGTCAAGCGCTTCATGGTCCTTGGCGATTTTCGGATAGCGCGAGAAGATCGTCGACTCGTGAGGGATTTCGATATGCGCTTCGGCCTGCACCGGACTTTCCTTGGCGACGCGCAATAGCTCGTACATCAGGCACAAGAGGTCCTGGTAATCAGACCGTTTCCATTTCGGACCGGCCAGCGCGCGCACAATGTCGCCGCCAGACTGTTTGATAACCGCAAAACTGTTGCCAACGAAAAACGCGCCAACTGCTGCGCCGCCAATGATCATGATCTCATATGGCAGTGAGTGAAGGATGATTTCCATTTTGCCCCCGGCGATGAGGTAACCGCCGAAGACCATGCCGAGTGTGATGACTATCCCGAGAATGCTGCCCATAACGCTGCTGAAGAAATTCCCTACAAATTTAACAACCCACTTAACGAGT
This sequence comes from uncultured Parvularculaceae bacterium, assembly GCA_947259375.1. Lineage (GTDB taxonomy): Bacteria > Pseudomonadota > Alphaproteobacteria > Caulobacterales > Parvularculaceae > Hyphococcus. Next base: position 40,528 of record CAMYLZ010000012.1, on the reverse strand, counting down.
GTTTCATGAGGAAGTTAATCATCACTAAAATTGTGAAATGGATTTGCCATTATGGGAAAAATTTGTGTGGGGATCGTCTGTAATGCTGAAAACGCACAGCGCGCGGCCGCTTGAGGCTGCGCAACCTATTGCCCCTTGCTGCGATTGGCGAGGATGACGCTGATGAGATAGGCTTTTTGCGAATCCATATTGGCGACGATTTGCGCGGCCTGTTCGTTATTCATGGAAGCAATCAGCCCGGCAGCGAATTTAGCATCCATTTCATTGATGATTTCGCCGGCTTGTGCCGGTTTCATGCCTTGATAGATGGCGGCGAGCTTTGCGATATCTGCATTGCTCGCATCTTGCACGGTTTTGATGTTCGCTTGCAATTTGTTATTGGCTTCCTCGAGTTCTGCGAGGCGTTTGTCGACTTGCGCTTCATAGGTTTTGAGCTCGGCTTCGCGGTCGGCAATCGCCGTTTCACGCTTATCGAGTGAGATGATGCGGTCACGCACAGCCACAGCAAGCTCGCCGCCGACGCAAGCTTCGCCGTGTCCGGCGGCAAGTTCAGGCGCGATTGGCGGCGGCGCGCCGTCGGCGCTGGAAACATCCGACGCCATGACGGCGAGGCGGCCGACAAATGAGACGAAAAAGATAAGGCCTAGTACAAAGAGGGCTCTGGTTTTCATCTCTTACCCGGCAAGTTTTCTGATTTTACGTTGATTGCGCGCGTGCATCAGCGCGGCGGATGAATGCGGTTGGCGTTGGCGCGTAGACTCCAGTGGCGCGGCGTCGTCATCGAGATAGGCGACATTGTCTTCCTCGCTCGTTGGCGCGCGGCGGCGTGGGCGCGGGCCGGAAGGGTCCGGCTCATCAGCGAGGAAAAAGTCGATTTGCTGATCGAGGCGTCTTTGCAGCGCGCGCGCCGCGGCCAGGCGCTCTTCAAGCGCTGCATTGGCCGCGCCGGAGGCTTCGTTGACATCCCGCACGGTGATCTCAGCAAGCTCGCCAATAACGTCGATCATTTCGGAAAGTTGCGGCAAAAGATCTTTGGTCTCCTCGATCAGCGGCGTTAATTCGGAAATGCTTTCCGCGCTGGTTTCTTTCGCCAGGGCGACCGCCCCGCGCGCTTGATCGACCGTATGGGACATGGTCGCGATAGTCGCGCCGAGGCCCTTTTCGGTGTTTTTCAAAGCCTCGAGTTTGCGGCTCAGAATGAAGCAGTAGAAAGTTGCGGCGCCGGATGCGGCGAGCAACATGAAATTGATGATCATCTCCATTGGTCGAGCCTCGTCAGGTTAGTATGAAATCTGTGATGAGGACGTTCTCGATATGAGCGCCCGGTGTGACGGCGCGAATACGCCGTAATATTTGTGCGCGCAGGCGCGTCATGGCGGCCGGATCTTCCAATACGTCGCCCTCGACCGAACGTAAATAAGTGTTGAGGACGTCCTTGATGTAGTATCCTTGCTCCAAGATCAGTTCCGCGTCTTCGTCCGCTGTTTCAAGAATGAGCGTCAGTTTCAGGTGTTTCGACTTGCCGATCGGCTGGATTGAAATGATGATCGGATCGAGTACCAAAAAAGTTGCATATTCACTGTGCTGAATTGTTCCGATCGGCTTCACGGCCCCTTCACCGTCTTTGCCGCCATGTCCGCCTTTTTTCTTTTTCTTTTTAGGTTTTTTCCTGGCGGCGTGGCTGTCGGTTTCGTTGTGTTCGCCGGTGTTGTCGCCGCCATCAGCATGCGCAGCCGGAGCCTCGCCTTCGGGCGCGGGCGCAAAGACAAAAGCTGCGCCGGCAGCCGCGCCCGCCGCTACGATTGCGCCGATCGCCATCGGAATGACGCCGAGCCCCTTTTTCGCCGGCGCTTCGGCTTCGCCTTCTTCCGGGATTGCGGTTTCTTCCGCTTGTGTTTGGCTGTCCGCCACGAATGGCCCCCATTAACGTTACCGCGAACCTTAAGCATGGATTTGTAAACTCAAAATTAATCAACAATTTTATACTTAATGAAATCGGGGAGCGGCCCCAGCCGTTCGAAGAAATCGAAGTAGGGCGATGTCAAAGTTAGCATCCGTATGGAATGAGCTTTCCATTTCCAGGAAAGCGATACTCGTGGGCGTTCTGGTGACGACATTGATTGTCGCGTCGGCCGTCATGAACATGGCGACGAAACCGCGTATGGCGTTTTTATATGGCGGGCTCGACGCTTCCGCTGCGGGCGATGTTCTTTCCGCGTTGGAGGGAATGGACGTTGAGGCGGAAGTGCGCGGTGAGGCGATCTATGTTCCCGAGCCGCGCCGCGACGCGTTGCGTATGGCGCTCGCGCGTCAGGGACTGCCGCGTCAGGGCCAGCCGGGTTTTGAACTTCTTGATGAATTAAACGGCTTTGCAACCACTGCGGAAATGTTTGACGCCGCCTATTGGCGCGCGAAGGAAGGCGAGCTTGCGCGCACCCTGCTTGCGACGCCGGGCGTCAAATCGGCGCGCGTGCATATTGCGGTGCCGAAATCGTCGTCCTTCACGCGTCGGCGCCGTCCGCCGAGCGCCTCGGCGACCATTACCATGGGGCGCGGGCGGCTCGATGTCGCGCAGGCGACGGCCATGCGTTTTCTCATCGCGCTCGCGGTGCCGGATCTTCAGCCGGAGCAGGTGGCGATTATCGACTCTGTCAATGGCGTAATCCTGAAACCCGGCGCGGGCGATCCGATGGAAGCGGCCGCCGGCGAAATTGGCGATCGCGAAAAACGGCTGGAGGCGAATTTGATGGACCTGCTCGAAGCACGCGTCGGGCCGGGCAACGCCCGGGTGACGGTCTCGCTCGACATTGATCGCGAGCGTGAAACAGTGTCCGAGCGCATTCTCGATCCGGAAAGCCGGGTGATGATGGGCCGCGAGACGACAGAGCGCCAGGAGTCCGGTTCCGGCGGGGGGGGCGCGGTGACGGTTGCGAGCAACCTTCCAGATGGCGATGCGGGGGGCGAGCAGGCGACGTCTCGGTCGTCATTGTCCGAGACGAATGAATCGACGCGCTTCGATATTTCCGAAGTGCAACGTCAGCGCGAAAAATTACCCGGCGCGATTTCCCGCGTGCATGTTGCGGTGCTCGTCAATGAGCCGGCGGCGGCGCAGGGCGAAGCGGTTCAGCCGCGTACGGATAATGAATTGCAATCGATCCGTGAGCTGGTCACCGCGGCAGTGGGCTTTGAAGAGGCGCGCGGCGATGTTGTCACCGTCAAGTCGATGCCGTTCCATGAATATCAGCCGGTTGAAACGCCGGAAGAGACGGGCGGCGCCATGCTGTTCGTGCAGCAAAACGCCATGTCGATCCTGCAGATCGTTATTCCGGCGATCGTCGTCATCGTACTTGGTATGTTCGTCCTGAAGCCGGTGCTGACCCAGGATGTCGCCGGCGGCGCCGGGCAAGCGCTGGCGGACCTTTCCGCGGCGCCGGAAGCGGGCGCCCCGCAACTCGCAGCGCCGAAATCGCCGCTCGAAGAGCTGCGCGAAGTGAGCTCCGCCGATAAGGAAGCAACGGCTGCGCTGTTGAAATCCTGGCTGGGCGAGACGGAAAAGGCGGCGTAAATGGCGGCAACGCAATTGCATTCATCAAGCGCGCACGGCAATGGCCGGCAAGGGCTGCGCATTCCGATGCTGCCCGGCAAGACGCCGATGGCCGCGAAGGTTGATGGGACTTGTGAGTCATACAAGGCAGGCTTTCGCGACGCATCGATCGAATGCGCGCAAGAAAAAGCTGCGCTGCAGCGCGCGCATGAGGCGTTCGTCGCCAGCATTGGCGCGACGCTGAACGAGACCGAGGCGCGCTATCGCGAGGAATCGCTGGCGCTGGTCCGTCGCCTGTTTGCCGCCGTGGCGCCGTCGCTGGCGCGTGAGGCGTCATTGAACGAAATTTCGGCGCTATTGCGCGAGCGGACGGCGCATTCCGGCGACGAATTGAGCTTGCGCGCGCATCCCGACCTCATTGCGCATCTGCCGGATACGGAACAAAAGACGCTAAGTGAGAATCCGAAAATTGTCCTGATGAGCGATCCTTCCTGTTCGCCCTCGGCGATTGACGCGCGCTGGTCGAAAGGCGGCCTCGCGCATGATCCCGACGCCTTGATAGAAGAGATTTTGAACGTGCTCGGCGCAGACGCCCAGCCGCAAAAGGGGTTAGACGATGAGCAGTAACGCCAATGAAATGCTTGCCGATGACGAAGGCATTGTTGCGGAATCGGTCGCGGATGAAGCGGCGCTGCGCAACAAGAACATCATGGACCTGCCGGTGCGGATTGTTGTCTCCGTCGGCGGCGCACAGGTCAGCGTCAAGGATTTGCTCGACCTCAAACAGGATACGGTGATCGATCTCGACGCCCGCATTGACGATCCGGTGGACATATATGTGGGCGAACGACTGATCGCGCGTGGCGAACTGGTGGAAGCCAGCGACAATGAGAACGGCATCGGCGTCAAATTGCTCGAAGTCTGCGGCTTTGGCGAATAGGAACGGGGCAAGGGGTTTGGTGATGGGTCGAGCCAGGGCGATTTCTGCGGCGTTTTTCGTGCTGTTTGCGGCGACGGTGGTCGCCGCACCGGCCCATGCGCAGGAAATCACATCCGGCGCCGGCGACGTCGCGACGCAGGCCGGTCTGCTCGATGCGGCAAGCGAGACGGGCGGCCTTTCACAACGGATCATCCAGCTTTTCCTGCTGGTGACGGTCTTGAGCCTCGCGCCCGGCATCGCCATGATGGTGACTTGCCTGCCATTCATGCTGATCGTTCTGTCAATCTTGCGTCAGGGCGTCGGCCTGCAACAGGCGCCGCCCAATATGTTGATCGTCAGTGTTGCGATTTTCCTGACTTATTTCGTCATGGAACCGGTTTTCAAGGATGCCTGGCAGGGCGGCGTGCAACCCTTGCTTGACGGCACGATGGCAGAGGATGTCGCCTTTACCGAGGCGATGAAACCGTTTCGGGCATTCATGGATGCGCGGGTCGATGAGAGCGCGGTCGATGTGCTCGCCGATGCGCGCCCGATTGAGACCCCGCCGACGGCGGACGGGTCGACGCCCTTGTCGCTGCTCGTGCCGGCCTTTGTGCTGTCGGAAATCCAGCGCGCTTTTGAAATCGGTTTCGTGGTGTTGTTGCCATTCTTGATCATCGATTTGCTGATCGCTTCTATCCTGATGGCCATGGGCATGATGATGGTGCCGCCAGCTATTGTCTCACTGCCGTTCAAGGTTGCGTTCTTTGTGCTGACCAATGGCTGGGTGGCGGTGTCGGGCGCGCTTGTAAGAGGGTATAGCTGAGATGGCGAACGCGCTGCAAAAAACCGATCCGGCCGCGCCGATAGAGACCTGGTTCACGCGGTCGCATAAGGCGGCGATCGTGCTGGCTTCCTTGTCTGCTGAAACTGCCGCGGCGATTGTCGAGCAAATCTCCGATGCGCAGCTCAAATCCTTCGCCAAGGCGTTTTGTGAGCTGAAATCCGTGCCGCCGCAACTTCTACATGCGGTGGCGGAAGAATTCCTTTCGGAAGTCACCAAACCCAATAACGATCTTGCCGGCGGCGCCGAAGAGGCACGCCGGGTGCTCGGCTTGATGACCGAGGAAGATCGCGCCAGCCGCATCCTGTCCGACCTGACCGGCGGCGGTGATGGCGGATCGAGCGTGTGGGAGCGGGTCGGCAATGTCGAAGACGCGACGCTTGCCGCCTATGTGCAAAAACAGCGCATGCCGGTCGCCGCCGCGATCCTCGCCAAGCTCAGCCATGAAAAAACCGCGGCTGTGCTGAACGAGGCGGAAGAAGGCTACGCCAAGAAAATTCTCCTCGAGCTGGCGCGTAAAAAGCCGCCGTCGTCCGCGGCGCTAGAAGCGATTGCGCAAGTGCTCGAGGAAGATTTGCTGAAACCGGCGCCCGGCGCCTCAGGTGATGACGAAGATACAAGCGAAAGCGAAAAGCCGGGTGCGGGGAACGCCGGCGCGGTGGTGGGCGAGATCGTCAACAACCTGCCGGGTGCGAAGCGCGATGCGTTCCTGGTCCATCTTCAGGAGACCGATCCGGAGGTTGGCATGGCCGTGAAAAAAGCGCTGCTGATCTTCGAAGACCTGCATGAACGCGTGCCGGCAAATGGCGCGCCGGCGCTGATGCGCGAGATCGACCGCGAAACCTTGCTCACCGCCATCAAACATGGCGAGAAAAACGCAGCCGAAACGGTGAAGTTTCTGTTTGGCAATATCTCGAAACGGATGGTCGAGCAGTATAAAGAAGATCTCGCTGAAATGGATGCGCCGCCGGAGGCTGTCGGCGAGGCGGCCCAACGCGAGATCACCTCCGCCGTGCGCCGCCTGGTGCGCGAAGGCGAGTTCAAACTCAACGCCATCAAGGAAGAAGACGCGGCGTAAGCGGGCGCTGCCTTTCTACGATAAGGCGACGCGCAGGTAGCTGGATCCGCCTTGAAGCCCCGGAAAGGGCTTTGACGGGTCATCCGCATTAATGCGCTTTTCCTTTGGCGGCTTCTCACGCTTTTCTTCTCGCGACTCCCCACGCTTTAAGCGTGGGGCCGAGCTTCTGCGCTTTCCGCAAGTGCTGTTTATGCGGATGGGGCAGGTGATGGGCGCCACGGTCAAGCCGTGGCGAGTCGGTGAACGTGGAGAGGAAGCGCCTTAGTTCCTGGACCTGAGCAGCAACGCAAAATCGCGTCCGGATCGGCTGCGGCGCCAGGCGCAGCGGGCCGGCTTACATCAACACCAATTCGGCATGCAACCTTACATCAACACCAATTCGGCATGCAGCGCGCCGGCGGCTTTGACTGATTTCAAAATGTCGATCAGCTCGCGCGGGCCGACGCCAAGGGCGTTAAGCCCTTCGATGAGATCGGACAGGGCGACATTTTCCTCGACAAGCCCGATCCGCCGTTCCGACTGCTGATCGACCGTGATGGTCGTGTCCGGCAGGACGATGGTTTCGCCATTGCGCGAGAACGGATTGGGCTGCGAGACCACCGGCGTCTCGCGCACGGTGATGGTGAGATTGCCTTGCGTCACCGCAAAGCGGGAGATGCGCACATCGGCGCCAAGAACGACCGTGCCGGATTTTTGATCGATGACGATGCGTGCTTTTTGCTCAGGCGTGATGCGCAAATTTTCGATGCGGCCGATCAGGTGAACCGGCTTCAGGGGCGCATCCGCCATTGCGACTTCTATAGTGCCGGGATCGAGCACCGTGGCGATGTTGCCGCCAAAGGCGCCGTTAATCGCGCTTTCTATCCGCGCGGCTGTCGTGAAGTCTGGTGCGCGCAAGGCGAGTCGCAGGCTTTGCATAGCGGCGAAATCGAAATTGATCTCGCGCTCGACGCGGGCGCCTTGTGGGATAGAGCCCGAAGTCGGCGAGCCGAAAGTGACTGATGCGCCATCGCCATCGGCGGAAAACCCGCTGGCGAGGACCGGCCCTTGTGCGACCGCGTAGATTTCGCCGTCCGCCGCGTGCAGCGGCGTCATGATCAAGGTGCCGCCAAGCAGGTTGTTGGCGTCGCCTATGGCGGACACGGTGATGTCGATCTGCGAGCCGGCGCGGGCGAATGGCGGCAGCGTAGCGGTGACGACGACCGCGGCCACATTGCGCGGGCGGAAATCCTCGCCCTGGACATTGACGCCAAGCCGTTCCAGCAGGCTCGACAAGGCTTCCTCGGTATAAGGAGAGTTGCGCACGCCGTCGCCAGTACCATCGAGGCCGACCACAAGGCCGTAGCCGACAAGGTCGTTGCCGCGTACGCCTTCGATATTGACGATGTCTTTCAGGCGCACATCGGCGGCCGCGTCGGCGCACATGATGAAGCCGAAGAGAGCGGCGGCGAGGAATATTTTCAAACGGTCAAGCATGGGAGATCACAGGAAATTAACGAGGGTTAGCCGCGAAATGCGTGCGGTGAGGGTGAATGAGGCCTGCAATTGCGTTTCAAGTTGCTGCAATTGCGTCGCCGCTTCGAACTCGTCGCGTGCGGTGAGCTGGTTATAGGTGTCGGTGAAAGCCGTGAACTCCGCTTCGAGGCGGGATTGCGCATCGGCGAGCCGGCCTTCGGAGGCGCCGATACGTGCACGGATTTGCGAGATGTCGTTATTGGCGTTAATAATGCCGGCCGCTGCGTTGGAGAGCGCTTCGTTGCGCGCGCCGAAACCGGTGCTTTCGCCAGCGACCACAAGGCTAGCAAGATTGCGCAGCAGATCGCGGAATGGTTGCTCGTCGGCTTTGGCGCTGTAATTGATCAATTCGCCATCGGCAATTTCGGTGCGCGCCGCATTGCCCGCGCCGCCAAGATAGATGTCGGTCTCAAACCCGCCGCCGGAAGCATTGAAATAGGCGTCAAGGTTAGCTTCGAGTTGTGCGGCGTCGCTTGCGCCGGCGTAAATGGCGCGGACATCGTCAAGCAAGGCGCCGGCGTCTGCGAGCGGATTATTCTCAACCGCATCGCCGGAGAAAAGCGCGCGGCCTTCATATCGCTGGTTCAGCGCTGATACGGCGCCCTCGAGCTGTAATTTCGCCTGGGCGGCGGAAATGCGGATGCCATTTTCATCCTGGCGGCTGACAGAGTTGTGGATGTTGACGCCGGTATCCGTAACCCCTTCCGTCGCGCGGGCGAGGGAGACCTGCGCCGTCTGCGCGCGGCCAAGCGCACGCGAGATCAATGTCTGTTTGGTGTCGATTTCGTCGATCGCCTTACGCAGGAGCTGGGCGTCGCCGACAGCGCCGCCAAGCTCGGCGCTGAGATCGGCGATGCGGCCGGTGACGAGTTCGGTGCGCAACTCGGTGCTGCGCTGTTTGATGTCGGTAATCGAAGCGGTGAGGCGGCTATATTGAAGCAGCGACGGAAATCCGAGAGACGCCATGGATTAGAGCTCCATCAGCCGCCGGATCAACTGGTCCAGCGTTTCCAGCACGCGCGCATTGGCGGCGTAGGCTTGTTCCACAATGATCAGGTTTTGCAGTTCCCGATCGGTGTCGACAGCGGTTTCGAGCGTTTCCGCTTCGGAAAGGTTTTGCGCCAGCACTTCGGATGCGCTGGCGCGGCTGACCGCACTGACCCGGGCGCCGCCGGCAAGCGATGTGAGATGCGCCGCCGCTTCGGACGCATTGACATTGCCGGGAGATTGCAGGGCGGCATGGGTCGGACGCGAGTCCGAAAGGGCGTTTACCAGGGCGCGCACGAATGCTTCGGAACCAGCGGCCACGGGCGTCGCCGCATTGACGCCGTCGCGCAGGCGCCTGGCTTCGCCGCCGGCGGCCGGATCGACATTGGCGTTGACGGTGAGGCGGCTTGCAAGCCCGGTGATGTTTGCGACGTCGGCGGCCGCGCCGGCATCGGTGAACAGCCCTGCATCGCCGGCATTGAGGCTGGTGTCGACGGCCGGATCCTGAAAACGGCCGACAAGGTCGAAGGCAAGCGCATCGAGCGCAGCGGCCTGTTCCGGCACGACATTGTCGCGCACGTTGAATAGGCCGGCGATCGCGCCGAGCTGAAAGTTTTGCAATCCCGGGCCGCCCGGCGTTAGGTCTTTTCCGTTCACGGAGAGACCGGAAAGCGCGCCGGCGCCGCCGTCATATGCGCTTGTGGCCGATATGACAGGGGCCGGGTTGAAATCAATCTTGCGCGCCTCGCCAGCCAGCAGGAAAACGCCTTCCGGCGTCGCCAGTTCAATCCGGCCCTGTTCACGCTGCAAGACATTGACCGGAATATTTTCATTAATGGTGTCGATCAGGCGTTCGCGCTGGTCGATCAGGGCGTTGACATCACCGCCTGACGTATTGGCGCGAATGATAGCGTCATTGAGCTTCTCGATTTGGTCGAGAGCGTCATTGACCACATTGACCCGGTTGCCGATTTCGCGGTCGGCGTCGAAACGGACTTTCTGGATGTCGTCGGAAATTCGGTTGAATGCATTGGCGAGATCATTCGCCCGATTGACGCCCTGCAATTGCAAGGTGGCGCTGTCCGGCGTGTCGGCCAGCGTGCGCAAGGAACTTTCGAAATCGGCGAATCTCTGGAACAACGCGTTCGGATCTTCAGGCCCGCCCAACGCATTGCTGACGCGCGTCAACGCGCCGGCGCCGGCGCTGTCAAACGCCAATTGGCTGTCGGCCTGGCGGCGTTCGAAAGTCAAGGCCGGGCTCGAGGCGCGCGACACGCCTGAGACTTGTACGCCTGCGCCGCGGCCGTCGACAATCCGTTCGGAAATGATGGCGTCCCGGCGGTTGTAGCCTTCGGTCAGCGCATTGGCGATATTGTTGGACGTCACGCTTGCCCGCCGCGAAGCCGCGGCGAGACCGGAATTTGCAATTTGCAAAGCCTGGGAGATGGTCATGGCGACGTCCCTTTATACGCTGGCGCTTACCGGATGATGTCAGTCGTTTCCTGCAACATTTCGTCAACCGTCTGAATGATCTTTGCGTTGGACGAATAGGCGCGTTGCGTTTCGATCAACTGGGTGAGCTCGGCGGCGATGTCGGTGGTCGATTCCGCCAGCGAAAAACCGCTGGTCAGGCCAACCGGGCCATCCCCGGCGTCCCACAAATAAAAGTCGCCGCTATCCTGGGTGATGGTGAAGGCGGAGTTGCCGACGGCTGCGAGGCCGTTAAAGTTCGGCACATCGGCAACCGGGATCTGATAGATAGTCCGGCGGAAACCCGTTTCATAAATCGCTTGCAGGAAACCGCGCTCGTCGATTTCGATGGAATTGAGATTACCAATCGGCGCGCCGTCCTTGGTCACCGAAAGCGGTGAGAAGCTGCCGGAAAGCTGCGTCAAAGGAGTCGATTCGCCGACACGGCCGATCTGCAGGTCAATCGTGCTCAATGCGGTGTTTATTGCGATGCTGCCGGTACTCGCATCATAGGTGAGGCCCGTTCCGGGCGTCACCGAAGCGAGCGATCCAGCGCCCGCGACGCTATCGTCGAACGTCACTGTAAAGTCGGCGATAATCGCAGTCGGGTCGCCGGCATTGTCACGAACTTCGACGGTCCATTCATTGCTCGCGCCGGAAGCGGGGACGGTCGGCGTGAAAGTGACTTCGAGCGACTGTGAGCGGCCAAGTGAATCAAAATACTCGATTGGCAGATCGAAAACGGTCCCGGCGGCGCCGGCTTCCGATTCAGTCGCCGGCAAGTTGACGCCGAGTTGGATTTGCGATGTGGGTGAAGCCGCGAACTGGTTGAGATTGATCCGCACCGGTTCGAGGGCGATCGTCGTATCGCGCGGCGGGGAGGTGACATTGCCGTTAATGTCCGCCGGCCATCCCAGAAGATGAAGCCCGCTTTGCGTGCGCAAAAATCCTTGATCATCCGCGAAGAACGACCCTGTCGAAGTCAGTAGCAAGGACCGGTCGCTCGCCGAAGAATTGACGCCCCCAATATCCGTAACAGGCAACAGGCCGCGGCCGCTGATGGCGATGTCCGTCGAATTTTGCGTGCCAACCAAAGGACTTTCTGCGTCGACGTCGCGAAATGTGAAGGCTCTTACGCCGCCTGCAGAGTAACCGCCTGCGGCCTGGCGCAGGACAATGTCCGAAAAATCGGCCTCCGCCCGTTTGTACCCGTAGGTTTGCGAATTCGCGATATTGTCTGAAATTGTGCCCAATTTAACGGCGTTGACGGCAAGACCAGCCACGCCCGCATTCAGCGCTGACGAAATCCCCATGACATACTCCCGAGCGAAAAAAATTTTATCGTTTCAATCAAGGTTTTTATCGTGAGGCGATTTAAAGAATTCCTAATCGGTAAACGAATTTTGCAATTATTTTTCTGTCAGCAGCGTAATTGCTATACGCCGGTTCTCCGGCGCGAAGGGGTCGTTTGAGAAAGGTTCGGTGTCGGCTTTACCAGTTACTTGGACAATCTGATCGCTGGCGATGCCGTTTTTTATCAGCATACGGCGCGCCATATGGGCGCGGTCAGTGGAAAGCTCCCAATTTGAATAATTTGCGTTGCTGGAGAAGGCGCGGGCGTCGGTGTGTCCGACAATCGCCATGTCGTTGCTGACCGCCGCGAGCACTGGCCCGATGACTGACAAAAGGTCGAAGAGGATTGGCGCGGGATTGGCCGAGCCGACGTCATAAAGCGGCTGGCCGTCGGAATCGACCAGCTCGATGACGAGCCCGTCGGGTGTCATGCGGGTCTGAATATGTTTGGCGAGTTCGCCGTCGAGGCCGCCAACCGCTTCGGCGTCGATGGCCTGCTGGATTGACTGAAGCCGGGCGTCGCTGGCGCCGAGCTGGTCGTCGGCGCCTTTCCCTTCGAGCGGCGCGTCGGCGGCGCTGTCGGGGCCTTCAAGCGGAATTTCACGGCTGTTCGGATATTCCAGCACGGCGCCGGTGCCCTCGCGCGAGAGTTGTTCGTCATCGAAAACCGATGAACCATTGAGCGCGCCGCTGCCGCCGCCGGATACTTTGGAAATGGGAATGGAGGGATTGAAATAGTCGGCGAGGCCCTTGCGCTGATCTTCGGTCGTGGCGTTAAGAAGCCACATCAACAAAAAGAACGCCATCATCGCGGTGACGAAATCGGCATAGGCGACTTTCCAAGCGCCGCCATGGTGACCGCCGCCGGCGATAACCTTTTTCTTTTTAATGATGATTGGCGCCGCAATCGCCGACCGCCCAGCCATGTCACCCACCTGATCCAATCGAACAGACGGATAGCGAAAATTGTTTACGGGCGGTTTTACGCGTTTACTTAATTTATAGCTATTGATGGTTAATGGCTGTTTCTGATGGGCCAATCACACCGGGGTATGGTTTTTCGATGAGCGAGACGGGCATAAGCATCCTGCGGAAAAAGATCGATAGCGGCGTGCGCGATGAAGGGCCAGTCGATCTCGTCAAGCCGGTACCCGAAAGTTTCGCGGCGGCGATAGCGCCGGCATTTACGGAATTTTACGGCGAGAAATGCGAACTCAAGTCAAAAGATCAAGCGCGCTTTGTCCGAATGGGTCGGGCGCTGGCGCCGTTTGACGCGCGATCGGCGATTTATCATTTCCGGTTAAACGGCGAGGACGATCTGTTCGTCATCCTCGATATGGATGCGGCGATGATGGCGGCGGGATGGTCGCTTTCAGCCACGCGCGAAAAACCTGAAACAATGCCTGACGAAGTCGGGGCGATCGATCGCCGGCTCGCCAAGTCGCTGGCAAAGCCTGCCGCCGAAACGATATTCGCGAAGCCCGCATTATGCGGCGCGACAAATGGCGTGCTCGAATTAATCGCAAGCGGCGCCGATCCGCGACGCTTTGATCTCGTTAACGAAACGCAGCGCTCGGTCATGTTCACCCTTGCCGCACAGACCATTGAAAACGAAATGCTAGGCGGCGTGACGCTGATCGCGTCGGAGAATGTCATCGCTTCGGTGCGCGAACACAATCGCCAGGAAAAAGCGGCTGCCGAGGCTAAATGGAAACAGGGACTGTTGCGGCTTGCGTCGTGGTCTACGGTCGAAATGCGCACGGTGCTGGCGCGTCAGGATGTCGACATTAGCCGGCTGATGAGCATGCAGGCGGGCGATGTCATCAACTTGCCCACGGCGACGATCGACGCAATTGTTTTCGCGCCGGCGCAACATTCCAAATCGCGGTTGCGGATGACGGGCGCGCTTGGCAATCGCGATGGCGCGCGGGCGCTCAAGATCACCTCGATTACGGTGTAAACCCGAGGGCGGTCGTGCGGCCCTTCGGACGCGCATGCGCTGCGCGCGGCGATTCTCAGTTTCCCTGAATTGACGCTGAACGCGGCGGAGGGCAGTCTTCACCGCAATTCCCAATAGATTTTCTGGAAAGGCGATGACATGAGGATGACACCAACTCTCGCCGCGTCGGCGATGATTGCGGCGTTGGCGCTGGCGGCTTGCGGACAAGGAGGCGACGCGCCTCAATCCGTAGAGCCGGAAGCGTCCGGCACGGCTGAAGAGACGCGGCCGGGCCTGGCGGCGATCAATGAGGATCACCTGCGCGCGCGTATTGCGACCCTTTCATCCGATGCGTTTAAAGGCCGCGCGCCGACGACCACGGGCGGTGAAAAAACCCGTCAATGGCTGGTTTCGCAAATGCAGGAAATCGGTCTTGAGCCCGGTAATGACGATTCATATGAGCAAGCGGTGCCGCTGGTCGAGCTGACGCTCGACAGCGCCGCCTCGCGCCTGACGGTTGACGGCGAGGAACTGGCCCTAGGCTCCGAAGCGGTTTTCTGGACCAAGCGCGTTGAGGAAGACGTGTCGTTCGACGACAGTGAACTCGTCTTTGTCGGCTATGGCGCGGTCGCGCCCGAATATGGCTGGAACGATTATGCGGGCGTCGATGTTCGGGGCAAGACGGTCGTCATGCTGGTCAATGATCCGGGCTATGCGACGGAAGACCCGGACCTCTTTAACGGCCGCGCCATGACCTATTACGGCCGCTGGACTTACAAGTTCGAGGAAGCCGCGCGCCAGGGCGCCGCTGCGGCGTTGGTCATCCACCAGACAGCGCCGGCCGCTTATGGCTGGGGCGTTGTTGAAGGAAGCTGGACTGGCGCGCAGCTCGATCTGGAACGCCCGGATGGCGGCGCCGGCCGCACGGCGCTTGAAGGCTGGATACAGGAAGATGTTGCGCGCGCCTTGTTCGCCAAGGCGGGCATGGATTTTGACGAAGCGGCGGCGGCGGCAAAGACCAGAGGTTTTAAAGCCGTGCCCATGGGCGGTCTTAAGGCGTCGGGCGTCATCAAGAACACGATCCGCCGTTCGCAATCGGCGAATGTCGCCGGTGTTATTCGCGGTGCGAAGCGGCCGGAGGAAGTCGTTCTCTATATGGCGCATTGGGACCATCTCGGCGTCAATCCGGATGCGGAAGGCGACCAGATTTTCAATGGTGCGGTGGACAACGCCACCGGCACGGCGAGCATTTTGACGATCGCCGAGGCGTTTATGGCGTCCGGGACGCCGCCAGAGCGCTCGGTGATGTTCCTCGCGGTGACGGCGGAAGAATCCGGCCTTTTGGGATCGGCCTATTTCGGCGAAGCGCCGCTTGCGCCATACGCCAATATTGTCGGCGGCATTAATATTGACGGGGTTCTTCCCATGCCGCCTGCGCGTGATCTGATGGTTGTCGGTTACGGCGCGTCCGAGCTCGAAGATCTGCTGAAAAAAGCCGCTGACAAGCGCGATATGTATCTGCGTCCGGACGCCGAACCGGAAAAGGGATATTTTTATCGCTCCGACCATATTTCACTCGCCAAGAAAGGCGTGCCGATGCTTTACGCGGATGCTGGCATTGATCTCGTCGATGGCGGCGAGGAAGCAGGCAGGGCCTTCGCGGATGAATATACCGCCGTCCGGTATCACAAGCCGGCGGATGAATATTCAGAGGACTGGGAATTGAGCGGCATGGCGAAATCCATGTCCGTCCTGTTCGAAGTCGGCGCGGGCATGGCCTATTCGGATATCTGGCCCAATTGGTATGAAGGCAACGAGTTCCGCGCCTTGCGGGATGCGCAACGCGCGCAAGCCGACTGATATCAAGCAAAAAAATGGCGGCGCCGCACAATCCACTATGCGACGCCGCCTCGATCGATCAGCTTCGGAGGGCTTTTCGATCGAAACTCTTCAATGATGCTCAGGCTTACTTCGACAATTCCGGCCAGTTCGCATCAGCTTGCGAAATGAAGCCGGGAATGTCTTTTCCCCAGCGCGCCTGGATCGTTTTATCATAGTTAAGATACAGTCTATTATCTACGATAGTCCAGTATTCCGGGTTGCCTCGCGCCGTATAATTTTGTGAGACGGCCCAGGCGCAATAGCCCCCATATTGCGGCGCAAAAGCGGCCGGATCCGCTTTGAATTTCGCCAAATTCTCAGCCGACGCAAAGAGCCATTCAGCGCCTTTATATTCAAAGGAAAACTCTTTCGAGCCCTTGGTTGGCGCGCCTGCCGTGAAATAGGCGACCGGGTCATAGCCATCGACGGCGAGGTTGGAAAAGCGTTTCGTATAAACCGCGTCGCCGGCAATTGCTCCCTGCAGGGAAAAAGCGGCGATCACGAGCGATAGAAGGGCGGCAAGGCGTGACATCATGCGTTCCTGTTTGTTTCGGATTGTGCGTTCGCGAATCCTAGATGACCCTGCCATTATCCATCAACACACGCCAAATCACGCATCGGCGAGCGGTCTCGCGCTAATCTCGTGGAATGGCGTTTGGCTCATGCTACGGTGCGGGTGATTCCAACTGCAAGCTCGCCCGAAGTCGCGAGAAGGGTTTTCAGAATGAAACTGTTAGGCGCTGTTTTTATTAGTGTAATTTCAACTATCCACATGGCGGCCGCCGGCCCGGTTGAGGATGCGCGCGCAATTTTTGACGACTATTGGGCGAATGAAATGCGCGAAGATCCGTTTGCGGCGACGACTGCTGGCGTGAGCGATTACAACGCCGCGGCGCCGGCGATCGCGCCGGCCGACCATCGCCGGCGCGCCGCATCAGCCGAATCATTTCTGGAAAGATTGAATGCGATTGATCGTTCCGCGCTCTCAGAATCGGATTCGCTTAGCGTCGAATTGCTGACCTTCATCCTGCGGCATGACATCGCCCTGGCGCGGTTTGATGGATGGCGCATCCCGTTCCTCGCTGATACCGGTTTCCACACGGATTTCGCTTATGTGGCGAGCGCGACATCGTTTCGCACTGAGCAAGACTATGTCGATTACATTGCGCGGTTGCGCGAATTGCCGGCTTATATCGACCAGAATATCGCCAATATGCGCCAGGGCCTTGCGGACGGCTTCACGCAGCCGAAAGAGATTTTGCCCTTTATCATCCCGTCATTTGAAGCCCAGATAAAGGATAACGCAGCGGCGCATCCGTATTTTGCGCCCTTCCGGTCGATGCCGGACACCATTCCGGCGCGCCGGCGGGCGAGTTTGATGGAAGAGGCAAAAACCGTTCTCGGCGGTGAAGTCATTCCGGCATTCAGCCGTGCGCTGGCGTTCATGACAGGAGAATATATTTCCGGCGCCCGCGAGACGCTCGGCGCGGACAAGCTGCCGGAGGGCGAGGCGTATTACGCCGCGCTCGTGAAATATTACACAACCCTTGAAGATGCGACGCCCGACAGTGTTCACAAGACCGGGCTTCGCGAGGTCACGCGCATCCGCAAGGAGATGGAAGGTGTGATCGCCGAGATCGGTTTCGACGGCTCGTTCAAGGAGTTTATCGAATATCTGCGCACGGACGAACAATTCTATCCGAAAACGCCGGAAGACCTTCTTGAGCGCGCCGCATGGATCGCCAAGGACATTGACGGCAGATTGCCGGCCTATTTCGGCAAGCTGCCGCGCCAGCCTTATTCCGTTGAGCCGGTGCCGGCGGAGATTGCGCCGAACTATACGACCGGACGATATATCGGCGCGCCGGCGGGTGCGGACCGAGGCGGGCAATATTGGGTAAACACTTATGCGCTCGACAAACGGCCCTTTTATGAGTTGACGGCGCTGACGCTGCATGAAGCAACGCCCGGACATCATCTGCAATCGGCGCTGGCGCTTGAGGTGGAAGATGCGCCGGAATTCCGCAAGGATTTTTATCCGCACGCCTATGGCGAGGGCTGGGGGCTTTACGCCGAAAAGCTGGGTGTCGAGATGGGCGTTTATGAAACGCCTTATGATGATTTCGGCCGGCTTTCCTATGAGATGTGGCGCGCTTGCCGGCTTGTTATCGACACCGGCATTCACTCGAAAGGCTGGACGCGTCAACAAGCGATTGATTATCTCGCCGCCAATACC
Source organism: uncultured Parvularculaceae bacterium (assembly GCA_947259375.1). GTDB lineage: Bacteria > Pseudomonadota > Alphaproteobacteria > Caulobacterales > Parvularculaceae > Hyphococcus. The sequence goes on along the minus strand of CAMYLZ010000012.1, from coordinate 22,762 downwards.
GCCCTGTCATTGCACAATGTGCAAACCGAAGTCGATCGCTACATCGCCTGGCCGGGCCAGGCGCTTGCGTACAAGATGGGTGAGCTGACGATCTGGGAGCTTCGGCGTAAAGCGGAGAGCGAACTAGGCGAGGATTTCGATATTCGCAAGTTCCATGACGCCGTGTTGACAGGCGGGGGATTGCCGTTAGACGTCCTGGCGAAGCGCATTGACGCCTATATTGAAGCGAGCCGGTCGGAGTAAAAATGTCTGAATATCGCCTGCCATGGACTGGCGAAACGCCGGTGCTCGAAACCGAGCGTTTGCGGCTTCGGGGCATCACGATGGAGGATTGGCCCTTTATTCGCGATCGTTGGGCGAACCCGCAATTCACGCGGTATATCGGCGCGCCGCTGTCCGAAGAAGAATCCTGGGGTAAATTCCTGCGCTCCATTGGGCAGTGGGTTGTGATGGGTTTCGGCTACTGGGCGGTTGAGGAAAAGGAAGCAGGGGGCATTGTGGGCGAGGTTGGCTTCATGCACTACAAGCGCATAATGGAGCCGGCGATTGAAGATGGACCGGAAATCGGCTGGGGGTTCGCGCCGTCAACGCACGGCAAAGGCTACGCCTCGGAAGCCGCTTTGTGCGCGGTCGAGTGGGGCGACGCGCATTTCAAGACCAGCCGCATGACTTGCATCATCGACCCTGCGAACAAAGGCTCAATCCGTGTTGCGGAAAAATGCGGTTTTGGCGAAGTGCGCCGCGCGACTTATAAAGGCGATGAAATCATCGTCCTGAATCGCCCCATTGCGCCGCGCGGCTGAGCTGCTTGGCCGGTGCGGATGCGGGCGGCTCATGGGCGCGATCAATGTCGGTTGAATAGCCAAGCAGCTCGAACTCTTTCCGCTTCGCCTTAATGAACGGCTCAAGCATAGCGCCGAAATGTGCGCGAAGATCCGTAGGCGGCGCCGGATTGGCGTTCTCTCTGGAAAGACGGAACGGACGCGGCAGCTTGAGGCGCGTTCCGAGCGCTGCGGCGTCTTCGGGGAGTTTCTCAAACCGTCCGATAAAATCCAGCTTGCAAGCGCGGCTAGGTCCGGTTTGCACGTAAAGCGACTGCGCGCTGTAGCCATCCAGATAATGTTGTTTCAGCATGCCTGCAAAGCCGATTGTCTTCCATGCTTTATGGAATGGATGGCTGTGATTGCGTGTCGCATGCGCATAGACGCTAAAAGCATGGGTAAAGGGATTGCGAACAAAAGCGATCTTGGTCAGCGGCGCGACCTTCGCCTCGCCAAATTCTTGAGCGATGGTTTGCATGATGGCGTGCGTGGCGACGCCGGTGAAGCGCCGCGCGGGATCATCGCCGCCGGCAAAAGCGACAAGCGCACGGCGCAGCGCCGGATTGGCGAGGGCGAAATTTGTCCATCGTTCGACAGGCCGCGCATAAGGCGTGAGCGCGCGCGAGAGCGCCGTCCCGCCGGTTTTCGGAACGTGCACGAACAAAAATTTGTGCTTCCAGGAAATCAGCATCAGCAAGCGTCCGTAAAGCTGTTGCGATAGGTCTCGCGCAGCAATTGCTTTTGCACTTTGCCCATCGCGTTGCGCGGCAGGACTTCGACGCGAATATATCGTCGAGGGCGTTTGAAACGGGCAAGGCGTTCCATCGCGTCACACAGCGCTTGATCGCCGGCGCCGGCGCCGTTTTCGACGATCACGGCAATGACGCCTTCGCCCATATCGGGATGCGGGGCGCCGATGACTGCGCTTTCCGCAACGCCTGGAACGGCGTCCAGCGCTTGTTCGATTTCCACCGGATAAATATTGTAACCGCCGGCGATAATCAGATCCTTTTCGCGTCCTGCGAGCGTCAATCGTCCGCCCGCCGATAATAATCCGATATCGCCTGTGCGAAACCAGCCATCATCCGTAAACGCCTCGGCGGTCTTGTCCGGCTTTTCCCAATAGCCGGCAAAGACATTGGGCCCGCGGATTTCCACTTCGCCCGGCGCGTCGCCGGCGATTCGGATGTCGACGCCGGGCAAAGTGAAACCGACAGTACCGGCGATGCGATCGCCGTGAAGCGGGTTAGAGGCGATCATGCCGGCTTCCGACATGCCATAGCGTTCGAGGAGTTTTTTGCCTGTTCGCGCTTCAAAAGCGGCGAAACTCTCAGGCGTCAACGGCGCCGATCCGGAGATGAAGAGCCGCATATGCGCGGCGGTGTCGCGGTTGAAATCGGGGCGGGCGAGGAGGCGTGAATAAAATGTCGGCACGCCCATCATCACGCTGGCGCGCGGCAATTGTTCAAGGACGGCGTCCACATCGAATTTCCGCAGGAAGAGTATTTTACAAGCGCTCAACATGACCGTATGCAGCGCCACGAATAATCCGTGAATGTGAAAGATCGGCAACGCGTGGAGCAAGACATCCGCGCCGGTAAATTCCCAGAGGCGATTGAGCGCCGCCGCGTTGGAGCGCAAATTCTCATGCGTCAGCATTGCGCCTTTGGAACGGCCGGTCGTGCCTGACGTATATAAAATGACAGCGATATCGCTGGGCTCGCAATTTGTAATTTCATCAAAAGGCGCGGCGTCCTTGACAGAGGAGGCGAGGGAACCCTCGCCCATGGCGCCGAGGGTGCAGGTCCGCTTGACGCCGGCGCTCATGGCGACCGGCGCGAGCGCCGCCTCGCGGTCTGGCGCGCACACGAAAATCGCCGGCTGCGCATCGTTCAGGAAATAGTCGACTTCGTCGGCGGTATAGGCGGTGTTGAGCGGCACATAAGTCAGCCCCGCCCGCATGGCGCCGAGATATAGCGCGACATTTTCCGGTGATTTCTCGACCTGTACGGCGATGCGGTCGCCAGGCTTCGCGCCCGCCGCCAGCAAGGCGCCGGCCATGCGCGCTGTCAGCACATCGATCTCGCCATAGCTCAGCGATTCGCCGCTCGGCATGGTCAAGAACGGGCGGTCGCGCTTGTCATGATAGGCGCCATGGAGGGCGCGAAAGAAATTGGCGTTGCTCATCCCGCCTGTTTACGCAACTTGGCGCGGCGGCGCGAGCCCCGTTCAGACAGACCCTAGCTTGGCGCGGGTCGGCGCGGTATGAGAGGCCGCGCCATTGGCCGTTTGCGGGTCGAGGCGCGAACGGGCCGGCCTCATTCGGGCCAAGCGCGACAGGGTAAGACATGTACGACGACAAGACTGCAAAGTCAGAAAAGCGCACCAATTTCGACCACCAGCTTTCCGGCGCGATCGACTCGGCGGCGGACTGGATCGCGGCGCGGCAAAAGCCGGAAGGCTATTGGGTCGGACGGCTTGAATCGAATGCCTGCATGGAAGCGCAATGGATCCTCGCCTTGTGGTTCATGGGGCTTGAAAATCACCATCTGCGCCCGCGTCTCGCGAACTCCCTTCGGGAGACGCAAGGCGAGGACGGCTCCTGGCGGATTTACTACGGCGCGCCCGCGGGCGACATCAACACGACGGTCGAGGCTTATGCCGCGCTGCGCTCAATGGGCGATGCGCCTTCCGCCCCGCATATGAAGCGCGCGCGCGAATGGATCATGTCGAAAGGCGGGCTTAAAAACATTCGCGTCTTTACCCGCTATTGGCTGGCGCTGATTGGTGAATGGCCGTGGGAGAAAACGCCGAATCTGCCGCCGGAAGTGGTTTTCTTCCCGAACTGGTTCGTGTTCTCGATCTATAATTTCGCGCAATGGGCGCGGGCGACCCTGATGCCGATTGCAGTCTTGTCGGCGCGCCGCCCGTCGCGGCCATTGCCGGCGGGTTGCCGCCTTGATGAGCTCTTCCCCGAAGGACGCGGCAAATATGATTATGCCTATCCGACAAAGCCGGGCGCCGGGTTCTGGGGCGCGTTCTTCATGGGTGCCGACAAGGTGCTGCATGCACTGCAAGGATTTGGCGATACCGCGCGGATCGGCCTTTTGCGCAATGGCGCCGTCGCGCGCGCGCTTGAATGGATCATCCAGCATCAGGATGCCGACGGCGTTTGGGGCGGCATCCAGCCGCCATGGATTTACTCGCTGATGGCGCTTCATAATGAAGGCTACGCACATGACCACGCCGTTATGGCCAAGGGCCTTGGCGCGCTTGATGATCCGCGCTGGCGCGTCGATGCAGGCGAGGCGACATGGGTGCAGGCTTCGACGAGCCCGGTCTGGGATACGGAGCTGACGTTGCTTGCACTGGAAGATTGCGGGCTCAATGAGCGCCGTGGAGCGGAGGTTGAAAAAGCGCTGGACTGGCTCTTGTCGCAACAGGTGCTGCGCCCCGGCGACTGGAAAGTGAAATGCCCGACGCTGGAGCCCGGCGGCTGGGCGTTTGAATATAAGAACTATTTCTATCCGGATACGGATGACACGGCGGTGGCGCTGATCGCGCTCGCCCCTTTCCGCAATGATCCGAAATGGAAAGAAAAAGGGATTGAGGAAGCGATCGAAAAAGGCGTCAACTGGCTGATCGGCATGCAATGCAAGAACGGCGGCTGGGGCGCCTTTGACAAGGACAATGACAAGCAGGTTCTCACCAAGATCCCGTTTTGCGATTTTGGCGAGGCGCTCGATCCGCCATCGGTGGATGTCACCGCCCACATCATCGAAGCCTTCGGCAAGCTCGGCATCGGCAAGGATCACCCGGCCATGGTGCGCGCGCTCGATTTCATCCGGCGCGAGCAGGAAGCGGACGGCGCCTGGTTCGGCCGCTGGGGCGTCAATTACATTTACGGCACGGGCGCGGTCCTGCCGGCGCTTGAGGCCATCGGCGAGGATATGATGCAAGGCTATATCCGCAAGGCGTCGGATTGGCTGATCCTGCACCAAAATGACGATGGCGGCTGGGGCGAGTCTTGCGCCTCCTATATGGACCCGGCGCAGATGGGGCGGGGCGCGTCGACCGCCTCGCAGACCGCATGGGCCTTGATGGGCCTTGCCGCCGCAGGGCGCGCCGAAGACGAGCGCGCCATCGCCGACGGCGTGCAGTTCCTGATCGAGCGCCAGAAGGGCGGCACGTGGGAAGAGCCGGAATATACCGGCACCGGCTTTCCCGGCTATGGCGTCGGCGCGACCATCAAGCTAGGCGATCCGTTATTGCAGGAACGGCTAAAGCAGGGCCCCGAACTCTCCCGCGCCTTCATGATCAATTATAATCTCTACCGCCACTATTTCCCGATGATGGCCATGGGGCGGGTGCAGAGGATGATGGCGGGCGCCTAACCACACGCCCCATCCATCGCCGCGATCCATTCGGCAATAAGCTTCACGCCTTCTTCATGGGTTACGGCGCGGCCAAGCTCCGGCATCATCGCGCCCGGATCAGTGGTTTCCATGCGGAATAGGGTAATCGAAAGGTTGGGCCGGCCGGGAACAATGCCATAGGCGCGACCGCCCGTGCCGCCGCCCGCGGCGATCGGCGTTTTGCAAATCCCGAGGGCGGGGCCTTCGGCGTCTGGCTCGAGATTGAGCCCGGAGGTGTCCGCCGCGCCGCGCGGATTGTGGCAATGGCTGCAATTAATGTCGAGATAGGCACGGGCGCGCGCCGCGAGCGGTTCGGCCTTGTCGGTCCAGACCGCATTGCGCGGCGCCGGTGCGGCAATCGCGCCAGTCAGCAACCCTTTCGCCAGCCAGTGATCGAGCTGGTTGAAGCCGGGCGCGAATGACGACGGCTTGTTCAGATACCGCGCCTTGAGGCCGATCGGCTCAATCGCTTTCGCCGTTGCATCGGTTGCATGACAGCCGGTGCATTCATTGGCGTTGGGGACGAGATAACCAAACATCTCCTCGCGCCCGTCATTGCGGCGAAGCGTCAAGGGCAGGACGGCGCCGGTGCGTTTGAGCGTCGCTTCCGTCTGTTCCTCGTTCCAGACATAAGGAAGCGCATCCCAGCCGTCCGCGCGGCGCACGAGAATACGCGTTTCGATGAGGCGCAGCCCGTCGAGCACGAGGGCGCTATCGATGATCTGGTGGTCTTTTCCGGCGGAAACTTTGTTACGCTCTTCATTTTCCGTCAGGGGATAATAAAACGTCTTTGTAATGACGGTTCCGATGGGAAAATCGAAGACGTCTTTGGCGTCATAGGCCGCCGGCGCGCCGCCCGGAATCCACACCGTGCGCAGCTTCAGCGCATAATCGGAAAACAGGGGCGTTGCGAGATCATAAACCGTCACGCCATAGCTGATCCGCAGCGCGCCGCCTTTGACGGCAAGCATGCCCCAATCGCTGAGCGCTGCGGGGTTTTCTGCCGCGTAGAATGACGGCGTTGCGGCGGCATTTTCGTTCTCGCGGCCGCATGCCGCCGTCAGGCCGAAAAGCAACAAGAGACAAAGCAGGCGGTTCAAAGTCACTCGGCCAATGGCTCCATCAGTTTGATCGCGGGCAGTTTTTCGAAAGCGCAGTCATGGGCGCCGTCGCTGACGATGCGCGCATGCGCATTGCCATTCGGGCCATCCACATTGACAACCATTGCGTCGCCATTTTGCACGCAAAGCACGTCGCTGGGCGTCCGGCCGGGCGCGACATAACCGTCCCACAAAATGTCGGGCAAGGCGCCGAGCCCGGCGATGGCGATTTTCAGGGCCTGCAAGTCGAGCCCGTCAGGATTGTCGCCGCCGCCTTCAAAAGCATTGTCATAGATGAAAATCCCCTCCGGATAGGGATCAAAATCGGCTTGCATGTCGCCCTCGCCCAGCTCCGAAGAAAAGATGCTGGCGACGATAATATTCGCCGTCTTGTTGTCGCGGATGTCATTGTTGAAAATTTCGACCTGATCGTTGGAATTGATGACGACGCCCGAGCCCGCCGGGATGGAGGCGACCGGCGTTCCCTTATGACCGAAATTTTTGGTGTTGTTGGCATAAACTGCGTTGTCGAAAACCCGCGTGCGCGCGCCGGGTATTTTGAGGTTCGGCATATTGAAAACGAGAATGCCGCCCGTGTTGTTGGTCGCGACATTGCCATAGACGTCGGCGCCGGTGGTGTTTTCAATCTCGATGCCGGCGACGTTGTATTCCGCCCGGTTGTTTCGGATGACCACGTTTTTCGATTGGCCGATATAAAGCCCCGCATCGGACGCGCCGATTGCGACGCTGTCCTCCATCAGCAGGTTTTCGATCTGCACCGGATAGATGCCGTAAGCGCCGTTTTCGGTTTTCGGGCCTGTCGTCCATTCCGTGCGGATGCGGCGGATGACAATGTTCTTTCCTTCGGCGATTTTCAGCGCGTCGCCGCGCGTGTCTTCGATGGCGAGGTCTTCGATCGTGAAATCGCTTGCGGTCACCAGCACCCCTTCGGCGCCGGCGATCTGCCCGGCGAAGGTCAGCACGGTCTTGTCCATGCCGGCGCCGCGAATGGTGACGCCGTCGACAGTTAGGCTCAGCGAGCGATCAAAGGAGAAACGTCCTTCCGGAATTTCGATGACGTCGCCAGGCGCCGCGTCGATGAGCTGTTCCATCAAGGTTTCCTGATAGGACGGGTCTCCGGCGGCGGGCGGTTCGGATTTTTCAGCGCAGGCGGCGAGCATTCCCAATGCCGCCAACATGATCACCACTCTCATATCACCCCTCCCAGGTCTTCCCGCCGTTCTGCGTCCATTGCTTGACGATCGGCGCGCACCCTTCTCTTGTAACGATGATGGCGGATTTGAATGTGGAATAAAAGGAGACGATGCATGGGGCTGACGCGGCGCAATCTGATGGAAGCGGGCGCAGGCGCCGCTTTGCTCGCCATGGGGGCGGCCTGTTCGCGTTCCGATCAGCGGGCTGCGAGTGATCTCGCCGCGCTTGACGGCGTCGAAACCGCATTGCGAATCCACGCCGGGGAGTTGAGCGCGCGTGAGGCGGTCGAAGCCGCGATTGACCGCGCAAAACGCGTCGACGCGAAAATCAACGCTATCGTTAACCGGACGTTTGACGCGGCGCGCGACATGGCGGCGCGCGCAAATGGTCCTTGGGCCGGCGTGCCGACATTTATCAAGGATCTGGATGATTTGCCTGGCGTCGCCACGGGCTTCGGCAGCCGGGCGTTTCCCGGATATAAAGGCGAAGACCTGACACCGCTGGTCGAGGCTTTTCTTGGGCTCGGCGTCGTCAGTCTCGGCAAAAGCGCAACGCCGGAATTCGGCCTTTCGGCGACGACTGAGCCGATCAGCAACGGCAAGACGCGAAACCCTTGGAACACGGATTATTCAACTGGCGGGTCGTCCGGCGGGGCGGCGGCGCTCGTTGCCAGCGGGGTCGTGCCGATCGCCCATGCGAGCGACGGTGGCGGCTCAATCCGGATTCCCGCCTCATGTTGCGGCAATGTCGGTTTGAAGGTGTCGCGCGGGCGCAATCCGCAGGCGCGTTCGGAAGATGCGGTGGGCCCGATTTCGCTTTCGGTGCATGGCGCGCAAACGCGCACCGTGCGCGACACGGCGGCGATCGCTTCGGGGCTCGCCTTGCCGGCGGGATCAAACGGGCTTGCGCCGCTTGGGCTCGTTACCGGGCCGGATAGTCGGCGCTTGCGGATCGGGCTGACGATCACCGGGCTAGGCGGCGCGGAACCGAGCGCGGAGGTCGAGGCGGCGACGCGTCGCGTCGCGGCGTTGTGTGCGGATCTCGGCCATGAGGTTGAGGAAATTTCGTTGCCGCTGGCGGGCGGTCTTGACGAGGACTTTACGCTCTATTGGGCGGCGTTCGCGCATAACGCTGTCAGCGTCTGGGAGGAGGCGACGGGCCTACCGCGCAATGCGATTGCCTTTGAACCGTTTACGCTCGGCCTGGCACGCCGCTTCGAGGCGGAAAAAGACCGCTTTGAAGCAAGCATCGCACGGCTACAGGCGGTGGCGGGCGTCATGGCGCGCGTGCATGAAACCTATGACCTAGTTCTTTCGCCGGTGGTGACGACGGCGCCGCCGAAGCTCGGCTATCTTGGCGCCGCACATGATTATGAAACGCTGATGGGCCGGCTGACCGGTTATGTTCAGTATACGGTTTTATACAATATTACCGGTGCGCCGGCGATCTCGTTGCCGCTTTCCATGTCGGAAAACAGTTTGCCGATCGGCGCGATGTTCGGCGCAGCGCTGGGGCGTGAGGAGAGTTTGTTGAAGCTCGCTTTCGAGCTGGAAGAGGCGGCGCCCTGGTCGGGCCGCCGTCCGGTGGTGTTTGGCTGAAATCTTACGAAACGGCTTCGATGACGCCTTTGAAAAACGCAGCGCCGTCGGCGCCGCCAAGCAGCGGCGAGATCACCCGTTCAGGGTGGGGCATCAGCCCCATCACATTGCCGGCGTCATTGAGAAGCCCGGCGATATCGCGCGCCGACCCGTTTGGGTTGTCCACATAGCGCAACGCCACGCGGCCTTCGCCCTCAAGCCGGTCAAGCGTTTCGTCATCCGCGAAATAATTGCCGTCATGATGGGCGACAGGAAAGTTGACATAGTCGCCTTTTGCATAGCCGCGAGTGAAAATCGACTGGTCGTTATCGACCCGCAGGGTCACGTCCCCGCAAACGAAATCGAGACCTGCATTGCGCATTAACGCGCCGGGCAGGAGGCCCGTTTCGCATAGGATCTGGAAGCCGTTGCATACGCCGATCAGCGGCGCGCCGGCTTTCGCCTTGTCGATGACGGCGCGCATGATCGGCGATTTTGCCGCCATGGCGCCGGCGCGCAGATAATCGCCATAGGAGAAGCCGCCGGGCAGGGCGTAAAAATCCGCATCCGGCAATTCCGTTTGGCCATGCCAGACCATTTCCGGCGCGGTGCCGGTGGCCTGTTCGAGGGCGACGGCGATGTCGCGGTCGCAATTGGAGGCGGGGAAAACAATGACGGCGGTTTTCATGCTGCGGTTTCTTTCATGCGGCGGCGTATGGCGCCGGAATCGATGAAGATCGCGGCGGTTGTCAGCACATAAATGGCGGCGACCGAGAAAGGCAGCAAGGTTGTCTGCATTTCCGGCAATTTCCAGAAAATAACGAAAGCGATCACGGCCCTGATGACGGCATGGGCGCTGAACAGCGTCGTTCGCCCGTAAGACCAGCCAATGACCGGCCAATGCAGCGACATGCCGATGGCGAGGATCAATGGAAACAGGTCAATGGCGCGCCACAGCGCTGCAATCGCCATGGGCCAGAAAAGCAGCATGCTGATAAAGGCCGGCGCGAGGACGCCGGTGACGGCAGTCTTGTCCTTCATGAAGTCGTTTTTGAAGATGCCGGCATAGGCGAGGGCGAGCGGGAAAATCGCGCCGCTGCCGAACAGCGCAATCCAGTACCACAGATCGCCCTCGATCAGATATCCGGCCGCGCCCAGCGCCCCCCAATAGGTCGCGCCGGCAAGCGGGATGGGAAAACCGCCGCGCAAGCGCCCATAGGCGGCATGTCGTTCGTCCAGCAGCGCTTGTTGCAGGTTCGCCGTCACAGCAACCTCTTGCCAGTTTGGGGCGCTTCGTTGCGCGCATCCATTATGCGAGAATTTCGATGGCGTAGTTTTCCATCACCGGATTGGCGAGCAGCTTCTGGCACATCTCCTCGACTTTCGCCCGGGCCGCGCCTTCATCCGTTTCGGCGAGCTTCAGCTCGATCACCTTGCCCTGACGCACGCCCGCCGCGCCGTCAAAACCAAGGCCGGCGAGGGCGTTTTCAATAGCCGCGCCTTGCGGGTCGAGAACACCGTTTTTCAAAGTGATGGTAATCTTGGCTTTCATGATCGATCCCGCTTGGCTGCGTGCGAGTGATTACAACGCGGCGCCGCAAACCGCAATTGCCGGCAAAACCTCAAAAGAGGGGCTGGCCGCCGATCGAGACCTGTCGGTTACGAACAAGCGACAAGCCGTTTCGGCGGTGCGTTTTCTGCGCGCCGGCCGACTATTTTTCGTTGTCGCTGACCAGCACCGGGCCGGTCTGGCCGGAGCTTTCCGTCTCGCGCAAGACACCGAGCCGGCGGGCGACTTCCCGGTAGGCGTCGGTGACATCGCCGAGGTCCTTGCGGAACCGGTCCTTGTCCATGATGTCGCCGGTTTCCATGTCCCACAAACGGCAGCTATCCGGGCTGATTTCATCGGCGACGATCAGGCGCATCATCTCGCCTTCATATTGGCGGCCAAACTCTACCTTGAAATCAACGAGCCGGATGCCGACGCCGGCAAACAGGCCGGAAAGGAAATCGTTGACCCTCAGCGCCAGCGCCATCATGTCGTCGATTTCCTGGGGATTGGCCCAGTTGAATGCGGTAATGTGCTCTTCCGACACCAGCGGATCGCCGAGATCGTCATTCTTGAAATAAAATTCGATGATCGAGCGCGGCAGGGCGGCGCCTTCCTCGACGCCGAGACGCTTGGCGATGGAGCCTGCTGCATAGTTGCGCACGACCACTTCCAGCGGCACGATTTCGACATGACGCACGAGCTGCTCGCGCATATTGAGGCGGCGAATGAAATGGGTCGGCACGCCGATGCGCTCGAGCCCGGTCATGATGAATTCGGAAATGCGGTTATTGAGAACGCCTTTGCCTTCGAGGACGGCTTTTTTCTGATTATTGAACGCGGTTGCGTCATCCTTGAAATACTGGATGATCGTGCCGGGCTCCGGGCCTTCAAACAGGATTTTCGCCTTGCCTTCGTAGATTTGCTTTCGGCGAGCCATTTATGTAATCCTTTCAGTGCCCTAGGGGCGTTATCGCACGGCCGGCGCGAGGCGCCTGCGGCAGGGCGGCCGCAGCGTTTGCGACAATCGCCGCATCCGTCGCTAGCACGGCTCGCGCGGTAGGAGAAGCGGCGGGTTTACGCCCATCGCCCGGGGAAGAAAAGCCCTGGCGGCGGCGATTTTCCGCAACTGCGTTGCGCCGCGCTGAAACCGGCGATAAGTAGCGTGAAACAAGCCCCAGCGCGACAAGTTTGGAGACGTGCCCAGATGACGACTTTTGATGACCGTGAGGACAAGTTCGAAAAGAAATTCGCCCTGGACGCCGAATTGCGGTTCAAGGCGGAAGCGCGCCGCAACAAGCTGGTCGGTTTGTGGGCGGCGGAACTTCTCGGCAAATCGGGCGCGGATGCGGACGCTTACGCCAAGGAAGTGATCAAGGCCGATTTCGAAGAGGCCGGCGACGAAGATGTCTTCCGCAAAATCCGCAAGGATTTCGATGCGGCGGGCGTGGAGCAGTCCGACCATCAGATTCGCCGGCATATGGATGAGTGCCTGGCCGAGGCGGTTCGCCAGGTGCAAAGCGAGGGCTAGACCGGCCTGTTGCGTGGTTGAGCGGCCGCAATGTTTGACCTCAATATATTTCTGCTTTTCCTGACGGGCGCATTGATCCTGAATGTGACGCCCGGGCCCGATATGGCGTTCACGCGAGCGACCAGCGCGCGCGGCTGAACACCGTATCTGCATCCGTATTCGCCGGGCTTGGGGTTTATCTCCTGGCGCCCGATCATCGCTGAGCGCTCGCGCGTCAACTGCAATTAGGCTTGGGCTTCGCGCGCTCCATCAGGTAGCAATGACGCAATCAAGGGAGCACGTCATGGGCAGAGTTGCAGGAAAAAAAGCGTTCATTACCGGCGGCGCGCAGGGGCTCGGGGCGTGTTTCGGAAAAATGCTCGCCGATGAAGGCGCGCGCGTCGTCCTGACTGATATTAACGTGCAAGGCGCGCAGGAAACTGCCGCCGCGATCAACAAGACGCATGCTAATGCGGCGCTCGCATTGAGCCATGACGTCACCCGCAAGGACGACTGGGAGCGTGCGCTCGCCTCGGCGGCGGAGTTTCTCGGCGGCATCGATATTCTCATCAATAATGCCGGTATCGGCACGGCGGGCAGCATCGAGACCGAGACTTACGAGAACTGGCGGCGCGTTCAGGAGATCGATGTCGATTCCATTTTTGTCGGCACCCAGCTCGCCATGCCCTATCTCAAAGACAGCCAGCCGGCGTCGATTATCAATATTTCCTCGGTCGCCGGGCTGGTCGCGGATGGCATGATGCTGTCCTACAACGCCGCCAAGGCGGCGGTGTGGATGATGACGAAATCCATCGCGTTGCATTGCGCGCGCTCCGGCTATGATATCCGCTGCAACTCCGTGCATCCGGTGTTTACGCGCACGCCGATCATCGATCCGCTCGTGCAGATGGGCGGCGGCGGCGAGGAAGGCGAGCGCAGGCTGGTGCAGCAAATTCCGTGGAAGCGTCTGGCCGAGCCCGAAGATGTCGGTTACGCGATCGTTTATCTGGCGTCGGATGAATCGCGTTATGTCACCGCTTCGGAGTTCAAGATCGACGGCGGCATCACCGCGCAATAACTGCCGGTTTTCTCTATTCGGGACGGCGCCGCGCGCGCGGCCGGCCCAAGATTGCTGACATCTGCGAATGGTCCTAAGGTGCCGTCTCAACCGGCACTGGAAACCAAGGGGCTCGGCATGTCAGGCTTATTACTTCTTCTCGGCGTCATCGCCGTTCTCGCGGTTATCGTCATCGCGATTTACAACCGCATCGTTGCGCTTTCTCAGCGTACGGATCAGGCATTCGCTGATGTCGATGTGCAGTTGCGCCAGCGACATGATTTGATTCCCAATCTGGTAGAGACGGTGAAAGGCTACGCCAGCCACGAAAAAGAAACGCTCGACGCGGTTATCAGCGCGCGCAATGCGGCGGCGGCGGCGCATGGCCCGGCGGCGCAAGGCGCGGCGGAGGGCGTTCTCGGCGCCGCGCTGGGAAGGCTGTTTGCGCTCGCCGAAGCTTATCCGGACCTCAAAGCCAATACGAACTTTCTCGAATTGCAGCGCGAGCTTTCCGATGTTGAAAACAAGATCGCCGCGGCACGGCGGTTCTTCAATAACGCGGTTCAGGAATATAATACCTCGATCAAGCAGGTGCCCGGCAATTTCGTGGCGCCGCTCGGCGGCTTCGCTGAGAAAGACTATTTCGAGATCCCCGAAGCCGCGCGGGCTGCGATGGAAACGGCGCCGGAAGTAAAATTTTGAACTTTGCGCCGGCCTGAAAGGCGCGGCGTGATCGCCATTGGAAAAATAGCATGAAACATCTCGGTCTTATCGGCGGGGTCAGCCCTGAATCGACCGCGATTTATTACCGCCTGTTGAATGCTCATGCGCGCGCGCGTCTTGGCGGCCAGCATTCAGCGAATCTGATGATCAACACGCTCGATTACGGGATTATGATCAAGCATTATGATGCGCGTGACTGGGACGCTTTTACAGGCGAAGTGGTCGCCGGCGCCGAGCGTCTCAAGGCGGCTGGCGCGGATGCGCTGGTCATCACCTCGAACACCACCCATGTGGCGGCGGATGCTGCGGCGGCGGCGACCGGTCTGCCGGTCATTCATCTGCTCGACGCCTTGTGTGCGGCGATGCGGGCGGCAGGTGCGGCCCGGCCCTTGCTGCTCGGCACGCCGGTGGTGATGGGCGAGGGGCATTATCGGCGCGAATTGGCGAAACGTTTTGACCATGAGGTTGTGGTTCCGTCGCCGGAGGACCAGGCTATGATCGGACGGATCATTCTGGGCGAGCTGGTCCATGGCAAAGTGGTCGACAAGTCGCGCGGCGAGCTGCTTGAGGTCATTACCCGCTCGGGCGCCGACGGCGTTATTTTGGGGTGTACCGAATTATGCATGATCTTGTCCGATAAGCAGGGCAATGTTCCGGTGTTCGACACGACCGCGCTGCATGCCAAAGCGGCGAGCGATTATTCATTCGACGCGGAGTGAGCTTTGGGCGCCTTCGGCCTGCAAACCCATATCTGGAACAACAACCTGAAATCGGCGTTCCTGCTTGCCGGGTTTCCGGTGTTGCTCATGTTCCTGATATTTGGGTTGGCCGTCGGCTATGTGGGGCTGACGGAACCGGTCCCGGATACAGGCGCGGGGCTGCGCCTGGCGTTCGCTCATCTCGGGCGCATCTGGCCCTTCGCTTTTGTCGGCGCCGGGCTGTGGTTCGCGATTGCCTGGCTTTCCTACCAGAAGATCATCGAAGCCTCGGTGGGCGCGCGCGGCCTGACGCGCAAGGAAGCGCCGGAGCTTTACAACCTGCTTGAGAATTTATGCATCTCGCGCGGGCTGACGACGCCGCGCCTCAATATTATCGAAACGCCGGCGCTCAACGCTTTCGCCAGCGGCCTTTCCGACAAGAGTTACAAGGTGACGGTGACGCGCGGGCTCATCGATGCGCTCGACAAGGACGAATTGGAGGCCGTGCTTGCGCATGAGCTGACCCATATCATGAACCGCGATGTGCGGCTGCTTATCGTCGCCGTCATTTTTGTCGGTATTTTCTCTTTCTTCGGCGAGCTTGTGTTCCGCAACATGTTCCGCGCCGGGATTCGCGCTGGCGGCCATGCGCGCTCGCGCAAGGGCGACAGCCGCGGCGGCGGCATTCTCATCCTCATCGCTGTCGCGATGATCGTTATCGCTTATCTCCTGGCGCTGGTGATCCGTTTTTCGCTATCGCGAAAGCGGGAATATCTCGCAGACGCCGGCGCGGTGGAGCTGACCCGCAACCCGGATGCGATGATTTGCGCGCTCAAGAAAATTTCCGGCCGTTCGGATGTGGATGCGCCTAACGACATCCAGCAGATGATGATCGAAAACACGCACTCCTTCGCCGGGGTGTTCGCCACCCACCCGCCGATCACAAAACGGATCGGCGCGCTGGCGCAATATGCCGGCGGCGCCCGCTAACATGCGGACGCCGCGCGGGGCCGGTTCGGCCTTAATCGAACAGCTTGTATTGCGCGCGCAGCGAAATCCGCGCATCCGGCGCCTCGTCCGTGGCGCCGATCGCGCCATTGAGATTGATCCGTAAGCGGTCATTGACGGCATAGGAACCGCCAAACAGGAATGAGCCCACCGTCGCCGTGTTGGTGCGCGTTCTCGGGAAGCTCGTCATTGCGGGGTCAAAGAGGAGCGCGCCGGCTGCATCGGTCGCCTGCACCAGCGGCGTGGTCGGGTCGCCGTCATCGGGCAGGAAAATCGGCTCGCGAGTGATGAGTTCAAATGCGCTTTCAGAGCGGAAGAAATAACTCTGGTCGTAACCGAAATTCAACGACAGGCGTTCATTGAGCGACAGGCCGACGCCGATACTGGTGCGCAGCGCATCGCCAGGATCAAATGTTCGCAAGGTTTGCGTCGCCGTATCCGTGTCGAACAACACTTGGTTCGGCGAGGTCGACATGTTTTTTTGATAGCCGAAATTAGCATAGAGCGAGGCCGGGTCGCTGGCGAGAATAAAGGTCAGGCTCGGCTCCAGCGTCCAGAAACCTGAACCTTGCGCCAGCTCCGTTTCGATGCCGGTGTTGACGTCGCGTTCGACATCGAACGGGCCGTCGCCGGTCGGCGCCTTGGCTCGAAGATTAAGAATCGTATACGGAAAGTTGCGGCCATTATTGAGTTGATAATGGATGCCGAATTCCGCGTCGCCGATGCCGTAACCGCCAAGCTTGCGCTCGCTGGCGGTGGAGCTGTCGATCGCCACCCCGGTGACCCGGTCCTTGCGTGAGACGTAAGAGATCCGCCCGTCAATTTCGATCCGATTGGTAAGGCCATAGCGCGCGCCGATGCTTTCGGTCAGCGCCTGACGGTTGCTGTCGGTCGCCTCGATGGCGCCGATCAGGATGGCGTCGAAAATCTCAATCCCCTGGAAGAAGAATCGATTGTCGGATGACACGGTGTATTCAACAGACGGTTCGACGAACAGGGTGCCTTTCGGCGTCAGGATGCCGCCGACATCGGAGAAGATCGCAAGATAGGGACGCTCATTTTCGTCCTCGGGACGCACCCCGACCTCTGTCGGCAGGCGGTCGCCGCTGCCCGGCTGTTGCGGTTGCGGGGTGGTTTGCGCGGTTTGCACCGGCTGCGGCGCTGGCGCGCCTGGCTGCGGTTGCTGCTGGATTTTTTGTGTCGGTGTTGCGGCCGGCGCCGGCGCGCGGGCGATGCGCGGCTGCATCGCCGCAGCGCCGGGAATGACCAGCATATCGCCAACGCTTAACGGATAAGGCGAGGTGAGATTATTGGCTTCCGCCAGCGCGGCGATGGTGGTGTTGTTGGCGCGCGCGATGGACGACAGCGTATCGCCGCTTTTGACCTGATAGGCGCCGGGCGCTGCTGTCGCTGCTGCGGCGAGGGCCGGTGCGCCAATTGCCGACATTGAGGCCGCAAGTGCTTCAAGCTGGCGGGCCTGCGCTTCAATCAGGGTGTTTTGTTTCTCGATCAGCTCTTCAGCCTCGTCGAGGCGAAGCGTTTGCAGGGCGACAATGTCCTTGAGATAGACCAGGTCTTCTTCCATCGTCGGTTTCGGCATGATCTGGGTGCCGGCGGGCGCGTCCGTCACCGCCGGATCCTGATCCGCCGCCTGGGCCCCGCTGGCGGCGGCAAGGGCGGCGGCGGCCGTCGCGTAAAACAGTGCTTTTTTCATATTATTCCCCCTATTGGTCAGCAGCCTTCGAGCAGAGCCTTCATTTGCGTGCATGCGCTGTGAAAGGCGGATGTGAAATCTTCGCCTTCGATGCTTTTTTTCAGATTGTGGAGCGTGCCTCTGGAACGGCCTGTCAGGGACGCGGCCTTGGTGACATTGCCGCCGCACGCATAAAGCGCCTTCATCATGATGAAACGGCCAACCAGGTTCTTGGCGTCGTCGATGTCAAACGCCTCGCGGTCCGCGCGCCCGCCGCATTCGGCGCGGTCGAACTGAATATGCTCCGGCAGGATGTCGTCGCCGCGCGCGTGTACGGCGGCGCGCGAGAGGATATTGCGCAGCTCGCGGATATTGCCGGGAAAGCCGTATCCGCGCAGCCGGTCCGCCGCCTTGGGCGTCAGTTGCATGCCGGGCCGGACGTCGCGTGCGGGGCCGGCGAGCATCGATTCTGCGATTTCGATCACATCGTCGCCGCGCGCACGCAAGGGCGGCACATCGATGGCCAGTACATTGACGCGGTAATAAAGGTCTTGCCGAAACCGGTCCGCGCTGACTTGTTCGCGCAATGGAATATTGGTGGCGGTAATGAGCCTGAAATCAGCCCTGAAGGCTGACTTGCCGCCGACCTTCGTCACCATGCCGTCTTCAAGCACGCGCAAGAGATGCGTTTGGACGGAAAGCGGCATGTCGCCGATTTCATCGAGAAACAACACGCCGCCATCGGCTTGCGCGATAGCGCCTTCATGTTCGGCGACGGCGCCGGTAAAGGCGCCGCGCGCATGACCGAACAATTCCGACGCGGCGAGCGATTCCGGGATGGCGGCGATGTTCAGCGGCGCGAACGCCGCTTCAGCGCGGCGGGAAAGGGCGTGCAACTGACGCGCGACAAGCTCCTTGCCGACCCCGGTCTCGCCGGTGATCAGCACTGGCGCGTCGCAGTCCGCATAAAGCGCAATCAATTCGCGCAACTTTACCGCGGCGGCGCTCGAGCCGACAATCGGCGCCGCAGCGCCGTTTTTGTCAGTCTTGACGCGGCTCCGGTCGCGCGCTTGCCGGGCGACCTTGATCGGCGGGGCCGGGATCGCTGTCGATATATCGCGCGCGACATTGCCGACGTTTGTCGGCATGTATGTTTCATATGAATGCCCGCTACTGGCATATTCATGTCCGATAGCGGACGAACGGCCCAAGCCGTCGTGCTCGTCATTGTCCATTTGCTTCCCCCAAAGCACGTTGGAACACGATGATGTCGGAAAGGAGAAAGAAACGCGAAGAGCGGCGAAAACCGCACCTTCACAGAACTACGCGACGTCCTGTCAACGCTGCATCAGATACAAGATCTGGCGCAGCGCTCTCTCCCACACAACAGCAACTGCGTATCCTCGGACAGGCTAGAACAATGTTCGCAATAATCAACAAGAATCCGGTTTTGTCATGAAATATTCGCTATTCGGAGGGTTTTTTGCAGCCGCTGATTGAGGCGCGCGGAGGGGTGCAATCCGCGGATCCGGCGCCGCCAGCAGTTTCATGCGCGCCCCGCGCATATTCCTGCATTCCGTATCGAGACTTATTCGCAAATCTTCGCAAGCATATTGAACAAGCGTCAGCAGCGGCGCGCTTGGCGCCAGGGAGGAAACGCGTCTGTGCAATGAGTTGCACAAAATATCGCGACGCACAATCAATCGAATTGTCCTGTAACGACCCAGAAAACCTGAAAAACCGCTATTGGTGACAAAGGCTTAACCTTAATTCTCCCGCAACTGCCCCATTCTGGCACAGGCGTTGCATAGGGTTAATGCGTTGGGGGGAGAAACGCTCCCGGCAATGCGATTGCGCGCTGCTGCGCCGACAGGCGGAACGGCGAGCGCTCGCTTCTTGTGGTGAAACTTTAGTGGGAGATACAAAGTGAAACTCAAACTTTTATCAACAATCGCTGCGGCGGCGTTAGTGACCGGTATCGGCGGCGCCTATGCGCAGCAATCGGAGGACGGGCCCGGCTCGGGTTCGAATGCCGATAATCTGTCGCAATCTGAATCCGGTGATGGAAATCAGACGACAGATAATGACCTGGTGGATGCGGATCTTACCGATAATTCGGACAATTCAGATAATTCCGACAATTCGGTGAATGATTCCGGCAATGCCGATCTCGACGCCTTTACGGGCAGCGACAGCGACGTCATCGATGCGGATCTTACCGATAACTCGGACAACTCAGACAACTCCGACAATTCGGTGAATGATTCCGGCAATGCCGATCTCGACGCCTTTACGGGCAGCGACAGCGATGTCATCGATGCGGATCTTACCGATAACTCGGACAACTCGGACAACTCCGACAACTCTGATAATTCGGACAATTCCGTCAACGATTCCGGCAATCTGGACTTTGCGGTTGACGCCAGCGACAATAACGGCGCAAGCGACAATTCGTCGGCCGCCAATGACGGGTCGGTTGCTCTGACGGCGAACGACAATTCGGATAACTCCGATAATTCCGATAATTCCGACAACTCGGATAACTCGATCAATGACTCGGGAAATCTGGACCTCAACGTTCAGGATTCGGGCAACGACAATTCGGATAACTCGGATAACTCCGACAATTCCGTCAATGACTCTGGCAATCTCGACCTGGCCGTAGACGCCAGCGACGATGTCTCGTCAGGTGATCAGGGCTCGTCGGCGAATGACGGCTCGCTTGCCATTACAGCGAACGACAATAGCTCCAGCGACGATGACGGCGTAGATATTGACGGCGATGGGTCCGACAATGACGCGCTCGACCTCGACCTGGCCAACAACTCTGACAACAGCTCGCGTCAGGGCGACAATTCGGACAATTCCGTCGATAATTCGGATAACTCCGACAATTCAGACAATTCCGACAATTCGATCAACGATTCCGGCAATACCGATGTTGCGATCGACGCCAGCGACGAAGCTTCGTCCGGCGACAATGGCGCGTCGGCGAATGACGGATCGATCGCTATTTCTTCGGACAGCTCTGATAATTCCGACAACTCGGACAATTCGGACAATTCGATCAACGATTCCGGCAACACCGATGTCGCCGTCGATGTGAATATCGACGCTTCCGACAACAACTCCACCGGAGACGGCGGCGCGGTTGCGAATGACAGCGGCGTGGTCGCGATCGACAACTCCGACAGCTCCAACAACTCGGATAATTCGATCAACGACTCGGGCAACTTCTCGCTTGAGTTGACGATCGGCGACGTCCAGTTGAACAATTCTCAACTGTCGGCTTCGACCAGCAATGTCAAACTGGGCACAATCCCGGATGCCGGCGCGGTCAATACCGGCAATATCAACAACCAGTCGATGACGGATAATCATGGTCTGGTCATCAACAACACAAATACGGGCGCTGGCATCTTCCAGAACTCGCAAAACGTGAATGTTGGTACGGTTAACTGGACGCCTTAATCGGTGAATACGCATCGGGGCGCCGCGGCAAATGCCGCTGCGCCCTGATCGCCCAGGAGAAGGCAGGCTTTATGCGGAATGCGCGCTCGTTCATATCTGAGGAACGCAAGGTGCATTTCGAATTGTATTATCACCATGATCAGGGGGAATTTTCATGGGTATGAGCGCGTGGGGTTTGTTTATCACCCCGGTACTTATCGCCACCGACCCAAGTCTAGATACCGCGCAGCGCGACCAACAGCTCGCGGCTTATGCGGAAACTGTCCCGACCGAAAACGATGACCTGTTCGGAGGGCTGGCGTCGCTTGATGAAACGGCGATGGCCTCGGCCTCAGGCGGCTCGCATACCGCCATTGATATCTCCAATCTCGGCGCCAATGTCGGAGAGAACGGGGCGCATGTCGAAGGCGTGACGACGACAAACTCCGTCAACGGAGATATTGCGCACAATGTCATCTCGGACAATGGCGGCATCACGACGGTGTTCAACAATACCGGCAATGGCGTCATCATGCAGAGCATTGTCAATCTCAATGTCTTCTTGCAGGGCGGCGGGCCTGTGCCGGCTCAGCCGTAATATGTTTCAATCGTAGTGTCGGGGATTTTCATCGTGAGTTTAGTGAGCTGTTTTTTGGACTGGCGAAGCTGGCGCGGATATTTGGCGCCGCTGGCGCCGGCGATTGCCGCAATCGGCGTTCTTGCCGTCGCCGCGGGCGCGCGGGCAGGCGACGTTCATATCAATACCGGCGGCGCGATGGCGCGGCTCGATGTGGAAAGCATGGCGGAGCGCAAATTCGCGACCGTTATCAGGCAGCAGTATGATTTCAGTTGCGGTTCGGCCGCGCTGGCGACGCTTCTCACCCATCATTATCAGCGCCCAACCACTGAAGCGGATGCTTTCCGCGCTATGTGGAAGGTTGGCGAAAAGGATCGCATTCGTCAGTTGGGTTTTTCCCTTCTCGAAATGAAGCGTTATCTTGAAAGCACTGGTCTGAAGGCGGATGGTTTCAGCCTGACGCTCGATCGCATTCAGGAAATCGGCGTGCCTGGCATCGCGCTGATCGAAGTGCGCGGCTACAAGCATTTTGTGGTCATCAAAGGCATTACGCGCGATGTGGTGCTTGTCGGCGATCCGTCGACCGGCGTCGCCGCGGTGCCGCGAAAGATTTTTGAAAAGCGCTGGGACGGGACCGTCCTGTTTATCCGGTCGGAATTGCTGGTCGGGAAAGCGCATTTCAACAGCGTCGAGGATTGGCGCTATGCGCCGTCATCGCCGCATGACCGGGCCGTGGATGATGAGCCGCTTCAGTCCTTGTATTTGCATCAGACGCGGCCGTCTTTTTCAGGAACAACAATTGGAGCGCTCGTGGAGGGCCAGTGATGTTCTGCATCAAAAAGACCGTCAGTTTCGCTAGCGCAGCGAGCATATTGTCTTTGAACGCCGCTTATGCGGAAGAAACCGCGGCGGCGATCGCCAGCGAACTGCTTTCGTCAGGCGGGTTGCTTCAGCTTGAAGAAGCGCCGCTGAGCAATGAACAACTCAGCAAGGCGCGCGGCGGTTTCACCGTCGGCGGGTTGGTGTTCAATATCAGTGTGATCGTTGCGCCGCCCACCGTCACGCCGATCCCCGATGGCGGGCTGTTCGGCGATGAAGGGGTGTTGGGCGACGATGGCGTGTTCGGCGATGACGGCGAGCCGATCGGCGATAGCGGCGTCTTTGGCGACGGCGGCGTTTTCGGCAATGACAGCGGCCCTGCTGACGGCGGGGAAGCGCCGGCGGCGCCTTCAGGCGGCCCGCCTGATACGCCGGCAGCGTCACCGGCGCCTGCACCGGCGGGTCCTGCACCAGCAGACCCAGCGCCGACAGATCCCGCGCCGACAACGCAACCCGCAGCGCCGGCCGCAGGGCCGGCGCCTGACAATGC
>CAMYLZ010000011.1 GCA_947259375.1 uncultured Parvularculaceae bacterium | reverse complement strand
CGGCGGGGCGCCGCCGCGCGCCCGCAGCCAGGCATTGGCCCGCCGCAAGCGCGCCTCCGCATCCGATGCGCGGCTGCGCCAGGTGATGGAGAGCGAAACCGATATGGCGGGGCCGACCTCGACCCAATGCGGCGCCTTCACCGGCACGTAAAGCGCGTCGCCAGGCGCCATGTGATGTGCAGTGGCGAGGCGGGCGAACGCCTCCTTATAGGGAAGGTTCCGGTGGCCGTGCTCGGCGTAATATTGCTCATGGCGCTCATCGGAAACGATTTCCCCCGCATCCGGCGGAAAAATCCGGAAGGTCTTTTCGCCCTGAAGCTGCAACAAAATATTATGCTCAGGGTCCATATGAAACGGCGTCACGGCGCCGGGCGAGGACACAAAGACAAAGCCTTCACGCCGGTGCATCTGGCCGGTCGCCGGGTGCACCACCGCGCCCAGCGCATCAAGACAGTCATTTAAAAAACATGCGCAGGCCGGGTCGCGCTCGATATTTTTAAGCGCCATCCAGGAGTTGTTTTCCTCGATCCGCCGCACGGTTTCTTCGGGGCTGAGCCCGTTCATCGGGGGTTGCGATGGGTCCTGATCAACGCCCGCATCGCCGGGATTATATTCGACGCAATCGGGCGGCAGGTCGGCGGCGAGCACCGCCAGCCGCTCCAGCGAAAACAATGGATGGCCGGCAAGCCCGTGGCGCAGCCGTGCCGGCGCGCCCGGATAGGCGGCGCGCAGCGCCTCGATGCCGTCCGCGTCAAACATCATGACGGCGGTCCTTTCGGCAAACGCGCCCGCGCGCCTTCAAGCGCGCGGCACAGGCGAAGCCCGGCCCGCGCCGGACCCGCCCGGCCGCTGACATTGATCCCTGTAATATCGCGGCGCGCCCGCCATAATCCGTTGATCATCGAATGATCCGGCGCCGCGCAGGAGTCCATGAAGCGAAACTCATCGCGCCCCAATAATGCGCGCATGGCCTCGACCTCGATCATTACGCCGGGGGAGTAACGCGCATATTCCGGGTCATGACAAATTTTCACCGAATACCCGGCCCCGGCCGAAAGAAAATTGACCAGCATGGCGATGGGCCGGCCGTCGAGATCGATACGCATGAAATTGAGCTTGCCTGCGGCCGTCGCGCCGGCGAGCGTCGCCCGGAACCAGTTCGCATCCGCCGGTTTCGCCTTGAGCGAGGATTTCGCCCGCCCCTTCCAGCCACGATCTTCGAGCGTTAAAAACGCCTGCGCCCATGCGGCAAGGTCATCACCATCGGCATACTGATGAACCGCCACAGACCCCAGCTCTTCGAGGCGGCGCCGCAGACGCGTCAGCTCCTTGCGCTTCTTTTTGCGCAGATGGGCGGCAAGCGTCGCGTCCGCCGACGCGCCGCCATGAAGGACCGCGCGGGCGCGACGGCCGGCCTCGTAAATGAGGCGGCGCTCGCGCGCCGCCGCCGCTTGCGCAAAGGCGGCGAGCGGTCCGTTGCGATCAATCCGGTCGAAGCGGACGAAACCGCGCCCATCCGGCCCGTCGCATAAAAGCGCGAAAAGGGCGCAAAGCGCCGCCTCCTCATGCCCGCGGCGCACGAGCGGCGCGCCGAAATAGCAATGCGGGTGGGTCCAGTTGCGCCAATGGGCGAGCGGCAGATGCGCATAACCGCGTGCGGGCGTCACTGGAACCAGCGCGATCAGCCGCGCGCCGTCATAGGCGCAGGCCAGCCGCACCCGGCCCGGCGCGCCATAAGCGGCAAGCGCGGGGGTCAGCGACCAGGGCTCGTAGAAAGGATTTTCCTCGACCAGCGCATCGCTGAGATCGCGCCATGCGGCAAGCAGCGGCGCGTCCGGTTCCGGACCGGCGAGCCGGGCGGTGACGCGGCCGGCATTTTCAGTCAACTGTGCGCTTTGCGACATGTCCTCTGGCGGCGCCTCCCCCGCCCGCAAAATTCACCGGCGCATCACCGATGATGCCCCGTCCTGATACGCGCTATGCACAGGCCGGGCCGAACAGGCCTCCTCCCTGGTTACAGCGCGCGCAATTCCTCATCGCTGAGCTGGCGCGCTTCTTCGGCCAGCATGATCGGCACGCCGTCGCGGATCGGGTAAGCGAGCCTCGCCTTCTTACTGAGTAGCTCGTGATTTTCCCGGTCATAGACCAGCGGGCCTTTTGTCTGGGGACAGACCAGGAGTTCCAGCAATTTCGGGTCGATGGCGTCGTTTTTCTCAGGCTCGGTCATCAGGTCTTGATCCATGCTTGCCGCTTTATTGCAAAAGGGGGTCGTCGCCGCCGCTGTCATCCGCGTCGGAAAATCGCATCAAGGTTATCAGGCACCGGGCTTGTTCGGCCAGCGTTTGCATTTCAAGCAACGCCTGTTTTTCATTGGATTCAAATGGACAGCCCATGGCGAGCGAGACGATCAGCGCTTCGGTCGGCGCCGCCGCCGCCTGATCCCATTCGATCTGCAGGCTTTCCGCGGCCAGATAGCGCTTGAGCGCGTCCAGCAACTCGTCGCGGTCCACATCCTCCGCTGACTGATCTTCCTGCGCATCGATGGTGAAGGCGGACCAGTCGGGACGGCCGATCAGATAAGGCGCGTCGCCGGCGAATGTTTCGGCGAGCGCGAAACGGCGCGTGCCGGTCAGGTTGACTAGATAACGCCCGTCATCGGTCTCGGCGAAAGAGGTGATGCGCCCGGCGCAGCCGATGCCGTAAAGCGCGGGGGCCGGCCCTTGCGCGTCGATGTCCTGCGGCTGGATCATGCCGATCAGCCGCGATCCCGCCAGCGCCGCGTCGATCATGCGCAGATAACGGGGCTCGAAAATATTCAGCGGCAATTGTCCGCGCGGCAGCAACAAAGCGCCCGGCAAGGGAAATAGCGGCAACGTTTCCGGCGTCGCCGCGCGGCGCTTGAAGCCGGGCCCGCGCGTCATGAGAACAGAATGGACGACAGCCTGCGCCGGCCGCGCAGCGTCGCCGGATGGGTCTGGCCAAGCGCTTCGAACACGGTCAGCAATTTTTTGCGCGCCGCTCCGTCATCCCAATCGGGATCGCGCTCAATGAGGGCGAGCAGCGTTTCGATCGCCGCCTCCATGGCGCCGCCGCCGAGCTGCGCCTCGGCAAGCTCGAAGCGGGCGCCGAGATCGTCCGGATTGCCCGCGACCTTCGCCTCGAGCGCGGCAACATCGCCGCCGGCGCCGTGATCGGCGAGCGACAGCGCCGCCTTGACGCTCGCAAGCGCCGGATCGTTTTGTTTGTCGGCGGGAACCATCGCCAGGGTCTGGCGCGCCTGTTCCGCGTCGCCTGCCTTCATATGGCATTTGGCGAGCCCGGCGATTGCGGCGAGATTTTCCGGATCCGTTTGCGCGGCTTGCGCGAATAACTGCATAGCGGCGGCGATGTCGCCGCCCTCAAGCGCCGCCTCGCCAAGCGCTGCATAATCCTCGGTCGGCCCGCCCGCCGGCGCTGCGCCGGCCGCGACCGCCGCTTCCGACAAGCGGTCGATAAACGCCTTGATCTCGCTCTCCGGCACCGCGCCCTGAAATCCGTCCACCGGACGTCCCTGAAAGAACGCATAAACGGTGGGAATCGACTGGATGCGCAATTGCGACGCCA
Organism: uncultured Parvularculaceae bacterium; assembly: GCA_947259375.1. GTDB lineage: Bacteria > Pseudomonadota > Alphaproteobacteria > Caulobacterales > Parvularculaceae > Hyphococcus. The sequence continues at coordinate 22,268 of CAMYLZ010000011.1, read as the reverse complement.
ACATCTGGTTCTTGTCGATATCGATCTTGACGAGGCGCACCTTGCCGCCGGCAGCCTTGACCGCCTTTTCCAGCACCGGCGTCAATTGCTTGCAGGGCTGGCACCATTCGGCCCAGAAATCGACAATCACCGGCGTCTGCATGGAGGCGGCGAGAACGTCGGCCTCAAAGGTCTCGATGCTTGCATCCTTGATCAGGTCGCCGCCTGCGCCGCTGGCCGCGGCGGCGTCGCCCGCCGGCATCCCGTTTGCGCCCAAAATCTCGCTCATGCCGATATCTCCGTCTCTTTCTCCCCTAAATGAGCGCGCAAGCGGCGAAACGCAACCGCTCAACCGGCCAGCGGGGCGGCAAGATCGACGATTTCCGGCTGAAATCCGCAGGCGCGCGCGAAGTTCTGCAGATCGTCCGGCGAGACCGCCGTGGATGCGCTGTTTTCGAGCGGATGGAACCAGACCGGGTCCTGCGCCAGGAGCGCCGCATCGAGAATAAACGCCTTGAGGGCCTTCGCGCTTTCATTGACGAGCGCGAAAGGCGTCACCGCGCCGGGGATGACGCCAAGCGTCGCGGTCATCAAGTCCGGCTTGCCGAAGGACAGCCGGCCCTTGGCGCCGATGCGCTTGCCGAGCCCGACAAGATCGACGCGGGTTTCGGCGAGCGCGCTCACGAGGAACAGATCGCCGCGCTTGTCCTTCAAAAACAGGTTTTTCGAATGCCCGCCCGGCCATTGGCGCTTCAGGTCGCGGCCTTCCTCGACCGTGAAAATCGGCGGATGCTCAACCGTGCGATGCGCGATGGCGTGCCGGTCGAGAAACGCAAAAAGTCCGGACCGGCGCACCGGCGCGGACGGCGCATCGCCCGACGCGGCGCGCGCATTTTCCACCCCGGCGTCATCCATTTCGAGCTCCCGGCCGCGCGCGATCCATCATTGAAAACTTATGCTTGCAATGCGGCATTGGCTCGTGCATATAGCGCCACCTGCCGGTTATCAATGCTGGCGGAACGGCAGCGAGCGGGCGTAGCTCAGGGGTAGAGCGAAACCTTGCCAAGGTTTAGGTCGTGAGTTCGAATCTCATCGCCCGCTCCAATTTTCTTACCTTATTGTAAAAAAAACGCCGCACCGAAGGGTGCGTTGTGTCGGCATTGGTGAATAGCTGTTCAGCGCAACGCCATTCCCCCTGCCAGCATTGATCGAATCCGGCCGACCTGGCTCCCGCCATTTGGCAGCTCCCGCCAGCTCGGCCTTCGTCGAAAGCAATCTCATGGTTACATAAAGGGTGGCTGCGTCTTCGGGGTTTCGTCACCGTATCTGCACGCGACCGATCATGGCGGAACCGCATTTTTTTGTCACACGGCGACAGGGCTGGAATCCCTCACCGATGAGACCTTCCCAAGATACAAAGCGCAACTTGAAAAAGACGTCGCGACGCACGGCATGCCGCCACGCGCATATGTGACAGACGGCGCGCCTTATTTTGAGCGAACCCACGTCGCCGAAGGGCGTTTCAATCAGGCTGTGCTTTATCGCGGCAACCTATTTCATATTATTTTGACGCTAGCCTTTATGCTCAATATTTGCGGAAATTCGCCGAAGCCTGCGGTGTCGTCAGAACGGAAGGCCTTGTCGAAACAACCAACCGTAATTCACAGACGGGCGATATTGAGTCGATCACGCTCAAAGGCGGAAGAACGGTTTCCGGCGACTTCTTTATTGATTGTACGGGGTTTCGCGCCTTGTTGCTGGGTCAAACGCTGGGCGTTGAGTATCAGGACTGGTCGAGATGGCTCCCCTCTAACCGCGCACAGGCTGTACCCAGCGCAAAGTTGTCGCCGCTTCCGCCATTTACACGCGCAACAGCGCGTACTGCCGGATGGCAATGGCGAATCCCGCTTCAGCACCGCACCGGAAACGGCCATGTCTATTGCAGCGACTTCCTGTCCGATGACGAAGCAGCGCAAATGTTGCTGGACAACCTCGAAGGGGAGGCGCTGGATGATCCGCGCCAATTACGCTCTACGACGGGTCGTCGTGAACAGTTCTGGTCGCACAATTGCGTAGCAATCGGTCTTTCCAGCGGGTTTTTGGAACCGCTTGAATCGACCAGCATTCATCTTATTCAATCCAACGTCAGCCGTCTGATCGAATTATTCCCGCGTGAGAAAATTCGTAACGCCGACCGTGAAGAATATAATCAGCGGACAATCAACGAGTTTGAACAAATACGCGACTTTCTGATTCTGCACTATCACCAGACGCAGCGCGCGGACACTGAGTTCTGGCGATATTGCAAGCACATGCAGGCGCCAGATTCACTGACGCACAAGATTGCGCTGTTCAGATCTTCCGGACGGATTGGTCGCGACGTAGACGACCTGTTCCGCGACGCCAGCTGGGCGCAGGTCATGCTTGGGCAAGGCGTGACGCCAGAAGACTACAACCCAATGGTCGACAAGCTGGATCCGTCGCAATGGCGCGCCTTCATGGCCGACCTTCGCAAGATTATCGAATCGGCAGTCGCCAAGCTGCCGACGCAGGATTCGTATATTGAGGAAAACTGCGCTGCAGCGCGTTGATGGAGGGGTTGGCGTCCCTCGTCGAGGGCGCGTTGAGTGATGCGCCGGCAAACCGGCGCCGCTAAGAACAAAAAGCGTCGCCCGGCACAGCTTCGACCTCGTCAATGCGCGGCGGGCCTCACGCCTCATATGCGCTGGGTGCGGGCGTTGTCTCGCGCAAGAGCGCGGCGGTGACCCCATAAGCGGCGTCAAGCGCGCGGTTCATGCTTTCAACCGAACCGAAACCGGCCTGACGCGCCACCGTCTTCAGGGAAGAGCCGGTGGTCGCCAGCAAGGAGCGTGCGCGTTCGGCCCGCATCAGCTTGACGGCTTTGGCCGGGGTGAGGCCGATAATCTCCGCATACCGACGAGAAAAGCTTCGCTCGCTCATGCCGGCTTGCGCCGCCAGGCGCGACAGGCCGAGATCGGACGCAAGGTTCGCCGCGATCCATTCATGCAGTTCGGCGAAAACGCCGGCGCCGTCGCGCGCCGCCAGCTCGATCGCTTCGCTGAATTGCGACTGCCCGCCCGGTCGCCTCGCATAGACCACCAGCCAGCGTGCGGTCGCGGTCGACAAAAAGGCGCCCCAATCCTCTTCGATCAGCGCCAGCGCCAGATCGATCCCGGCCGTGATCCCGGCCGAGGTCCAGACCGTCTCGTCCCTCGTGTATATGGCGTTAGCCGCCACCTTGACCTGGGGGTACATCACCTGAAAGCGCTGACAGTCCGCCCAATGGGTGGTCGCGCGCCGGCCATCCAGAAGCCCCGCCGCCGCCAGCACGAAAGCCCCGGTGCATACGGAGCAAATTCGCGCCGCAGATTGGCGTTGCCGCGCCAGCCATGAACGCAAGCCGTCATCGCTTGCGGCCTGTTCGGCCCCGGCGCCGCCCGCGATGATGATCGTCGCGCCGGGCGCGAGCTGCGCCGGCAATGGCTCGGTCATCACCGACACGCCGGAACTGGCGCGCACCATGCCGCCGCCAGGGGAGGCGAGCCGCACATCATAGTCGGGCGCGCAGAGCGGGTCGGGCGCGGCTTGCGCCCTGCGCCGCTCACGCGCTGTCGCGAAGCTTTGCAGCGGGCCGGCGAAATCAAGCAGCTGCACGCCGTCATAAATGACAATGACGACCTGACGGGGGCGCGGCGTGGAATTCTGCATTGGCGTGAAATACGATATTATTGGCATTTACGCCAGTTCATTTCGGTCCACTCAAGGAGCGCTTTTCATCTCTTCGCCGGCCGCCGTGCCAAGACAGGAGCCGCTCCGAATGACCGCCCCAAAAACCTATCGCGTAGCGATGATGATGTTCGACGGCATGATGCAGCTCGACGCCACCGCACCCTGCGACGTGTTCAACAACACACCCGGCTTCACGGTCGTCACCGTGGCGCCGAAAACCGGCCCGGTCACCGCCCATGGCGGGCTGATGTTCCTGCCGGATTACACTTTCGACCGGGCCCCGAAAGCCGATATTTTGTGCATCCCCGGCGGCGGCGGCGTCAATCCTCTGCTTACGGATGACAAAGCGATTGCCTATGTTCGCCGCGCCGCCGCCGAAGCAGCCTATGTCACCTCCGTATGTTCAGGCGCATTGCTGCTTGGCGCCGCGGGCCTGTTAAAAGACAAACGCGCCACCACCCATTGGGCGTCGATGCGGTTTCTGGCGCCGTTCGGCGCGACGCCGGTGAAACAGCGCGTGGTCACGGACGGCAAGCTGATCACCGGCGGCGGGGTTACCGCCGGCATCGATTTCGCCTTTGCGGTGATCGATCAAATTCGCGGCCGCGAGGAAGCCGCCAGCGTCATGCTGGCGCTCGAATATGATCCTGCCCCGCCCTTTCCCGGCGGCACGCCGGACAAAACCCCGCCTGATATTTTAAACCGCGCGCAGAAAGCATCCGCGCAATTGCTCACAGTCCGCCACGCGCAGGTAACCCGCGCAGCGGCAAAGTTGAATGATGGAGGCCGTTATGTTGCGTAAACTTGTTGTCACCTTTCTTGCGTTGTATCCAGCGTCGGCGAGCGCCGCGCAACCGGATTACAAGGAAGAAATCCGCATCGCGACCGATCGCATTGCGGATATCATGATTGATGAAAATATCTCCGCCGTTTCGGTCGCCATTGCCGTCAATGGCGAAATTGCGTGGGCGGAAGGTTTCGGTCTAGCCGATCGTGAAAACGGGCGCAAAGCGAACAAGGACACCGCCCACTCCATCGCCTCAATCACCAAACCCTTCACCGCCACAGCGATCATGCAATTGGCGGAACAGGGAAAGATCGATCTCGATGCGCCGATCAACGATTATCTCGGCGAAAACAAGCTCGTCTCCATGGTTGAGTCGGATGCGGCGCCGACCGTGCGACAGATCCTCAACCACACATCGGGGCTGGCTTATCATCACGCGTTTTTCTACGAGGACGAAACGCCGGGCCGACTTGGCCATGAAGAGAGCATTCGCCGTTTTGGAAAACTCATCGAGGGGCCGGGCAAGACCTTTCGCTACACCAACTTCGGATACGGATTGCTCGATTATGCGGTAACGCGGGTTTCCGGAAAACCTTATGCGCGTTATCTGCAGGACGAGATTTTCAGCCCGCTCGCGCTGGATAATACTTTCATTCCGCAATCCGCCCCGAACGACCGCAACGCAGCGGTCCGCTACCGGCCGGGCGGCAAGGCGGCGCCGTTCTACGATTTCGATCATCGCGGCGCGGCGGCGATTTATTCGAGTGCCGAGGATTTGGCCGGGTTCGGCCTTGCCTTTCTTGATGCGCTCAAGGGCGAAAGCACATTGCTGTCGGAGGATAGCGCGCACGCCATGATCGCGGCGCCGGTCGAAGCGGGCGGTGGGCGGCAATACGGCCTTGGATGGCAGATCCGCCCGGTTAATGATCGCCTCCTGGTCTCGCATTCCGGCGCCATGACCGGGACGCGCGCCAACCTCATCATCTCGCCGCAGGACGCGGTTGTCATCGCCGTCGCCTTCAATGCGGACAATGCGTCCACAAAGCGCGTAACGGACATGCTCATTCAGCTCTTCGCGCCCGAAATGCAAAACCCGGAAGCGCGGCTGGCTTTAGCCGAGGCCATGAATGGAAGTTGGGCCGGCGTCATCGAACTTGGTGGTAAAAACAATGCTTCAATACGCCTCGACATTGATGAGGCCGGCAGCGTTAATGCCGTCCTGAATAACGAAAAGCTCCGCCTCGCGGAAATCGACCAACAGGCTGCGGGCTATTTCACCCTGTTGTTTCACGATGGCGAATTGCCGATGCGGCTGGCGGCGCGTTACCCGCACCGGCTCGCCCTGACGATCAGGCCGCGCGGCGCGCGCATCACCGGCTATGCATCCACGAAGTTGCGGCCGCAGGCCGACCGGCTCGGCAGCAGCCTGAATTTCACGGCCCGCCTCAGGCGTATCGAAAGGCCGACGCTAACGGGAAAGTGAGGCGCGTTGCGCCGGATCGCAAGGAATTGGTAAGGCGCCTGCCGCCAAAGAGTTTTTTCCGCACAAAACCTGTTCTTTTCGAGGTTTCAGGCGGCGCTTGCCAAGCGCTCGTTAACTATCCTGCGCTAGACAGGGCGCATGTCGGCGTCTTTTTCATCCCGTGAGCCGGGGCAGAACCCGTGGCTTAAACCGATCAGCGCTTTCCGGGCTTCGCTCGCACGCGAAGGCTTGTCCGCGTCTACCGCGCAGTTCACCGACCGCGAGGTCGAAGCGCGATACACGCAACATTTGGTGAAGGCGGCGCTGCCCAGCGACATTATTTTCTGGGTCGCTTCGATTATCGGCTTTTTCAGCTTCGCATTCCTTGACGTACTGACGATTTCTGAAAACCTTACCGAGGTGTTGATCGTTCGTTTCACCTTTGGGGCGGCGATGATCGGCCTTGCCACGATGGTGCTCATTCCGGGCCTGCGCCGACATTTTAGCTGGCTGACGGCCGGCGGACTATTGGTCTCGGCGGTCGGCATCATCATCATGATCGCGCTGATACCGCCTGCCGGCGCGCCGCCCTACATTATTGGCGTGCTGGTGGTGTTCATCGCCTCCTCCTGCCTGATGCGGATCCCGTTCCGGATCGCGTCCAGCGTCTATCTCGCCTCGACCTTCGGCTATCTGGCGGTGCTCCATTTCGGCGCGGATTTTACGAAAACGGATATCGTATCCGGCCATTTCTTCATGGTCAGCATTGTCGTTGTCGCCATCCTGACCAATTACACGCAGGAAATTCGCTCCCGCATGATCTGGCAGCGCGACGAGCAACGCCGCCAGGATGCGGCGATGATCGAAAGGCTGCTGATCGAAGCGACCGCCGCCGACCAGTCGAAGATCAACTTCCTGTCAATGATGAGCCATGAGCTCAGAACGCCGTTGCACCAGATCATCGGTTATACGGAAGTCGTCACCAACGCCTTCCGCGCGGCCAATGACGAGGGCGAGAGCGACAATGTCCGCCATCTCAACGAAATTCACGGATCGGCGCATGAGCTGCTGGCGCGGATCCAGAAAATGCTGCGCTATGCCGACGCCACCGCCGGCAAGATGAAATACGAGCTCGACGACACGCCGATCAGCGAGCTGGTCGAAGCCTCCGTCGAGCAGCTTCAAAACAAGCTTGAGGAAAAATCGCTGAGCGTCGACACCAGCGCGCTTGAGAGCGCCAATGTCCGGATCGACATTGTGCACACCTGTTACGCGCTCAACAATATCCTCGAAAATGCGATCACCGCCTCGCCGGAAAACAGCGCCATCCATGTCAGCGGCGCGCCGGTCGATGGCGGCGGATTCGATCTCGTCATTCGCGATGAAGGCGCGGGCATGAGCGCAGAGCAAATCGACCTCGCGCTCAAACCGTTTACCCAGGGCGAGCATGCGCTTGCGCGCTCGCGCGAAGGGATGGGGCTTGGACTGACGCTTGCCGACCTGATCTTCCGCGATCAGAACGCAACGATCGAATTGCAATCGCAACAAGGCGCAGGCGTCACGGTGATCATCCGGTTCCGCGCCGCCGCCGCAAAAAGCGCGGGCGCGCATGAACGCGCCGCCGGCTGACCAGCCGGCGCGCCGGTCGTCTCAATCCGGCGGGGAATGGACCGCCGTTCAGTCCAGCGGTTTTTCGACAACAAGAAAGTAAATGGCGTCCATGGGGTCGGGCACGACCGACACTTTTGCGCCTGGAATCTCGTTCGCCATCGCCCGCATTTCCTCTTCATTGCGGAAATAAAGGCTCCAGTCGGTGATATATTCCAGCGGCCAGATCATGCCTGTCGCGCGGTTGTTGACATTACCGACGATCACGCGCCCGCCCGGCTTGACGAAATCATAAAGCCGCTTGACGAAACGCTGGGCGAGCAGCGGGTTCAGATAATCGACGAACCCTGACGAATAGATGACGTCATTATGCACGAAGGAGGCGTTGTCTTGCGTCGGGCGCAGCATTTCGCGGAAGGAAATATTGAGGCCGGACACCTGGAGGCGATCGCGGTCCTTGAATCGCGCGATCCGGTCGAACGCATAATCGAGCGCCGCCGGCTCCTGGTCCACAAGCGTCACCCGCCAGCGAATATCGCGCGGCGTTGCTTCTAGAATATCCTCAAGCTCGCGCGCGGGGCCGCTGCCGACGCTGGTGATCGACACTTCGCCGCCTTGCGCATGTTTTTCGAGCGCATATTCGCTGATCAGATTGGCGATCACTTCCATCCGGGTAATGATCGCCCGCGAGGCGATCATGCCGAGCAAATGCAGGAATTTCTGGGCGACCGTGTCGCCTTCCGGCTTTTGCTCATAGCCGTAATTCATGATTTTGTAATCGCCCGGATAACCCGCCGGCTTGAACAGGCATCGCGCCCAGCCGGGGCCAGCCAACAGCATCTGCGTGACCGTGCGTTCGGTGAACGACTTGTATCCGATGCGTTGCTGTTTGTCGCCATGGATTTTGCCGACCAGCGCATTGCCGTCGCGCAGAATGTTCAGCCATTCGGCTTCAGCGGCGTTGGCGAGGTCGCGGGCAATGTCGCTGCGTTCATTCTCGCCGAGGCGGTCCTCGATCGGCGCGACGAATTTGTTGATCCGCTGCAAATAGCCGCCGATAAACGCCGCCGTATCGGCGCAAAACGTCTTGTAGGCGGGCGACGGGTCGCGGATCTCCGCCGGGCGCGCATCGCGGCGCGCTAGAATGCTGGCGTTTTCACGGATCAGCCAGTCAAGATCGAAGCTGTTTTCCTCCAGCTCGAAGCCGGCGCTGACGCCGCCCGGACCGGTAATGTGGCGCGCCTTGCGCGCCGCGCCGAGAAACAACTCGCGGCCGGCCTGGGTGAGCTTAAGAACGCCCTTGGCGCCCGGCGCCGCATAGGGCGTATCATCGACACGCTTGCGGCTGGTGCAGCCGGCGCCGCGCGCGCTGATATTGTCGAGGTCGAAAACTTCGTCTTCGAAAACAAGACGCGGCGGCCGTCCCGAAAAAATTTCGGCCGCTTCATACCGGCTCGGCCGGAAAAAGCGCGCTTTTCCGGATGCGCCTGGCAGATTTTCATAAGTTTTCGACATAGGCCACCCAGATCATTAATCTTTCCCGCTTCGTGAGTATGCCTAACAAATCGTAAAGATCAATCGCGGCTCATGTAATATTGCGCGCAATAACGGCTAAAAACAGCGCGCTTTCACGGCCTTGTAGAACGCCGCTGCCGCAAATCCCCCGACAGGGGAAACCGCGCCGCGCCGGTCAGGCGGCGTCGTCGCCGACAAGGATTTCACGCTTGCCCGCATGGTTGGCGGACGAGATCACGCCTTCTTCCTCCATGCGCTCGATCAGCGTCGCCGCGCGATTATAGCCGATCTGCAAACGGCGCTGCACATAGGAGGTCGACGCCTTGCGATCGCGCAAGACCACCGCCACCGCCTTGTCATAAAGCGCGTCGCCGGAATTGGTGTTGCCGCCAAGATCGAAAGCGCCGCCCTCGCCTGCGTCGTCCTCGCGCATCTCGGTGACTTCCTGCACATATTCAGGCGCGCCCTGTTTCTTGAGAAACTTGACGATCTTTTCGACTTCATTGTCGGAAACGAATGCGCCATGAACGCGGCGCAGGCGCCCGCCGCCCGCCATATGCAGCATGTCGCCCTGGCCGAGCAGTTGTTCGGCGCCCTGTTCGCCGAGAATGGTGCGGCTGTCGATCTTCGAAGTGACCTGGAACGAAATCCGGGTCGGAAAGTTCGCCTTGATGGTGCCGGTGATGACATCGACGGACGGACGCTGCGTCGCCATGATCAGGTGAATGCCTGCGGCCCGCGCCATCTGCGCCAGACGCTGCACCATGCCTTCAATGTCCTTGCCGGCCACCATCATCAAATCGGCCACCTCGTCGATGACGACGACGATGAACGGCATGAATTCATATTCGAGATCTTCGCTCTCATAGACCGGCTCGCCTGTTTCCTCGTCATAGCCGGTATGCACGGTGCGGGTCAGCACCTCGCCGCTCTCTTCGGCCTCGAGCACGCGCGAATTGAAGCCCTCGATGTTCCGTACGCCCACTTTCGACATTTTGCGGTAGCGCTCTTCCATCTCGCGCACCGTCCATTTGAGCGCGACGACGGCCTTGCGCGGGTCGGTGACGACCGGCGAGAGAAGGTGCGGAATGCCTTCATAGACTGAAAGCTCCAGCATTTTCGGGTCGATCAGGATCAGTTTGCACTGGTCCGGCGACATCCGGTAAAGCAGCGACAGGATCATGGTGTTGATCCCCACCGACTTGCCCGAGCCGGTGGTGCCGGCGATCAGCAAATGCGGCATGCGCGCAAGATCGGCGAAGACCGGCTCGCCGCCGATCGATTTTCCAAGCGTCAAGGTGAGATCGCCGCGCGAATTTTCATATTCGCCCGCCCCCAGCAGCTCGCGCAGATAAACCGTTTCGCGGTCCTGGTTGGGCAGTTCGATGCCGATCACATTGCGCCCCGGCACCACCGCGACGCGCGCGGCGACGGCGCTCATCGAGCGGGCGATATCGTCGGCAAGACCGATCACGCGTGAGGACTTCACCCCGGCGGCGGGTTCAAGCTCGTAAAGCGTCACCACCGGGCCAGGCCGGACATTGATGATCTCGCCGCGCACGCCGAAATCGGACAGCACGTTTTCAAGCATGCGCGCATTTTGCTCCAGCGCCTCGTCGGAGATCACCGCATGGCGCGCGCCGTCCGGTTTCGCGAGCAGATTGAGCGGCGGCAATTCGTAATTATCGGCGGAAAAGACCGGCAATACCGGCTGCGCTTCGCGGCGTTCGCGGCGGCTTTCCTTGCGCTTTTCTTTTTTGCGGATGATCTTGCGTTTGGGCGCGGCCAGCGCGGGTTCGTCTTCATCCTCGAGTGCATCATCCTCGGCGGCCGCCTCATCCGCGTCGTCCTCGAACCCGTCTTCAACTTCGAGCGCTTCGGAATCCGCAACGCCGCCGGCGAACCGATCATAAGCATCCTGCACCCAATCCCTGACGGCGATGGCGCTGTCTTCGAGTGCCCACCACGCCGCCGCCAGCCGCTCGCGGGTGAGGCCGCATAACATGGCGTAGGAAGCGAACGCCGCCATGGCGAAAAGACCCGCCGCGGCGAGCCGCGCGCCCTGCGCGCCCAACAGCCCCAATAGCCCCGTCGCCAGCGCGAACAGCGCATCGCCCGCAAGACCGCCGACCCCGACCACGAAAGGCCAGTCGGCCGGCGGGCGCCAGGACGCGAAAAACGCAGCCCCCGCAAGGATCGCCGCCGGCGCCAGCGCAAAACGCAGCCAGAAAGCGCGCGGTGTTTCCGCCGGCGCGCCCTGCCGGAGCGCCACCGCGCCCCAGATCGCCAATGGCGCGGGAACCATCAGCGCCGCGCCGCCGAAAAACTGCAACAGCAAATCCGCCGCGACCGCGCCGAGCGGTCCGGCGAGATTTTGCACCGGTGCGGGCGTCGCCGTATTGAGGCTCGGATCCGAAATGGTGAAGGTCGCAAAAGCGGCGGTCAGCCAGAACGCCAGCAAGATCATCGCCGCCGCGCCGGCCCGCATCATCACCGCACGCGCAAACGCGCTCACCCGCGCGGCGAATTCGGAAAACGGATCCGGCCGCCGGGAGCGTGCGCGGGCTGATTGGCGGACGTAGTTTCGGGTCTGACGCGGCATGACAACGTAAAAAGACAGGTAGCTGAAAACGTTAACGCACCTTGCCATGGCTTGGCGGGTAATGGGTTAACGCATCTTAACCAATTCACCGAACAGGCGGCCCGCGATCAGGCGTCCGCGCCCGCCGTCTCATCCGCGCGTTCGTCCGCCGGCGCGGCGCGCACGCCAATCGTATATTTCAGCGCCACCCAGACAAGCAGACTCATGCCGAATGAAAAAGCCACGATCGCGGCGGTGCCGACCACCTGGCCGGACAGCCGGCTGGTCTCGCTCGGCCAAAACGAAATGAAGCTTCCCCAAATGCCGCAAAAGCAATGGGCGGGAATCGCGAAACCGGCGTCATCGATGCGGAAGCGGTCGAGAAAAGGCGGCGTCACGGTGACGATCACGCCGCCCACCGCGCCGATCATCGCCGCCTGCCACATGGCCGGAGCGAGGGGGTCGGCCGCGACCGAGACGAGCCCGGCGATCGAGCCGGTCATCGCCGACACCAGCCCCGGTCGCTTGTACACCGTCTGCGTCAGGATCATCGCCGCCAACGCGCCGCCGGCGACCGCCGCGATGATATTGACGCAAACAACCCCGAGCGCGGCCGCCGCCTCTATCGACGAAACCGACCCTTGCAGCCCGGCGATCACCATCATCAGGCCGGGGATCGCGAGCGCAACGCCAAACGCCGACACCGGCAGCGCGGTTGACGGCGCCTGCCGGGCCGCCCCGCGCGCATAACGGCCCGGACGGGGGCCGAGAACGATCACCGCGGCGAGCGCCGCCGCGCCGGCCGCCCCATGCAAGACGGAGGCGCCGCCAAGATCGCGAAAATTCCATTCGGCACCGAAATAACCCCCGCCCCAGGCCCATGATGCGACGATCGGATAGATCAGCCCGGCCCAGACGGCGACGAACAGAAGAAACGGCCACAAGCGCACCCGTTCGGAGACCGCCGCCGAAACAATCGCCGCGCCGATGGCGGCAATGACGACTTGTGAAAACCAGAACGCCGCCGGCGCGCGGCCGCTCTCGCCCGGCGCCGCCGTTTCGACGGACCAGGGTTTGAACGCGCCGAGAAAACCGCCCGGCTCGACCCCGTAAATGAGATGAAAGCCGGTCAGCCAGAACATGATAACCGCGACCGCGAGGAGCCCGACCATCCGCAAACACACCGCCGGCGCGTTTCGCGGGCGCGCAAAGCCCACATCGCGCAAGGTAAACCCCGCCAGCACCAGCAATCCGGCGAGACCCGCCGCGATCAAAAGCCCCGTGTCGATAACGAAACGAGTTACGTCGCTGGCGGGCGATAAGTCCTGGGCAAAAGCGCATGCCGGCGCGACAGCGAGGGCGGCGCTAAGCCCAAGGGTCAGGTTTCGGCGCATAGGGCAAACCTTGAATTGGCGGAACCGCCTTTTGTCCTAATGGTGTTTTCAAAACAGTAAAAGCGCGCCGCCTGTTTCCTTTGCCCCCCCGCGCCTTTCGCCGCACCGCCCGGCTTCGGCTGGACGCGCGGGCCCGGAGGCGCGACATTCGCCCGGTCATGAGTGAAACCGAACATTTCGACATTGTTATTGTCGGCGGCGGCCTGGCGGGCGGCCTGGCGGCGCTGGCGCTCGCCGGCCGGGGCTTTTCCGCCGCAGTGATCGACGCCGGCGACCCGGCGGCCATGCGCGAGGAAGCATTTGACGGGCGCACCACCGCTGTCTCCTATGCCTCGGCCCGCGTCTTCCGCCGCCTCGGTCTGTGGCAGGCGATCGAGGCGCATGCCGAACCGATCCGCGACATTCTCGTCACCGATGGAAGGGCGCGCTCGCATTTCGATCAAGGGACCGTCTCGTCGTTCAATCTGCATTTCGACAGCCGCGAGCTCGGCGAGGACCGGCCGCTTGGCTGGATCGTCGAGAACCGGATATTGCGCAACGCCCTGTTTGACGGCATCGACCGCGAAACCGCCGCGACGCTGATCGCGCCGGCGCGGCGCTCGGCGACGCAATTCAACGCCGGCGAAGCGATCGTCGATCTCGAAGACGGCAGACGGCTCTCGGCGTCGCTGGTCATCGCCGCTGACGGGCGGTTTTCCGCATTGCGCGCCGAGGCCGATATCAAGACCAATCAATGGCGCTACAAACAGTCTGGCATCGTCGCGACTGTCGCCCATGAACGCCCGCATGAGGGCGTTGCGCATGAGTTTTTCCTGCCGGGCGGGCCGTTTGCGATCCTGCCGCTCACCGACAACCGAAGCTCTCTCGTCTGGACCGAACGCGCCGAGGCCGCGCCCGCCTATATGGCGCTTGACGATGAAAAATTCCGTATCGAGATTGAAAACCGCTTCGGTCCGCATCTTGGCGCGCTGACGCCCGCCGGCCCGCGCTGGTCATACCCTCTCGCCTTTACCCTGGCGCAATCCTATATCGCGCCGCGCCTCGCGCTGATCGGCGATGCGGCCCACGCCATCCACCCTATCGCCGGGCAAGGCTATAATCTCGGCGTCAAGGATATTGCAGCGCTTACGGACGTTTTAACCGACGCGCGCGATGTCGGCCTCGATATCGGCCATTTGACGGTGCTGGAAAACTACCAGCGCTGGCGCCGGTTTGATTCCGCCGCCCTGGCGCTTGGCTGCGATGTGATGGTGCGGCTTTTTTCAAACGACATTGCGCCGCTGCGCATCGCCCGCGATGTAGGCATGAGCCTGGTCGGCAAGGCCCCGCCCTTGCGCAAATTCTTCATGCGTCAGGCCGGCGCGGATCTGGGGAGGCTGCCGAGCCTGATGGCGCAGGAGCGCTAGCAGGCGGAGTAACGCCGTCTCCCCCGCAAGTTAGGGCGGCGTAGCGTTGCACTTGCTGACAAAGGGAATTCTTCCCCCGCTAGCGGGCCGAAGGCGTTCTATCCCCGCAGCACCAGCTCGCCCTTGCGCGCCTCGACGCTTTCAAGGCGCGACAGGAAACTCATGCCCAAAAGATTGATGTTGAGCTGATCGTCCTGAAGAATAAATGCGCGAACGCCCTCGACGCGCAGCCCGCCAATCTCGATCTCGTCTATGGTGACGAAAGCGGCCTTGGTCTCGCCATTCGCGGTATGCACGGGATAGGTATAATCCGTCCACGATGTATATATCCCCGCCTCGCGCGCATCGGAATCGCGCAAGGCGACATAGCTGGCGCCGGTATCGACAAGGAACCGCGCCGGGCGGCGGTTGACATCGGCCTTGACATAGAACTGCCGGTCAGGCCCCGCCGTGATGCGGATTTCATCGCCCCATGCAGCGCCGGCGCGCACCGGCGGCGGCGCCGGGGTCGCAACGGCCAGTTGCGCGGGATGCATTTTGCTTTCCGCGCGCTGATCGACCGCCCGCACGGCAACGATGGCGGCGATGATGATCGCAGCGGCGAGAAAGATATGCGAGCGCATGAAACGGCCTCTTCAATATTGAAGACGCAGCATGGCAAAGCTTGGTTTCGGCAAGCTTTATCGATAGGCGGAATTTTAGCGGATCGCGTTTACCATGACAGGCCCGCGCTTTAGCCGCCAAGCCCCAGCACGTCGCGCATGGAATAAAGTCCCGGGGGCTTGCCCACGGCCCAGCGCGCCGCCGCCACCGCCCCTTTGGCGAACAGGGTGCGGTCGATGGCCGAATGGGAAAGCGTGATCACTTCCTGCATCCCGGCGAAGGCGACCCGGTGTTCGCCGACAACCCCGCCGCCGCGCGAGACCGCAATGCCGATATCGCCGCGTTTTCGCCCGCCGGTCCGGTCGGCCGCGGCGGTTTTCTGCGAAAGATCGACCGCGCGGCCGCGCGCCGCCGCCCGCGCAAGCATCAGCGCGGTGCCGGACGGCGCGTCGACCTTAGCCCTATGATGCGCCTCGATGATTTCGATATCGAAATCGTCATCCAGCGCCTGCGCCGCTTGCTCAACCAACGCGGTGAGCACATTGACGCCGACGCTCATATTGCCGGATTTGACGATCGCGATGGTCTTCGCCGCCTCGGCGATGGCCGCCTCTTGCGCATCGGAAAGTCCCGTGGTGCCGATCACATGGGCGACGCCGTTGGCGGCGGCGGCCGCCGCATTGGCGGCCGAAACCTGGGGCACGGTGAAATCGATCAGCACGCCGGCGCGGGCAAGGCCCTTATCCGCTGCGTCCTCCACATTAAGTCCGATGGCGTCGAGCCCGGCGAGCACGCCGATATCCATGCCGATCGCCGGCCCGCCCGGCCGCTCGAACCCACCGGCAAGGCTAGCGCCCGGCGTGCGCAAAATTTCCGCGACAATCGCCTTGCCCATGCGCCCGCCGGCGCCGGCCACGAGAATGGATGAATTGGACACTTTTTGCTCCTTCGCCAGCCAGGCGCCATTTAGCCGTATCTTTCGCCCCAATCGCGCATGGCGGCGATGATGGCGCTCATTTTCCGGCCTTTCGCCGTCAATTCGTATTCTGCGCGCGGCGGCCGTGTTTCGTAAATTTCGCGTTTCACAATGCCGCTTTCTTCCAACATTTTGAGTCGGCTTGAAAGAGTGTTCGGCGGAATGCCGGCGAGGGATTCCTGGAGTTCCTGAAAGCGGCGTGCTCCGTTGTTTATCAGCTCACGAAGTATCTGCGCTGTCCACCGGGAACCGATAATTGTCGCGGCGCGTGCGATGGGACAGGTTTTACCGTCTTGTTTCATTGTCCAGATTTAGCGTGTCAATATGCTTTGACTATATACTATAAAGATTATAGTGAGAAAAAAAAGGGAGAAAACCGGTGTCCATCGAAATACAGGCGCTCGTGGGCGTTGTCGTCATCTTGCTCGTCTTATTGTCGGTGCAAGGCTGCCTCGCCCCCATAAACCATGGTTTCAAATGGGGGTTGGGGCCTCGCGACGAGGCAAAAACGCCATCAATCATGCAAGGGCGCATGAGACGCATCGTCGCCAATCATATGGAAGGAATGGCAATGTTCGCGCCGCTGGTCATCATCGCGCATCTCGGCGGCGTTTCCTCGCCGCTGACGCAATGGGGCGCGGGCCTGTTTCTCGTCGGGCGTGCAGGTTTCGCCATCGTCTACGCTATGGGCCTGCCGGTCTGGCGTTCCGCCATATGGGCGCTCGCCATGACCGGCCTGCTGCTTATCGGTTTCGAGGTGATCCGCAGCGGTTTTTGAGCGGCCTCGCAGACAATGCCCGACCAATCAAACCGGTTGCAATACGTCGCCAAGCACGATGCGCCCCGGCTCGATGACCGTGGCGGTGATCCCGCCATGGCCGCGCACGGCGCCATAGCCGCCCTCGCCCAGCGCTTCTTCCATGCGCGAGCAGGGCGCGCAGATGCCGCTCCCCTCCAGCACCGCGCCGCCAAGCCGGAAGCGGCGCGCGCGCAAACCAAGCAGATTGATCCCGCTGACGACGATATTGCGGCGGATGAGCGCCGGCGGCACATCATCACGCCCGAGCAGCGCGGCGATGACCGGCAGATGCTCGCGCTGGATTAGCGACACGGCGCGTTTGCCCGGACGCTGGCGGTGATCGCCGGAAACGCCGTTTTCAGTGATTTCCGCCTGGTCAAGCGCGATCAGCGGGGCGCGCCGTTCCGGCCGGACGCCGATCCATTCAATGCGGCCGGGCTGCGTATAACCATTGATGAGGTCTTTAAGCGTGCTCATGACGGCGTCTATGAGCCGCGCGGGAACGGCGTTGCAAATTTGTGCACGAAGTATTTCGCAATATCGCGCGCATTATCGAGAAAGCGAAGGCCGTTCGCTTGCCTGATCTCAGCATGAGGGCCGGCCTCCGCGCCGGGATCCAGCACCAGCGTCGGGCAGTTCTGGTTTTCCTCTCCCAGCATATCGACGAGTTCACGACGGGGCCGCGCGATTGGCTGATAGCGGATATCGAGCGCTTCGCGGATAGCTGGATAATAGCTCAGCACGCCCCATATTTCCGCGCATTCAGGGCAAAATTCCCGCCGGCCATTGTCTTCAAATCCCGGCGGCAACAGAAATAGAATGTCCTTGCTCATCATGCGTATCCGAATTTTAAAACGCGCGCCCCGCGCCTTATTGCGCGGCCGGTTTTACATATTTGTGGGTGAAGCGGTCGCTCTCGCCGATTTCAAGATATTTTTTGCGCTCCTTGCTCATCGGCATCGAGCCGGACAGCGTCGGCGGCAAGGACCACACGCCGCGCGGATAGTCTTTGGTGTCTTTCGGATTGCGATTATGTTCCGATTTCGCGACCTGCACGAAGCCGGCTTTTTCGGCGAGCATTTCGAAATGGCTTTCATTGACATAGCCATTCTCGCCTTTCGGATCCTGCGGGATCGCTTCATCGCCCGCATGATCGACGATGCACAAGGTTCCGCCGGGCTTCAGCATGCTGAACACTTCGTTCACATGAGTTTGCGCCGGCTCCTTGTAGATCATGAAGCCGTGGGCGCGGAAGACCAGCACCATATCCGCCTCATCATAAGGAATGTCCGCCAGCTTTTCCGCCGGGAAGCCGCTGCGGCTGCGCACCGGGTGATATTGGCCGCCATTTTCGGTGATGAACGGCTCGAGGATTTTGCGATACCAGCCGCCCTGACCGCCCGGCCAGATTTCGACCACGATCATTTCGGGCTCCACCCCGCAAAAGTCTAGCGTCTCAAACGGCCGGCGATATTGATCGCGGGCCTTTTGCTTGGCGGGACGCGCATCGGCCGCAATATAGGTTTTGAGTGTTTCCTGCGCGGCCGGCGACATGGTCGCATGCTCGGCGGCGGTCGCGGGCGATGCGGCGATCGCAACTGCGGAAAGGGCGGCGATCTGGGCGGAAAACTTCATCAAAACTCTCGCTAAGGCGGCTACCAAGCTTTGTTAGGCCGCCTGAACGCGCCCGTAAACTCACGTCCGGGGGAGGTAGGGGATGCAAGGTAACGCCCCGGCCGGCCCCTAGCCCACATCCGTGACATTGTCCCAGAAATTCTTGGCGCGATCGAAAAAGCCGCGCGAATCCGGGCAACAGGCTTCGCCGCCGCCAGCCTCGCAGAATTGGCGCAAGAGTTCTTTTTGCTCGGCGTTGAGGCCGGTCGGCGTTTCGACCCGCACTTCGACATAAAGATCGCCGCGGCCCTTTTGATTGAGCACGCTCATGCCGCGCCCGCGCACGCGGAAGCGTTTGCCAGTCTGCGATCCTTCGGGTACGGAGATTTTCACCCGGCCGCCGTCGATGGTCGGCGTTTCAAATTCACCGCCCAGCGCCGCCGTCGTCATCGGCGCCGGCATGATGCAATAAAGATCGGCCCCGTCGCGCTCGAACAAATCGTGTTCCGCGACATGCACGAAAATATAAAGATCGCCTTCCGGTCCGCCGCGCGGGCCCGCCTCGCCCTCGCCGGAAAGCCGGATGCGGGTACCGTCTTCGATGCCCGCCGGCACGTCGACCGACAGCATCCGCTCGCGCCGCACGCGGCCCTGGCCGGCGCAATCCGTACACGGATCGGCGATGACGCTGCCCTCGCCGTTGCAATGCGGGCAGGTGCGTTCAATGGTGAAAAAGCCCTGTTGCACGCGCACCCGGCCGGCGCCCTTGCAGGTGCCGCAATGGGTCGGGCCTGAGCCCGGCTTGGCGCCGGAGCCGTCGCAGGTTTCGCAAGCGACGGAGCCCGGCACCTTGATTTCGACTTTCTTGCCCTGGAACGCGTCTTCGAGGCTGATTTTCAGATTATATTTAAGGTCCGCGCCGCGGCCCGGTCCGGCGCGCCGGGCGCCGCCGCGCCCGCCCATGAAGTCGCCGAAAATTTCATCGAAAATGTCGGAAAAACCGGCCGCGCCGCCGGCGCCCATGCCGCCTGCGCCGAACCCGTTAAAGCCGCCGGCCCCGCCATTCTGGAAGGCGGCGTGACCGAAGCGGTCATAGGCGGCGCGTTTTTGTTCGTCGGACAGCACCTCATAGGCTTCGCCGACTTCCTTGAATTTTTTCTCCGCCTCCGGATCGTCCTTGTTGCGGTCTGGATGGAACTGCATCGCCCGCTTGCGGAACGCCGACTTGATCGCCGCCGCATCCGCGCCGCGTTCAACGCCAAGCAAATCGTAATAATCCTGTTGCGCCATGATGTACGCGCCTGCCCTTTTTGGGGTTCTGCCCTGTTCAGGCTTCTGAACGTCGCCCCCGCCGGTCCTCCCCAACCGCCGGCCCGGAAATGCGCCGCGCCCCAAATGGGGCGCGGCGATCTCGCTCTAATCTTTCTTGTCGCCGTCGACTTCCTCGAAGTCGGCGTCGACAACATCATCGTCGCCGCCGTCTTCCTTGGCCGCATCGGCCGCCGCAGCGGCGGCGCCGCCATCGTCGTCCGCGCCGGCGCCGGCTTTATACATCGCCTCGCCGAGCTTCATGGTCGCCTGGGCGAGGGTTCCGGCCGCCGCATCGATATCCTCGACGCTGGCGTCTTCCTTGGCGAGCACATCCTTGAGGCCGGCGAGCGCCGAATCGATGGCGTTGCGATCTTCCTCGCCGAGCTTGTCGCCATGCTCTTCAAGATTATTCTCGGTCGAATGCACCAGCGCTTCGGCGCGGTTTTTCGACTCGACGCCTTCGCGGCGTTTCTTGTCGGCTTCCGCATTGGCTTCGGCGTCCTTGACCATCTGTTCGATGTCGTTGTCGGAAAGACCGCCCGAGGCCTGAATGCGGATTGACTGTTCCTTGTTGGTGGCCTTGTCCTTGGCGTTCACATGGACAATGCCGTTGGCGTCGATGTCAAAGGTGACCTCGACCTGCGGCACGCCGCGCGGCGCCGGGGGAATGCCAACCAGGTCGAACTGGCCGAGCAGCTTGTTGTCGGCCGCCATTTCGCGCTCGCCCTGGAAGACGCGGATGGTCACCGCCGACTGGTTGTCTTCAGCCGTCGAGAAGGTCTGCGACTTCTTGGTGGGGATCGTCGTATTGCGGTCAATCAGGCGGGTGAAGACGCCGCCCAGCGTTTCGATGCCGAGCGACAAGGGCGTCACGTCGAGCAGCAGCACGTCCTTGACGTCGCCTTGCAGCACGCCGGCCTGGATCGCTGCACCGAGCGCCACGACCTCGTCCGGGTTGACGCCTTTATGCGGCTCCATGCCGAAGAATTGTTTCACCGTTTCCTGAACCTTCGGCATACGGGTCATGCCGCCGACCAGCACCACATCATCAATGTCGCCCGGCGCGAGACCGGCGTCTTTGAGCGCCGCCTTGCACGGATCGACGGTGCGTTTGACGAGATCTTCGACCAGGCTTTCCAGCTTGGCGCGCGACAGTTTCATGGTCAGGTGTTTGGGGCCCGACGCATCGGCGGTGATGAAGGGCAGGTTCACTTCATATTGCGAAGTCGAGGAAAGCTCTTTCTTGGCTTTCTCCGCTTCGTCTTTCAGGCGCTGCAGCGCAATTTTGTCCTTGCGCAGATCAATGCCGTTTTCCTTTTTGAATTCGTCGGCGAGATAATCGACAATGCGCAAGTCAAAGTCTTCGCCGCCAAGGAAGGTGTCGCCATTGGTGGAGAGAACTTCAAAAACGCCGTCGCCGATTTCAAGAATGGAGATATCGAAGGTGCCGCCGCCAAGGTCGTAAACGGCGATCTTTTTGCCTTCTTTCTTGTCGAGGCCATAGGCGAGCGCGGCCGCTGTCGGCTCGTTGATGATGCGCAAGACTTCGAGCCCGGCGATCTTGCCGGCGTCTTTGGTCGCCTGACGCTGGGCGTCGTTGAAGTAAGCGGGAACGGTGATCACCGCCTGCGTCACATCCTGGCCGAGATAGGCCTCAGCGGTTTCTTTCATTTTCTGGAGGATGAAAGCGGAAATCTGCGACGGGGCGAATTTCTCGCCGCGCGAGTCGACCCAAGCGTCGCCATTATCGCCCCTGATGATCTCGTATGGGACCATCGCCTTGTCTTTCTGGGCGGTCGGGTCGTCATACGGGCGGCCGATAAGACGTTTGATGGCGAAGAAGGTGTTTTCAGGGTTGGTCACCGCCTGGCGGCGCGCCGGCTGGCCAATCAGGCGTTCGCCGTCTTCGGTGAACGCGACGACCGACGGGGTCGTCCTCACGCCTTCGGCGTTTTCGATGACTTTCGGCTCCTTGCCCTCCATCACGGCGACGCATGAATTCGTCGTGCCGAGGTCAATCCCAATTACCTTGCCCATTTCTCTTCTTCTCCGTTAAAGCGAGCCGTCCCGTTATCTCCGGCCTGCACAAGACAGCGCCGGATGCGGACGCGCCCCTTAATTGATACTTCAGATGACCGTCTCGCGGGCGATCCGTCTCGATCGACCGAAAGCGGCGTTCGGGCGGGATATAAGGAGGGGTTTTCAGCCTCGCAACCCGTCGCGCGGGCGGGCGGGGCAAAAAATCCGCGACGTTAATCGCCGGTTAAGGCGCGCCCGCAGGCCGGCGCGGCAACGCGGCGCCCACGAAGCCGCGGTGCGCGGTCTAATCGAGATCGCGGGCGACCCGAAAACCGTTGTCGAATTCGCGCGCGCGCGCCGATTTGCCAATGCGATGCGCGGCGCGCAGCCGCCAGGCGCCGGTGTTCCAGGCGCCGCCCTTGAGCACCCGGCGGGCGCAATCGCCGCCAGCACGGGCCGCGCCG
>CAMYLZ010000010.1 GCA_947259375.1 uncultured Parvularculaceae bacterium | reverse complement strand
GCCTGCCGCCTGCCGCCTGCCGCCTGCCGCCTGCCGCCTGCCGCCTGCCGCCTGCCGCCTGCCGCCTGCCGCGTTCGTCACGCGTCGCTTGTCCTGTGTAGGTGGCCGGCCGCGAATTCAAACGCCGCGCCAAAAATCTGGCGCTCTGTTGTCCGGGCCTTGCTTGGTCCGGGAATGGGCGGGGCCGGCTCTTTATGAAATTCAGAATACAGCCTGTGTTTCAGGCGGGCCTGGTGATCGATGTTTCCGTCGGCTCAGGTGTGACTGTCACCAACGTGACGCCTTCAGGCGCTTCGAAACGATGCCATACGCCCTTTGGAACGACTGTCATCGTGCCGCCGCAGAGCGTGATCCGTTGTTCTTCGCCATCCAGGAATATCAGATCCGCAGATCCTGAAAGAACGTGGACGATTTCGTCGCCGCCCGGGTGCCGCTCCCAGCAACTTTCCCCGGCGAAACCCCCGGCGAAGATCCCGCCATTGTTGTAGGCGGCAAGGCTCGCAAACGCTGCAGCTTCATCTTCCAATGTTGTGTGCGGCGTTCTGTTTGTCAGGAATTTCGTTCCTTGAATCTCTTCATTGATGTTTATGGCTTTCATATATTCACCGAGTTTTTGTCCAAACTTGATTGTCAGCGCATATTCGAGATGACAGAACGATCGCTCTTGTAAGAACGGCGCGCGCCAGCCTCACGCCGCTTTCTTTTTGGTTTTCGCGAGCGGCGCCGGTTGCGGGCGGGTGAACACCCATTCGCCATCCGACGACATCTCGCTTGAAAAGCGATAGCCGCCAATGGTGAAGTCTTTCAGCCCCTCGACCCGGTCGATGCGGGTTTCAATCGCCCAGCGGGCCATCATGCCGCGCGCTTGTTTCACATAGAGTTGCACGGGCCGCGCCTTGCCGTCCTTGATATCTTTGAAGTTAAACGCAACGAACGGACTTTTGAGCGCCTTGCGGTCGATTGCCTTTGCATATTCGTTCGATGCGAGACAGGCGATTGTGGGATCGTCATGGCCTTTCACCGCCTTGTCGAGTTCCTTCGCCAGCACCGGTCCCCAGAAATCATAAAGATTATCCCCACGCGGATTTTTAACGCGCGAACCCATCTCGAGCCGATAGGGCTGGATAGCATCGAGCGGGCGCAACAGCCCGTAAAGCCCCGACAGCATGCGCAAATGATCTTGCGCATATTCAAGGTCTTCGCGCTTGAGCGTCGCTGCGTCAAAGCCGCGATAGACGTCGCCGGCAAAGGTGAGCAGCGCCTGTTTGGCGTCAGCGACGCGCCCGGCGGTTTTGAGCGCCTGAAAGCGTTCGTAATTGAGATCGGCAAGATTGTCGGAAATTCCCATCAGCCGCTTGATGTCGGCGCGAGTCAGGTCTTTCGCCACATTGGCGATTTCCTCGAAGTCTTTTTTCAGCAATGGCGCTGTCGCTTTCGGCGCATCGGGAACGGCGTCGAAATTCATCAGCTTGGCGGGAGACAGAAGCATCAGCATGGGCGGCGTCTTTCCTTCATTACAGCATCTTGCCAGGGTTCATGAGGCCCTTCGGGTCAAGGGCGGATTTGATGGCGCGCATCATCTCGAGTTCGACGGCGCTTTTGCGCTTGGCGAGGCTGTCGCGGCGGTGCCGGCCGACGCCATGCTCGGCGGAGATCGATCCGTCGAACGCGCCGATAACGTCATAGACGGCGGTCTCGATCGCCGCCCGCTTATCGTCGAGGTGATGCGGGTCCGCGCCTTCCGGTCCGACCACGTCATAATGTACATTGCCGTCGCCAATATGGCCGAAGGCGACGACGCGCGCGCCCGGCGCGATGCGCGCCACGGCGGCGCCGGCTTTTTCAAGGAAGACCGGAATATCGCTGGTCGCGACGGAAACATCATGGCGCGCGCCGAGGCCCTCGCCATTGATCGCCTCGGAGATCGAATGGCGGATGCGCCACAGGCCTTGCGTTTGCGCTTCGCTTTCGGCGATCACCGCATCCGCGATCATTCCCGCTTCCAGCGCGCCGGCGAGCATGTCTTCGACCGCCGGGCGCAAGCCTGATTTCCGGCCGGAGGAAAACTCCATCAGCACATAGAACGGGTGGGGCTTGCTGAGCGGGTCGCGCGTGCCGGCAATATGCTTCAAGGCGAGGTCGAGGCAAATGCGCGCCATCAGCTCGAAACTTGTCGCCGCGCCGCCGGTCGCGCCTTGTGCATGGGAAAGCAGCGCGACCGCATCCGCCGCCGAGCTGACGCCGGCGCAGACCGTGACTTTTTCCTGCGGCAGGGGGAACAGCTTCAGCACCGCCGCCGTGACAATGCCGAGCGTCCCTTCGCCGCCAATGAGAAGCTGCTTGATGTCGTAACCGGTATTGTCCTTACGCAGACGTTTCAGCCCGTTCCAAATGTCGCCGGAGGGCAGCACCGCTTCCAGCCCCAGCACCAGTTCGCGGGTGTTTCCATAACGCAAGACATTGACCCCGCCGGCATTGGTGGAAATGACGCCGCCGATCTGGCACGAGCCTTCCGAGCCGATGGAGAGCGGAAACAGGCGCCCCGCCTCTTGCGCAGCGCCTTGCGCTTCGGCGAGCGTCAGCCCGGCGTCGACGGTCATGGTGTTGTTCAGCGGTTCGATGTCGCGAATGCCCCGCATGCGCTTCAGCGATAAGAGGATCTCATCGCCGAACGGGATCTGCCCGCCGACGAGACCGGTATTGCCCCCTTGCGGGGTGATGGCGACATCATGCGCCGCGCAGATTTTAACGACCGCTGCGACCTCCTGCGTGGAGGCCGGGCAGACGATCAGCGCCGCCTCGCCGGGCCAGCGTCCGCGCCATTCGGACAGGAACGGCGCCGCGTCCTCGCGATTGATCACGCCTTTCGCTCCGACTGCGGCGCGGATCGCGTCGAGGGCGGCGTCTGGCGGGGCGGGGCGCTGGCGGCGGTGCATAAGGCGTTCCGAAAAACTGTTCGCGTCAGGTCTAGTAACCAGGCGGGCCCGGTTCAAGCATTCACGCCGGCCATTGGAAAACATTCCTTTTTTAGCGATGCGATTTGCATTGCGGCGAAAGCCGGGTAACAGTCACGCTATTGTGATGTTTACTGAGGCCTGGCCAAGGAGAGGCGCATGCGTTTCGGTTTGATTGCCTTGGCCGCGCTCAGTGTCGGCGGCGCCGCCGCTGGCGGATGCGGCCGAGACAGCGGTGAAGTCGCCTCGCACGCCGCCGGCGCCGCGGGGACGGGCTATCCAGCGCGCGCCAGCGCCGCGCTCAGTCATCGTGACCGGCCCGGCGCAGATTTCGCCGATGATGAACTTCGCAAACCGGCGGATGTGCTGGCCTTTATCGGCGTTGAACCAGGCATGCGCATTTTCGAGATGGAAGCCGGGACGGGCTATTACACCGAGCTTTTCTCGCGGCTTGTCGGGGCTGAAGGCGAGATTGTCATGCACAGTCCGCCTGCATTTGACGCGTTTCTTGGCGACGCTGCGAACCGGCGGGTCGATGGACGGCTCGATAATGTGCGCATATCAAAAACCAGTTTCGACAGTCTCGACGCGGCGGACGGCTCGATTGACCTCGTCACCTGGATGCTGGGCCCGCATGAGCTTTACTATCGGCCGAATGGCGGCGATCCGCTCGGCGACGTAGCGACGACTTATAACGAGATCGCCCGCATTCTGAAGCCCGGCGGGGTTTTCATCGTGCTCGATCATGCCGCCGCCGTCGGCGCGCCGGAGACCACCGGCGGGATCATTCACCGCATCGACCCCGCGATCGTCAGGGCGCTGGCCGCTGTGGCCGGGTTCGTTTTCGCCGGCGAGAGCGATGTGTTGCGCAATCCGCAGGACAGTTTCGAGACCAATGTTTTCGATCCGTCGGTCCGGCGCAAAACCGACCGGTTCCTCTATAAATTCGTCAAACCGGCCGAGTGATCAGCGCCGGCGCGTGAAAATCCGCCCGCCCCAGTCAAGCACGAAACCGGTTTGATCATCCTCGCGGAATGTGATCGCTTGCGGCGGCAACGTGTTCCACATGGCGATATGAGCGAGATAAAGATCGCCGCCGAGCGGTTCGAGCGCGCCTTCCATGGCGCCGAAGGCGATGCGCAGCGCCTCGCCGTCGTGCGTTACCGTCATCGCGCCCAAGCGGCCATTGTCATAGGCCCCTGCAAGCGCATCGGGCGCGATTGACGGCGGCGCATCCGGCGCGCCGGCTTTTACCTTGGCGAGATATTGTTCAAGCCGGCCGGCGGCGCTGGTTTTCGCTTCCGCAATGGCGGCGATGCGCTGTTCGGCGCGGGCGTCCAAATCGTCCTTGCCGAGCAGCATGTCATAGATGGTGAACGCGAGCGGATGCGTCACCCGTACGCCATTGTCGAGCTCATTGGCGAGGATGACGACGCCGAGCCCATGGGCGGGCATGAATGATAAGTGAGTCTCGCCGCCGAAATGGTGCATCAGCACGTCGCCGTCATAATCACCCGCATAGACGCCAAGGCCATGGGCGAAACGCGCAATCTCCGCGAATTGCGCGCTGAGCTGCACCTGGCGGGCTTGCGCCTGTTCGACCGCGCGCCTTGGCAAGGCCTGCTCGCCGTCGATCATGCCGTGGTTGAGATTGACGATCAGCCAGCGTGCAAGATCGGCCGCGGTCGAGACCGCGCCGCCGGCGGCGTGCATCTGGCTGTCGGTCTTTGTGGGCTCCGGCGCGAAGGCCGCTTCAAACCCGCCCACATAAGCTTGCGCCATCGCGCCTTTTTCGGCCTCGGCCATCACCGTGAAGCTGTCATTCATGCCGACCGGCGAAAAAGTCGTTTCACGGATGAAATCGCGCCAATTGGCGCCGGTCTTCGCGCCGATGGCGTGCGCCGCCATGATCGGGCCGAAATTCGAGTAACGAAAGCGGATGTCTTTCGCGTCCGAATAGTCATTCACATGGCTGACGAAATCCGCTTCGGCGAGATTGCCCGGAAAAGCGGTTCGGAAATTGAGGCCGCTGTCGAAATAGGGCTGCGTATGGGTCAGGTGATCGCGGATCGAACTTTGCGCGGCGTTGACGCCGCCGGAAAGCGCGAGGTCCGGCAAATATTCCGAAATCGGCGCATCGAGCTCGATCGCGCCTTCTTCATGCAGCACGGCCGCCGCGACGCCGAGAAAGTTCTTGGTGGTTGATTTCAAATAAAAGCGGGTTTGCGATGTTGCGGCCTCGCAAGTTTCAAGCGCGGCGAAGCCGAAACCGCGCGCATAGACGATCCGGTCATCCTTGACGATCGCCACGGCGCCGCCGGGCAGCGCGTCCGTCGCGCGAATGAAATCCTCGATCCTCCGCTCCATGGCGTGCGAGATCACGCTGCGTTCGCGCACGCCTTCGCTCGTGTTGATCGCGGCGCCGCCGCAGGCCTCGAGCGCGGGATGGGCGGCCTGTGCGGCGGCGTTGAGTAGACCCAGGGCGATGATGCTCGCGGCGGCGCAAGCGGCGTAGCGGGGGCTGCGTTTCATGCGAAATCTCCGATTGTCGGCAAATAGGTAGTATACGGACAGATTTTTCATGGCAAGTTATGCGGCGAAATTATTTGCCGCAGCCGTCCTGATCGCAATAATGGGTATTGCAGCCTTATTCCTATTCGTCAGTGCTTTTCATCACGCGGCGCGGCGGCGCGCTGCAAACGGTCATTGATCGCTTCGCCGAGACCTTCATGCGGCACCGGCGCGCAGGCAATGGTTTTGAGACGGTTCGCGGCCGCCATGCGATCAAGCGCGTGCAAGTGGCGGAAAAGATTTGCGGCCGCTTCGCGCAGATCGCCGGCGCGGCTGAGATTGAGCCCATGATCGCGCCCTTCAATCTCGCCAAAACCCAAAAACGCCTCGCTATCTCTTTGCGCGCCGGCGTCAAGGCGCATCGCCGCATTGGGCGCATAATGGCTTGCCATCATGCCCGGCGCTTCGATGCGGGCGCCGCCGGGTTTTTCGAGCGGCTTGCCGATCACCCGCTCTATGTCCTTGCGGGCGACGCCGCCGGGCCGCAGCAGCGTCGCGCGATCGCCATCGACGCGCAAAATGGTCGATTCAACGCCAATCGCGCAGGGCCCGCCATCGAGAATGAAATCGACCTTTTCGCCCAGCGACGCGCGCACATGGTCGGCGGTCGTCGGGCTGATCGTGCCTGAGCGGTTGGCGCTCGGCGCGGCGAGCGGCCGGCCCGCCGCCTTGATCAGGCCTTGCGCGAAGGGGTGGTCGGGCATGCGCACCGCCGCCGTATCAAGCCCCGCGGAGACGAGCAGCGACAGGCCGCAATCGGCGCGGCGCGGCGCCACCAGCGTCAGCGGTCCGGGCCAGAAAGCGGCGGCCAGCTTTTCCGCCATTGGCGAAAAGGTTACATGGCGCCTCGCCATTTCCGGCCCGCTCACATGAACGATCAGCGGATTGAATTGCGGCCGGCCCTTGGCGTCGAAAATCCGCGCGACGGCCGCGTCATTGGTTGAATCGGCGGCAAGGCCGTAAACCGTCTCGGTCGGCATGGCGACAAGGCCGCCAGCGGCGATGATGCCGGCGGCGGCGGTTATGTCTTCGGAATTGAATGCTTGCATCATCGGTTCTGGAACGGTGTTGGCGGCCTTGCGCATCCTGGCGCGAGAGGAGGTCAATACACGCGAGGCGGGGCCGGTTGAAGCCTTTGTCGGAAATCCCCGGGGCGGCGATCCCCTCAGGGCGTCTTCGCCAAGTCGATCAGCCATGCGCAGCGCCCGCGCATGACGCCGCCGGTGAGCCGGCCATCCTCGCTGATCATGCCTTCAAAGACGATGCCTTGCGCGCCGGGAAAATAATAATCGGCGTTGAAAAACCCGTCGCTGGTGACAAAGCCTTTGACGGTCTGATGTTCGCCGCTCCAGGCGCGCATCATGCCATTGTCGATATCGATGCGGGTGAGCGCCAGCGCGCCGCAGGACGGATCGGAAAGGCCGGGCGCGGGCCTGCTCTCGCCCATATAAACGCCGTCATAGCGGGCGCTGATCGGTTCGGCGCGCGCCGCCCCCGCAATCAGCGCTCCCGCGATCAACATGATCGCGGCGCGGCGGGCGATGATGTCGGCCGGGTTCCGCATTTGCGCCTCCTTCCTTCCGCTTTTGAACGCCTGAAGGGAAAAGCAAGAACCGCGCCTTAAACATATGCGTTCGGCGCGGCGCGGCAAGCGCTGGCGCGCGCAGCGGCAAACGCCGGGGCCGGACTGCAGTTTCCCCTTCGAAACGCCGTCTCGTTGGGTCATAAAAAGCGCCAACAAGGGAGCTTTCCAAATGACCTTCTCGACACCGGTTCGCGACATGGCGTTCGCGCTCGATCACATGGCGGGGTTCAGTGCGCTCAAAAAAACCGGCGCCTATCCGGAGCTTGAAGACGATCTTGTCTCGGCGATCCTCGAGGAGATGGGCAAGTTTTGTGATCAGGCGGTTGCGCCGCTCAACCAGGCCAGCGACCAGGCCGGCGCGAGACTTGAAAATGGCGTCGTCAGGACGTCTCCGGGCTTCAAGGAGGCCTATGGGCAATATGTTGAAAATGGCTGGAACGCGCTCGCCTTTCCCGAAGCGGCCGGCGGGCAGGGCCTGCCCGGGACGCTCGCCCTGGCGCTGGTCGATGCGCTTAACGGCGCCTGCATGTCCTTCGCCATCGGCACGACGCTGACCACTGGCGCGGTCAAGGCGATCAAGGCGGTGGGCACGGATGAGCAAAAGCGGCTTTATTTGCAAAAGCTCGTCTCCGGCGAGTGGACCGGCACCATGAACCTGACGGAGCCGCAGGCGGGCTCTGACCTTTCAGCGATCCGCACCAAGGCCGAACCGGTCGGCGACGGCCGCTACAAGATCAGTGGACAGAAAATATTCATTACCTATGGCGATCACGACATGGCGGAGAATATCGCTCATCTGGTGCTGGCGCGCTTGCCGGATGCGCCCGAAGGCACCGGCGGCATCACGATGTTCCTTGTGCCAAAGGTTCACGTCAACGAAGACGGCTCACTTGGCGCGCGCAATGACGTGCAATGCATCAAGCTCGAAGAAAAGATGGGCCTGCATGGCTCGCCGACCTGCGTCATGTCCTATGGCGATAATGGCGAATGCTACGGCACGCTGCTCGGCGAAGAAAATCGCGGCCTGAAAAACATGTTCATCATGATGAACGCCGCGCGCCTCGATGTCGGCATGCAAGGCGTCGGCATCGCCGAGGCCGCCTGGCAGCGCGCCTTTGCCTATGCGCAAGAGCGCAAACAGGGGCGCGCGCCCGGCGCCGGCAAGGGCGGCGAGATGGCGGCGATCTACGAGCATCAGGATGTGCGGCGCATGCTCTATTCGATGAAAGCGCTGACCGATGCGTCGCGCGCCATTTGTTACGCCAATGCGGTTGCTTATGATCTCGCGCGCAATACGCCGGACGAGGATGCGCGCCGGCAGGCGAGGGCGCTTGAAGAGCTGCTGACGCCGATCTCGAAAGCCTGGTCCACCGATCGCGCCAATGACGTCACATCGCTGGGCGTGCAGGTGCATGGCGGCATGGGCTATGTAGAGGAGACCGGCGCGGCGCAGCATATGCGCGATGCGCGCATCGCCGCGATCTATGAAGGGACCAACGGCATACAGGCGATGGACCTTGTGGGGCGCAAGTTGCAGGGCGATGGCGGCGCCGCGGCGAACGCTTTCATCGCCAATGTTCGTGAAGAAGCGGGACTGCTCAAGGCGGCGCGCCGCGAAGGCCTGAAAGCGATCGGCGCGCGGCTCGACGCGGCGGCGGCGGCGCTGCATCGCTCTACGGCCTGGTTGCTGGAGACCGCGCCGGGCGATCAGGCGGCTGTGCTCGCCGCCGCGAGCCCTTATCTCAAACAATTCGGCAATGTCGCCGGCGGCTATTATCTCGCCAAGGGGGCGATGGCCGCGGCGCTGATCCTTGGCGAGGGCGCGGGCGATAAAGACTATCTCGAAGCCAAGATCGCCATCGCGAAGTTTTTCGCCGATAATTACCTCGTCGAGGCGGAAGGGCTGACCGGCGCGGTGACGGCGGGCGCATTGGCGCGCCTCGACCCGCGTGCGCTCATCGCCTGAGGCGAGGGGTGCAAGCCTGAAAACGGTTTCAGCTCATCATGGTGCGTTGTGTCCGACGTAGTCGGCGCCGTCTTGACATTTTAATATATACATTTAATTGTACAATTAGTTGTATAAATAGCTCAACTGGTTCCTGAGCCTTTAAAGTCACCAAAACCGATCGAGGCGCATATGACCGCCAAGACCTTTGTAGACACGCACCCGTTGCGCGGCGCGTTTCTGGCCAACCGGCTTGATCGGCTCGCTGATCTGATCTCCGGGCAAGGCGAAGTGCTGTTGCAGGATCTCTGTATTGAAATTCCCCCTCGCGCTGTTTCGGTATTCTTGTTGATCGGCGAACGGGGCGAGATTTCCGCAGCGGAGATCGCCGGGCTGCTCGATCAGCCGCATCAGCTGGCGACGCAGCGGATCGATCTGTTGATCGAGGCAGGCGTTATCGAGCGCATGCCGGACCCGGATGACGGGCGCCGCAAGATTTTGAAATTGACGGCGAAAGGCCGGCGCCAGCATCTCAATGTGAGGCTTCGGCTTGAGGATACGGCGCGCGTCTTCGCGGCGCTGTTCGAAGAAATCGGATGCGACCTGAATGAATGCGCCGAGCGCGCGGCGGATGCGTTGACGCGGCGTTCGTTGATGGAGCGGGTCGCGACTCTCGACGAATGATTCGTCAGGGCCGGGCGCAACAAGGCGCTATTCGGCTTAATCGAAAAGGAGATTGAAATGACGTCTCAGATTTCTGCACGGCCGGGCTGGTGGGTGGTGTTTTTCGACATTGTACTGATTATTGGTGTGCTGCTGGCTTTAAAGTCGGCGCTGTTGCGGGTCGATGCGATCTGGTCTTACGCCGGGCCGATATCGTTGCTTGCTGCGCTCGGCGTTGCTTCATGGCGATTGCGCGCGAGCGGCGAAGGTTGGGCGGGACTTGGGCTTGGCCGCCCCAAAAGCATCGGCCGGACAGCGTTGTGGACGCTGATCGCGCTGGTCGTAACCATGGGCGCCGGCATCCTCGCCGAACAGGGGGCGGTGCTGGCGATCGGCGAGGCGGACGAGGCGCGTCAGGCGCTTGATACGCGCTATCAGGGGCGTTTTGATAATGTGCCGGGCAATCTTTCCGCTTATCTTTTCTGGATCGTGATGGCGTGGGCGATCGGCGGCTTTACCGAAGAAATGTTGTTTCGCGGCGCGTTATTTGCGCGGTTTGAACGCTTGTTCGGCCCGATCCCGTTTGCGGCGGCGCTGGCGGTCATTGCGCAAGCCGTGCTGTTCGGCCAGCAGCATTATTATTATCAAGGGCTCGCCGGGTGGGTCGCTACGGGCGTCATCGGCGCGGTCTCCGGTTTTTTATATCTCGCCTTCAGGCGCAATTTGTGGCCGCTTATCATCTCCCACGGGCTTTCCAACACCATCGGCCTGACGCTGATTTATCTGGGGCTGATGAGCTGAAGGGGGCGACGCGGCAAGCGGGAATTGAAATGGTCGGAGTGGGGTGATTCGAACACCCGGCCCCTGCCTCCCGAAGACAGTGCTCTACCAGGCTGAGCTACACTCCGAAGCAAATCCCCGCTGGGCCGCGCGGGAGCGCCTCTATAGCGACGGACCGGCGCGCGCGCAATGGCGTTTTTGAAGAGATTTCAGGGTGTTTGCGCGAAATGCGGGCGTGGTTGATTTTGCACCGAAATTTTACCGCGAGCCCCCATTGCGCCGCGCGCCTTAAAGCGCTATCTCCGCCGCTCCCCGGCGGCAAGCCGGGCCCTTTGGGGCGTCGCCAAGTGGTAAGGCATCGGTTTTTGGTACCGACATTCCCAGGTTCGAATCCTGGCGCCCCAGCCATCCCGGCTCATAGCCGTTCGGGCCAGTGTTAAAAATCCAGCATGCGTCTATTTGTTCGGCGCTGCTGCATTGCGCGCCATAGAAAAGCGCGGCGCGCGCCCGGTGTTCAACTTCGCATTAATGGATTAAGGGTATCGGACAAAGAAGTTGCCTTCTGGCGAATTATCTGTTTGCCAGAGCGTGATACTATTGTTACAAACTAACGGGGTGTGTCGAGCGGCCGTTGATTTTTGTCTGCGGTTCGCTGTGTAGTTAAGGGTGTCGATATCTTGCAGCCGTCGGATCAAAGTCGCACGCGTGCTCCCCGAAGGGTCACAACAGCGTTGCAATTTTATAGCAAATATACGAATGGTCTTAACGGTTGGGGATCGGGCGGGATCGTTCAGGGGTGACGGGTATCTTGCAACAAGTTTCCAAAACGCGAAAAAGCGTTTCAAATCGGCGCAACCATGCGCCTTTTTTCCGCGGCCGTAGCGCCGTTTCTGTTAGCCGCAACAATCCGGTAGGTGAGGCATATATGAAAAGATCAGCGATTTTGGGTTCAGCGGCGGCAGCGCTTGCTGTCTTGAGCGCGCCAGCTGAGGCGCAATTCCGCTCTGCGCTCGATGAGAGCAAGGCGACCGCGAATGAAACGGCGGCGTCGCAGCAGCGCATTGATCAGCTTGATGATCAAACCGCGCGCCTCCTTAATGATTACAGGGCGAACCTCAAGCAGCTTGAGGCCGCGCGTCGTTATAATGCGTCCTTGAACCGCAATGTCGAAGCGCAGGAACGCCAGAAGACGCGCCTTCGCGACGACATCGAGAATGTCGAAGGCCTGCAGCGCGCCATGCAGCCGCTGATGGAAGACATGGTCACCCGGTTTGGCGAGCTTGTTAACGCCGATCTGCCGTTTGAAATCGTCGATCGCTCGCAGCGCGCGACGCGTCTTGAGGGCGTTCTGTCGAACCCCGAAATGTCCGCGGCGCAACGCTATCGCCTGATTGTCGAAGCCTATCAGATCGAGCTCGAAAAAGGCCGTACCATTGGCTCGAAAGAATGCACGATCGCCAATGGCGAAGGTGAGCTTGTGGGCGAATGCCTGCAGATCGGCCGTATCGCCCTGATTTTCAAAAATGCCGACGACTCGGTTCTGCGCATCTGGGACACCGCTCAGGGCGACTGGACAAATCTCAATCGCAGCTATCTGCAGGACGTGAAATACGCGATCCGCATGGCGAACGAGCAGACTGCGCCGAACGTATTCTTTGCACCGGTCAAGCCGCCGGTTCAGGCTCAGTAACGGCGAGACAAGGTTAAAAGGAATAACAAGTCATGAAACTCTTCAAACTTGCATCTCTTTCCCTGATCGCCGGCATTGCCGCGGCGGGCATGGATTTTTCGACGGGCGGCTTCGCCTCCGCCAATGCGCAGGTCACGCTGGATCAGGTTCTTTCGTCGGTGCGCGCAGAGCGCCGCGATGTCAGCGCTGAAAACCGCGAGCGCGAGCAGCGCTTCCTGCAGCAGCGCAATCAGCAGCAAGCCTTGCTGACGCAAGTGCGCAACCAGGTCGCCGCGGCGGAAGCCGAATCGACCCGCCTCGAAGGCGTGATGGAAGCCAATGCGGAAGAAATCGCGCAGCTCGACGCTGAGCTTGCTTCCAAGCAGGGCGAATTCCAGGAATTGTTCGGCGCGGCGCGCACCGCGGCCGCCGACCTGAACGTTCAGGTCCAAAGCTCGATCATTTCCGCACAGTTCCCGGGCCGCGACGCAACCTTGCGCGAATTGGCGCAGACCGAAAAACTTCCGACCGAAGACCAGCTTCGCGATCTGTGGGAGATCATGATCCAGCAGATGGCCGAGCAGGGCAAAACGGCGACCTTCAGCACGGAAATCATCCGCGCCAATGGCGAAGCGTCTGAAGCCAGCGTTACGCGCATCGGCGAATATGTCGCTTTCTCCGGCGGCCGTTACCTGACCTTCTCCGACAGCGGCCAGCTTGAGTTCCTCGCGAAACAGCCGCCGGCTGACGTGACGGGCGCCGCCAGCCGCGTTGAAAACGCCTCCGGCGACGGCTTCGTTCGCGGCGCTCTCGACCCGACGCTCGGCACGCTGCTTGAGCTTAATGTCGCAGCGCCGACGCTCCGTCAGCGGATCGATCAGGGCCGGTTCATCGGTAAGGTGATCATCGCCGCTGCGATCTTCGGCGTGCTGCTTGGCGCTTACAAATGGGTGACGCTGACGATGACGGCGGGCGCCGTTCGCGGTCAGGTTCGCCGCAAGAAAGCGTCGAAGTCGAACCCGCTTGGCCGCGTTATGCTGGCTTACGAAAACACCAATTCGAGCGATGTCGAAACCGTTGCGCTGAAACTCGACGACGCGATCCTCAAAGAGGTGCCGAAGCTCGAGGGCGGTCTCAACCTGATCAAGGTGCTTGCCGCGGTTGCGCCGCTGCTCGGTCTGCTCGGTACGGTTATCGGCATGATCAACACCTTCCAGGCGATCACGCTGTTCGGCACCGGCGACCCGCAGATCATGGCGTCGGGTATTTCCGAAGCGCTGGTCACCACGGTGCTTGGCCTGATTGCGGCGATCCCGCTGCTTCTCCTCCACGCTTTTGCGTCCGGCGCCTCGAAGCGCGTCACGCAGATCCTGGAAGAGCAGGCTGCCGGCATCATCGCGGAACATGCGGAAGGCGGCCGGGCGTAACGCCCGGCCTCGCCTCCCGCGCTTTGGGGCGCGCGTAACCCGCGCGCCCGGTAAGGGAAAAGAGGTCTCGAGAGATGCTCGAGTTTTTGAACCCAACGATCGCCTATGATGCGCTGATGGATTTTCTCGGCGCCGGCGGCAACGTTCTTGTCGCAATCATGGTGGTGACCTTTTGCATGTGGGCGCTGATTATCGAACGCCTCATGTACTGGTCAGGCGCCCATGGCGGCGTCGCCAAACGGGCCCAACGCGCCTGGGGCGCGCGCAACGATCACAAATCCTGGTACGCCCATGCGGTGCGCGACCGGCTGATTTCCGAAACGGTGCAGGAAGCCTCGCGTTTCAACAATGTCATTCGCGCGCTGGTGGCGGTGACGCCGCTGCTCGGCCTTCTCGGCACGGTGACGGGCATGGTTGAAGTGTTCGATGTCATGGCGACGACCGGCAACTCAAATGCCCGCCTGATGGCGGCCGGCATTTCCAAAGCGACGATCCCGACCATGGCCGGCCTCGTGGCCTCGCTTTCCGGGCTCGTATTCATCAACGCTTTCGACAGCAATGTGCAGAAAGCGTCTCACAAGATTTCAGACGAACTGTTGATCGAGTAGCGATATGAGAAAAAAGGCGATCCATTCCGACGATTCAGCGGACGTCAACATCACGCCGCTTCTCGACATCGTCTTTATCCTGCTGATCTTCTTCATCGTCACGGCGACGTTTCTGCGGGAAAAAGGCATCGATGTTCAAACGCCCGAAAACGATCCGCCGGATGAGCCAGTGGCGCCGCCCCCCGCGTTGTTGCTGGCGGTCCAGGAAGACGGTTTCGTGCGGGTCAATAATGTGCGCGTGATCGATCCCGGTTCGGTAACGCCGGTGGTGCAGGAGTTCTACGCTCGCGAACCGCAAGGCGTGGTGCTGGTCAGCGCCGCTCCAGAGTCCGAATCCGGCGTGGTCGTGGAAGTGATGGACCAGGCGCAGGACGGCTGTAATTCCGCCTGTCCCGTGACGCTGGCGTTGCAAAAAGAAGAATAGGTCCCTCGCGCCGCGCTGCGCGGCGTTTGCCAGGGACCGGAAATTGTAGGCGGAAACAGTTATGGCGAGACGAGCTAGTTTTTCTCAAGGCGGCGGAGATGATGAAGACGTCAACGTGACGCCGCTTCTCGACATCGTCTTCATCATGTTGATCTTTTTCATCGTGACATCGACCTTCGTGAAAGAGCCGGGCGTCGAGATCGAACGGCCGGGCGCGGTGACGGCGTCGGAGCGCAAGCTCGCCTCGATCATCGTCGCTATCTCGGAAGAAGACGAGATCTGGATCAACAAGGAGCGCGTCGAACTGGAAGGCGTGAAGTCGGTGGTCGAGCAGTTGCGCCGCGAAAACCCGAAAGGGACCGCGGTCGTTCAGGCTGACACGGCGGCAAAGACCCGCCTCCTCGTCGAGGTGGTTAATCAGATCCGCGCCACTGGCATTACCGACGTCGCCGTCTCTACGGAAGACGTTTAAGGAGAACGATCATGGGATCACTCATTCGAATGATAGTCGGCGTCCCCGGCGCTGTGGTCGTGACCGCCGGTCTGTTTCTCTTCATGGCGGGCATGATCAGCAACGATCTGCGGCTCGAAGAGGAAACCGACGCGATCAATCTGAATATTACTGCGCAGATTGACGATACGGACATCAATGCGGCGAACAAGGAATTCAAACGGCCGACGCTCGATGCGCCGCCGCCGCCGCCGCCGGCCGTCAACGACCCGTCCAACCGTCCGGCGCTGGATGGCGTGCGTGCGGAAATACCGACGATCGAGGCGAATTTGAATGTCGGCTCCGGTTTCAATCCGGACCGCGACGCCCAGCCGCTGGTGCGGATCGAACCGCAATATCCTGAGCGCTGCATGTCGCGGGCCGGTGATGTCGAAACCGTCGTCATCAGCTTTGATGTAACGCCGGAAGGTCAGGTGACCAATGTGACAGTGGTCGACAGCTCGAATAGCTGCCTCAACCGGGCGGCGCAAAAAGCGGCGGAACGCTGGAAGTATCAGCCGAAGATCGTCGATAATCAGGCACAATGGCGTCGCGGCGTTGTCACGCAATTCACCTTCCGGCTCGGCGAAGGATAATTTCCGGCCGCGCGCGGGGATAATTGGGAAGTTTCCGTTCTCGTCAGGGAACAAAGTTTAAGGCACGGAATAATGATGCAGATTGGCTCGAAGTCGTTGAAGGCGCTTTTTGCAGCTACAGCTCTGTCGGCGGGCGCCGTCATGGCTGTCGCCTCGCCAGCCGCCGCTCAGCAGCCGGCGCAGTGCGATGCGGAGGAGGGCGGCGCTTCGAAGACGCTGTCCCCGCGCATCGGCCAGGAGATCCAGAAACTCTATGAGTTCATGCAGAACGATCAGTTCAACGAGGCACTGGGCGGCTTCAATACGCTGATCGCCAATCGCGGGAACTCGATGAACGCCTATGAGCGGGCGACCGTTTTTGAATTGCGGGCGAATGTCAGGATCAATCTCGATGATTTCCCGGGCGCCTTGCAGGATTTGCAGGCGGCGCTGAATTCAAACGGCCTGCCGCCGTCGCGCAACAATCAGCTTCGCTATTTCATTGCGCAGATCAATTTCCAGCTTGAGCGTTATTCAACCGCGATCAGCGGCCTCAATGAATGGATCCGGCTGGCGCAGCAATGCGGCGTCGCGGTCGACGCGAACGCCTATTACCTGCTGGCTGCGGCGCATGCCTCGATCGAGCCGCCGAACTATCGCGCCGCGCTCGACCCGATCGAGAAAGCGCTCGCTGCGATGGAAGAGCCGCGGAAAGGCTATTTCGACCTTGCGAACCTCGTTTATTCGGAACTCCAGAATTATCCCAAGCGGATCGCGTTGCTGGAGCGGATGATCGGCTTTTGGCCTGAGGAAAAAGGATATTGGACGCAACTTTCCGGCGCTTATGCGGTGACCGAGCGCGACCGCGATGCGTTTTCGGTTCTGGAAGTCGCCTATCGGGCCGGCCTTCTGGAAAAAGAAAGCGAACTGATCACGCTGGTCCAGTATTATTCGTTCTTCGAAAACCCCTATCGCGGGGCGGTGTTGCTGGAGCGTGAAATGAACGCCGGCAATATTGAGCGCGATCAGGATAATCTGATCCTGCTGTCGCAGCTTTGGAGCCAGTCGCGCGAGCACAAGAAATCAATCCCGATCCTGCGCGAAGCCGCGGGACAGTCTTCGACGGGCGAGCTTTATTATCGTCTTGGTCAGGTGCTGCTGGCGGATGAGCAATATCAGGCGGCGCAGAGGGCGCTTGAAAGCGCGCTTAATCGCGGCCGTATGGAGCGTCGCGAGACGGGCGATGCGTGGCTGCTGCTCGGCACCGCGCGTTTCAGTCAGGCCGGTCCGGCGGACACCGCGCGCTGGACGAGCGCGCGTCAGGCCTTCCAGAACGCGCTGCGCTATGACAATTCACGCCGCCGCGCCCAGGACTGGATCACCTATATCGATGCGGTGGTCGACACCTATTGGCAGGGTCTGCGGCTTGAATATCAGCAGAACCTTGAAGCCTGTCAGGACGACCTTGCGCGCTTT
This sequence comes from uncultured Parvularculaceae bacterium, assembly GCA_947259375.1. Taxonomy (GTDB): domain Bacteria; phylum Pseudomonadota; class Alphaproteobacteria; order Caulobacterales; family Parvularculaceae; genus Hyphococcus. The sequence goes on along the minus strand of CAMYLZ010000010.1, from coordinate 61,333 downwards.
GAACGCGATCAGCGCATTCGCGATCTGCAAAACCGCCCGGCCGATCCGGCGGCCCTTGCAACCGAAGCGGAACGCCGCGCGGAATGCGAGGCGCTGGAAGAGGCCGGCCCGCCCTCGCGCAATCGCGGCACGGCGCCCGCCGGCGGCAGCCAGGATGGCGGTCAGGACGAAGCCAAGGAAGAATAATTCCGGGCGATGATGGAACAGGAAAAAGGCGGCTCAATGAGCCGCCTTTTTTATTGTTCCGGCAGGGGTGGTCGGGGGCCGCGCGGTTTGCACCGGCGGGTTAACGCTGCGTCAATATTCGTTGCGCTCGCCGAGAATGCGGCCGCCGTCTTTGGCCTCCGGCGATTGGGTGGTGCATTCCAGATAGCCTTGCCGCCAGCCGGCGCGATAGGCTTCGTCATTGTCGAATGCATAGGCGTCGCGGGTGATTTTAGTCGAAAAACTCTTGTCTTCTTCCGTCGCCGTCGCGCAGCCATCGCCGTAACCGGCTGTAAATCCGGGCGCTTCGCGCAGGCGCTCCAGATCGGCATTGGTCGCGCAGGCGGATACGAGCAGCGCGCTGGCGGCGAGAAATGGCGTCAATCTGACAAAAGAGGGGGAACAGGTCACTGGAATATGTCTTCCCTTTAAAAGCTCATGGAGGGGAAACCCTAGCATTGCGAACCGGCGAGGTCTTGGAAAACCCGCGTGAAAAGTGAAATCCCCCGTTAACGGTGTTCCGGTTACAACGCTTTTCGAATGTCCTTGATAGAAACTGGCGGGATATGAACGACATTGACGCCGTTGACGAGACCGTAGCGCCCCGCACGGGCGATGCGGGCGCGATGCTGACGCCCTTGAGCGCGCCGGGGCCGGGCGTGCGCGCGCTGATGGTCCGCAAGCTGGCCGATATCGTCGTCCTGCCAAGCGGCCTGATTTCATCGAATGAGCGTTCGCTGGTCGCCGACATCCTGTTGCAGGTGCTGGACAAGGTGGAGGCGCCGCTGCGGGCCGAACTGGCGCGCCGGGTCGCGCGGGTCGCCGAGTGTCCGCCGTCGCTGGCGCGCATGCTGATGCTTGATGAGCCGGCGGTCGCCGAACAGATCATCGGCGGGGCCGATCACCTTCCTGAAGCGCTGCTGATCGAGGCTGCGCGCGAAGGCGCCATGGCGCATCGGATGATGATCGCCCGGCGCATCGATCTTTCAACCGCCATCGCTGACGCCTGTCTCGCTTATGAAGAGATGGATGTCTGCAAGCTGGTGCTGAAGCGGGACGAATGCCTGCTGTCGCCGGGCGCGGTGAACAAGCTGGTGGCGCTGAGCGCGGTCAATGCGGAATTGCAGGCTTTGTTGTTGCGCCGCCGCGAGCTGGAGCCGGCGCATGGCTTTTTGATGTTCTGGTGGGTCGATGGCGACCGCCGCCGGCGCATCCTCACCCGTTTCGCGCTTGATCGCGGCGTCGTGCAGGAAGCGCTTGCGGATCTTTACCCGCGCGTCTTTCGCGGCGGCGAGCCGGATGCGGTCGTCAAAGACATTTTGGTGCTGGCCGAACGCCGTCACCGTCCGCGCGGCGTCAATGGCGAGCCGGTGTCGATGGATATCGTCAAGCGCACGCTCGCCGCGGCATGCCGTTATCCGTCGCAGGAAGTGATCGATGCGATCGCCATGATCGGCGGCGTCAGCCGCGATCTCGCGGGCCGCATCGTCCGCGATAATGGCGGCGAGCCGATGGCGATCCTGTGCAAGAGCCTCGGCGTGCCGCGCGACGAGTTTTACGACTTCTTCGCCAAAGCCGGGGAAGGCGAAGAGGCCGCGCAGGAAGCCGAGCGCCTGCTGGCGATCTTCGATTCCATGGCTCGCGATTTCGCCCGCGCCGTGTTGCGCTATTGGGACTGGGACACAAACCCCCGCATCGCGCACATCACCCGGCTGATGAGCAAAGTGCGGGATGAGATTGGTATACAGAGCATTAACGATCTCAGGGCGTTTGACGAAGAGATCCGGCTTTAAACCTCGATTAATCGCTTTCATGTATCAAAGGATTCGTTGGCGGCGGCCTTGCGTATCTAGGCTGCTGCCGGCGATCTCTCCCGAGACACGGATTTCCGCCAATTTGACGAAAATTATCGCTGCGTTTCACGCGACGCGTTAACGCGCGCGCGTCACAATCGACCTTGAGTGCACAAGCTGGCGTGATGTTCTGGAGGGCGCATGCTGTCATCGATGCGGGTCATCGTATTTGCTTCGCAAAAAGGCGGATCGGGCAAGACGACCTTGTCGGGCCATATTGCGGTTGAAGCGGAGCGCCAGGGCGCCGGACCGGTGGCGTTGATCGACACCGATCCGCAAGGGTCGCTGGCGAAATGGTGGAATGCGCGCAAGGATCCCGCGCCCGCCTTTATCCAGTCGGTTTTCTCAAACCTTTTCTACGATCTCGACAGCGCCCGCGACGAAGGGTTCAAGCTGGTGGTGATCGACACGCCCCCGGCGGTGACGCGGGCGATCTCCGAAGTGGTGAGCTTTGCCGATATCGTCGTCGCCCCGACGCGGCCGAGCCCGCATGATTTGCGCGCCGTCGGGCCGACGGTCGATATCGCCGAAGCACGCGGCAAGCCGCTGATCTTTGTCGTCAATGGCGCGACGCAACGCGCCCGGATCACCTCCGAGGCGGCTGTCGCCCTGTCGCAGCACGGCACGGTGGCGCCGGTGACCATCCACCACCGGGTCGATTTCGCCGCGTCGATGATCGACGGGCGCACGGTGATGGAGATCGATCCTTTCTGCCAGTCGTCGCAGGAGATTTCCGCGCTCTGGAAATATCTCGACGAACGCCTGCAACGGGCGGATGGCGGATATCGCGCGGCGGATGACGGCGCCATGGTCAACCCCCAAAGCCGCGTCTTCGGGCGCAGGGCGGCGCAATAATGAGCCATCACGCAGGCAATGCATCGGCAGGCGGCGGCGGATATGCGTCGCTCTCCGGCAGCCTTCTGGCGCGCAAGGGCGAGGCCCTGCCGGCGGTTGACGCAGTAGCTCATGAAGGCGTCGATATCGATATGCGGCCGATGCGGCCCGCCAACAGTCCCGGCGCCCCGGCGAATATCAGCGAACAATCGATCAGTTCTTTGCGCCGCCAACGCCCGGCGATGCGCCGCCCTGCAACGGGCGGCGCATCATCGCGACACGGTCATGGCGATCCTTCGCACGCGCCGGTGCGTCTTGTTCATTCCTCTGCGGATAAGTGGCAAGGCATGCCGGCGAACCAGGGTGCGGCTTTGCGCCAGGGCCCCGCAACAAGCGGGCAGACAGCCAGCGCCCCGGGGGCCGCGCCGCACGGGCGCAATGCGATCGTCAAACTGCGCATGCCGGCAAGCGTGCTGGTCAGGCTGCGTTACGCTGCGCGGGATCTTGAAATGTCTTGCCAGGCGATCATTCTGGAAGCGCTGGAATGCTATCTCGACGCCAATGACGTGGCGCCGGTCACCGACGAAGCGATCGGTCACGAGCTTGAGCGGCTGCTCGCCCGCCGGCGCAAGGGTTAGGCGCTTATTCGGGCGGCGGGGTCTTTGCGGCGCCGAAGCCGTGGCGATAGACCAGCGTGCCGCCGAAATAGCCGCCGATGAGCACCAGCGCGGCGGCGGCGAAGCTGGCGGCGAACATCCAGATCGGCAAATCCTCTGTGGGCGGCGTATTCAGCCGGCCGGCCAGGCTGGCGCCGGCGGCCGTCAGGGCGAGGCTTATGAAGGCGATATGCGTCATCGCCGCCGTCGCCGCTTCGGGCTTGCGTTTCAGTCCGCCAAGGTCCGCCGCCCCGGCGATCGCGGCGAGGCCGGCGGCGGCGAGACCTGATCCTTGCAGCCATAAGGCCGCGATCAGAAACGCGCCGTCTCCCGTCACCAGCCAAGCCGCGTCCGCGCCGGCGGCGAAGACCCAGCCGGCGATCGGAAAATGCACGATCGCCGAATGCAGCGGATGTCCGAGGAAGCGCATCGGTGCGGCCCGTTAGACCAAGCCGAGAAAGAGCGCGCCGAGCACGCCGAATGCGCCGAGCGCTATCACCGCATGAATGGCGATTACGGCGACAGGCGGCAGCTTGCCGCGAAAGCGGAAGGAGCCGAGAAAGAAGCCGAGCAGGGCTGCGATCACGAACAGGCCGAGCGACAGCCAGCCAGGTCCGGAGACCGGCGCGCCGGCGACAGCGAGATAAAGCGTGACGATGCCGGTGGCGGCGAGCGCCGCATGAAGCAGCGACAAGATGATTGGCGCGGTCGAGCCGGTGAGGATCCGGACGGCCATTATAAGACCAATAAGTGCGGCGACGGCGAAAAGCGCGAGCGGTAATAGCATGAAAGCCCCCGAATGGCTGGAATTGTTGATACAGGCAGCGCCGGCGTTTATGGTTGAGATAGAGAAAGTTTGTCAAGAAAGAACTGTACAAAGTGGTTACGCTGCTGAATTTCCTGAAAAAAGACAAGCCGAAACGGAAGGCGGCGCTTCCCGGCGGTCGCGAGGCTCTGTTGCAGGCGCTGCTTGAGGCGCGCGACGGGCTGACGGCGGACCAGCTCGCCGGGGCCATGGGCGTGTCGCGTTCTGCGGTGCATCAGCACCTCACCAGCCTTGAGCGCGAAGGGCTGGTGGAGCGCCGCCGGCTGGCGCGCACCAGGGGCCGGCCGGGCCTTGTCTTTGCGTTGAGCGAGGCGGGGCTGGAGCAGTTTCCCAAACGCTATGACTGGTTCTCGACCTTGCTGCTCGGCGTCCTGAGCCGGCGCCTGAGCGAACCGGAGCTGAAAGACGAACTCGAAGCGCTCGGCCGTAGCGTCGGCGCGCAACTGAAAAGCCAGGCCGGGGCAGCCGGAACGCTGCCGCTCGCGGCGATCGCCCAGACCATGAGCGATCTCGGCTATGTGGCGCGCGCCCATGAAACCGATACCGGGCCGGAAATCGAAGCCTTTAACTGCGTCTATCACCATCTCGCCGTCGCCAACCCGGATATTTGCGCCTTTGACCTCGCCTTGCTGGAGGAAACAGCCGGCGCGCGCCCTGAACATGCCGAATGCATGGTGCGCGGCGGCGGCTCTTGCCGGTTTCGATTTGCGCCGCAGGCGGAGGAAAAAATGCGATGAGCGAGACCGGCGCGGATGCGCGTCGATCGTCTCGAACCCGCCTCCGGGCTTGGTTTGCGCCATGTGGCGCTTGACGGTTCGGGCTTGAATAACGCCCGCGAAACATCCTGCAATTGGCCAATTCCCGCATGGGCGGGTCGATTTGTGGGCTTTGCCCGTTGATTTCCGTGAGAATTCTGCGAAATTCCCGGCGCATCTCGCCGCCGTCGCGGCGGTTTGGCGCGTTTCCATGCGCGCCCGCCGCCGGTAAGCGTAATGTCGCGCGACGGCAAATCATTCGTGTTGAGCCTGCCTTGCTTGCAGGTTCGGTGTTGGTCTGGAGTTCTCGAAGAGGGCTGATGGGGCGTTTTCTTATCCTCGTTCTGGCGTTAGCCGGTTTGTGGCTGTTGCTGTCGGGCTATTTCGACAAGCCGCTGCTGCTGGCTTTCGGCGCCGGTTCGGTCCTGTTCGCTGCTTATTTGGCGCGCCGCGCCGGGATCCTCGATCATGACAGCGTGCCGGCGCGACTGTTCCCCGGCGTCCTCGGCTATTGGATGTGGCTCGGCGGCGAAATCGGCAAAGCCAATATGATCGTCATCCGTCATGCGCTGGCGGTGGAGCCGAAGCTTTCGCCGAAACTGTTCCTCGTCCCGAACCCGCCGAAATCGACGGTCGGCAAGGCGACCTTCGCCAATTCCATCACGCTGACGCCGGGCACGGTCTCGGTCGATCTGCGCGAGGATGCGATCCTCGTTCATGCGCTCACCGAAGAGCTCGCCGATGTCGCCGCCATCACCGATATGGGCGTGCGGGTGGCGAAGATCGAGGGGAGGGGCTAGCCGATGTTCGCCGCTGCAATCGCTGCTGTCATCGCGGCCATGGTGCTGGCGCTGGTGCGCGCTTTCGCGGGCCCGTCGCTTTATGATCGGGTGCTCGCGGGCAATTCCTTCGGCACCAAGACAGTATTGCTGATCGGCCTGATGGGCTTCATCACCGGGCGGCCTGATTTTCTCGACATTGCGCTGCTTTATGCGTTGATCAATTTCACCGCGACGCTGGCGATCCTGCGGTTCTTTTCGTACCGGCGGCCCAAGGCCGCGCCGGCCGAGCCTGCGGCGGAAGCGCGTGCGGATCCGTCTGATGCGGACAAGGAGCCGGCGGCGTGATCGATCTCTATCTCATTCGCGATATTGTATCCTGGGCGCTGATGCTGGCCGGCGGCTTAGCGGTGGTTTCCGGCGCGATCGGCCTGGTGCGCTTTCCCGACTTTTTCACGCGGCTGCATGCGGCCGGCGTCACCGATACGGCCGGCGCCGAGCTCATCATTCTCGGCATGATGCTGCAATCGCCGACCTGGCTGCATGTGGCGAAGCTCGCCTTCATTGGCGCTTTCCTGTTCCTGACCTCGCCGGTGGCGACCCATGCGATCGCCCATGCAGCGTGGATGACCGGCTTCAAACCCATGCAAGGGCCCGACCTTCGCTATGAGGGGGACGGCAAATGAACACTTTCGAAGTGGAGCTGACCCCGGCGGTCTATCTGGACCTGGCGCTGCTCACCATGCTGGTGCTGGTGGCGATCGCCATGCTGCGTTCGCGCCATCTGTTCGCGGTCGTGATGTTGTCGGGCATTTACTCACTGTTGTCCGCGGCGTTCTTCGTCTCGCTTGACGCGGTCGATGTGGCCTTCACCGAAGCGGCGGTTGGGGCCGGCGTTTCAACCGTGTTGATGCTGGGCGGCATGTTGCTGACGGCGCGCCGCGAAAAGCCGGTAACGCCGGGGCGCGCGCCGACGGCGCTGTTTGTCGTGCTGGCGGCCGGCGCGGCGCTGATTTATGCGACCATCGACATGCCGGCCTTTGGCGATCCGAATGCGCCGGCCAATAGCGCGGTCGGACAGGATTATGTCGAGCAGACGCCGAACGATATCGCGGTGCCGAATATCGTCACCGCCGTGCTGGCGAGTTATCGCGGCTTCGATACGCTTGGCGAGGTCATGGTGATTTTTACAGCGGGCGTCGCAGTGATGCTGCTGCTCGGCGCCGGCTCCGTGCGCGGCGGGCGCGAGGTTTCCGACGTCGATGCTGAAAAAGACGAGAACGCCTGATGGATCATCTCATCTTGAAAGTGACGACGAAGCTGTTATTCGCGCCGATCATTTTGTTCGCGCTTTATGTGCAGTTTCACGGCGATTACGGGCCCGGCGGCGGCTTTCAGGCGGGCGTGATTTTCGCGGTGGCGTTCATCCTCCACGCTTTTTGTTTCGGCCTTGCGGAAACCAAAAAAGTCCTGCCGCAAAAGGCGCTGGTCATCGCCATGGTGGCCGGGCTCCTGTTTTATGCGCTGACCGGGGTTGCGACGATGCTGCTTGGCGCCAACCTGCTCGGTTATGACGCGATCGATCCGCAATCGACCCATCATGCAGGCCAGCATTACGGCATTTTGCTTGTTGAATGGGGTGTCGGCATGTGCGTCGCCTCGACCATGCTGACGATTTTCTATCATTTCACTGGCCGCGAGCCTGATATCGATCAGGAAGACTGGTAGGCGGGCGAGATATGGAAAACTGGATCGAATTCGTTCTTGAGCGTTATAATTACTGGATCGTCATTACGCTGATGATGACGGGCCTTTATATTGTTTATGCGCGCGGCAATCTGGTGAAAAAGGTGGTTGGGCTCAACCTGTTCCAGACCTCGGTATTTATTTTCTACATCACCATGGGAAAGATTGCCGGCGGCACCGCGCCGATCTATATAGGCGGCGAACTTGATCACGCCGGCGAAAGCCATGGAAATGGCCAGGCCGGCGAAAAAAGTCTCGAGAGAGAGGGGCATGGTGAAGAGAATCTTCACGACGCGCCAGAAGGCGCGCCAGCCTCCTCGGGAGACCTGCATGGCGGCACGGACGCGCCCCAGGGCGGCGATGCGCTGCATGCGAAGGTTGAAAACCTCCCCGCCAATGATCTGAAAGATGCGCTGAAAGGCGTCGACCCGGGGCAAGGCGCGGAAGCGGGCGAGGGCCTGCATGCGCTGCCGCATGCCGAAGCGGCGAAAATCTCCAACGAAGCGCTGAAGTCGGCGGGCAAGACCTTTCCCGAAAAAGGTTTCGAGGTTGAGGGCGCGCTGCACCAGGCCGGCGACGCGGCGAATGCGATGGACGGCGCCCATTCGGCGCTGGGCGAGGTGATTTATTCAAACCCGCTGCCGCATGTGCTGATCCTCACCGCCATTGTCGTCGGCGTGGCGACGACCGCTGTCGGTCTCGCGCTCGCGGTGCGCATTCGCGAAGCCTACGGCACTATCGAAGAAGACGAATTGGAATCTATGGATAACGTGGCCGAATTCGGCGACGCCGCCGAGGCGAGGGCGATATGAGCCTGATCGCCCAGCTTCCCGTATTGCCGATTATCATTCCGCTGGTCGCGGCGCCGCTGACGCTGCTTTTGCCGAAGCCGCGTCTGCCCTGGGTGTGGGCGTCGGTCGTCGCCTGGGTGACCTTCGCGGCTTGCGCCTGGCTGTTGGCGACGGTCGCATCGACCGGCATGATTTCCTATCACCTCGGCGACTGGGCGCCGCCGCTCGGCATTGAATACCGTGTCGATCTCGCCAATGCGCTGGTCCTGTTTCTCGTTTCCGGCGTTGCGGCGCTGGTCTTCGCTTTTTCCTACCATTCCGTGCGGGCCGAAGTGGACGCGGCGCAAACGCCGCTGTTCTACGGCGCGATGCTGATCTGCTTGACCGGGCTGCTTGGCGTCACCATCACCGGCGATGCGTTCAACGTCTTTGTGTTTCTCGAAATCTCGTCGCTGTCGACCTATGCGCTCGTCGCCATGGGCGCCCGGCGCGACCGGCGCGCGCTCACCGCGGCGTTCAACTATCTCGTCATGGGAACGATCGGCGCGACCTTTTTCGTCATCGGCATCGGCCTGCTTTACCAGGCGACCGGCACGCTCAACATGGCGGATCTACATGAGCGGCTGATCGGTCAGGACAACCGTATGGTGCAGGCGGGCTTTGCGTTCATCGTCGTCGGCATCGGTCTCAAGCTGGCGATGTTCCCGCTGCATCTGTGGCTGCCGAATGCCTATACTTATGCGCCCTCGGCGGTGTCGGCGTTTCTCGCGGCGACGGCGACCAAGGTCGCGGTCTATGTGCTGATCCGCTTTTTCTTTTCGGTCTTCAATTTCGATTTTGCGTTTATCGGCGCGGCGTTCACCTATGTGCTGTTGCCGCTCGGCATTGCGGGCATGTTCATCGCGTCGCTGGCGGCGGTGTTCCAGGATGACGTCAAACGCCTGCTGGCCTATTCGTCGGTGGGCCAGATCGGTTACATGCTGCTGGGCCTGTCCTTCGCTACGGTTGAAGGGCTGACGGCCAGCCTTGTCCATGTCTTTAATCACGCATTGATGAAGGGCGCGCTTTTCATGGCTGTGGCTTGCGTCGTGCTGCGCGCCGGGTCGCATTCGATCAACGCCTTCGCCGGCCTTGGCAAACGCATGCCGGTGACCACTTGGGCGATCATTCTGAGCGGGTTGTCGCTGATCGGCGTGCCGCTTACCGTTGGTTTCGTGTCGAAATGGTATCTGCTGGACGCGGCGTTTTCGTCCGGTCACGGATATTCCGGTTTTCTCATCGTTGCGAGCTCGCTGATCGCGCTGCTTTATGTGGGCCGCCTCGCCGAAGTGATGCTGCTGCGCGAGCCGCCAAGCGAAGGTAAATACGCCTTCCCCGCGAAGGAAGCGCCGCTCGCCATGCTAATCCCAATGTGGGTGCTCGTCATCGCCAATATCTATTTCGGCATCCGCACGGATTTGACTGGCGGCATCGCCCAACGCGCGGCTGAGGCCTTGATGTTGACGGCGGGAGGCGCGCCATGATCGCGCCTGAACTCGCCATCCCGCTTGCGCTCGGCGTTCCGATCGCCGGCTTTGTCGCCATCTGGCTGCTCGACAAACAGCCGAACCTGCGTGAAGCGGCGACGCTCGTCACCGGCGGCGCGCTGCTGGCGCTGGTCATTTCCGTTTTCGCGGCGGTTAGCGGCGGCGCGCGGCCTGAATTCACGCTTGTCGAAGTGATCGACGGCCTGCCCATCGCCTTTTCGGTGGAGCCGCTCGGCGCTTTGTTCGCGCTGATCGCCAGCGGTTTGTGGCTGGTGAACTCGGTCTATTCGATCGGCTATATGCGCGGCGGCAATGAAAAGCACCAGACGCGCTTTTACATGAGCTTCGCGGTGGCGATCTCCGCCGCCATGGGCGTTGCCTTCGCTGCGAACCTGTTCACGCTTTTTGTCTTTTATGAAGTGCTGACGCTGTCGACCTTTCCGCTGGTCACCCATAAAGGCGATGCGAATGCGCGCCATGGCGGCCGGGTCTATCTCGGCGTGCTGATGGCGACCTCGATCGGCCTGCTCTTGCCGGCGATTGTCTGGACTTTCGTCATCACCGGCACGACGGATTTTGCGCTGGGCGGCATCATGGCGGATCACCGGGAAGCGGTCGGGCCGATCGCCGGCCTGCTGCTCGGCCTTTACGCCTTTGGCGTCGGCAAGGCGGCGCTGATGCCGGTCCATCCCTGGTTGCCTAACGCCATGGTCGCGCCGACCCCGGTTTCGGCCTTCCTGCATGCGGTGGCGGTGGTCAAGGCGGGCGTGTTCTCGATCCTCAAAATCGCAGTCTATATTTTTGGCGTCGATTTCCTGCGTGATACCGGCGCGGCGACGCCTTTCATGTGGATCGCGGCCGGGTCGATCCTGCTCGCTTCCGCCATTGCGATGCATAAGGACAATCTGAAAGCGCGGCTCGCCTATTCGACGGTCTCGCAGCTTTCCTATGTGACGCTCGGCGCAATGCTGGCGACGCAAATGGGCGTCATGGGCGGGGCGATGCAGATCGCCGCCCATGCGCTCGGCAAGATTACGCTGTTCATGTGCGCCGGCGCGATCTATGTCGCCCATCACAAGACGCAAGTGTCGGAACTGCGCGGCCTCGGCCGGGTAATGCCGTTTACTTTCGGCGCCTTCTTTATCGGCGCCGTTTCGATCATCGGCCTGCCGCCGATGGCCGGCTCATGGCCGAAATTCTTCCTGATGCTCGGCGCGGCCGACCGGGGCGAGCTGATTATCATTGCGGCGCTGATGGTCTCGTCGATCCTCAATATCGTCTATCTCTTGTCGATCCCGGTACAGGCCTTCTTGAAAGCAAAGCCCGGCGCGGCCCATGATTTCGAAGGCGCTTGGTATGACGGGCCGCGCTTTGACGCGGGCGTCGAGGGGCCGGTCAAGCCGCGAAAGCCGGGCGTCGCCGAGGCGCCGCTCGCTTGCCTGCTGCCGATCGGCGTGACCGCTGCCGGGTCGCTGATCCTGTTTTTCTTCATGGGCGCGCTTTACGACTTCCTCACCCCGTTAATGGGGGCGGGATGATGGTCGAGCCGACGGTGATAAGCAGAAGCGGGGCGGCGTCATGCCGGGCAGCGAGCGCCGGGCGACGGTTTGCGAACATCCCGGCGACAGTTTCCATAGAGTATTTAGTTGGAGCGGATCATGGCTGACCACCACAACCGCGATGAAAAACCGGGCTGGGCGGATAATCCCAAAAATGTCCAGCGCATCTGGTACGGGCTGATCGGCGTGTGCGCCGCGGTTACCGCCGCGGATTTCTTCATTGAAAAACACCCGCATTTCGCGATTGAAAATGTGCCGAATTTCTATGGGCTCTATGGCTTTGTCGGTTGCGTGTTCCTGGTGCTCGCCGCCGCCCAATTGCGCAAAATCCTGATGCGCCCTGAAAATTATTACGAGAAAAAAGACGCCGCGAAGGAACGCGATAATTTCGGCGACACCAGCGGCATGGCCGATGCGGCCGACACGCCGTTCGAAGGCCACGCCCATTACGAGGCGGAAAAAGCCAAAAAGGCGGGAGGGGACCAATAATGGCCGAGTTCTCTCCTGCGCTGATCATTCTCCTTGGCGGGCTATTTGTGCCGCTGGTCCCGAATGGCTGGGCGCGCAATCTTTTCATGCTGGCCTTGCCGCTTTTGGCGGCCGTGCAATTGATCAATCTCGGTGTCGGCGAATACTGGAATTACGAGCTGTTCGGACAAAGCCTGACGCTGACACGGATTGACGGGCTGTCGCGGATTTTCTCGACGATCTTCCTCATCGCGATTGCGCTGAACGTCGTTTACGCTTGGCATGTGCGCGACCCGGTGCAGCAAAGCGCGAGCCTCGTTTATCCGGGCGCGGCGCTTGGCGGGGTGCTGGCTGGCGATCTCATCACGCTTTTTATCTTCTGGGAAATCGCGGCGATCTCCTCCGTCTTCCTGATCTGGGCGAGCCGCAACCGGCGGGCCTTTTACGCCGGCATGCGCTATCTCGCCTGGCAGGTCGGATCGGGCGTCTTGCTGTTGATGGGCGTCGTTCTTTATTTCCGCGCGAGCGGTTCGCTGGCCTTTGAGAATTTTCTCGACGGCGGCATGTCGCTGAGCGATCCGGCGGTGTTGTTCATCTTTATCGCCTTCGGCATCAAGAGCGCGTTTCCGCTGCTCCATAACTGGGTGCAGGACGCTTATCCGGAATCGACGGTGACCGGCACGATCGTCCTGTCGATCTTCACCACCAAGCTCGCTGTCGCATCGCTGGCGCGGGGGTTCGCCGGGGCCGAAGCACTGGTCTATATCGGCGCGGCGATGACCGCTTTCCCGATCTTCTTTGCGGTGATCGAAAATGATTTGCGCCGGGTGCTGACTTATTCGCTTAACAACCAGGTCGGCTTCATGATTGTCGGCATCGGCATCGGCACGCCGCTCGCCCTTAACGGCGCGGCCGCCTACGCCTTTTGCAACATCCTGTTCGAGGGCCTGTTGTTCATGGCCATGGGCGCGGTGCTTTACCGGACCGGGACGGTCAAAGGCTCGGAACTTGGCGGGCTTTACAAGACCATGCCGCTAACGGCCATTTTCTGCATCATCGGCGCGGCGTCGATCTCGGCGTTCCCGCTATTTTCCGGCTTCATCTCCAAGGGGCTGATCATCGGCGCGGCGGCCAAGGAGCATTATTACTGGGTGTGGATGACGCTGCTCTTCGCGGCGGCTGGCGTGTTTCACCATTCCGGCATCAAGATCCCGTTTTTTGCCTTCTTCGCCCATGACAGCGGCAAGCGTCCGAAGGAAGCGCCGCTGCATATGCTGATCGCCATGGGGATCACGGCGTTTTTGTGCATCTTCATCGGCTCGGCGCAGATTTTCACCGGGCCGTTGGGCGACCCGCTTTATGCGCTGATGCCGTTTGAGGTGAAGATTGAGGATGCGCATTCTTCCTATATCGCCTACACCGCGCCCCATATCGTTACGCAATTGCAGATCCTGTTGTTCTCCGGCCTTGCTTTCGCGGTGTTGCAGAAAACCGGGCTTTACCCGCCGGAGCTGAAATCCACCAATCTCGATTCAGATTGGCTGTATCGCGTGCCGGGCCGGGCGTTTCTCGGATGGGCGACTGGTGCGTCGCGTGCAACATGGAACGCCTTATGGGCGATTTTCTCAGGACGGATTCAAGTTCTGATGGCGCGAATTTACGCGGTGCACGGGCCGGAAGGGCAAATGTCGCGTTCCTGGCCGATCGGCTTCATGGCGCTGTGGACCGCGGTTTTACTGGCCCTCGTGCTGGTGCTGTCGTTCCTCGCTTAAAATATTGGGCGTTTTGATTCATAGTAAAACGCCTAATTGCGCATAAAGCAGTTCAAAAAACTTATCCGCAACCTCTAAAGCGCTCTTATCGTCTTCAGCAATCACGCGTGTTTTGCGAAACATTGTTGGAGGGCGTTCATGTCGAAGAAGTGGGACAATGCCGCTGGCCGCAGATGCAGGCTGGTGGCGCGCATGTCGAAAGAGGTCGTTTGCGAGGCTTGCAGCATTCCCCATGCAGAGTTGCTGGCCCCGGACAGGCGCGGCGGCGCGGTGGCGCGCGGGCGGCAAATGGCGATGTATCTGTCGCATGTGGTTGGACGGTTGAGCTTGAATGAAGTGGCGCGGGAATTCACCCGCGATCGCTCCACCGTCTCGCATGCCTGCATCAATATCGAAGACAGCCGCGACAGCCTGCTCGCCGATTTGCAACTCGATTTTATGGAGCACCGCCTGCGCGAGCGCATCGACGCCTCGGAAAAGGCCGGCCTGTTCGATGTCTCGCCCCGCCGTCATCGCCGCGCGCCGCGCCGCGCGCCGCGCCGCGCGGATGCAGCGCCGTGATCGCTTCGTCGCAAATCCCTATCGGGTGACCGGATTGACGGTTCCCTTTGCGCTGGCTTGGGCTCACACATTGGCATGTGACGCATGTAGCACTTCGGGGCGGGCCTGAACGCGCTGCTTCAAAGCCGCGGAAAGCAGCCGTGGCGATCAGTAAGGGCAGGGATTTAAATGGTTTACGGACTTTTTGAAAAGCGCCGCCGCGTGGTTCGGCAAATTGCTTTGGCCGGCGTATCGGCGGCGGCATTGTCCAGCCCGGCCATGACGGCAACGGCGAGCGCCGCGCAAGGCGTTGTCGAAACCCAATGCGCGGCGGTGGCGACCACCTGCGCGGTTGGCGACACGGTCATCTACATGCCGGGCTTTTTCACCCAGTATAATCCGATCACCGCCCTCGACATGGTTGCGCGCGTGCCCGGCTTTTCCATCGACAGTGGCGACAATGTGCGCGGTTTTGGCGGCGCGGCGGGCAATGTGCTGATCGACGGCCAGCGCCCCAGCACCAAATCAGCGAATATTTTCGACACGCTTGGCCGCATCGGGGCCGGCAATGTCGAACGCATCGAACTCATTCGCGGCGGCACCGGCAGTCTCGACGTGGGCGGACAATCCGTTGTCGTCAATGTGGTGCGCAAGGCCGATGCGGGCTCCAACCCGTCGCCATGGGAATTGCGATTGGTCAAACGCCGTCCCGATGGCGGGTTTCGGCCGCAAGGCGAGATTTCCTATAGCGGCCAGGCGCGCGGCGTGGACTTTACGGTCGGCGCGAACGCCTATGGCATATCGTTGAAATTCGGCGGCGAAGAAGAGATTACGAGATTTTTCGGCGATAATGAAACGCGCCAGCGCGACGGCGTCTTTCGCGAGCAGGGCGGCGGCGTCAATCTCAAGCTGGAAAAGCCTTTCGACAATGGCGACACCGCGCGGTTCAGCGTCGAGGCCGGCTATTTCCGCCTTCGCGAGGATTTTGACGAAACGCGCTTTCTGGCGAGCGGCGGGCCGGACTTTGCGTTGTTCACCTTTCCGCTCGACAATTTCCAATATGAAATCGGCGGCGATTACGAACATGGGTTCACGGATAATTTCGGCGTCAAGCTGATCGGGCTTTTCAAGCGCGAAGACGAAGAGTTCGAAAGCGGCTTTCAATTCCAGCCGGCGGCGGGCGCGGGCGACCGGTCGATATTCGCATCCGACTCGCAGATCGGCGAGACCATCGGCCGGATTGAGTTCGACTGGAAAGCCTGGAACAAGCACGCCGTCCAGTTTGGCGGCGAGATCGCCCACAACTTCATCGAAAGCGCGGCGCAATTGCTGGTCGATGACGGTGCGGGCGGGCTGACGCCGGTCGATATTGCCGGCGCCAATACACGGGTGTCGGAAATTCGCGGCGAGCCCTTCATCACCGATAGCTGGTCGCTGACGCCGAAACTCAAAGTCGATGCAGGCTTCAAATTTGAATTCTCGCGCATTTCGCAAAAAGGCGACAACGCCAATTCACGCTTTTTCACCTATCCGAAGCCGTCATTGGCGTTGACCTATAATGTCGCGCCGAAAACGCAGCTTCGCTTTGCGGCGGAACGCACCGTCAATCAACTTTCTTTCGGCCAATTCGTCAGTTCCGTGAATTTCGACGATGAAGATGTGGATTTCGGCAATCCGGATTTGCAGCCGCAGCGCGCTTGGGAGCTGGAGGCCGCCTTTGAGCAACGCTTTGGCGAGATCGGCGTTTTCGAGCTTACCGGCTTTTACCAGTTTGTCAGCGATGTCGAAGATTTGTTGCCGATCGGCGGCATTGTTGAAGTGCCGGGCAATATCGGCGATGGCGAGGTCTGGGGCGGCCGCGCGGAGCTGACATTGCCGCTCGATGCGGTGATGCTGAAAAATGCGCGGCTTGAGCTGAGCGGCACGGTGCAGGATTCATCCGTACCCGACCCGGTGACCGGGCTCGACCGCCGTTTTTCTTTCCAGACGCCTTACCGCTTCGAGGTTGAGTATCGCCAGGACTTTCCGGCGCAAAAATTCAGTTGGGGTTGGGAAATTTCAAAGAACGGCGATGAAGAAGGCTTCGGTCTTGATGAGGTGACGCGGTTTTCTTTCAGAAAGCCGGAGTTTGACGCCTTTATCGAAACGACGATGATCAAGGGCGTGAAGGCGCGGCTTTCCGCCAACGATATTCTGAATGTTAATGTGGAGCGGGATCGGACGGTGTTCGACGGCTCGCGCGCGCTCGGCGCGCCCTTGTTCCGCGAAGTGCGCGGCAACCAGAATGGCGGCGGCCTGGTCCTGACCTTAAGCGGGACGTTTTAACGGGCTCAGGCCGCGTTTTCGGCGATGGCGCGGATGCGCTTGATCATCGAATGCAGGCCGTTCGAACGTTGCGGCGTCAAATGATCGGCGAGGTCGAAAGGTTTGAGTTCGGCCTCGGCGTCGATCGCCAGAATCGCGTCCGGCGTCTTGCCGGAATAAAGCGCCAGTAACAGCGCGACGAGCCCTTTGACGATATGCGCGTCGGAATCGCCTTTGAGCGTGATCGCGCCATTGTCGCACTCCGCATGCAGCCAGACTTGGCTGGCGCAGCCGCGCACCTTGTGGGCTTCATCGCGTTGCGCGTCCGGATAGGGCGCGAGCGTGCGTCCGAGATCGATGATGTATTTGTAGCGCTCGTCCCACTCATCGAGGAATTCGAAATCGCTGCGGATATCTTCAAAACTGGCCATGGAGCGGAGATAGGCGGTCCATGGCCGAAGGGCAATGCGGCCGGCCGCGTCTCAGGCGTTGATGTGACCGGTTTTGATCCAGGCGCGCGCGCCGGCCGCGCTTTTGAGCGCCAGCGCCTTTCCGGGCGGGAAGCGAAGCCAGCTTTGTGCGGCGGCGCTCTCGCCGCCAGCGGTAACGGCGCCTTCAAGGAGGAGCATCTCTGCGCCGCCGGCAAGGTCGAGCATTATCTCGGCCCCGGGGGCGAGGCGCGCCATGAACACCCGCTCGGCTCCATACTCATGCAACGGCCGGATCGAGGCGCCGTTCTCCTCGCGCCAGCCTTCCTGCCTCGTCGTATCGATGACGATGCGCGCGCGGTCATTGTCGTCGAACTGACGCAACTTGACGAAGATCGTGCAGCCATTCTCGCTCCAGGGCGCATGGGCGGAGCCTGGCGGATTGCGGACATAGCTGCCCGGACCGAAATCGCCGCTGGCGTCGGAAAAGACGCCGTCAAGGACGAGAAATTCCTCGCCCGCATCATGGCTATGCGCGGTAAAGCGGCTGCCGCGCGCATAACGCACAATGGTGGTCGCACGCGCCACCTCGTCGCCGACGCGGTCGAGCATCAGCCGGTCGACGCCCGGCAGCGGCGAGGGCGTCCATTGCGCGCCGGCCACGTCAAGGCGCGCAGGCTTGGTAAGGTCTGCATTGACGCGCATCGGTTTACGCCTTCGCCGTCTGGCGGCGATATTCTTCCACCGGCAACCCGCCGATGCCCCAGCCTTCCAGCTCCACCTCGTCGATCACAACAACGGTGGTGGCAGGGTGTTTATTCAGCACACGCTGTAAGAGATCGGTGGCGCCCTTGATCAGCTCGGCCTTTTGCGCCGGGGTGACGCCGCCTTCGCGGGTGATCTTGATATTGACGTAAGGCATGGGGTCTCTCCTTCTATGGAACAACAGGATCGTAATGGAAAACCTTGGCGATGATCCGCCATTCGCCGTTCTCGCGAATGAATGACAGGAAATCGGTAAAATGCTTGCCCATCATCGTGCAGCGCAGAACCGCAAACGCTGTATCGTCGCCGGCGATGCGGATGGTTTCGACATCATAGCCGTAAACATCGCCGCTTTGCGCCGGCGGCGTGCGGCTTTCGATCACCGCCATGTACTCCTTCATGTCGTAATGAAGGTGTTCGCCCGGCGACGTCGTATGGTAATGCGCGCTTTCGTGAAACACGGTCTTCAACAATTCTGCATCGCAGTAGAAAAGACCGTCATAATAATGCTTCAGCACGCTGAGGATATCGTTATATCGCTGCATCAATCGGCGCCATTTACAGGGAATGTTTCAAAGCGTCCTTCGCCCGCCCATCCCCTCAGCATCGGGAATGGGCGGAACGAACGGGTTGTTTACGCAGCGTCGTCGATCAGGCCTTCGGCGCGCATCGCCTTTTGCACTGACGGGCGCGCCGCGACGCGCTCAACGAAGCGGACGACATTCGGCCAGGGCGTCAGGTCGACATTGACGAAATTCGACCAGTTCGACACCACGAAAAGGTAAGCATCGGCAATGGTGAAATCATCGCCGGTGATGAATTTGCGCCCATCCGCCAAAAGGTTTTCGACATAGTCGAAACGCTTTGCGATATTGGCGAGCGCGGCTTCGCGCGCTTCGCCTTCCGGCGGCGTTGCGGCGAATAGCGGCGAGAACGCCTTGTGCAGCTCCGAGCCGACAAAGTTCAGCACGCCATTGACGCGCGCGCGCTCCACCGTGCCGTTCACCGGGGCGAGGCCGGCGTCGCGATGGGTGTCGGCGATGAACTGCAAAATGGCCGGGCCTTCGGTGAGAATGTCGCCGCTGTCGAGGCCGAGCGCCGGCACATAACCATTGGCGTTGATTTCGAGATAGTCTTGGCCGGTTTCGGTGCGCTTTGCCTTATAGTCGACTTTCTCAAGCGAGAAATTCGCATCTGCCTCGGTAAGGGCGATATGGGACGCAAGCGAGCATACGCCGGGTGCGTAATAGAGTTTCATGTGGCTGCTCCTGATAATCGAGCCGGTTGAACATGTGCGCGATTTAGGAAGCGGAGGTTACTTTTGTAAACCACATATCATTGTGATATTAAAAAACCACGTTTCCGCATGGTAACCTGGTTTACGGCTATGAGTTTGAAAGTCCGCAAAAATCAAAGCCCGCCCGCGCCCGGTTATGAATGTCCGTTGTCGGAATGCATGAAGATTATCGGCGGCGCCTGGACGGCGAGCATCTTGTGGAGCCTTGGCGGCGGGCCGCGCCGGTTTTCCGAATTGCGGCTCGACATCCCGAAAGTCTCCGCGAAGATGCTGACGACGCGGCTGAAAGAGCTTGAGGAAAAAGGCGTCATTGAGCGCACGGTCAAGCCGACATCGCCGCCCTCGGTTGAATATTCACTGACCCGGGACGGGCGCGGCCTGTTGCCGGCGATCGAAGCGATCGCCGCTGTCGGGCGCAAGCTGAAGCGCCGCCGGCGGTCGCGGTCGCAAGCCTTAAAGGTCTGATCGCCGGAAGTGGTTCAATCTGCTTTGCCGCCGATCAGCGGCACGAACACCACCGGATCGAAATAGGCGGTCTCGAATGTTTCCGGCCCGGTGCGGATAAGCCGGATCAGGGTCTGCACCCCGCCGGGCGCGCGGCCCACCGGCATGACGAGGCGCCCGCCAATGGAGAGCTGGGCGCGCAAAGCCGGCGGGATCTCCGCGCCGCCGGCCGATACGATAATCACGTCGAACGGCGCGGCGCGGGCGAGCCCCTCGGCGCCGTCGCCATGGATGATCTCGACATTGCCGGCGCCAAAGCGTGCGAGCACCGCCGCCGCTTCCTCAGCCAGCGCCTTGTGCCGCTCAATGGCGAATACCCGCGCGCATAGACGGCCGAGCACCGCCGCCGCATAGCCGGAACCGGCGCCGACCTCGAGCGCCCTCTCGCCTTTTCCGGGTTCGGCGAGTTCCAGCATGCGGGCGACAATAAAGGGTTGCGAGATGGTCTGGCCGGCGGCGATCGGCAGGGCGCTGTCGTCATAGGCGGCGGCGCGTTTCGCCTCAGGCACAAAGGCCTCGCGCGGGACCGCGCTCATGGCGGCGAGCAACGCCTCATTGGCGATGCCGCGCGCCTTGAGCTGGCGGGCAATCATCGCCGCGCGCCGTTCCGCCCAGCACTCTGGGGAGGGTTTTTGCGTCAACATGGCCCCCGTCATCATGGCCCTTTCAGCATAGCACGGGAAAGACGGGGATCGGTCAAAACCAACAGCGCCGCAAAGCTACGGCGCTGCAATTGGCGATTACGCTGTTGACGAGCCGCTCAGCTCGCGCCGGCGTCGGCGACCCAGCCATTGCAGGTTGCGACGTCTTTAAGGCCATGCTCGCCGAGGCAGAAGGCTTCCTCATAAGGCGTGCGAGTCGCGGCGATGCATTGATCGAGGGTCAGCTTGGCCAGGGAAAGGCAGCGTTCGGCCTTGGCGTTCTGGGCGTAGACTTCAACCAGGCGGGGATTGAGCGAATTCGTTGAATAACGCGCCGCGAGATTGAGAATGCGGTCGATGATGACCTCCGCGTTTTTCTCGCTGACGCGGCCCTCAATGCTCTCCGCGCCCCAGTCGGCGGCCCATTCGGCGCGCGCCTTGGCGAGCGACGGCGCCATGACGCCGCCGAGATTGGCGCGTTCAAACACCGGCGTCGCCGGTTCGGCGCGGGCAAGGCCAAAGCTGCGCGCTTCATCGAGGCGCGATTGCGGCGGTGAAATCCGTTTCTTGCCCCAGCTCGTCTTTTGCAAGGCGTAAGCCTGCATCTTGAAAGCTTCGCCGAGCGCGGTAATGCGGGCGCCGTCCTGCACTGTCATGGCGAGCACGCTGGCGATTGCTTCCTCGGCGCCAGGCAGGTTTCGCAGAAAATGCGGATCGGCGGCGATATTCGCCATCAGCCCGTTCACGCCGCCAATGACGCCTTTGCGGCGGCTCGGCTTCTTCTTGATTTCCTCTTGCAGCGCTGCGGCGAAGGCGGGGGAATCAGCGGCGACCAGCGCCGCATAGGCGACCCAGCCGCCCGAAAGCCCTTCTGAGTCATGGGCGGCGAGGCGGCGATGGGCTTCGCGGGTGACTTCCTCATCGGTGAACGGCATCGCCTCGATGGCGGCGACATCCTCGCGGAAGCGGACATAATCCGCGGCCTGGCGTTCGAGCGTGTTGTCTTTCGGTTGGGCGAGGGTGTCGGCGGAAACGGCGGTGGCGACAAAACCGGCGGCCAGCGCAGCGAACGCCGCCGCCGGGCGGACCTTTCGCTGTCCCGCGCGGCGCCCCTGAATTCCAGACAAGCTACGCGGCCACTTCATTCTACGCGACTGAGACATGAATGCTCCCACTTGTGACGACATCTTGCAGCATCGTCACCCTATCGCCCCATCCGTTAATGCGACGCTCATCATCCTAACGGAATTCTTGTCAAATTCGACCGTTTTGCGCTGCTTGCGGGCGAGATTTCGGGATTTTTCGGGTTAATCTTTTGGTAACGTCCCTTGGCGCATGGTGAATGGGCGTTAACGAATCGATTCTCCCATGCGAAAGCGAGGGCGGTTCTCGCAACGCGAACGCCGCTTTGGCAGGGACAAAGGTTTCGGATGGCATTTCGACCTTTTGCATTTTTCGGGAAGCTGACCGGCAAAGGCCGGGAGGCGGTCGAATGGCGCGCCAGCCAGGGCGACTGGGTGTTGCGGTTGTCCCTCGATGGCGAAATTCTCGCCATGAGCCGCGGGGCCGAGGCGGCCATGGGCCGGGAAACGGAATTGCGCGGCCGTTCGATCCTCGATTTTGCCGGGCGCGAAGATCGCGGGGAAATCAAGCAGGCCATGGCGCGCGCCTGCGCCAAAAGCGCCGACCAGCCTGCCGAGCGGGTGAAATTCCGGATGCTGCGCCCGCAGGCCGGGGCGATTTTCGCGGAGATCGCGCTGGTCACCAGCGGCAACGCCTTTTCGGCGCTGATCCGCGACCGCGGGCCGGAGCTTGCAGCCCTGCGCGAGCGCCGCGCGGCGTCGGAACGCGGCGCGCGCATGACGGATAAAGGCGGCGCGGACATGCTCGCCGATCTCAGCCATGAGCTGAAAACCCCGCTCAACGCCATCGTCCAATTCGCCGAGGCGTTGCGGTCCGAAGCTTTCGGGCCGCTGGGCCATGAAAAATACAAGGAATATGCCGAGCTCATTCACGCGACCGGCGGCCATGCGGGCGAGCTGATCGCTTCGATCCTCGACGCCGCACGCCTTGACGCGGGGCGCTATGATTTGGCGCCGGCGCTTGTCGCGGCCGCGCCGCTCGCCAGAACCTGCGCGGAAATGGTCCGCAGCGAGGCGGAGCGCGCCGGCCTGTCGCTCAATATTGAGATCGAAAACGGCCTGCCGGAGACCATGATCGATCAGAACGCGGTGCGGCGCATCCTGATCAATTTGCTCAATAATGCGGTGAAGTTCACCGCCGCCGGCGCGGTGACGCTGCGCGTGGCGGAACGCGGTGGCGCGATTGAATTTACTGTCGCCGATACCGGCGTCGGCATGAGCCAGACGGCGCTGGCGCGGCTGGGCGAGCGGTTCACCAATCTTCACAAAAGCGGCGTGCGCGGAGCAACCGGAACCGGTCTCGGCCTTTCCATGGCCTATAAGCTCGCAAAGCTTCATGGCGGCGCGTTGAAACTGGCCTCGGCGCCGGGCGAAGGCACGGTCGCGCGCTTTTATCTTCCCATACGCCGCAGCCTGAAGGAAATGCACGCGGCGACGCTGCCCGGCGGCGGCGCCGACATTCAAAGCCAGCTCGACCGTGTCGCGCAATTCCGGCGCGAGCGCATGGGCCGGCACGCGGCGTAAAACGTCTGCCGTAATCGCTGCCTATTTTCCGATCAATGCCGACAGATGCGCGTCGCGGGCTTTCAAAAACGCGGTCAGTCTTTCGCGATAATCGTCCGTCACCGCGCTTTTGACGGAGTGGCGTCCGGCGATCTTCGCGCGCCAGGCGGCGACGGCGCCAAGCCCGTCAAGCACGCCGAAATCGCTGATCGCGTCGAACACGTCGAAATAGCGGAACACCGTGCCCCAGACGCCGTCGATCATCGTGAAATTCTCGCCGGCGAACCATGGCCCGTCGATCTCGCGCTCGATGTGTTCAAATTTGGCGCGCAAGCCCGCGGTCTTTTCCGCAAAGGCGTCTGGCGTTTTCGCATTGTAAAATCCGGCAATGGCGTTCAGCGTTTCCGATCCGAACTCGATCCATGACCGGCAACGCGCTTTTGCCAGCGGGTCGCGCGGATGCAGCGCGCCGCCGGTGATCTCGTCGAGATATTCGGCGATCACCTGGCTTTCGAAAACAACCGCATCGCCAATCTCGAGCAATGGCGTGCGCCCCAGCGGCGAGCGCGCGACAAACCAGTCCGGCTTGTTGGCAAGGTCGATATAGGTGCGTCGATGGTCGATCTTCTTTTCGGTCAGCACGATCACGGCGCGCTGCACGTAAGGGCACAGATGATGGCTGACCAGATGAAATTCGCTGTGCGGCGCGTGGGACATGGGCGTGTTCCGCTATTATTGCATGCAAACGCATAAAAAACCCCGACTGGCGTTTCAATGCAGGTGCATGTAACAAGCCGGTGATGACGAAACCGGACGAACAGACCGTCGCCGCCTGGGCGATGCTGCTGCGCGCCCATCGCGCGGCTTATGAAGGCGTTGAGGCGGCGCTGAAAGCAGCCGGCATGCCGCCGCTCGCCTGGTATGACGCGCTGTTGGAGCTCAGAAAAGCGCGCGCGCCCTTGCGGTTGCAAGCGCTCGAAGCGCGGCTCTTGTTGCCGCAATATAATATCTCGCGGATCGCCGACCGGCTCGCGGATGCGGGCTATGCGGAAAAATCCGTCGATCCGGCGGATGGCCGCGGCCGCATGCTGGCGATCACCCGGCAGGGACGGGGCGTGCTCAAGCGCATGTGGCCGGTTTACGCCGGCGCAATCGAGGCGCAGATGGGCGCGCATCTGACGCCAGCCGAGGCCGCGCGCCTCGCCGCCTTGCTGGCGCGGATCGCCGGCGCGTGAGACGGGGCCTTAGCGCGCTTCAGCGTTGTCTTCGATTTTTTTTTCAACGGCTTCGTCCGGTTCCAGATGCGGGTTCATTTCAAACACGCCGGGCGATGTTCTGGGTACGGAGACAAAGTCTTCGCGGTGGTCTTCGCTGACGCCCTCGCGTTGCGTTAGGCGATAAAGGCCGAACAGGGCCAGTAGGGAATAGACGCCGGAGGTGTAGAAAAACAACGCGCCTGCGCCTGCGCCTTGCATGATCAGCGGCGCGATGACCGGGCCGGCGACCGCGCCCGCGCCGTAAAGCAGCAACAGGCCGGCATTAAGCGAGACATATTCATCCGGTTCGGCGCGGTCATTGGCGTGGGCGATCGCCAGGCCGAAAAGCGGCATGGCGAAAAATCCGAACGCAACGCCGCCGGTGAGGAGAAGCGCGGCCGCTTGCCCCCCGGCGAGACCAAGCGCGACGCCGCTCGCCGCACAGGCCGCCGCAACCGCGATGATCACATAACGCCGGTCGACCCGGTCCGAAGCAAAACCAAGCGGCCATTGCGATGCCGCGCCAGCGATGACGACCGCGCTCATAAAGGCGGCGACCAGCGAAATTTCATAGCCGAGGCGCTGCACGAAAACCGGGCCGACCGCCCAGAACGCGCCGTTCGCCGCGCCGACAGCGAAACAGCCCGCCGCAGCCAAAGGCGAAATGCGTAAAATTTTGCGCAGGTCGAGCGCCGCATTGGAAATCGGTTGCGGGGCGGCGGCGGTGGTCAGCGCCACCGGCACCAGCGCTAGCGAAATCAGGATGGAGACGACCGCGAACAGCGTGAAATGCGCCGGGTCGGCGCTTGCCAGCAGCAACTGGCCGACGGTCACGGCGGTCAGGTCTGTAATGCGGTAAACGGCGAGAATGCTGCCGCGGGTCTCGTTGGTCGCGGTTTCGTTGATCCAGCTTTCAAGGATCATGTAAAGGCCGGCAAGGCAAAAGCCGGTGACGGCGCGCAGGCCGATCCAGACGCCGGCCTCGACCGCCATGGCATGCGCCAGCGCCGAGGCCGAGGCGACAGAGGCGAGCGCGGTAAAGGCGCGAATATGGCCAGCGCGCTTGACCAGATGCGGCGCATAGCGGCAGCCAAGGATAAAGCCGAAGAAATAGGCCGACATCAACAGGCCGATAAGGCTGAGCGGAAAGCCTTCGATATTGCCGCGCACCGACAAAAGCGTCGCTTGCAGGCCGTTGCCGGCGATCAGGATGAAGGCGGCGAGCAACAGCGCCGACAGTGTACGGATGGTTTTCGCCAAGGATCATCCTCCGCGATTGAGGCGCGCGTTCATGCGGCGCGGTGTATTGGCCCGCGCTAATCTTTGGACGGTCTAAACATATTTGCCGGCGCGGCGATATGGGGGGTGGGTATTTTTATTGGCGCGCGGCCGGACGAGCGGCAGGGCCGGCTGCGTCAGGGCGCTGTTCGGCCTGATTGTCTTTCAGCCAGTTGGAAAAGGCCGCGAGCGCGCCATGCCGGAAGCGGCGCCAGATCCAGTGCACGGAGGGCACATGGCGCAGCTCCATATCCGGCGGCGTGCCATTCGCCCTCATCTTGGCGTCGACTTCCGTGAGAAACCCGTCCAGCACGCCCTCAGGCATCAGCTCGGCGAAGAACAGCCTTGTGCGCAACGGGTCGTAACCGGGATTGGCGGCGCGCTCGACATCGGTGAGCCAGTCGGCGAGCACCGCTTCGCCTTCGGTCGTGATCGTGAATTCGCGCCGCGCCCGGCCGTCATTCTCGTCGGCTTGCGAGGTTATCAATCCGCGCGCCTCGAGCCGCTTGACCAGCGGATAGACCGCGCCGGCGCTGCCCGACCAGAAGGAAGACGGGGATTTGCGAAAGGTCTCCTTGATCGCATAGGCGGTGCAGGCGCCGTTTCGCGCGATGATGGCGAGGGCGGAACCTTCAAGCTCGGTGAGTTTTCGGTGTTCGGCGCTAGGCATGATCGCGTTTCACAATGGCTAATCACAGTGGTTAAAATGTTACTAATCGTACTAAATTATCTTGCTGAAAAACGCAAGCGCTAATGACAGCGTGCGGATGAAGCCTGCAGGGTGCAATACGGCGCCGCCCCCGCATACTTCGTTGGTATATTGAATCTCTCCCCTAGTGATCCTGAGCGTAATCGCCAAAGCGCCGCGGCGCAATCCCTTTTGTGCAGTGCGATGCGCGCTTGCGCAGGCCGGCGAAATTCGACAAGACGGCGCCGCGCGCATGGCGCCGGACCCGGAGCATTGTGATGACCGAACCGCGAGTGAAAACCCATCTGCGGGTGGCGGCGCATCTGCGCCGGGCGCAAGGGGCGGGGGCTTTCGCCACCGTTGTCCGGCGCGGCGATCCGGATGCGGGGGCGGTCGCCGTGAAAGTGTTTATGGGGCGCGGCGCGGCGCGGTTGTTCATTCAAAGCCGAGACCTTGACGGCAACGCCGTGTGGCGCGAACCGTTGGGTGAAGATCAGCAAACAGATGAAATAGAGATGAAGATTGAC
This sequence comes from uncultured Parvularculaceae bacterium, assembly GCA_947259375.1. Classification (GTDB taxonomy): domain Bacteria; phylum Pseudomonadota; class Alphaproteobacteria; order Caulobacterales; family Parvularculaceae; genus Hyphococcus. The sequence goes on along the minus strand of CAMYLZ010000010.1, from coordinate 34,691 downwards.
GCCTGGCTCGGCAAGGAGGTTGCGATTGATCCTGATTTGTGGGTCGTCGAAATCGAGGATCGTGAAGGCCGGGCGTTTCTCGACTAGCGGCGTTGCGGCTTTGCGCATTAGCCTGCATGAGGCCGGGGCGTCGAGGCGTTGTCGGCCCCTTTGAGGAGCGAGGCGACTTTCGCCGCGTCCTGCCCGGCGCGCGCGCGCATGCGCCAGAAGCGCATCAGCCGTTCGGCGATCTCCGGCGAGATCCGCTCATAAAGGTCGAGCATAAGCGGCGCACGCGGATTATCCGAAGGCAGGCGTCCGCCGCTTGCGCCGGTGATGTTGCGCGCCAGCGCCGCGAACATGTCGCGCGACAGGCTGGAGGCGCGACAGGCGACCGCCAGCGTTTCCAGCGACGCGTCCTTGAATATCGCCCGCGCATCCTCGGCATCGATGCCGGCGATATAGGCGAAGGCCAGCTCGGCCATAGCGGCCTCGCCGGCGTTCAGCAGCGCAATGAGCAGCGCCTCGTCAATGCGCCCGGACGCGGCTTTTTCCATCAGGACGGCGCGCGCCTCCGCTTGTTCGCCGCCATCGTCAGCGGCCGGGGAAAGCAGCGCCTCGCGGGTTGAATCGATCGCCTCGCAGACCAGCGCCTGGTCGATCATCCCGGCCCGCGCAAGCAAGTCCTGGCGCAAGGCCGGGGAGATGAAGAAAAACATCCGAATCAGGAGATTGGCGGGCAAGTCGTAGCGCAAGGTCAGCGGGCGCTGCAACGCCGGATCGCGCCGGGCGGCGGCGAGCAGGCGGCGCATCGCGCCGGGCGACAACGCCGCGCCATGATTGCCGACCAGCGCCGCCATGGCGCCGTCATCGCCGGATGCGATAAGCCTGTCGACGAGGCGGGCGCTCAGCCGTTTGCGTGCGGCGATGGCGGCCAGGCGCTCGGGCTCGGCCTCGTCAATCACCGCGATAAGCTCGTCGTCGCTCAGGGTCAGCGCATGGCGCAGCAGCGGCGCGGCGATGTCGATCTCCGATCGGACCAGTTGCACCATGAGCTGTTTGGGTGCGGCCGGCGCATCCATGATGCGCGCGGCGACCGCGCGCCGGGTCGCCGGGTCCGCCTGGCTGCAAAGCTGCGCCATCACTGCGTCGAACCCTGTCCGCGCCTTGTCGGAAAGGGCGTTGGGCTGGGCCAGATAGAGATCCGCAAGATCGCGCAGCAGCGCCGCGCGCGCTCCGCTGGAGCCGTCGCGGGCGCGCTCGATAAATTGTTTCAATTGAGACCGGCCTGCCATTCTGACGCCTCCACAAGCGTTTAAGACTGTGCAACAAACGTAAACAAATCCTCGCCGCGAGGCGGCAAATGGAGGGCAGCCAATGCATCGTTCCGGTTTTTTTGCGCGCGACCGTCAGCGCCTAAAATTTGCTTCAAAAGCCGCGCCCGCGCTTATCGCGGCGTTGGCCATCTCGGCCTGCGCGAGCCTGTCGGAGCTTGATCCGTTTGCGGGCGATGCGGCGGATTTCGCCGCCGGCGCGCCGGATGAGATTGCGCTTTCCGGCCGCGATCGCGATGCGCTGGCTTATGCGTTCACCCAGGCCATGACGACCGGCAAGCCGCAGGGCTGGAGCGGCGCGCGCGCCCGCGGCGTGGTCGAGCCACTCGAATATGCGCTCGCCAATCTCAAAGGCGACCCGGATGCGCGCATCGAGGCGGCGCGTGGCGATTTTGAGCTCAATCATGTGGTGGAGACCGATCTCGGCCTTTACGTGCTGACGCGCAATTCCAATGTGCGCCTCGGGCCGGGCACCCATGCGCGCTCGGTCGAAGTGCTGCCGTCCGGCGCCGGCGTCGATGTGGTTGGGCGCGTGACGGACCGCAACTGGATGCTGGTGGCGGCGGATGGCGCGGTGCGCGGCTATGTCTTCGGCGATCTTCTGGTCAAGGCGCCGGGAACCGAGCTGGAGCTTGCCGGCGGCCCGATCAGGAAGCCGCTGCTGTGCCGGAATTTCCGCCAGCGGATCAATATCTATTCCGAGCGGGCGGAATGGGAGGGTGCGGCATGCAATGACGGAACCGGCTGGCGCCTCGCGCCGCCGGACGCTTATGCGCCGCGCGATCTGCTGGAATATTAAACGCCGCCGCGCGGTTAACCCACCAGCGCGATGCGGCCTTCATTGAGATATTGGATGAAAGCGTCGAGCGACAGCGTGAAGGCGATGTCGCCATTGCAATCGCAAAAGCCGATGCAGTCGCAATTGCGTTCGATGTCATATTCGCCGGCAGGCGCCCGGAGCGCCACGGCGCCAGGGCCGTAATAGACGGCGTCCTTAACGATCGCTTTTCCTGCTGCTTTTCCGCTCGCCAACATAACGTTCACTTCCGATGGACTTTTTCCATCTGGATATCGGTTATGGCGCAAGAAAGTTCAGAATACGTTATTTTCCGGGCGAGGGTGGTTGATTTGAGCAAATCGCCCGGAGAGGCCGGATTGTCCCAAAAGAAAAGCGATGCGGGGGAACCAGTCATGGTCGGGAGGCCGGCGCCCCCGCATCTTCATGCTCCGTAAGGATGGGCCGTAGCAACGGGACGCAAGGGCCCTATAGCAGAACCTCACGGGCAATCATGAGAATCGCAGCCCATGAAACGAGATAGGTGGGCGTGCGCAGCGCCGGAACGCCAAGAATATAGACCACCGCATGCACCACGCGGGCAAAGAAGAAGACCTGCGCCCAGAAGCCGATCACCGGACCGGCGGCTTCGCCAAGCAGGTAATCTGCGCCGAGAATGACGGCGATAAAGGCCGGCATGGTCTCGACCATGTTCAGATGCGCGCGCTGGGCCCGTTGCGCCCAGAGCGGGGGCGTCGGCTGCTCGGCGGGAAACCCTTTCGGATAATTGCCGAGAAAGGTGAGCGGCCCCCAGACGAAGATCCGCGCCACGATATAAGGCGTCCACATCAAGATGGTGAGAACGCCCGACAGCGTCAGATATAAGAATGCGGTTTCCATGTGTTTTCCCCTGCTGCCTTACGCTGCGAAGCCGTTGAAAATGACTTCCAGCTTGTTGCCGAACGGGTCGCGCACATAAGCGGTGTGTACATCCATCGGATAGCCGTCGCGCGGGCCGGGCGCGCCTTCGCACGCGCCGCCATTGTCGATGGCGAATTTGTGGAACGCGTCGACGGCCTCTTTGGCCGGTGCGCGAAATGCGATGTGCACGCCGTTGCCGGAAGTCGGCGCATTGCCGTCAAACGGCAGCATCAACAGGAACGCCGGCGAGCCGACGCCGTAAGCGGCGAAACCGTCCGTGGTCGCGAGACGGGCGACGCCGATCGTGTCGAGCAGGCCGTCATAAAACGCAACCGCGCTGTCGAGGGCCGGGACGCCGACGCTGAGATGGTCGATAGTGGTCATGGCGTTGATCCTTTTGCAAAGGGCGGCGCGCCGTTGTTGAAACCAACTGGCGCGCCGCGAATTTACCGAGGGCTCTTAGAGCTCGGCAGATGCGGTGTGCTTGATCTTCTTCCAGTTGTCGGCGGCTTTCTTGATCGTGCCGTCTTTGTCTTTCTGGTACATGCGGAAGATCTCTTCGTTCAGGAAGACATAGAGCGTGCCGTTGTGAACGTCAGAGAATTGCGGGTCGCCGTCGAATTTCTTGCCGACGGAAACGCCGAAAGTGCAAAAGCCGCCATTGGCCGGGATGAACTTCTCCGGCGAGCGACGGAAGTTGTTCATGTTGTCGCGGCTGGCGAAGTAGTAAGCAACGCCGTCGTGGATGGCGGTGTATTCAGCGGTGCCGTCAACGCGGTTGCCGAGCTCGACAAACGCAACCGGGTCAACGCCATGCAGGCCGAGCGGCGCGCCAGCGGCGGTCATGCCCGGAACAACGTTGTTTTCGTCAGCAGCGAAAGCCGGCGAAGCAACAGCCGCGACGGCAAGTGCGATAACGGGAAGAGTCTTCTTAATCATCGTAACATCCTTTCAATCGGTACAGTGACAATCGCCGGCCGCGAGGGCGTTGAAGCGGGTGCAGCGTCGTTGCCTTGTTGATGAGGATGATTTGTGAGGGTTGGGACGATCAATCAATATTTGCGCGGAAGAACGGGATTATCGGCAATCTCTTCCGGACGATCTGCAAAATTTCAAGCGTGAAGCCGCCGATAGGCCGTCGGGGCCGCGCCGAATTTCGCCGAAAAGGCCCGCGAGAACGCCGCAGCGCTCTGATAACCGGAGCGGGCCGCGGCCTGTTGCACCGTGCATCCGCCATTATCAAGCAGCGACAGGGCTTTTTGCAGCCGCCATTCGCTCAGATAGGCGAGCGGGCTCATGCCGATAAGCCCGCGGAATTTCTCCGCGAAACGGCTGCGCGACATGCCGGCCTCCTGGGCGAGCGTCTCCACCGTCCAGACCTCTTGCGGGCGCGCATGCATGATTTCGAGTGAGCGGCCGATTTGCTTGTCAGCCAGCGCCGCCAGGACCGAGGCCATTTCCGGCGCTTCGCGCACGCCGGCGCGCAATAATTCGACAAAGGCGGCTTCAGACAGCCGGGTAACAGCGACGCATGAGCCGGGGCCGGCCTCGAAAATCCGCCGGGTCAGCAGCCGCAGCGTTTCATCGAGCAGCGGCGCGCGGGCGCGGTCGCCGGCGGTGATGACGAGTTGCGGCGGCAGGGCGCGAAGGAGCGGGTGGTCGGCGCCGTCGCGAAAGGTGAAATGCCCGCAAACCATCTGCGTCTTGGCGGCGGCGTCGCCATCATTAATCGCGAGCACGCCCTTGCCGTCATAGCCGGCCCGTTCAAGCACGGTTTCGAGCGGCGGCGCGCTGTCGGCGGGCTGTTCGGAAAGAATGTGGGATGCGCCGGCGGGGATCAGCACGAGGTCGCCGGCGCGCAAGGTGATGTCGGCGCCGCCGGCGACGCTCACATGGCATTCGCCCTCGACCACCAGGTGAAAGCGCGCCGCGCCCTCAAGGTTCGGCACCTGCACGCTCCACGGACCGGAAAAATCCGTACGAAAATAAAGCACGCCTTTCAGCGCCAGCGTACTCAATACGTCGTCAAGGACATCCATTCCAAGTCTCACCCCTGAAGCGAAACCGGTATAATGGGCAGGGCGGGCGCTGGCGGCAATCCGCAAAGGCGCCGCCCCGCGCGATTGTGATCGCCGGTAACCAAGCTTTGCAACCAGGGTCTGCAAGCGGTTTCAATGGCCGATTTCGATGATCGGGCGGGCGCCTAGCGCAAGCGCCGCCCGCGCCGCTCATTGCCGTCGCGGCGCACGCGGCCAAAGCTGCGCGAGACATCCGTGTAAAAATCAAGCAGCACCGGCTCGGCGGCGTAGGACGCCGCCGGATAGGCCCCTTCCATGTCTTCGACGCGCAGGCCCTGATGGGCGGACAGCATGAATTCCTTCCAGACCAGCGCCGGGATTGAGCCGCCGGTGACCTTGTCCATCGGCGTGTAATCGTCATTGCCGACCCAGACGCCGGCGATCAATTGCGGCGTGTAGCCGACGAACCATGCATCGCGCCAGTCATTGGTGGTGCCGGTCTTGCCCGCCGCATGGCGCCGGCCGAGATAGGCCCGCCGCCCGGTGCCCGACAGCATCACCTGATACAGCAGATGGTTCATTTGGCGCGCCACGTCGCGGCTCATCACCCGCGCCGGATTGGCGTTCTGGCGCCGGTACAAGATCTCGCCGTCGCGGGTCTCGATCTTTTCGATGGCATAGGGCTGCGGCGCGAGGCCGTCGCGGGCGAAGGGGATATAGGCGCCGGTCAGTTCATCGAGCGTGACATCGACGGCGCCGAGCGCGATCGAGCGGTGCGGCGCGATTTCCGAACGAATGCCGAGGCGCTTGGCGGCCTCGACCACCTTGCCGCGGCCGATCTGTTCGGTCACCTGAACGGCGATGGTGTTGATTGATTTCGCCAGCGCTTCGGACAAGCGCACCGGCCCCGCATAGCCCGGCGTGTAATTGGAAGGCTTCCAGCCGCCAATATCGATTGGCTGGTCGACAAAGCGCGAATTGGGGGTCAGCCCCGCTTCCATCGCTGCGACATATACGAATGGTTTGAACGCGGAGCCCGGCTGGCGCTTGGCCTGCACCGCGCGGTTGAACTGGCTTTCCTTGTAGCTTCGGCCGCCCACCATGGCGCGCATGGCGCCGGTCTCGTCAAAAGCGACCAGCGCCGCCTGGTCGGCGCCTTTGAGGCGCGCCTCAACGGTAAGCGCGGCCTTGACCGCGGCTTCCGCATCGCGCTGCAATTTCTGGTCGATCGTGGTGGTGACGATGACGTCGCCGGCGGCGTTGGGCGCGCGCTTTTTCGCTTCCGCCGCGGCGTAGTCGAAAAAATAGCCGAGATCGCTGTCGATATTCTGGCGGACGATCGTCGGCGGCTGCAAGCGCGCTTCGCGGGCGGCGAAGGGTTCGATTTCGCCGATCTCGAGCAGATTATCGAGCACCGCCGCCGCGCGACGCTGCGCCCCTTGCGGGTTTTGCGTCGGCGCATAGGTCGAGGGCGCTTTCGGCAGGCCGGCGAGCATCGCCGCCTCGGCAAGGCTGACATCGCGGGCCGATTTGCCGAAATAAGTCTGCGCCGCGCTTTCCACCCCATAGGCGCCGGCGCCGAAATAGATGCGATTGAGATAAAGCGAGAGAATCTCGTCTTTCGAATAATGGCCTTCGAGCCACAGGGCGAGCAGCGCCTCGCGCGCCTTGCGGCTATAGGTTTGCTCCGGCGACAGGAAGAGGTTTTTCGCCAGTTGCTGGGTGATGGTCGAACCGCCTTCGGCGATGCCGCCGGAGCGCAGATTGGCCAGCATCGCCCGCACCGCGCCGCGCCAGTCGATGCCGGGATGGTCGTAAAAGCGGCGGTCCTCGGTGGCGAGGATCGCCTTGATCAAATGATCGGGCAGCTCCGCCGGGTCCACATGTTCGCCATAGCGCGCGCCGCGCGCGGCGATCTCCTCGCCATTGCGGTCGAGCACGATGATCGCCGCCTGGCGATTGACGTTCCACAGATCCGCGCCGTCCGGCACCCGCGGCGCCATGGTGATGAAGGCGAAGCCGGTAACGACGATTGCGCCGAGAAAACCGATAGAGACAAGCGCCAGCGCGGTCGAGCCGAAAAGCTCCCGCCAGGCCGCGCCGTCGCCGGGGCGTTTGGGATATTTCGTCGCCTCCGCATAAGGCTCGCGCGGCGTTTGCCGGGCCGGGCGCTTCAACAGCCGCCCGAAATCGCCGCGAAAGGCCGCCGCCCCGCGTTTTAGATCCGCCCAAAGCGTCGAGGTCACCCCGGCCTTCGCTCGTTCTTTGTCGCCCATACCCACTCAAACATACGCGCCGCGCGCGTCTTGTCCTCAACGCCTTCATTTCTTGCACGCTTTGGGCCGGTTTCCTACCGGGCGGCGGATCTGCGCGAGCCCTGCGCGCGGAGAGGGGCCCGGCCCATGCGCAGGGTCCAAGGTGGGGTTCTCGCCCGCAAAAGCGGCGGAAGATAGGCGCTTCGCGCGGCGCCGGCCATGAAAACGCCGTAAGGCGGCGCGCGATGAGAGGGTATGGCGGACATGAAGCGCGGGGCGGGCGTTGCGCCGGCTCTGGCGGCGCGGTGTCAGGCGTCGATGCTTGCCAGCGCGTTGATCTTAGCTGCAAATTCAACGGCCGCCGCCGCGCTTTCGGCGCTGGCGGCCTCGCCGCCCGGCGCATGCAGGCCGCCGCCCCATGTCATGTTGAAATAGGCGGCCGTGTCGGCGAAAGGCTGGGTGAAGGAATCAGGCGCGGCGGGGCCGGAGCCGGTGCTGATCGTGAACATCGCCTTGCCGGCGAGCGCCTTGCCCAACGGTTTGTAAAACCGCGTCATGTCGGTCATGCGATCGAACATCGTCTTCATCTGCGCCGACATCGAATACCAGTAAACCGGACTGGCGAAGACGAGCGCGCGCGCCGAGGCCATCACTTCGGCAAGATCGGGAAAATCATCATTTTCATGCGCGTTGTCGTAAGAAAAAGGCGCAATGCTCAGATTGCCGACATTCAGCAATGTTGCGTTTTCCAGCCTTGCGAACACCGCTTTTGCGAGCGTCGCCGTATTGCCGTCGGACCGCGCCGAGGCGAGCAGGCCGATAATCTTGCCGTCAGATGTGGTCATAGGTGAGAACTCCGATTGTTGTTACGGCAATGCGGGCGCATCCGCGCGGCCCTGGTTTGGGCAAGGGGTGGGGCAGGCCGCGCCGGCGCGCCCGCATTTTTCGAAAGTTATTGCTTTCCATAAACAGATTTTTATCGAAAGCAATAGCTTTCGAAACGTGCAGATCCAAACCGCCGGCCCGCCGTCAGGCTGGCGCCGCAATGCGCCCGCCCGCATGCCGGGCGATCTCGCCGGCGAAAAGCCGCGCTGCGTTTTGGGCGGCAGGCGTGTCGATTTCGCGCCCGCGCACATAAAGGACGCCGCCCCAGCTCATGTCGAAATAGCCGGCCGTGTCGGCGAAGGGTTGGGTGAAAGAAGCCGGCGCCTCGGGCGCAGATCCGGTGGCGATCGCGAATATCGATTTGCCGGCGAGCGCCTTGCCCAGCGGCTTGTAGATTTCGGTCATGTCGCACAGCCGGTCGAACACCGCTTTCATTTGCGCGGTCATCGAATACCAATAGACCGGGCTGGCGAAGACGATGACCCGCGCTGCCGCCATGGCTTCGGCGAGGCTCGCGAAATCATCGTCGCGATGCGCGTGGCCATAGTCGTAAGGACCGATATTCAGTGCGCTGACGTCAATCAACGCCGCATGGTCGAGATGGGCGAACACCGCATGGGCGAGCGCCGCGGTATCGCCTTTGCGGCGCGAGGAGCCGACAAAGCCGACAATCGGCGCGGTAAGGGGCGGGGTTGTGGTCATGTTTTCAATCTCGCAATTTTGGCGTTCATTACGCCGGCCTGCATTTCGTGCAAATTGCGGTTCCCCGGGCCGCGCCATGGGGAACCGCCTTCATGTCTTTGCGCGGCTTTAGCCCGATCGCTCCATCAGCCGGCGCAGAAATTCGGCGAGTTCGCCGCCATCATGTTGTATACGGAATACATGCATCACAGCCTCCTATCGATAGAGATTTTTCTCTTCCGGATTGCGGCTTGAATATTCGACGAATTCGAATTCGAGCCCTTCATCGGTGACGTAGTAGACATTGCGCCGGTGGGGATGGTCCGGCCCCGTATGATCGGGGGCGTATCCCGCAGCGGCGAGGCGGCGCTGCACCGCGTCGAGATCGGCCACCTCAAAGCCGATATGCGCAAGCCCCGGTTCGGCGCTTTGCAGGTCGCGATGGCGGCCCTTCGCGGCGTCGGGCAGCTTGAACTCGTTGAGCGTCACGTAATTGGCGTCATCGCCCATATGCAACCAGCGGCGCGGCGCGCCCTCCCAAGCGTCGTCGCCTTCGCCGCGTCGGCGCCAGCCGGGAAAGGCCGCTTGCAGGAAGCGCGCGGCGCCGTCGAGATCGACGACGATCAGATTGACATGTTCAAGCCGCTGGGCGGCGGGTTTTTCGGTGGTGGTTCGGTCTTTCGTCTTGGCCTCGGTCATGTCGGCCCTCCTGTTATTTACGAAAGGATATGCTTTCAATAATGGTGCTTGTTTTTGAAAGCAATAACTTTTATAAATATCGAATGCGCAAAATATCGAAGCCCGCTATCGAAAAAGTCGATAGCCCCGCCAGCCCCACGAAAAACCCGGCGACGCGGGACGAAATCCTCGACCTGTTGAAACGGCGCGGCGCGCTTTGCGCCGGGGCGCTCGGCGTGGCGCTCAAACGCACCGCCATGGCCGTGCGGCTGCAACTGTATGAGCTTGAAAAAGACGGCCTCGTCACCGCCCGGTCGGAGGCGCGCGGGCGCGGGCGGCCGGTGAAATTGTGGACGCTGACCGAAAGCTCGGCCAGCGTCTTTCCCGACGCGCATCAGGCGCTGGCGGTGGAGATGATCAATTCCGTAGAGGAACTGTTCGGGCCCGAAGGACTCGCCCGCTTCATCCGCCAGCATGGCGACAAACAGCGCGCCGCCTATGGCGCCAAACTGTCATCCGCAAGGTCGCTCGGCGAGCGGGTGAAGCGCCTCGCCAAAGCGCGCGCCGATGAAGGCTATATGGCCGAAGCGAAGCAGGACGGCGCCGACTGGTTGTTGATCGAGAACCATTGCCCGATCTGTTCGGCGGCGAAAGCCTGCACCCGGCTATGCGCCGGCGAGCTTGAGGTCTTTTCAGACGTGTTGGGCAAGGACGTCGCGGTCGCCCGCGAGGAGCATATCCTCGCCGGCGCCCGGCGCTGTTGTTATCGGGTGAAGGAGAGGGAGTAGGGAGTAGGGCGTAGGGAGTAGGGAGTAGGTGGTAGGGAGTAGGGAGTAGGGAATAGGGGGTAGGCAGTAGGCAGTAGGTTTTGGGGGTTCAGCGATCAGGGAAGCGCGGCGCCGGCGGATGGGCCGGCGCTTTTTTGTTGGTTACGCGAGAGCGAGCCCGGCGGCGGGGCGGTTTACATTTCAGGAAACGTCAACAGAGCGCAGTAGGGCTGGCCAGGGCTCGATCTGCGAGGCGCGATGCGGGCTTTGCTATTTCAAGGTCTAATGCTTCGGTCCGGATTTTGAAAAAATCAGTACAAAAAATAAATTTTCTATCTAGATCCCATCCATTGTATTTCTGGGCCTGAGTACCCATTTTATCAAATGCACCGGCAAATTATTGCTGTGCAAAATGAAAGTCATATAAAATGTTTAAGAAAAGCGATAATCCAGGCGATAAAACTCCTAAACCAGCAAACAAAGACGATGCGTCCAAAACGGGGCCGGCGGGCGACCGAGCTGCGCCAAAGGCGGAAAAAACGGCTTCGCCGGCGAATGAAGACAAAAAGTCGTAAATGAGCTTGGGAGGGGGCTCCCCTCCCTTTCTTGACTTCCTGAATAAGCTTCATGCGTCATCAGATGGGTTTCAGTGGGAGCGCTTGCCGGGGCCTCATTTCGCGAGCCGTCGTTCAGTATACAGGCTATTTAAATGGCGGCGTAGCTATTCAGCCGACTGGCGCATGTAGCGTTGAATCCCGTGATTGGCGTCATTGGGTGTTTTAGTTCACATGCAAGGGGGCGGGAGAAATGATCTGGCTCCGCAAAAAGTCTGGTCGGAGGGCGTCTGCGTGTATGTAGGCGGGATGCAAGAGACCTAGATGCAAGAGACCTAATTGAGGCGATAGAATGGATCGTCTGTTCGCCGATTGTTTTGTATTTTAACAAGATTCAAGAGTGTCGTTCATAGGCCAGGGCTAACTATCCTTGGCTCCCATCAGCAAGAAACGGAAGCTTATCTCAATGCTGTGAGCGAGCGCATTGTAGCCCGTTTGCCGATATAAATTTGAAAAGATAGTTTTACGATGACAAGCCGATTTTGGAAATCACTACACGTCGTTACGCTCTTCGCGGTGTTTCCGGTCGCGTCCCTGATTTCGCTTCCTCTCGCTGCGCCCGCCTATGCGCAAGCGCGTAGTTCCGAAACGCCAGATAAGGCAAGCAAGAAAAGTTATGGCGGCAGCGGGCAATGCGGCCAGGGGTTTCAGGAAAAGGCAGGCGAGTGCGTTGCTATTGTAATCCCTGAAAACGCCTACGCGACGAATGCTTCTTATGGTCGTGCTTGGGAATGCAATCGCGGTTATCATCAATCCGAAGGATTATGTGCAAAGATCGTACTTCCGGCCAATGCCTACCTGACGTCTTTCGGGGACCAGTGGAGTTGCGAACGTGGATTTCGGAAAGTCAGTCAGTCCTGCGTTTCAATCAGAGTGCCTGACAATGGTTACCTTTCTGAAGCGAATTACGGGAAAGGTTGGGAGTGTGAAAGGGGATATCGCGCACGCGATGTAGATTGCGCCCCCGTCATCGTGCCCGACAATGCCTTCGCAACGAATACAATTTACGGCCGCGGATGGGAGTGCGACCAGGGCTATCGTATTACGGACAGCCATTGTGAGGCTGTCATTGCGCCAAGAAACGGGTTTCTTGTGGTCTCAGCCCATGGCCGCGGCTGGGCGTGTGACCGCGGTTTTCGAGCCGCCGATGATGCCTGCGTCAAGGTGAGTGTGCCCGAGCACGGCTATTTGACAGGAAATCTTTATGGTTCCGGATGGACATGCGAACGAGGGTATAGAGCAAGCGGAAATTTGTGCGCCGCCATCATTATTCCGGAGGGTGCGCATCTTGATTATTCGGGAAACGACTGGGAATGCGACAAGCCTAATCGGCGGCGAGGCGATAAATGCCTGCAGGGGTGAACAAAGGAATTTCTAACGCCATTCATCTTTGGGAATCGGAGGGAGGCGGGTTGGGAGCGCCGGCTTCGCTTTCGCCGAGCGCGCCCCGAGGGCGCGGCGGATCTGTAAACAAGCCTGGCTGCTTCGCCAAACTGCGAAATGACAATGGAATAAAAGAAATTCAGATCGGCATGAAGGAATTCGAATGCATTGGCGCGACGCTTCCGCATGACCATCCGCATATCTATTTGAATATGGGTCTATCCAATGTCATACTGTGTCCATATTGCGCAACCCAGTTTCGCTACAATACGGCTTTGGCGCCGGGCGGCGTTATGCCCGAAGACTGCCTATACAAGCATTCCTGACTCGGGCTTCCGGATTACTTTTTACCACCTTTCTTTGGCTGCGGATGGGACTTGTTTTCAAATGTTGCAGCGACATTAGAAAGTTTACTTTCAACTTTACCCGGTTTGTTCTGCTTAGGCTTCTTTGGTTCGCGATTGCCGCGTTTTTGACTTTTGGCCATGATCGGAAATCCCTTGTTATGTAAGTCTTTTGGGGAGACCGTCCCGCCGGCTAATTATACCGACGGGGTGACCCTTCTCCCCAAGAACGTCGAATGATATCAATTAAACGATTTTCGTGATTGTGCGACGGAATTTGTTCCACTGAGGCATTCACGCCGCACGACTTTGTTACGCGTATTAGCCCTTTAATGAATGCGCTTAAAATACGTTTTTTGCAAGCAAATTTCCGTATTCGAACAAATTTACCGAAGGTCCTCAAAAAGAGGCGCGAAGCGCTTGATGCACCGAGGGGAGATGGCCATCAATGGATATTGAAGGAGCTTGGATGTGGCGGACGAGAAAGTAAAAAGCAACAAGGAAAAAGAATTGGAAGAGGAAATGAAAAGATATGGCATTGAGCGAATTCCCATTGATTATTTTCACATTAACGGCTTCCGATACACTGCATTGGAAGACGCTATCGTGCAGGCGAAGCGATCCAAGGCTGTGATAGGTTCGCGTTAAGCGGTTTTTGCCGCGCGCCTTTTTCGCTATTCAAGACCAACTCAAACATTGGTTTACCCGCATCGGTTTCTTCTGGCCGGCGAGCCGCTCTCGCAAATATTGTTGAGATATTGGAGCACAAATGGAAAAGCTGGAAATATCGCGAAATGGTGAAACGGACCAATTTTCCATCGTTTTATCGAGAGGCGACGATACCATTCGATGCATGGTTACTGTCGCATCAGGGATTGAGGCGGATGCTCAATCCGATGAAGAAAAGCAGCGGTCTGCACTTTCGAAGGCAAAAGCGCTTGCCAAAGCATTGGACGATTCAATCGAAACGAATTGATTTGGGCAGGCTACCGCCACGCCTGCCGACATCTCCACACCCACAAAAAGCCGAGGCGATAAAGATTGCCTCGGTTTTTGTTTCTTGCCGCCGGGAAGCGGGTTCGGGCGGAGCGCGCCGTTTTCGCCTGGCGCGCCCTAGCGCCATTTGATCGAACAGCCCATGCTGGGAACCTGCTCGCGTGGGCCTTCGCCGGTTTGTGCAATCAGGCGCATGGCGTTGACGAGCTCTTTATTGCGGTTCGCCGGATCGCCCATGCGTGCATCGTCAAGGCGTCCGCGATATTGCAGCTCCCCACGGGCGTTAAGGCCGAAAAAATCCGGCGTGCAAACCGCGCCATACGCTTTGCCGACCGCCTGATCCTCATCGACGAGATAAGGAAAGCCAAAGCCGTAATGTCGGGCGAAGCGCTTCATGTTGGGCGGTGAATCAACCGGCAAATAGCGATAGTCGTTGGACATCACCGCCAGCGTGTTGACGCCTTCAGATTTCAGAAGCGCCGTGTCGCGGGCCAGTCGTTCGGCGATCGCCTGCACATAAGGGCAATGATTGCAGATAAATGCGACCAGCAGCCCCCTGTCGCCGAGCTGGCTGCGCATGGTGGCGCTGACGCCGTCCGGGTCTTTCAGCGTGAAGTCCGGCGCCTGCCAGCCGAAATCGCAAATCGGGGTGTCGAGCAGCATGGGGGCATCCTTTGTTTCGATAGCCGCCATATGGGGCGGGGCCGGGCGGAGGCAATGCGGTGAGGCGCAATGCAAGCAAACGTGATCGGCGCAGGCGCGATGCCTGAGGTGAATCATCACCTTGCGGATTAACGTCGCCGGCGAATTGGCGTTGACGATGAAGGGCGCGTGCGCGTTGTTGGCTGGGGCGGGTGAGGCGGGGTTTCGACGACACGCCTCAGGGTGAAGGGGGCTTGCGTTGTGCGGAGCGCTGAACGCCGCATCCCGGCGTCAGGGCGTTTGCGGTGAGGGCCCGGCGGGCCGGCGAGAGGTGAGGCGAAGGGGGATGCGCTCATCCCCCACAACCTACAACCTACAAACTATTCGCTACTCTCTACCCGCTTCCTTACTCTTCCATCGGCCCTTCAAAGGTCCGGCCGAAAAAGTCGCCTTTGCGCCAGCGCGGGCGTTCATCCATATCGGCGACGCCGCGGGTGATTTCAAAGTTTCGCGGCGGCTTTGGTAAGCGCTTTTTGCCACTGGTCGGTCATGACGGTGACAATGTCCTGGCGCAGCTGGGCGGTTTCCATTCGCGCTTCGCGCCATTTCTTTCCCGGTTTGGTTTTCAGGATCGACTTTTCGCTTTTGCCATCCGCATACATCGCCGCGACCGCGAGAATATCAGCCTCGGACATGTGGCGCGCGATCAATGTCGCATGCACATTGAGGATTTTCTCTCGGGCTTGCCCGCCAAGGTCGATAGCGGTTTGCAGCATCCGTTCTTCCCAGCTTCCCGCCGCCGGGGCGTCAATCGCCCCATTGAATATTGCTTTGAGGCTGTCATCCGACCATTTGGCGAAAAAACCGCCCGGATCCGAGGTCAGAAGCAGCGATTTCGCCGCCGTGTGATGGCTTTGCGATATTGCCGGATGCGTGGCCTCGGCGGGCTCGCCTGCGGCGGCGGACGCCGCAACGGGTGCGGCGGCAGTGACGAAGAAGAAGAGTGCGGAGAGGAGCGATCTCATAGGGTCTGTATCCTGAAGCGATGTGCAATGAGCGAATGTGAAGCGTGTGCGGGACGATTCAGTATACAAAAGGATTGCAAAATTATTTCGGCAGTCGGTTAATTGTAACGGAAAACGCAGCGGCGCGAAATATTTGTCATATGAAAATAAATAAAGACGCCTGATGAACGGACCTGTTGCGGCGCGCGGCGTGCGCGACATTGAAGTCTTTTGCACGGCCGGAAGGGGCGGGTTCCCTGTATGGCGGGCAAAAAAAACCGGCGCGATGGTGATCGCCCCGGTTTTTTGTTTTCAGATTGGCGCCGCATCCCGGCGTCAGGGCGTTTGCGGTGAGGGCCCGGCCGGCCGGCGAGAGGTGAGGCGAAGGGGGATGCGCTCATCCCCCACAACCTACTCCCTAGAACCTACTCGCTATTCGCTGCTCTCTACCCGCTTCCTTACTCTTCCATCGGCCCTTCAAACGTCCGGCCGAAAAAGTCGCCTTTGCGCCAGCGCGGGCGTTCATCCATATCGGCGACGCCGCGAGCGATTTCGTAATTGACCGCGGAAAAACGCCGGAGTTGTTCAAAGTCCACGAGGTCCGCCTCGTCCGACGCCTTGTGATAATGCTCCTTGCGGAAGAGGTTTTGCGCTTCCTCGCCGCCATTGGCGAAGCCGGGTTTCATGTAAATCGCCGGCACGCCCTGCTTGACATAGGAATATTGATCGGAGCGCACGAACAGCCCTTGTTCGGGCTGCGGGTCGGGGCTCAAGGCGAGGCCGGAGCGTTCGGCCGCCGCCTCGACGATCGGCCCCATGGTCGAGCGTTCGGCGCCGAAGGCGATAATGTCCGTGAACGGATAGGTCATGATCGGCATGTCGAGATTGACATTGGCGACGATCTGTTCGGCCGGCACGGTCGGGTTCGCGGCGTTATAGGCGGAGCCCACGAGGCCCTTTTCCTCCGCCGTGACGGCGGTGAACAGGACCGAACGGCGCGGCGGATTGGCGGCGAGCAGGCGCGCGACCTCCAGCATCGCCGAGGTGCCGACCGCATTGTCCATGGCGCCGTTATAAAGCTCGTCATCGCCTTCTTCCGGCGTCGGCTTGATCCCTTCATGGTCGAGATGCGCCGAGAGCACCACATATTCATGCTTGAGTTCGGGGTCGGAACCTTCAAGCAGGCCGATGACATTGCGGCTTTCGGTGTCGAACTGCTCCGCCTTGAAGGCGATGCGCGCGCTGATCCCCATGTCGAAACCGGCGATCTCGCCGCTTTCGGATTGCTCCGCCGCGATGATGTCGGCCCAGCTCGCCGGCTGGCCGTCAAACAGGCGTTCGGACAGCGCCGGGTTCAGCACCGCCGAGCCGGTGATGTTCGGCGCGGTCGAATGGGGCAGGCCGTCGGCGCCGATCCAGCTCATGCCGGTTTCGTGCTTGCGCCGTTCGGCGATCGCCTCAAACGGGATCAGCTCGGACAGCGCCGGGGTGTTGAGAATGATCATGCCGACGGCGCCGCGTTCCGACGCGCGCTGCGCGGTGGTGGCGCGGTAATGGGCGCGTTCCTCGGTATTGAGGAACTTCGGCGCGCCCCACATGGCGACGACGATCTTGCCCTCGATGTCGAGCCCGGCGAAATCATCGCGGCCATGGTCCTCGGCCGCCAAGCCGTAGCCGATAAAGACCAGCGGCGCGTCGATCTCGCCTTCGCTCATCCGCGCCGAACCGCTGGCGACGTAATCGACAAAGGGTTCAAGGCCGGCGGGCGCATTCTCGCCGGTAAAGGAAAGCGTGTTCGAGGCTTCATCGGCGAGACGGGTCGCGCGCATCGGCACGGTCTGGAAAAAGCTCTCATCATCGCCGCCGGGCTTGAGGCCGAGATCGGCGTAACGCTGCGCCACATAATCGGCGGCGGCGTCATAGCCGGGCGTGCCGGCCTCGCGCCCCTCGCGCGCATCGTCGGCGAGATAGCGCACATCCCGCTCAAGGCGGGCGGCGTCGGCCTCTGGCGCGGTCATTGCGGCGGATTTTTCGGCTTTATTGTCGGCGGGCGTCTCGCCGCCGTGATTATCGGATTGCGCGCATGCGGCGAGCATCAGGGCTGATGCGCCCGCGAACAGGATTTTTTTCATGGATGGCCCCTTCAGACTAACCGGCGGAAACTAGGCGAGGGCGCGGGGCGGGGCAACCGCGCTTCACCGTGAAAGCCGCGCGGCTCGCCGCATATGCCGCCGCGCCTTGCTGAAGGTGGGGGCGATGGCATAGAAGCTGGCCCCATGACGCGCGATGCGAAACCTTTCTGGGAGACAAAATCCCTCGCCGAGATGACGCCCGCCGAGTGGGAGTCGCTGTGCGACGGCTGCGGGCGGTGCTGCCTTTATATTCTGCATAATGAAGAAACTGGCGACGTGTTCGAAACGGATGTCGCCTGCAAGCTGTTTGATGCGAAACGCCGGCGCTGCACCGATTATGAACATCGCTGCGCGCGCGTGCCGGACTGCGTGGCGCTGACGCCGGATAATGCGAAAAGCCTGCACTGGATGCCGAAAACCTGCGCCTATCGCCGGCTTGCGAACGGTGAGGGGCTGCCTGACTGGCATCCGCTGATCACCGGCGATCCGCAATCGGTCGAACGCGCCGGCGTCGCGGTGTCGGCGGATCTCACATCCGAAGAGGATATTGACGACGCGCTGCTTGAAAGCCGGATCACCAAGGCGCGCTAGGACTGCGATCAGGGATGAAGGGCAGGCGTTGAAAGAGCGTGTCGCGCGGCGTCTCAGCAAACGCGAACAGAAGTCAGGATGCGGCGAAAGGGAAGGCCGCAATCCTGATCTCCGCTCTCCTCCCGCCCAGGGCTGATTTAGGGGTTCATCAGCTTCGCCAAACGGCGTCGCCGGGGGCGGGCTGAAGGTGTTTGGCGCTGTTTTTCAGGGTGCGAACACCAGGATCTGTTCATCAAAGCAAGGAGCGCCCGGCGTGCCGTCCGGCAGCGCGCAACCGCCGAGATAGGTTCCGATCTGTCCCGCGACATTGGGCGCATCGACCGCGCCGTGATAGCGCACCACCACATGGATCATCGCCCTGTGGGGCCTGCGCAGGCCGGTCTCGGTTGCGGGATCGATAATCAGCGGCGGGTCGAATGCGATCGGGGCTACTTCGCTGAACCGGTCCGCGCCTTCGGGAATTCTGCCGACGCGCGCTTCAGCGCTGACATCGCCCTGACCGCTCGGATCGGTGACGAAACCGCCGCCGTAAAACACCTGTCCATGACCGGCGAAGAGGTCGCGAACGTCGCAGCCAAAAAGGCAGTTGTCGGGTTTGTTGAAGACGACCCACCACAGCGAATAGGCGCTGTCCGGCGTCAAGCCCCGGAATGTGCCGTCGAAAAACAACCCGCCCCTTTTGCGCATCAGCGTGCCGCTGGAACTGGTCGGCGTGATGACGCCGCCTTCAAGGTCGGGCAGGTAAAGGCCGCCGCTTGACTGTATGCTGACGGATTTTCTGCCATTATCGCCCGCGGCTGCGGGCGTCGCCGCCAGCGCGGCGGACAATGCTAGTATTGAGATCAACGCTTTCATGAGAAGTTCCCCGTCTTGGTTGCAGTTGATGGCGCCGGCGCATTGACGGCGCACCGGCGTCAGGCATGGCGGGGAGCAAACCGCGCAGGCGTTGTTTTGTCCTAATGGAAGGCGAAAGTCTTTCTGAAAATAATGTCAGGGAAACATCAAGCTGCGGATTTTGCGCGAAGAATTGGACGGCGCCGGCGACTGTATGCGCCCCGCGCAGCGCTTTGCCGCCGCTCAGGGCCTTTCCGTGTTCAGGTCTGTGTTCATGTCCGAGTTCACGGTTATCGGGCCTGCCGCGCGGGCGCTCTCGGCGCGCGCTAGCGATCGGCAATCATAGGGCAGGGTCTTGCGGCGGCAAAAATCCGGCCATTCTTCCGTCTGCGCCCAGTAATCCACGAGCCCGATCGCGCGCGTGAATTCGAAAAAGCGCGGATCGGCGTGAACCGGCGCCATGAATTCCTCGAAGATGGTGCGCCGGCCAAGGCTGTTTGCAGGCGCGGCGAAAAACGCGCGGTCGGCTTCAAGCAATTCGAGCGCCCGGTCCACATGGCCGAAATATCCGTAATAGGTTGCAGGATGCGCTGTCGGCGCGGTCTCGCAGGTCGTTTCGATCTCGCGTTCGGAAAGGCGCGTCCTGGTCTCGCGGGCCTTCAGGAATGTTGCGACGCAATCCATGGTCGCGCGGTCGAGCGCCAGCCATTCGAATAGCGAACGCGCGGCATCCGCATCGCCATACCAGAATTCCGCATCGCCCCATCGCCATTTCAATATCCGCGCATTTTCGAAACGCTCGAGATAGGGGGTTACGATTTGCCGCGCGAAACCGTCCTGCCCGAGCGCGAGCAACTGGCGCGGATAGTGAACCGATTGCTGCGCGTCGAGCGGAAAATCATCAACATATCTCTTGAAATACGCCGCGGCGTCGATGCGCCGGCCGACGCCAAGCAGGAAAAATCCCATATGCAATCGCGCATAGGGAAAGTCCGGATCCTCATCTAGCGAGCGGCGCAGATAAGTGCGCCGGTCCGCCAGTCCCACAGCGTTATCATCGATGATGGCGAGGCCCCATAGCGCGCGGCCATTTTGCGGATCGATCGATATGGCCCGGTGCAGGCTGGCATAGGCGGCGCGGCGCCGGCTTTCGGCTTCCTCCTGCGGCAGTCGCAGCCGCGACGCCGTATTGAGGGCGAGGACGGACCCGTATTGGGCATGCGATTCAGCATTGTCCGGCGCAAGCTCGACAAGCCGGCGGGCTGTTTCGGGAAGTCGTTTGAAATCATCGCCGTCGCCCTTGGCGAGTTCGCATAACAGCAGCAGGACATTGAGAATTTCTGTGTCTGGCGCGCCGGCGAAGCGATCACGTTCATCCAGCCAGCACCGCAAAATATCAGCCAGCCGCACCGCGATCTGGTCCTGAAACAGCGCCGCCTCGTCAGCGCTGCGCGCAAATTCACGCGACCATAATTTGACGCCGGAGGGCAGATGCGTGACGGCGCTGTGCACTTTCAGCATGCCGCTCTCCTCGCGCGCGATGCTTTCGAGCAGGAACGGCGCTGCGCCGTCATCAGCGCCCGGATTCATTGCATCGATCGTCGTGATCCTGTTCGTCAGGAATACGCGCTCGATCGTGCGGCCGAGATCATAGGCGAATTGCGTTTCTTCGCCGGAAGCGCGCACCGCAATTCTTATCAGATTGGTCCGCGACGCGTCGCCGGCGCCCGTTCGTTCGGCCGGCGCGATGCGGGCGAGATAAGCGAGCGGCGCCGCGGCGATGATCACGGCGCCGATAATCGACGCCAGCACGCGCTTTTGCGTCAGCCAGCCTTTGGGGGGCGTCCTGTTCTCGTCAGGACGGCCTTCGCCATCACTATCGTCATCATTGGCGCGACCGGGCGCCGGCGTGACCTTTCCCACAAACCGGTAACCGCGTTTTGGAACGGTTTCGATGCGCACGGAGCCGCTCTCGCCATCGGCAAGCAGCTTGCGCAATTGCGACATGGCGTTGGTCAGGCTCTGGTCAGCGCCTGCTGCGCCGCGCCAGACCGCCTCGATCAGCGCCTCGCGCGACATTACCTGTCCGGCATTGTTAATCAGGACAGAGAGTAATACTGCAAGTCGCGGTTCGATGCGGTGCTCGCCCGACGGGCCTTCGACGACGTTGCGGCCGAAATCGACGATCAGGCCGCCAATGACAAAACGCCCCTGTCCGGTTTCGATCATCCTTGCCCCTATGCGAATACCAGCCGGTATTGCTGTCAAAAAATGAATGATGCGCGCCGTATTGCGGGTTGCCTGTTATACCGCGTCAGTCTGTGTAAACATTCAGCGATAACGCTATTCAATCTATTCTATACAAGCCTTCGATTTTTGGCAAAATTACCTGCAACTTTTACGCGCATACCCCTGTTGAAAATACAACTTATCTGATGAAAATCTGCATGAATCCCGCTTTTGGTGGATAGTTATCCACCCCCTTCCGGGCGGCCCCATAATGCCGCCCATGACGAATAACAAACCTCAAAAACCAATCGCGGCGGGTCAGCCGGACACGGATGAAAAAAGCTGGGAACGGCTTTTCGACGATATCCGCGTGCTGGCGCTGCGCCGCGCCGCCGGTCTCCTTACGGAGCAGAACGACGCCGATGCGTTTGATCGCGGCGCGCGGAGCTTGCGCACGCTGATGAGCTCGGCGGAGGCCGCCCGGCGCATGGTTCGCGATGAAGCAAAGGAAAGCGATGACCAGCAATCGCAAGAGCCCGCCATCAGCGACGAACAGATCGCCGATGTCTACCGGGAAATCGAAAGCCGCGTCGCCGACGTCGCTGCGGAACTTGGTGGCGACGCCGCCGGAAAAGTCGATCGCGAGGCAGACCGCCGAGGCGATCATGCGGCGGGAGTTTCCGGCGCTGGCGGTGAAGCGGTGGGGGATGAACGCCCATGAGCATCAGCGCGAACCGGAAGGCGACTGGACGACCTGGCTCATCCTTGGCGGGCGCGGGGCGGGCAAGACCCGCGCCGGCGCCGAATGGGTGCGCGCGCTCGCCGGTCCGGCGAATGACAACGCGGCCGAAGCGGCCATCGCGCTGGTCGCGGAAACCTATACCGATGCGCGGGAAGTCATGATCGACGGGCCCTCCGGCATACGCGCGGTGGCCGCGCCGGCCGACCGCCCGGCCTATGAGGCCTCGCGGCGGCGGCTCGTCTGGCCGTCGGGGGCGGTCGCTTACGCCTTTTCCGCCGAAGACCCGGACGGCATTCGCGGCTATCAGTTCACCGCCGCCTGGTCCGATGAGCTGTGCAAATGGCGCTATGCGGAGGAAACCTGGTCGAATTTGCAGCTTGCCTTGCGGCTCGGGCCGCGCCCGCGCCAGGTCGCGACGACGACGCCGCGCCCTTCGGCGCTGATCAAGCGCCTCATCAAGGCGCCGACAACGATCGTGCGGCGCGCCTCGACCTACGCCAATCGCGCGCATCTGTCCGAGGCGTTCTTTTCCGAGATTGCGCAGGCTTACGAAGGCACGGCGCTCGGCCGGCAGGAGCTGATGGGCGAGCTGATCGAGGATGTGGCCGGCGCGCTGTGGACCTGGCGGACGATTGAGGCCGCGCGGGTCGCCGCCGCGCCGCCGCTCAGGCGCATCGTGGTCGCCGTCGATCCCCCTGCGACGGCGGGCGCGCAAGCGGATGAATGCGGCGTCATTGTCGCCGGCGTCGCGTATTGCGGCGGACATGACGTCGCATTCATTCTCGCCGACTGGTCTGGCGGCGGCATGACGCCTCATCAGTGGGCGGAAAAAACCGTTGCCGCCTATCATGAATTCAACGCCGACCGCATCGTCGTCGAAGTCAATCAGGGCGGCGATATGGCGAAAGCCGTGATCGCGCAAGTCGACCCCTCCGCGCCGGTCAAAGGCGTGCATGCGACCCGCGGCAAGCGCTTGCGCGCGGAGCCGGTGGCCGCGCTCTATGAACAGGGCCGCGTGCGCCATGCGGGCGCCTTCCCCAAGCTTGAAGACCAGATGGTCACTTACACCGGCGCCGTTTCCAGGAATGGCGGCGGCAAAAGCCCGGACCGCCTCGACGCCCTTGTCTGGGCGATCGCCGAATTGATGTTGAACCCCGCCGCGCCGCGCCCCGGCGTGAAGCGGCTGTCTTAGGAATGATCGTTATGCTGAGGAACAATCTCTCCGTCCGCGCTGCGGACACCCCTTCCGCGGGCGGTGGCGCATGTCGTTGATCCCCGATCTATTTCGCAAACCGCCGGAGAAAAAAGCCTCCGCCGCTAAGGCGCTGATCGCGCTCAACCGGCTTGGCGCGCCGGCCTGGACGCCGCGCGATTATGCAAGCCTTGCGCGCGCCGGCTATGAGAAAAACGTCATCGCCTATCGTTGCGTGCGGCTGGTGGCGGAAGCGGCGGCGTCCGCGCCTTTGTCGGTCATCGAAGACGGGGCGGCGATGGCGGAGCATCCGCTCGCCGCCTTGATCGCCCATCCCAATCCGGAGCAATCCGGCGCTGAGCTGATGGAAAGTTTTTACGGCTTTTTGCAGACGGCGGGGAACGCCTATCTCGAAGCGGTTGCGCTCGATGGCGCCCCGCGCGAACTTTATGCGTTGCGCCCCGACCGGATGAAGGCGCGGCTGGGCAAATCGGGCTGGGCCGAGGGCTTTGACTATGCCGCCGGCGGGCGCGTGGCGACCTTCAACAAGCCGGATGACGGCGGGCTGTCGCCGATCCTGCATTTGAACCTATTCCATCCGACCAATGATCATTACGGCCTGTCGCCGTTGGAGGCGGCGGCGTCTGCGGTCGATCTGCACAATGCAGCGTCCGCCTGGAACAAGTCGCTGCTCGACAATGCGGCGCGGCCATCGGGCGCGCTCGTCTATAAAGGCCCGGAAGGGGCGGAGAACCTCACCGCCGATCAGTTCGACCGCCTGAAAGCCGAGCTCGAGGACGCCTATCAGGGCTCGGCCAATGCGGGCCGGCCGCTGGTGCTCGATGGCGGGCTTGAATGGCGCTCCATGTCGCTGACCCCCGCCGATATGGATTTCATCGAGGCCAAGCACGCCGCCGCGCGTGAGATCGCGCTCGCTTTCGGCGTGCCGCCCATGCTGCTCGGCATTCCGGGCGATAATACCTACTCGAATTATCGCGAGGCCAATCTCGCTTTTTGGAAACAGACCGTGCTGCCGCTGGTCAGGAAAACCGCCGCAGCGCTCACCAACTGGTTCGCGCCGGTCTGGCCGCACGCATCGCTCGTCTGCCGCAGCGAAGCAATCGACGCGCTCAGCGCTGAACGCGACGCTTTATGGGCGCGCATCTCCCGCGCGGATTTCCTGTCCGATGATGAAAAGCGCGCCGCGCTCGGCCTGGCGCCGCAGGAGGGCGATGATGCATAGCGTGACATTTCCAAAACCGTCCGGCGACAAGCCGCAGGAGCTGCGGGTCACCATTGCGATCGGCGCGGCGGTGATCGTCCAGACCGGGCTCGGCCTTATCTGGGCGGGCGCGGCGACCGAACGCCTCGCGCAGCTTGAACGGCGCGCCGGCGACAATGCGCAAATTATCGAGCGGACGGCGCGGCTCGAAGAGCGCGCGCAATTCATGACCGCATCGCTTGACCGGATCGAAACAAAACTCGACCGCCTCAATGGGGAGGGCGAATGATGGGTATTGCGTATTTCGTCTCCGCTGCGCGAATGCAGGGAGCCGCCACATGAACGATAATTGCCTGATTGCCGAGATCGAAGGCTACGCTTCCATCTTCAACACGCCGGACCTTAACGGCGACATTGTCGCGCCGGGCGCGTTTTCGAAGACGTTGCGCGCGCCGGGCGCGGTGCGGATGCTTTATCAGCATGCGGCCGAAACACCGGTCGGGCGCTGGACCAGCCTGCGCCAGGACGGGCGCGGCCTTTACGTCACAGGCGCGCTCTTATTGTCCTCACAGCGCGCCCGCGAAGTCCATGCGCTGCTCGAAGGCGGGGCGATTGACGGGCTTTCTATCGGCTACCAGACGCGCCGCGCGCAGAAAATGAAAGCCGGGCGGCGGATCACCGAAGCGGAGTTGTGGGAAGTGTCGATCGTCACCTTTCCCATGGCCCCGGCGGCGCGGATCGCCCGCATCGGACGGCCGAGGCCGGCAATACCCGCGCAAGATGCGCGCGTCGCATTCACCCCTCCGGCGCGCGCCGGCGCTTCGCTAAGGCCAAGCCAGTCGGGGCCGGACGCCCGTTCACTCGCCGATGCGCTGCGCAGTGCGGCCGGCATTCTTTCAGTCTAAGGAGTAAAAGTAAGATGAGTATAGAAACCAAGGCCGGCGCGCCGAATGCGGAAATCCGCAGCGCCATGCGTGAATTCCTGACCGCTTTCGAGCAATTCAAGGACGCCAATGATGAGCGCCTTGATGCGCTGGAAAGCAAGCAGCGCGAGGATGTGGTGCTCGCCGAAAAGGTCGAGCGCATCAACGAAGCGGTTTCAGAACATAAGGCCGCTGTGGATCGGCTGGCGTTGAAGTCGGAACGCCCGCAATTGGGCGCCGCCGCGCGCGCTGAGCCGGACGGGCGCAAGGCCGCCTTCCTGCGCTATATGCGCATCGGCGATGCGACCGCCGCCGCCGCGCTCGAAGCGAAATCGCTCAATACAGGAACCGATGCGGAGGGCGGTTATCTCGCCCCCAATGAAGTCGAACGCATCATCACGGCGGCGGTCAAGGACGTCTCGCCGATGCGCCAGATCGCATCGCTGCGCGAGATCGGCGGCAATGTGTTCCGCAAGCCGGTCTCCAATGGCGATGCGGCGGCGGGTTGGGTCGCGGAAACCGGCGCACGCGCTGAAACCGCCGCGCCGAGCCTTTCCGCCATCGATTTCCCGACCATGGAGCTTTACGCCATGCCGGCGGCGTCGCAGACGCTGCTGGACGATTCCATCGTCGATATCGAGCAATGGCTCGCCGATGAGGTGCAGGGCGAATTCGCCAGCCAGGAATCGGCCGCCTTCATCAATGGCGACGGGGTCAGCCAGCCCAAGGGGCTGCTCGCCTATGCCATTGCGGCGGATGCGACCAAAGCCGCCGGCGAGCTTGGCTATCTCGCGACCGGTGCGGATGGCGCGTTCCCCGTCGCCGACCCGTCGGATATTTTGCTCGACCTTATCTATGCGCCGAAACAGGCTTATCGCGCCAATGGCCGGTTCCTGATGAACCGTTCCGTGGTCGGCGCCTTGCGCAAGTTCAAGGATGCGGACGGCAATTATCTGTGGCGGCCGAATGGCGAGCCCGGCGAGCCGGCGCGGCTGATGGGCTATCCGGCTTCGGAGGCCGAAGACATGCCGGATATCGCCTCGGCCAGCCATTCGATTGCGTTTGGCGATTTCCGCCGCGGCTATCTGATTGTCGACCGGGTCGGCGTTAAGGTGCTGCGCGATCCGTACTCCGCGAAACCTTACGTGCTGTTTTACACGACCAAACGCGTGGGCGGCGGCGTTCAGGATTTCGACGCCGTGAAATTCCTGAAATTCTCGCTGTCGTAATTTCAGGCGCCCCGTCACCCCCTCCTCCTTCGGGGAGAGGGGGCGGCGGCTCTCGCTCGAAATCAAATGAGAGAAACGGAAAATGTCCCTCACTCTTCTTTCCCCGCCGGCGGCTGAGCCGGTGACGCTTGACGCGTTGAAAACGCATCTGCGCGTAACCCATGCGGATGAAGACGCGCTGATCGCCGCGGCGCTGGCGGCGGCGGTGCGCGCGCTCGAAGCGCGCGGGCGCCTGGCGTTGATGGCGCAGAGCTGGCGCCTGACGCTTGATGCGCCGCCTGACGAAACCTTGTTGCTGCCGGTCGCGCCGGTCATTTCGCTTGATGCGGTGACGGTGAGCAATGCGGACGGCATGCAGCAAAGCGTCGAACCAAAGCTTTACGAGTTTGCATCCGGCGCGCCCGGCCGGTTGCGCCGCGCGGGGCCCTGGCCACGTCCTGCATCTGAATTGGACGGCGTGCGGATCGACTTTACCGCCGGTCATGCGGATGCGGGCGCCGTGCCGGCGCCGCTGAAACAGGCGGTGAAAATTCTCGCCGCGCATTTTTATGAGACCCGCATCGCCGCCGCCGAGCGCCGGTTTTACGCCGTGCCGGCCAGCGTCGACGCGCTGATCGCGCCCTTTCGGGAGATGCGGTTATGATCGGCGCCCTTCGTCACAGGATCGAACTGCTCAGCCCGGCGCGCGCCGCCGACGAGGCGGGCGGCGCCAGCGTCGACTGGCTGCCGGGGCCGGATATCTGGGCCGAGGTGCAGCGCCTGACATCGGTGCGCGACCTTTCCGGCGACCGCGAGGCGCGGTTGAAACGCATCGCCGCCACAATCCGCTTCCGCTCCGATATTCTGCTGGGCTGGCGCTTGCGGTTTGACGGCGGAATCTTCGAAGTCGTCAGTATAGAGAGCGAGGACGGGCGGGAGGCGCGCCTGACGCTGGTCTGCGAGGAGGTGCGGGAATGAGCGCCCAATGGGAATTGCAAAAAGCCGTCTATCAGGCGCTGGCGCAGGACGCGGCGCTGCAAGCCGAAATCGGCGACCCGCCGCGCATTTATGACGACCCGCCGCCGGATGCGGCGTTTCCCTACCTTACCCTTGGCGAGGCGCGCGCCGCCGATTGGAAAGGCGTCGAGGGCGGGCTTGAGCACGATATCAGGCTGCATGTCTTTTCCCGCTATGCCGGGCGGCGCGAGGTCAAGCGCATTATCGGCGCGGTCTATGACGCGCTGCATGACGCGGCGCTGACGCTTGCGGGCCATCAGCTTGTCAATATCCGTTTCGTTTTTGGCGACGCGTTCCGCCGCCAGGACGGTGAAACCTATCAGGGCGTCGCGCGCTTTCGCGCGGTGACGCAACCCAATTAAGGAGCAACAAAATGCCGGCACAAAAAGGCAAAGACCTGTTGTTGGAAATCGGCGATGGCGGCGCGCCGGAAAGCTTCGCCATTATCGGCGGGCTGCGCACGAAAACCCTGTCGCTCAATACGCAGACCGTCGACATCACCCACTCGCAATCGGCGGGCGGCTGGCGCGAATTGCTGGCCGGGGCCGGGGTGCGCCAGGCGTCGATCGCCGGGGCGGGCGTTTTTTTGAACGATGCGGAGGCGCAGACCGTGCGGGCGGTTTTCTTCGCCGGCGAGGCGCGCAACTGGCGGGTGATCGTTCCCGGTTTCGGAACCATCGAAGGCGCGTTTCTCGTCGCCAATCTCGATTATGCAGGCGAGCATGACCGCGAGGCGGCGATGAGCCTCGGGCTTGAATCCGCTGGCGCGCTTGTCTTTACGGCGGAGGCCGCGTGATGGTGGAAGTTGATAGCCGTCAAGTTCCCCACTCATTCCCGCGTAGGCGGGAATCCAGAAGAGATGCGCAGTTCCATGTCGCGTGGATCCTCGCTTTCGCGGCGGTGAGCGGAGGGCGGATCGGCGCCTATATCGCGGAGAGGCCGTCATGACCCATCCGCGCGGTGACGTTTGTCTACGGATCAATGGCGAGGAGCGGCTCTTGCGCCTCACGCTCGGCGCGCTTGCGGAAATCGAAGAGGCGTTGGGCGGCGGCGATATCAAGGCGCTGGCCGCGCGGCTCAAAACCCCGCGCGCGTCGGACATTATCCTCATCCTCAACGCCTTGCTCGCCGGCGGCGGCGCGCGGCTCGGGCTTGAAGCCTTGAAGGCGAGCGATATTGACCTTGGCGCGGCGGCGCGCGCCATCGCCCAAGCCTTCGCCGCGCTCGGAGAGGAAGAGGCCGACGTTAATAAAGCAGGGGACAATGACGCGCCGGGAAAGTCCGCATCGGGGGAGGGCTAGCGGCATGGCGCGCGATGTTCGTTTTTGCGGTGGCGCGGCTGGGGCTGGCGCCGGCGGATTTCTGGGCGCTTTCGGTCGCCGAATGGCGGGCGCTTGTTCTCGCGCTGGCGCCCCGAGGCGTGATGGGCCGCGCCGATCTCGATGCGTTGATCAAACAGTATAAGGAGCAATGAAATGCCGGAAAAACTGACCGTCAGCGTCGATACCAGCGGCGTTGACGAAGCAAGCCAGGAGATTGAGCGCATCGCCCGCGAGCGCATCGCGCCCGCCGCCGCGCTGATTGAGGACGCGTTTGCGGTCGCCGCCCATTCGATCCAGTCGAACCTCGCCCGCGCCGCCGAACGCGGCGAGCTCAGCTTGAAAAAACTCGCCAATGCGCTCGCCCGCGATTTGCGCCGCTTTGCGCTCGACAGCTTGGTGCGCCGGCCGGTGTTCAACCTTGTCTCCAACGCGCTTTCCGGCGCATTCGGCGGCGGGCGGGCGAATGGCGGCGTCGTCGCGCCGGGACAGGCGTTCTTGGTGGGCGAGCGCGGGCCGGAACTCTTCGCGCCGCCGCAGGCCGGAACCATCCGCCCCCTGAACGCATCGGGAATGACCGTCAACATCACCCTGCCCGGGGTTACTGACGCCGCGAGTTTTCACCGATCGGAAACGCAACTCGCCGCAGCGCTCGCAAGAGCGGTGGGGCGGGGGCAAAGAAATTTGTGATGACTTTTCTGCAAGCGCATCAGCCCCTCTCCCCCAATTTGGGGGGAGAGGGGTTGGGGTGAGGGGACGCAAAGCCGCGATGCATTCGAAAAGAAGAACCCCCTCATCCGGCCCGTTCGGGCCACCTTCTCCCCCAAGGGGGAGAAGGGATTTGCGCCCGATTTCAGTTCGAGTGCTGCATATGTGCTCGCCTCTTCACAAAGAAGAGGCAGGACGCCCAGCATGAAATACAGTGAGTTCTTACCCATGTCCTTCCACGAAGTGTTGTTTCCCATCGACATCGCGCTGAATTCCGAAGGCGGGCCGATGCGCAAGACCGATATTGTCGCGCTCGCTTCCGGCCATGAAGAGCGCAATAGCCCCTGGGCCGGATCGCGCCGGGTTTTCAATGCCGGTTACGGCGTCAAATCCGTCGCCGATATTGAAGACGTGATTGCATTTTTCGAGGCCCGCCATGGCCGGCTTCACGGCTTCCGCTTTCGCGACCCGTTCGATTTCAAAAGCTGCCGGTTGGCGCAAGCGCCCGCGCGGGATGACCAGTTGCTCGGAACCGGCGACGGGAGCCAGACCGTCTTTCCGCTCGTCAAACGCTACGCCTCGGGCGGCGTCTCCTATGCGCGGGCGATCAAAAAGCCTGTGGCGGGGACCGTGCGGGTGGCGGTGGACGGCGCGGAGCGTGTCGAGGGCGTTGATTTCACCGTCGATGAGACCACTGGCGCGGTGACGTTCACAAGCGCGCCGGCGCCGGGGCTTGGCGTCGCCGCCGGGTTTGAATTCCACACGCCTGTCCGTTTCGATACGGATGAATTGCGCGTCAATCTCGCCGCCTTCGAGGCCGGCGACATTCCGTCGATCCCGCTGATCGAGGTGCTGGTCTGATGCGCGCGCTTGACCCGGACCTTGCCGCCCATCTCGCCTCTGGCGCGACGACCCTTGCGACGTGCTGGCGCATCACGCGGCGCGACGGCGCGGTGATCGGCTTTACCGATCATGACCGCGCGCTTGTCTTTGACGGAACCAGTTTTTCGCCCGATAGCGGCGCGACCGGCTCGGCGCTGTCATCCTCTGCCGATCTCGCGGTCGACAATGCCGATATCGAGGGCGCGCTTTCCGCCGCCGCCTTGTCGGCCGATGACCTCGCCGCCGGGCGCTATGACGGCGCGAGCGTCGAGATTTTCCGCGTCAATTGGGCCGCGCCGGCGGCGCGGGTGTTGCTCAAAAAAGCGGTGATCGGCGAGGTGACGCGCGACGGCGGCGCCTTCCGGGCGGAGCTGAGGGGGCTTTCCCACGCGCTCGACCAGCCGGTGGGCCGGGTCTATCAGCGCCTGTGCGATGTTAATCTCGGCTCCGCGAAATGCGGGGTCGATCTTGACGACCCGGCTTTCAAGACCACCGGCGCGGTGACGGGCTTGCGCGATGCGCAAAGCTTCATCGCGGATGGGTTCGGCGCATTTGACGATGGCTGGTTCGTTCACGGACTATTGCGCTGGCAAACCGGCGCCAATGCGGGGCTCGCCGCCCATATCAAAACGCAAAGCGCAAACGGCTCGGTGACGCTGTGGCTGCCGGCGGGTGCGGCCATCGCGATCGGCGATCAATTCACCGCGACGGCGGGTTGCGACAAGCGCTTTTCCACCTGCCGCGAGAAATTTTCAAACGCCGTCAATCATCGCGGTTTTCCGCTGATGCCGGGCAATGATTTCGCGATCTCCTATCCGCTCAAGGGCGACAAGAACGACGGGGGGAAACGCAGATGACAAATATGGAGCACCATGCATGACCGCCATCCCTTCATTCGCCTCCACCGTCTCGCGTCTTGCGGTGCTCGACGCCGCGCGCGACTGGATCGGCACGCCATACTTGCATCAGGCGAGCGCCAAGGGCGCGGGCTGCGACTGCCTCGGCCTTGTTCGCGGCGTGTGGCGCGCGCTTTACGGGGGCGAGCCCGAATTGCCGCCGCCTTACACGCCCGACTGGAATGAGCGCCATTGGCGCGCCGGCGCAGGCGAGGATGCGCTGCTCGCCGCCGCGCGCCGCAACATGGCCGAGCGGGCGGACCTGTCCTTTACGCCGGGCGACGTTTTGATTTTTCGCGTCGATCCGGCCGGCCCGGCGAAACATTGCGGGATCGTCAGCGCGCCCGATCGGTTCATCCACGCCTATGCGGGCCGCGCGGTGGTTGAAAGCTGGCTCAATCGCTGGTGGCGGGCGCGCATCGCCGGGGTTTTCATGTTTCCGGGAGCGGAATAATGGCGCAACTGCTTCTCACCGCCGCGCAAGGCGCGGGCGCCGCCGCATCGAAGGCCGGGCTCGGCCAGTTCCTCATCCGCACGGCGGCGACGACCGCCGCCTCTTATGCGGCCGGCTATGCGGACCGGCTGATCTTCGGGCCGCGCAAGCGCCGGGTCGAGGGCCCGCGCCTTGACGGCTTCCAGGTGCAGGCGAGCCAGGAGGGCGCGCCGGTCTTGCGGGTGTTCGGCCGTGCGCGCATCGCCGGGCAGCTCATCTGGGCGGCGAATTTCAAGGAACAATCCGCCGATACGACCCGGTCCTCTGGCGGCAAGGGTGCGCGACCGGCCGCGCAGACGACCTATACGGAGTATTTATATTCGATCTCCATCGCCATCGGGCTTTGCGAAGGCCAGATCGACCGGGTGGGGCGGGTCTGGGCGGACGGCAAGCCATTCGATATGTCGAAGCACAACGCCCGCATCTATCGCGGCGGCGAGACGCAATCGCCCGATGCGCTGATCGAGGCGAGCGAAGGCGCCGGCGCGGCGCCCGCCTTTCGCGGTCTTGCTTACATTGTGTTCGAGGATCTGCCTCTGAAGGATTTCGGCAATCGCATTCCGCAATTTTCCTTCGAGATTGAAAAGAGCCTTAAAAAAACCGATCCGGGTGCGCTTGAAAACACCCTCACCGCCGTCACCATGATCCCCGGCTCGGGCGAATTCGTTTACGGGACCAGCGGCGTCAACCGGCTGATTGATGAAGGGGTGACGGCGAGCGAAAACAGGCATGTTTCGCAAGGGGTGAGCGATTTTACCGCCTCACTCGATGCACTCGCCGAGAGCGCGCCCAATCTTGAACATGTCTCGCTGGTCGCCGCATGGTTCGGCGATAGCTTGGACGCCGGGAATTGCGCGTTACGCCCCGGCGTTGAAAATCGCGACAAGCAAACCGCGCCTTATGACTGGCAAGCGGGCGGCGCGACGCGCGCCGACGCGCATCTCGTCTCCACTCTCAATGGCGCGCCGGCCTATGGCGGCACGCCGGCGGACAAAAGCATCATCGAAGCGATCGCGGCGATGAAGGCGCGCGGGCTTAAGGTCATGTTCCACCCTTTCATCCTGATGGATGCGCCGGGCTATCCCTGGCGCGGCCGGATCGATACAGGGGCGAATGACAAGAGCGCGGCGGCGGCGGGCGATATCGCCGCGTTTTTCGGAACCGCCAGCGCCGGTGATTTTTCCATCGTCAATGGCGCGGTCGTTTATGCGGGGCCGGTTGAATGGTCGTTCCGCCGGTTCATTTTGCATTATGCGCATCTATGCGCGCTCGCCGGCGGGGTGGATGCGTTCCTGCTGGGCTCTGAATTGCGCGGGATCACCACCAGCCGCGATGCGGCTGATGCTTACCCGGCGGTCGCGCAGCTTGTCGCGTTGGCGGCGGAGGTCAGAAGCATTCTCGGGCCGGCGACAAAAATCTCCTACGCCGCCGACTGGTCGGAATATTTCGGCCATCAACCCGGCGACGGGTCGGGCGATGTTTTCTTTCATCTTGATGATCTGTGGGCGGACGGCAATATCGATTTCATCGGCATCGACAATTACATGCCGCTCGCCGACTGGCGCGACGGCTTTGCGCATCTTGATGCGCTGGCCGGGGCGCAAAGCCAATATGATCTCGATTACCTGAAATCCAACATCGATGGCGGCGAGGGCTTTGACTGGTTCTACGCCAGCGTCGCCGATCGCGACAGCCAGATCCGCACGCCCATCGCCGACGGCGCTTATGGCGAGCCCTGGGTCTTTCGCTACAAGGATTTATGGAGCTGGTGGCTGAACGCGCATCATGACCGCCCGGGCGGGATAAGAGCGCCGAGCCCGACCGCCTGGGTTCCGCAATCAAAGCCGATCTGGTTTACCGAAACCGGCGCGCCGGCGGTCGATAAGGCGGCGAACCAACCCAATGTCTTTGTCGATGCAAAAAGCAGCGAAAGCGCGCTGCCCGCTTTCTCGTCCGGCGCGCGCGACGATCTTGCTCAGCGGCGCTATCTTGAAGCGCAAAGCCAGTTCTGGACCGACAGCGTCAACAACCCGGTCTCCGCCGTCTATGACGCGCCGATGGTCGATGCGTCGCGGCGCTATCTCTATGCCTGGGATGCGCGGCCCTTTCCGGCTTTTCCGGCGCGGGCCGACATTTGGGGCGATGCCGGAAACTGGGAAAAAGGCCATTGGCTGAACGGCCGGCTGGGGCGCGCGCCGCTGGGCCTTTTGGTGCAGGCGCTGGCGGGCGAGGCGGGTTTTGACGATGTGGATGCGCGCCGTCTCAGCGGCGTCTTGACCGGCTATGTGGTCGACCGGCCGATGTCGGCACGCGAAATGATTGATCCGCTAGCGGATGTTTTCCAATTCGATGCGGTGGAGGCGGGCGACGTCATCCGCTTCCAGCCGCGCCACGGCGCGCCGGTGATGACGCTTGATGCAAAAGACCTCGCCGCGCGCGATAACGGCGCTTTCACGCTCAGCCTTGGGCAGGAGGCGGATTTGCCCGCCGCCTTCCGGCTCGGTTTTTTCGACGAGGGGGCTGACTTTGCGCCTGCCGTCGCCGAGGCGCGCGATCCTGGCGCCGTTGCGCCGCGCGAGGCGGGCGTCGATATCGCGGCGGTGATCCCCGCAGCGGCGGCCGAAGCGCGCGCCCGCTCGATCCTTGCCGATGCGGCGGTGATGCGCGAGACGCTGGCTTTCTCGCTGCCGCCTTCTGCGCTGGCGGTCGAGCCCGGCGATGCGATTATCATCAATGATCTCGGTGCGGCGCGGCGCTATCGCATCACCGAGATCGATGACGGCGCCGCGCGCGAAATTTCCGCCCTGCGGGTCTCGGCGGAAGTCTATGACGCGCCGGTCGGCGCTTCTGTGTTCTCCGCGCCGGTGAGCGTTCCGTCTTATGCGCCGCCGGTATGGGAATTAATGGACCTGCCGCTGATCGCCGGCGCGGGCGACCCCGCCGCGCCATGGTTCGCCGCCTTCGCCGATCCGTGGCCCGGCGCTGTCGCGCTTTACCGCTCGGCGGGCGGCGCGCCGTCGCTTGCGG
>CAMYLZ010000009.1 GCA_947259375.1 uncultured Parvularculaceae bacterium | reverse complement strand
GCAGCGCGCTGGCGGGCCGCGCGCGCTTCGACTTCGGGCGCGGCGGCCGCCAGCAGCATCGCCGCGCGGGCCGCCTCATTGGCGTCTTCCGGCGAAACCAGCAGCGCCGGCGGGCGCGACAGCTCCAGCGATTGCAGCGCCGCGAGGACCGAGGAAAGATTGGCGCTTTCAAGTTTCAAGGCGGCTTCGGCATCGGCCTTTTCCGCTTCCAGCGCGGCGATCGAATCCTCAAGCCCGGCAATCTTGCGCTCGGCTTCCTGGAGCGAGTTCGCGGTTTCAATCAGCCGGTGGCGCAGCGCCGCGACTTCCTTTTTGCGCGCTTCGGCTTCATTGCGCAGGCGGCGTTCTTCTTCGGCGCGCGCTTTTAATTCTTCCTCGACCTGCTTGAGATCTTCAGGGTCGACCTGCTGCGCCCCTGCCGGGGCGGCGGCGCCGAGCAAGGCGAGCATAAGAAGGGGGGCGGCGAGCTTCATGAGCGGTGATATGGGTGACCGGAAAGGATGGTGACGGCCCTGTATAATTGCTCAGCCAGCATCACCCTGACAAGCATATGCGGCCACGTCGCGGCGCCGAAAGAAATCATTCGCGACGCGCGCGCTTTGACCGCCGCTCCATGCCCGTCCGCGCCGCCGATCAAAAACGCTGCATCGGCGGCGTGCTCTGCGCGGAGTGTTGCGAGGAAGCGCGCAAACTTTTCGCTGGAAAGATTGTCCCCGCGCTCATCGAGCACGATGACCCGTGCGCCGTCCGGAACCGCTTTCAGCAAAAGCGCGCCTTCTTTTTCGCGCAGCGCGTCACCGCTCAAGGATTTCGGCGCATCGAAGTCGGCAAGCGCGGCGCCGGTAATGCCGACGCCGCGACCGAGCGGTTTTATTCTTTTGAGATAATCATCAACCAGCGCGCTCTCCGGCGCGCCGCGTTTCTTGCCAATAGCGCAGATATGAAGCCGCATGACGCCGCCCTGAAATTCGGACGATCAGGAATCCGTTTTCGCCGGCGCATGCGCGGCTTCCGACCAGACCCGCTCCAGATTGTAGAATGAGCGCACTTCGGGACGGAAAATATGCACAATGACGTCTTCGGCGTCGATCAGCACCCAGTCGCTTGCCGCAGCGCCCTCAATGCGGGCGCGGCCGAAACCGGAATCCTTCAGCTTGCGCAGAACCTTGTCCGCCATGGCGCCGACATGGCGCTGCGAACGGCCCGAGGCGACGATCATATTGTCGGCGATGTCCGACTTGCCCGCGAGCGGGATCGTCACGACATCTTCGGCCTTGTCGTCGTCCAGTTCCTGCAAAATGAGGGAAAGAATTTTCTGACTGCGCTCTTCAGGGCGAAGCCCGTCGAAAAGGGAATCAGCCTCTTGAACCTGCCCGTCCGCCTTTTCGGCGTCCTGTCGGGCGCCGCCCGGCACGAGCGTCATTGCGACCTTACCGGCGGTCGCACTACCTGGCTGTGAATTCAGCGTCTGCCTCCATGAGCCACGCGGGAACGCTCCCGCAGGGCCAAATATAAGCCCGTTCCAGGGCGCGTCCAACCATAAGCGAGAAAATTAACTGTTGCGCAAAAGGCACGCGGCGTACCAGCCACGACGATCTGTCCAGATATTTTCAAGCCGCCAGGGTGTCTTGTTAACCAGCACGCGAAACGCGTTCGGCGTGAATTTATGCGAGTTTTCAGTGTGTAAGGTCTCACCCGGCGCAAATGAGAATGTCTGTCCGTTTACTGAAATCGCCGTTGCGCGCGTCGCCCGCAAATGCATTTCAATTCGCGCCTTGTCTTCATTGTAAAATGCGTAATGCTCGAAATCGTCCCGGTTGAGCTCAGCGCCAAGTTCATTGACCATGCGCGTCAGCAGGTTGAGATTGAACGCCGCCGTCACGCCTTCGCGGTCATTATACGCGCGCTCCAGCACCGCCCGGCCCTTGACGAGATCAACGCCGATCAGAATTTGCGCGCCAGCGCCCAGCGTATCGGCTGCGCGGGCCAGAAACGCCGCCGCCGTTTTAGGCAGCATATTGCCGATGGTCGAACCGGGGAAATAACCGAGCCAATGATCCGGCGCCGGCAAGATGTTTTCGGGCAAGCGCACCGGCGCATGGAAATCGGCGCAAACCGCGGCGACCGGAATGGACAATTCGGCGGCCAGCGCCTCGGCGCTTTCAAGCAAATGCTCTTTCGAAATATCCATCGCCACATAGCTGTTGGGCGTTTCAACGCCGTCGATCAGCCATTTGATTTTCTCGCTCGAGCCCGACCCATATTCGAAAATCGCCGCGCCCGCGCCGATCGCGCCGGTGATTTCCGCGGCATGGTCTTCAAACAGGCTTTTTTCCGTGCGCGTCGGATAATAATCCTCAAGCCCGGTGATGCGCGCGAATAATTTCGACCCGCGTTCGTCGTAGAAATATTTAGGCGAGATGCATTTTTGTTCCTGCGACAGGCCCTCGATCACGTCAGCCCTGAAATCGCCGATATCCGGATGAAGGTCGAGGAAATAGGCAAGCGCGCCGCAAGGCGCGGTCAAATCGTCATTGTTCGATGCGGAAGCGGTATCAGTAGTCATTGCGGGGGCGATGTCGCGGCTCCTCAATTCTGTAGATGACAGGGGATTGTTCGTGTCCTGAAAATACGCCCATGCGGGCGGGCGCGCGTCGGCGAGCGACGCGCCTTGTTCGGCGGAAATGCGCGCATGGACAAGCGCGCTGGCCGCCTCGCCGGCAAGCGCCGCCTCGCCATGTCCGGGACGGTTGAATATGGCGATGGGGATCGCGCCGGCGATCCGCCGCCAGTCTTTCCAGCGATGGAAATTCTCAAGGCTGTCCGCGCCCATCAGCCACACGAAACGCGCGTCCGGATGCGCCGCGCGCAGCCGCTCGATCGTGTCAACCGTATACTGAACGCCGGTGCGTTGTTCAAAATCGCTGACCACAATGCGCGCATCGTTGGCGACACGCCGCGCGGCCGCGATGCGTTCATCATAAGGCGCATAGATATCCGGGTCTTTCAGCGGATTGCCGGGCGAGACCAGCCACCACACCTCGTCCAGGCCGAGCCGGTCGAGCGCCGTCAGCGAAATTTCGCGATGGCCTTCATGCGGCGGGTTGAATGACCCGCCGAGAAGGCCGATGCGGCGATTGGATGTCTTGTCTTGTGCCAAGGAACTCCCCGATCCGGCGGCGAAAGGCATGATGCTGCGGCGTGAAACGCGCCCTACATAGGCGCCTCGCGCAACGACGCCAACCGCGCCGGGGCCCGAGATGCAAAGATTCTGGGCAGGCGGCGCCCATAGCGGCTTCAAATTTACGCTAGGGCGTCCAGCCGGCCGGCGCTTCGCTGTTCGCCGCCTTGGCGGCGGCGCGGTTTTCAACGACCAGCCCCATCAGCGCGCCGAGGATCTCTTTGACGCCCGCATGGGTGACGCCGGAAATCAGCGCCGCCGGCTTGCCCGCCGCCGCCGCTAGCGCCGCCTGTTTTTCCGTAATCTCTTCTTCGCTGAGCGCGTCAATCTTGTTCAGCGCGACAATCTCGGTCTTTGCGCCCAGCGCGCCGCCATAGGCTTCAAGCTCGCGCCGCACGGTGCGGTAATCGCCGGCGACATCCGCGCTTGTGCCGTCCACCAGATGCAACAAGGCCGCGCAGCGTTCCACATGGCCCAAAAACCGGTCGCCGATGCCGGCGCCTTCATGGGCGCCCTCGATCAGCCCGGGAATGTCGGCGACGACAAAGCTTTGCCCCTCGCCAACCCGCACAACGCCGAGATTGGGATGCAGGGTGGTGAACGGATAATCCGCAATTTTCGGTTTTGCCGCCGAAACAACACTTAGAAATGTGGACTTTCCCGCATTGGGCAGACCGACAAGCCCGATATCCGCAATCAGCTTGAGGCGCAGCCAGATGGTGCGCTGCTCGGCCGGCTGGCCGGGATTGGCGCGGCGCGGGGCCTGATTGGTCGAGGATTTGAAGCGGGCGTTGCCAAAGCCGCCATTGCCGCCCTTGGCCAGCAGCACCCGCTCCCCCGGCACATCGAGATCGGCGATCAGGGTTTCTTCGTCCGCTTCAAAAATCTGGGTGCCCACCGGCACCTTGACCACCAGATCATCGCCATCAGCGCCGGTGCAGTTCGAGCCTTCGCCGGGGCGGCCGTTTTTCGCGCGGAAATGTTGCTGATAGCGGTAATCGATCAGCGTATTGAGATTTTCCACCGCCTCCGCCCAGACATGGCCGCCGGCGCCGCCATCACCGCCATTCGGCCCGCCGAACTCAACGAATTTTTCACGGCGGAACGACATGCAGCCGTTCCCGCCCGCGCCGCTTTGGATATAAATCTTTGCACGATCTAGGAATTTCATGGGCGCAATATAGGGGCGTGAAAAATTTAAAACAGTGCCCCTGGCGATGCCAAACGAGAAAGACGCGAAGCGAATTGAAGCAGCGGCGCGCAAGTCGGTTTTGCGCCCGAACGTTCGCCGCCGACGTAAACTTATCCGTGCAATTTCAGCGGCGGCGGCTTATGACCGCCGACGATATTCGCCGCTGACCACAAGGGGAGAAGGCCATGAAAGTCGAAGCTGCGCGAGAACCCGATTTCGACGCGCTCGTCGAACTTTGGGAACGCTCTGTTCGGGCCACCCATGATTTCCTCAGCGAGGATGACATCCTCGCTCTGCGCCGGGACGTGCGCGCGCTGGCCTTGCCAGCGCTCGAATTGTGGGTCATTCGCAATGAAGCGGGCGCGCCGCTCGGCTTTATGGGTCTTGGCGGCGATACGGTCGAAGCGTTGTTCATCGACCCTGATCATTTCGGGCAAGGTGCGGGACGGCGCTTCCTCGATCATGCACGGCGCCGGCTTGGCGCGCTGAAAGTCGACGTCAATGAACAAAACCCGAAAGCGCTCGCTTTTTACGAGCGTTATGGTTTCCGGCGCACGGGCCGGTCCGAGACCGATGGCGAGGGCCGCGCTTTCCCGCTCATTCATCTGGCGATTGAAGAGGACGCGGCAACAGGAGCAGCGCAATGATCACGGTTCATCATCTTGAGAAATCCCGCTCGCATCGCGTCCTGTGGCTGCTCGAAGAGCTGGGCGCCGAATATGAGGTCAAGCGCTATGCGCGCGACAAGACGACATCGCTGGCGCCGCCGGAACTTAAAAACATCCACCCGCTCGGCAAGGCGCCGGTGATCGAGGATGACGGGCGGGTCTATGCCGAAACCGGCGCGGCCTTCGAACATCTGCTCGACCGGTTTGACGATGGCGCGTTGCGGCCCGCGCCCGGAAGCCCTGCGTTCGATCATTATCGCTATTGGCTGCATGCGGCCGAAGGCTCTTACATGCCGTCATTGATCATCGCCCTTTTATTGCGGCGGATGGAGGCGGCGCCGATGCCGTTTTTCGCACGCCCGATCGCCCGCCGGCTCGTCTCCGGCGTGCGCGAGGGCTATCTCGACCACACCATGAAAGCGCTGTTCGGCTTTCTCGAAACAACGCTCGAGGAAAAGGCCTGGCTTGCCGGGCCGGAATTCACCGCCGCCGACGTCATGATGAGCTTTCCCATGGAAGCTTTCGCAGCGCGCGGCGATATCAAGGCTTATCCGAATATCGCCGCAGCGCTCGAACGCGGCAAGGCGCGCCCGGCTTTTGCCCGCGCGGTTGAACGCGGCGGGCCGCACGACATTATGCGCTGACCGCACGCTGACGCAAATGTGCGCGCGCAGCCGCAAACCCGCCTTGTTTCCGGCGGGATTTCGGCATGCTGCGGACTTAGCTAAGGTAGGCGAAAGGTCTGTCTTGCGCCCGCGAAAGGATAAGTAATGAGCCTTGCCGTAATCTCGATGATCTCGATCGTCTGCATCGACGCTGCACTGGCGGCGCAGCCGGCCGCACAGACGGCGCCGCAGACGACTGATGCGGCGCTTGCAGGCGCCCTCGACCCCATGCCTGAAACCCAAATCGCGCCATCGCCCGATGCCGATGCGTCGGACAACAGCGCAGTCTCGGGCGCGCCGCAAAGCGCCGAAGACGAGACTTTTGACGCGCCGCTCGTCTATGCGGGCGAGACGGATGCGGCGGTTGCCGAAACGCTGATCGCTTATCTTGAAGATCTCGACACGCTGAATGGCGACTTCACGCAGATCGCGCCGTCAGGAGCCATTTCAACCGGGCGGTTTTATTTGCGCCGGCCGGGCTTTTTGCGCTTCGAATATGATCCGCCCACACCGCTTTTGATTGTCGCCAATCGCGGCCTTGTCTATGTGCGCGATGAGGCGCTTGAAACCACGGACTCCTATCCGGTCGGCAAAACGCCGCTGAAATTTCTGGTGCAGAAAAAATTCGACCGTGACGACGCGCGCATCATTGCGGTTGATCGCGGCGTCGATAATGTCGCGATCACCTTCGCCTCGAATGATGAAGAAACAGAAGGCGAGTTAACGCTGATCGCCCGCGCGCCCGACCTCGCCTTGCGCCGCTGGATCGTTCGCGACCTGCAAGGCGGGATCACCGTCGTCACACTCGACAATGTAAAACGCGGCGAGCGGCTCGCCATGGACCTGTTTCGCGCGCCGGAAGCCGGCGGACGATTTCTGGATCGATAAATTGCCGTTTTGTAACAGTGTCACATGCAAGTTTTTTTTCGCCTCAGTATTGAAAAACCGACCAGTGATGCGTTAATGTAACAGTACGCGATAGGCAATTTGACTTGGGCCGGCGTTGCCCCCCCGCTTGCAGGCCCGGATGCCTTCGCGTCGCCGGAATATCCCCTCCCGGCGTAGGCGCAACAGCGCAGCTTGGCGTCCGATCTCATTTGGGTCGGACGCCTTTTTCTTGAGGACGGTTTATCTGCAACGCGCGTTCGTTTATCGAGAGCCGCGCGCAAGATGCGCGCCGAGCCCGGCCGACCCGCCATGAGCGAAAAAATGACCGACGATAACGACCTTGAATCACTCGAACGTGAACTGCCCGGCCTCGCCCGGCTGTCGCGCTTTGCGCGTTCG
The DNA here is from genome assembly GCA_947259375.1 of uncultured Parvularculaceae bacterium. Taxonomy (GTDB): domain Bacteria; phylum Pseudomonadota; class Alphaproteobacteria; order Caulobacterales; family Parvularculaceae; genus Hyphococcus. The sequence goes on along the minus strand of CAMYLZ010000009.1, from coordinate 133,061 downwards.
CTCGACCGCATTCCGTGGTTCGCCAATATTGGCGAAGCACTGACGCCCGGCGCCAAAGCCGCCGCCGAAGATTACTGCGCCGGCCTCGGCTTTCCCGACGCCGAGATCGCCATGCTGCTCGATTGGGAAGACGCTGCGAGCGCGGCGGAAAGTCTCGATTGGCAAAGCCCCGCCTGGGAGGCCGAAGAGTCCTTGCGGGCCGATCTCACCGCGCGCGCGCTTGAGCATATTTCGGAAGACGCCTTGCGCATCGGCATGGCGCTGATCGCCGAGAAAGTCTCCGAACCCGCAAAAGAAGCGATCGAGGAATTGTCCTATTTGAGCGATCTTGACGATGAACAGATCAAGACGCTCGGCGTCGGCGCCGCCGTGCAGGCGGCGAATGGCGCGGCGCTGGCGTTGCTGGCCGCCGCCGACGCGGATTTCGACGCGGAAAACCATCCGTTTGCGGCGAAATTTCGCCTGTTCGAATTCGGGCGCTGGCCGGTAAGCATCACCGGCTCATCATTCAACCTGTTCTAAGCTCTAGCGCCGCCGCCGCCAGCAGGTAAAAGCCGACCGCCGTCAGGATATAATTGAAGCCCCGGCGAAAGGTGTGTTCCGGCATCGAACGCAAGGCCCGCGTGCCTGCCGCTGATCCGGCGAAACCGGCAAGCAGAATGGCGGCGATCACCAGCGCCCATTCGCCGAAAGCAAAACCCAACAGCCCGAAAGCGATCACCTTGAACGCATGCTGGAACATCATGCAGGCCGCATGGGTGGCGACCAGATTAAGCCGGTCGAGGCGGGTCGCTGACAACATGGTCGCAGCGATCGGCCCGGTGGCGCCGAAAAACATGGTGAGGAACGCCGCAATCGCGCCGGTCGAGACGAATGTCGCCGGGCCGGGCGCGAAGGATTTGAGCTTCGGCCCCCAGACCGAATAGAGAATGAACAGCCCGACCCCGCCGCGCAGCACCCAGACCGGCGCTTCGATGGCGAGCCGCCCGCCAAGCGTCGCGCCGACGACGCCGCCGGCGCTGAACAGGGCGACAATCGGCCAGATCACGGATTTGCGTTGCAGATAAAGCCGCCCGGCATTGGCGCCGGCTTGTGCGACGCCGTGCACCGGGATCACCGCCGGCGCGGGGAACACCGTGCTCATCGCCGCCAGCAGGACCAGCCCGCCGCCAAGCCCGAACGCCGCCGTCACCGCGGCGGTGAAAAAGCTGACAAGGATGACGGCGGCCGCGGCCCAGACCGGCAATCCCTCAGGCAGCAGCGCAAGAACGGTATCCATAGCGCCAAGGTCTATGGCGCACGGCGCAAAACAGCAATCACCTTCCCCGGAGGACGCTGGCGGGCCGCTTGACCCGCCCGGCCCGCCATGCCTAATGCCCGGGTCTTCCATCCTTTGCGTAACCGGCCCGATATCATGAAACTCACCACCTGGAACATCAATTCCGTCCGCCTGCGTATCGACCATGTCACCCGATTCCTGGCCGAAGAGGCGCCGGACGTCTTGTGCCTTCAGGAAATCAAGTGCGTTGAAGACAGCTTTCCGGCCAAAGCCCTGCGCGAAGCCGGTTACGAATATCAGGCGATCTCCGGACAGGCCGGCTATCATGGCGTCGCCATCGTCTCGCGCCTGCCGTTGAACAAGATCGAAAAACGCGAATTTTGCGGCAAGGGCGACGCCCGCCACATCGCCGCCACCCTGCCCGGCGGCATGCGGGTGCATAATTTTTACGTGCCCGCCGGCGGCGACGAGCCGGACCCGGCGAAGAACGACAAATTCGCCCACAAGCTTGATTTTCTTGATGAAATGGCGGCGTGGTTTGACGATCTCGGGCCCCGGTCGAAATCAATTCTGGTCGGCGATCTCAATATCGCCCCGCATGAGCATGATGTCTGGTCGCACAAGCAGCTTTTGAAAGTGGTTTCGCACACGCCGGTCGAGGTCGAGCGGCTTGAAAAAGTCGTCGCTTCGCATGGCTGGGTCGATGTCGCCCGCGAAATCGTTCCGGAAACGGAAAAACTTTACACCTGGTGGTCCTATCGCGCGCGCGACTGGCGCACGTCCAATCGCGGCCGCCGCCTCGATCACATCTGGGTGAGTCCGGCGCTCAAAGGCCCGGCGCTATCCGGCGGGCGCGACGCCTTCACCATCCATGACGATGCGCGCGGCTGGGAGCGACCGTCCGATCACGCGCCGGTATCGCTGAAATTCGCGCTATAGATACGGCGTGATCGCCTCTATCAGCGCGTCAATATCGCCTTCATCATTGTAAAGATGAACGGAGACCCGCACGCCGCCAAGCCGCGTATCATGAATGACGCCGGCGCGCGCTAGCGCGGCCGCCGCCGCCTCATAATCGCGCACCTTGATAATCGCCGACGAACCGCGCGCCCCCTCCGCCGTCATCGACAGGAACGCAGCTTGCGGCAAGGCTGCGAAAAGGCGCGACAGCAGGCGCTGATTATGCGCGAAAATCGCATCGACCCCATGGGCGTTGATGATCTCCTGCCCCGCCGCCGCGCCAGCGAGCGGCGCAAAGGACGGCGTGCCGCCGGTAAAGCGCGCGGCGCCGTCCGCATATTCGAAATGGCGGATATCGAATGCATAAGGATCAACATGCGAGAACCAGCCGACATTGAGCGGCGCGCAATCCTTCGCGGTTTCCCGTCGCGCCCAGAGATAAGACGCGCCGGTTCCGCCGCACAGATATTTCTGCGAGGTGCCGACGGCAAAATCCGGCGCCCAATCATTGAGCCGCAACGGCACCGCACCAGCCGCCTGGGCCGCATCAATCAGCGTGTAAACGCCTTTTTCCCGCGCGCGGCGAGCGATCTCGGCGACCGGCGAGCGCACGGCGGTGTTTGAAAAGACCTGCATGACCGCGACCAGTTGCACGTCGTCTTCGAAGGCCGGCGCCCAGGCGTCCGGGTCGGCGAGACGCGCGCCGCCAGGCAAGAACACCAGCTCATAGCCAAGCCGCCGCCCTTGCGCGAGGGCGAACCCGACCGTCGGAAAATCATCCTCGCTCAAGACGATCTTTCGCCGCCCCGGCCGTTCCGGCAGGGACAACAAAACCCTGGACACGCCTTCTGAAACATTGGCGAGCGGACAAATATCCTCCGCATCGGCGCCGATGATCGGCGCAAGCCCTTGCTTGAAGCCCTCGGCCGCATCGAACCATGGCCCCCAGACATCGCCCCCGGCCTCGCGCCAAGGCGCGGTGAATCCGTCACGCCAGCGCGCCTCGTAAGTTTTCGGCTGCGCACCAACCGAATGCGAGAGGAAATAATGTTTCCCCGGAAAATAAAACTTGTCCTGGTCCATATTTATCCTGACAGGCGGCGCAACTCTTCGCGGGTCATCGATCCCGGCACCACCGTCACCGGAATCGGCCGGGCGCCAAGGTAAGCCGGCTTGTGCGCCAGCGCGGAGACCAGAGGCCCCGGCCCGCTTTGCGCCGTCGATGCGCCGAGAAACAAGATGGCGATGTCGCAATCCTCTTCGATCAGCTTGCGGATTTCATCGACGACGACGCCTTCGCGCATGATCAGCTCGGGCGCTTCGCCGGACTGCGCTTTAACTTCGGCGGCGAACTCGTTCAACAGCTGCCCGGCCTTTTCTTCCGCTTCCGCGCGCATGGTTTCGGCGACCGTCGCCCAATGGCCGAATTCCGGCGGCTCCATGACATGCAGGATGGCGACGCGCGCACCGGAGCGCCGGGCGCGGCGGCCGGTGAAAAACGCGGCGAGATACGCCTCGGGACAGTCGGCCGCCACCAGCAGGAATTTGATGCGCCGATCCTCGCTTGTCGCGTCCGGCGGTATTGTTGCTTCTTCTGACATGGGGCGCAGCTTGCCCTGAAACGCCCGCCGCCGTCTACTTGACCCTGCGGGGCGGCGGAGGCTAACGCCCTAAAGGCAAAGTCAAAAAACAAGGCCAGAAAGGAGCCGGCAGCGATATGCGCGGCTATTTCGGCATCGGGTCGGAAGGCATTTCAAAGCCGATGAATCTCGGCGCGATCTTGCGCACGGCCCACGCTTTTGAAGCGAGCTTTGCATTTTCCGTCGCCGCCCATCATCGCGCGACGATGGTCAACCTGTCCGACACCGCCAAAAGCCCGGCGCATTTGCCGCTTTATGAATGGGACAGCCTTGCGGAAATGCGCTTGCCCAAAGGATGCACGCTGGTCGGGGTCGAACTCGATGAAAACGCCGCGGACTTGCCGAGCTTCCGCCATCCCCTGAACGCCGCTTATATTCTCGGCCCGGAAAAAGGCGATTTGTCGCCACAAGCAAAAGCGCTTTGCAGCGATCTGGTGAAGATTCCGACCCGTTTTTGCGTCAATCTGTCGGTCGCGGCGGCGCTGGTGATGTATGACCGGATGATCAGTCTTGGCGGGTTCGGGCCGCGCGATGCGCCGCGAAGCCAGCCTCAAAGCCCGCCGCCGGCCCGGCAATGGCGCCCGCCCAACCGGAAAGCCTGAAAGCGGAAAAGTATCGCGCAAAGAAAAACGCCGCCGGCTGAAACCGGCGGCGCTTGTCGTTTTAAAAGTCCGGGAGCGATTAACGGCGCTTGGTCTTGCGCGTCGCTTTACGCTTGGCCGGCGCTTTTTTCTTGGCGGTCTTGCGAGCGGTCGTTTTGCGCGCGGTCGCCTTGCGGGCCGGCGCTTTGCGCGTCGCGCGTTTCTTCGGCGCGGCGGCTGCCTCGTCCATCTTGTCGAGCGCGTCGGAGTATGCGCGCAACGCCTTCATGAACGCAGTCTGCTGGGTTTTCGGCAGCACGGCGAGCGCCGAGCGTTCAGCCTTGGCGACCTTCGCATTGGCCGAGTTCAGCATCCGCTTGCCGGCGGCGGTGATCGAAACGGCGTTGGCGCGCGCATCCTCTTTGGTGCGTTTGCGCGACAGCAGGCCTTTTTTCATCATCCGCGCGATCATGTCGGCGAGAGTCGAGCGGTCGATGCCGGTGTGGCGCACCAGATCGGTCTGGCTCAGACCTTCATTATTGGCGACGACATGCAGCACTTCATATTGGCGCGGTGTCGGGCCGGCGTTGCCAACTTCGGTCGAATAAAGGTCATGCGCATATTGCTGTGCGCGGCGTAACAGGTGCCCTGGGGAATTCTTGAGCGAGTAAGCCATCTTGTTCTCCGTATTTGGCTATAGGGGGCGAGTGACTCGCCGAAACGCGGCCTAAAGCAGTTTTACGTCAGGTGTGTCGTTTGCGGCGGATAAATCCGAACGGGGCGCAAAATGGTCGTTTTGCATGATTCTCTGTACTGTGCAAAATCGCGCCCGATGCGGACGGTTAAACCAACGACATGTTATAAAATCGCCAGCCATCCGTCATCTACAAAATACACATGTGAACGGTCAATCCCCAAAATAGGGTTTGAACGGATATTCCGCAGACAAGCGATCACAAAAAAGCCAGATCTTAATCATCATGAAACCTTTCCAAACAGAACCCAAATTCATCCGCACCGTTCCGCCTGGAGACAATAGGGAGCGCTCGGTATGCGCCGAATGCGGATTTATCGACTACCAGAACCCGAAAATCGTCGTCGGGTCGGTGGTGATGCATGAAGGCAGGGTGCTGCTGTGCCGGCGCTCGATCGAGCCGCGCCGCGGCTACTGGACGCTGCCGGCCGGCTATCTGGAGATCGGCGAGAGCGCCGAAGAGGGCGCCAGGCGCGAGGCGCGCGAAGAAGCCAATGCCGATATCGAGATCGACCGCCTATTGGCGATCTATTCGATCACCCGCATTTCGCAGGTGCAGCTGATGTTTCGCGCGCGCCTCGCTGCGCCGGATGTCAGCCCTGGCGAGGAAACATCGGAAGTCGGGCTTTTCGAGTGGACCGACATTCCCTGGGCGGAACTTGCTTTTCCGAGCGTCAACTGGGCGCTGCGTAGCCATCATGAGACAGCCGGGCGATCCGACTTCGCGCCCTTCGCCAATCCGCCGGAAGGGCTTTAGGGCTGTTCGTCTTCTTGCGGCATGTGCTTGACGATGAACGGCGCCTGAAACGCGGTGAAGACGAGGCTCGCCGCGGTAAAGCCGAACACTTTGAGATTGACCCAGTGCTTTTCGCCGGCGCAAGCCGCGTCGCCGGCGAGATCGCATTCGCGCATCAAATAACGCCAGGCGACTTCATTGGCGAACGCGAGCACGATGAAAAACGCCGCATAGCGTTTCGTCAGCGTTCGCCACGCCGCGTCCGGCATATGCAAGGCGCCGTCAAAAACGATCTTGAGAAAATTATGGCCGGTGAAAAGACCGGCGGCGAGCACTGACGTGAACAATGCATAGACGATGGTCGGCTTCATATAGAAGAAGGCTTTGTTATGCAGGATCAAAGTCAGCGTGCCAAGAACGCCGATAATCACCCCGGTGACCAGCAGCATTGGCGCGACCCGGCGCTCCTTCCAGACCGAATAGCCGAAGGCCGCGAAATAGGCGGGCATGAACATGCCGACCGCCAGGAACATTTCCTCGCCTTCGCCAATCGCCCAGTCCTGGCCGAATAGCGCGCCAAGCGGCGGCGCAAGGCGCGCGCCGAAGAAGTACGCAATGAGAAAAACGCCGAGCGGGCCCATATCGACAGCGAATTTCGCGCCGCCGGTCAGCTTTTGTCCATTGCCTGGCGCACTCTGCGTCATACTCGCTCCCAGATGTCTTTTGTTATGGCTTGACGCCGTCGACGCCGGCGAGCGCCCTTGCGAATTCATCCGCATTAAAACTTTGCAAATCGTCAACGCTTTCGCCAACTCCGATATAATGGATCGGCAAGGCGAATTTGTCAGCGAGCGCCACCAGCACGCCGCCGCGCGCCGTGCCGTCCAACTTGGTCATTACCAGCCCCGTCACCCCCGCAATATCAGTGAACGCTTCGGCTTGGCTGAGCGCGTTCTGGCCGACGGTGGCGTCGAGCGTGAGAATGACGTCATGCGGCGCGCTCTCGTCGAGCTTTTTGATGACGCGGACGATCTTTGCGAGCTCGTCCATCAACTCGCGCTTGTTCTGCAAACGCCCGGCGGTGTCGATCATCAACACGTCGGCGCCCGTTTCCTGCGCCTGCTTGACCGCGTCGAAAGCAAGGCCCGCCGCATCGGCGCCGACCGCGCGCGCCACCACCGGCGCGCCGGCGCGCTCGCCCCAGACCTGTAATTGCTCAATCGCCGCCGCACGGAAGGTGTCGCCGGCGGCGAGCACCACTTTCAACCCGTCATCGGCGAATTTGCGCGCAAGCTTGCCGATGGTCGTGGTCTTGCCCGCGCCATTGACGCCGACCATCAACAGGATGTGCGGGCGCTTCGCGCCGTCAATGTCGAGCGGCGCCTCGAGCGGTTTCAGCGTCGCGGCGACCTCAGCCGCCAGCGCCGCGCGCACCTCGTCGCCGGCGATGTCCTTGTCGAATTTGTCTCTGGCCAACGCATCGGTGATCCGCGTTGCAGCGGGAACGCCGAGATCGGCCGTAATCAGAAGGTCGTGCAAATCCTCAAGCATCTCGTCATCAAGCTTGCGCTTGGTGAAGATCGCAGCAACGCCTTCGCTCAGCCGGTTTGAGGATTTCGACAGACCGTCGCGCAAGCGCGAGAACCAGCCGCGTTTTTTTTCGGGTTCGGATTCGGATTCAGGCGCGGGCGTCGCCGCGTCCGCCGGCGTTATTGTCGCCGGGCTCGGCGCTTGCGGTCGGGCGTCGCCTGGCGCTGCAACTTCCGGCGCTGCGACTTCCGGCTCAGTTGGTTTGGGTTCTTGCTGCTCTGGTTCACAAGCTTCGGGCGTCGCCTGCGTCCCGGCGGCGCCAACAGACCCCGGCGCCGGTTCGGCACGCACCTTGCCGCCCTGATCCGGCGTCGACGGGCCGGCTTCAGCCTGTTCCGCTTCGCCCGACTCGGGCTCGCCGCGTTCCGGCTCTGCCTGCTCAAGCGCGGAAGCCTCCGCTTTTTGGTTTTTCCGCTTCCCGAACAAGGTGGACAAAAATTTATTCGCCACGCCTAACGCACCCTCTTGAAAAGTTTCTATACGGTGTAATTATTATGGCGTGGCTGGAATGTTCCAGCCCGCTTATGGAGAGCCTGATGGCTAACATGAAACCTCAAACCAAACCTGCCGACAAAAAACCGACCGCACAACCGGCCGGCAAACCTACCGGCAAACCGGCGGCGAAACCTGCTGGCAAATCGGGTAAATAACGCCCCACACGCACGAAAAAGAGCCGCCCTTCCAAAAGGCGGCTTTTTCGTTTGGCCGCTTTCATCGCCCTGACGCGCGTCACAAGCGCTCCCCCACCAGGCCGTCGCCGTCGCGCGCCGTCACCTTGACCGTCACCACGTCGCCCACTGGCGCCGCCGCCCCATCAAGACGAATGGCGGCGAAATTGCCCAGCCGTGCGCGCCCCCCGCTTTCCTGAATGGCGTCAGTTTCGCGCCCGATCTGGGCGTCAAGAAACCGCTTGAGGCTTTCCGCCCCAGCCGTGCGCAGTCGCCGGGCGCGGGCCTTGGCGACGTCGCCCGCGACCTGCGGCATCCGCGCCGCCGGCGTGCCCTTGCGCGGCGAATAAGGAAAGACATGGAGATATTGCAGCCCCGCCTCGCCGACAATGTCGAGGCTGCGCTCGAACATGGCCTCCGTTTCCGTCGGGAAACCGACGATAATATCCGCGCCGAACGCGACCTCAGGGCGGTGCGCGCGAATATCGCGGCACAGGCCAATCGCCTGCTCGCGGCTATGGCGGCGTTTCATTCGTTTCAGGATCATATTGTCGCCGGATTGCAGCGACAAATGCACATGCGGCGCGACCCGGCTGTCGCCGGTGATGCGTTCGAACAGCTCATCGTCGATTTCCGCCCCGTCAATGGATGACAGGCGCAAGCGGTGAAGGGACGGCACGGCGTCAAGTAATCGGCTGACCAAACGGCCGAGGCTCGGCGCGCCATCGAGATCGGCGCCATAAGACGTGATGTCGACCCCGGTCAAAACAATCTCTTTATGGCCGGCGTCGACAAGCGCACGGGTCTGATTGATTACGGCGTCGATCGGCGCAGAACGCGAATTGCCGCGCCCGAAGGGAATGATGCAGAACGTGCAGCGATGATCGCAGCCGTTTTGCACCTGAACAAAGGCGCGGGCCCGGTCGCCATAGCCGTCGATAAGATGTCCGGCGGTCTCGCGCGCCGACATGATGTCATTGACGCGGATAACGCCGTCTTTTGCGCCGGCAAGCGCGCGCCATTGCGCGGGATCGAGCTTTTCCTGATTGCCGATGACCGCCGAGACCTCCGGCATTTGCGCAAAAGTCTCCGGCTCGGTCTGCGCCGCACAGCCGGTGACGATAATGCGCGCCTCCGGGCGCTCTCGGCGCATGCGGCGAATACGCTGGCGGGCGGTGCGGACAGCCTCATTGGTCACCGCACAGCTATTGATCACGACCGCGTCGGCGACGCCGCTTTCGCGCATCAGCCGGCGCATGACTTCGCTCTCCGCCAGATTAAGGCGGCAGCCGAGCGTGATAATGTCGGCAGGATCGGGCATGGCAGGCTATTTGAGCCTTTGCGCCGCCAAGTCAACACATCGGCGTCGTATGACGCCGTTGATCGAGACCAAGCCCGGCCGTTTCGTCGCGGACGGCGCGGCAAAACCCGCCGGCGCAATGAGACAGGCCGTCCCGCCTTTAGCCTGCGGCGGCCATGGCTTGCGGGCGTCCATCACCCCCCGCGCCGCGTTCGCTGCGCTCTGGCATCGCCAGCGGCCGCAACCGCCGCATCAACTTGTAGAAATCATGCGCCGCAACACAGGCGTGCAAATCGGGCCCCGCGCCAAAATCCGGGTTTTCGGCAAGCGCCTTGTCCAGGATCGCCGCCGCCTCGGCGGTCGCAATCTGCCCGGAAACCGCGAGTTGCGCGATATAATAAGCGCGCTTGACCGGCGTCGTCGCTTCCTCCGGCTGCAAAGCATCCCGCAAACGGAGGATATGGGCGCCTTCGGTTTTTACGCGCAGCCGCGTATTTCGCTCGCCATTTTCCAAAAGAACGCCATTGACCAATAACTCTTCAAATGGCTTTAGTTTCAGTACCAATCCACTCATGTAATGTCCGTCCAGCTAAACCTGTTCAAGGATTATTGCCCGGAACCACAAGCCCCAGTTGCAGACACTACAACTATAACGTGAATCTTTGCAAGTCATCTCGCGCAAATAGGCGAGAAAAGCGCTAATTTTCCATCGCCAACAGAATGGAAAAGCCGACAACCATAAACAAAGCCAAAGGAAAAAACGCGCCAATAATGGCGGGCACCACCCCCAGCGCGCCCAGCGCCAGCGCCAGGTTTTCAGCGACGAAATAAGCGAAACCAAGCGCCGCACCGGTGACCGCGCGGGCCAGCAACACACCCTGGCGATGAACGCCGAAACCGGCGATCGCCCCGAGGAGCGGCATCACCAGGGTCGCCATGGGTTTTGAAAAGCGCGACAGCAACGACGTCATCGATCCGCGCGTATCAGCCCGGTCCTGATTGAGTTGATTAATCTGCGCGGTCAGCTCGCCAAGGCTCGTCTGATCCGGCTCCAGCGTCATCGCGAACAAAAGCTCCGGGTCCAGCGTATTGGTCCAGATCACATCCGCATTGTCATCAACCGCCAATGACAAGGCCCCGAAACGACGCGCATTGAAAAGCCGCCAGCCGCCATCCTCATAGCGCGCGGCGCGCGCTTCAATGACATTGGTGATCAGCCCGGTGTTGTCGAGGCTGCTGATCGTAACGCCCGTCAACAGGACAACCCCGCCAATCCGCGCCGCACTCGCAGCGGCGATAATCTCGCCGTCATAATTGATGCGAATATCCGTACGCGTATCGCTATCTTCAGGCGGCAAATCGACGGCGTAGTCATTCACCTCCCAGTAATCGAGCGCTTCGGACGTCTTCACCGTCACTACCTCGTGGAATACGAAATGCGCGCATGCGATCAGGAAACAGGAAAAACCGAGCGGAAACAAAACGCGGTGCACGGATAGTCCGGCCGCGCGCATCACCGTGATTTCGCTTGTATGACTAAGGCCCGCCAGCGTGAAAACGATGCCGAGCAACGCGGCAAAGGGCGTAAACTGGCTGGCGATCTGCGGCGCGCGCAAGGATATATAGCGCATCACCGATTCCATGCCGGCGCCGTCCGGGGCGAGAATATCGCTCGACCGGTTCAGCAAATCGAGCATCTGCAACAGCAGCACGAAAAAGAACAGCAATCCCAAAAACCGGATCAGGAACATCCGGCCGACATAAAGGGTGAATATCTGGCCAGCGAGCTTCATTCAGCAGGCCCCGTCGCCGGCGCCGCGATCCGTACAGTTTCCTGCGAGCGCCGCGCCATGACTTTCGCGGTGCGCGCCTGATCGATCGAGCCGGTGTAAAGCGAAATGGAAACCACCGTAAAAATAGCGAACACGCCCCACATTGAAACAAACGGCGACAGCGTGCCTTCCTGCGCGACCGATTTGCCCCATTCCTCAAGCAGTTCGTGATAGACAATCAGGATGGCGATCCCAAGCACCGGCTTCAGGTTCGATGCGCGACGGCGCCCCGTGACGCCGGTCGCCACCGCAAGGATCGGCAGCACCAGAAAGGTCAGCGGATGCAGGATCCGCCAATGCAGACCCGCGCGATAGTCATAATATAGCGGCGAGGATTGCGGTGTTTCACTAGCGAGAAGCCGGATGATTTCATTGATCGTCGCTTCTTCTTCATCGCCGCCGCGCGCCCGAAAAACGCCGATGGCCGGCAAGTCGATCTCCAGATCGAAAGTGTCGAAATTCAGCGACTGGATGCGATCGCCCAGCGCATTGATGATCACCTGGCGGCCGTCGCTCAATTTGAGCAGCAGCGATGAAATCTGCGGCGTCGTTGAAATGGAGCCATTGCGAGCGGTGATAATGGTCTTGCCGCCGTCAAGACCGCGCCGCTCGAGAAAAATTTCCCGCGCTTCGCGCGTTTCGGCGTTAATCTCGCCGAGCCGGATCGTGACCTGGTCGCTAACCTCAATAAACTCACCGGCCGGGATCTTGATGCCGAGCGCGCCGCTGGTCACGTCAAAACGGATCTGCCGGTATTCATAGCGAGCGAAGGGCTGGATATAGGACACCAGCAGGAAGTCCGCCAGCATCAAGAACACCGTGAGAATATAAATCGGCCGCATCAGCCGGCCAAAGGAAGCGCCGCTGGACGATAGCGCGTCAAGCTCGCTCGACATGGAAAAATTGCGAAAAGCGAGCATCACGCCGAGAAACGCGCCGAGCGGCAACGCCAGCCCGAGATAATGCGGCACGAGATTGGCCAGCATGCGCCAGACCACATCCACCGGCCCTTGCTCAGCGAGCACGAAATCAAACAGCCGCAGCATATGCTCAAGCATCAAGAGCATGCCCGCGACGCACAGCGCCAATATCAACGGCGTGGCGACAGCGCGCAAAATATACCGATCAATAAGATGCATAAAGCGAGGACGCACCTGCCGGACAGGCTGAAAACCGCGACTGCCGACGCTCCGGCGATCGCACTAGACTGGCTCTGTAGCGAATTCCGGACCAATTCGAAAGCCGGGAGCGTAAATTGTGCAGATCAAGCAGGCGATCTTTTATATTCGGTGCGCGCCAGATGCGCCGTCGCCATGAACATGGCCATGTTGAAAGCTTGCGACAAGCCGGCTTCGGCCACCAGCATGCCGGCGACCGCGGCCGCCGGCGCGCCGACAATCGCCGATAGGCTGAGCGCCGCGCCGAGATAGACGATGTCCTGGTTCGGCAGAAAGGGAATCCGGCTCAAAACAAGCTGCATGGCGATAAAAGTCATCCACGCCATCACCGGCGCGCCCGGCAGGGCGGCCGCATACATCGCCGCATGCAGCAGGATGATCAACGCCTGGCGCCCGCCATGCACGCTGATCAGTTTCGGCATCACGCCCTTGGGCAACGCCATCAGCTTGTCGCGAAAGATCAGCACCAGGGCCGACAAGACGCCCGACGACAAGAACGCCAATGTGAACAGCCAGCCCGCCCCCGGAAACGCATCCAGCCCGGCCTGCAGCCCGCCAGTCGCCGCCAGGATGGCGACGAGGATGACGGTCGCCGCATTCGACGCAAAGGCGGAAAGAAGATTGTTGTCCTTGACGCCGACCAGGATGGTCTTTTGCGGAAGGTGCAAGCGCCGGCGCGCCCACAAGGTCAAGAACGCCTCGCCGGAATAGCCCATCACCGCGAAATTATAGACGCGCTTGCGGATGAACACGAAAAAATGGCGCATCAGCGGCAGCGACCAGATGATTTCGTAAAGCGCAATTTCGGAAACCGGCAGCGCCAGAAAACGCAGCAGGAAGAAGAAATAAAACCATAGCGATTCAGGCAGCGAGCCGAGCACGTCGAGCCAGCCGACGCGAGAGAGCTTCAAGACCAGATAACCGACAATGCAGGCAAGCAGCGCATATTGAATGACTTTCAGCGCGCGCTGCACCTCTTTGCGCTCACGCAGGCGCCGCCATAGCTCCCGCGCGTCGGCCGCCGCCTGTTTAAGCGCCTCCATGACCATTTGAAAAACCCGGCTCAGGCCACGTGTTCGCGGGCGGACGGCGCGGGTTTGCCGGGCGCGGGCGATGTCGCGCGGCCATAATGGGCGATCGCCTCACGGTAATGGCTCACCAGTTCGGCGAGCACCGCATCCCAGCGGAATTTCTCGCTGCGCGCGCGGGCCGTCTTGCCGAGACTTTCCCGCAACGCCCTATCGCTCGCCAGTTGCGCGACTTTTTCCGCAAAACTCGCCGCATTCGGTTCGGCGACATAGCCGGTGACGCCGTCCTCGATCAGCGAGCGGCTGCCGGCCGCCGCCGCGCCGACGCTGGGAAGGCCGGACGCCATCGCTTCAAGCGTGACATTGCCAAACGTCTCGGTGATGCTGGGGTTAAAAAACATGTCCGCGCTGGCGTAAGCGCGCGCAAGCCCTTCACCCTGCAAATATCCGGCGAAAACGCCGTCAGGCAACAGCCTTTCAAAGCCTGCACGTTCCGGGCCGTCGCCGACCACCAGGGCTTTCAGCGACGGCGCGTGCGCCCTTGCGCGTTTGAACGCGTCGACGAAAATATCGATGCCCTTTTCGAGCACCAGGCGGCCGACAAACGCGGCAACGACCTCATCATCGCCAAAGCCGTTGGCGCGCCGCCATTCGATGTCGCGCTTGCCCGGATTGAACAAATCCCCGTCAACGCCCCGCGTCCACAAGCGAACATCGCGGCCGATCCGGTCCGCGCGTAATTCGTCCGTCATCGAATGAGACGGCGCATAGACATGTTCGCACCGGTTATAGAAATGCCGCATGTAATTGGTCAGGTGCTTTTCAAGCCAGCCGAGGCGGTAATACCGCGGATAGGTGTCAAAGCGCGTATGGAACGACGCGACGGCGGGAATTCTTCGCTTGCGCGCATAATTGAGCGCGCCATAGCCGGTGTAGTCCGGCGCGGCGATGTGAATGAGGTCGGGGTCGAAGGCGTCGAGCTTGCGCTTGGCTGCGCCATAAAGACCGAGGCCAAGCCGGTATTCGCTGCGCTTGCCCGGCAGCGCGACGGACGGAATGGAAACAAGCGTGCCGGAATGTTCGAACGCCGCCTTGGGGCCGGTCGGCGCAAACACCAGCACCTCATGGCCCTGGCGTTCAAGATAGGCGACCAGCATGTTCAGCGCCCGCACCGGGCCGTCCATAACGTAATTATAATTGCCGGAGAAAAGAGCGACGCGAAGCTTTTTATCCGGCGCCGGCGCTTGCGCGTTCATCTTTTCACCCGGTCGCGATTAGCGGTTCAGTATCTTCAAGGGCGCGAAAAAAGCACTATACGACGCGGCAATCAACCACCGGACGCCGCCCCCGCCTTGCGCTAGCCGCCGCGCTGGCCTTCGGCCCAATCCCACAGGAGCGCAGAAATATCCGCGCCGCCGAAACGGCGTACTTCCTGAACGCCCGTCGGCGAGGTGACGTTGATTTCCGTCAAATAGTCGCCGATCACGTCAATGCCGGCGAAAACCAGCCCCCGTTCCGCGAGCACCGGCCCGATCCGGTCGCAAATCTCCTGATCGCGCTCCGACATTTCGACCGCCTCGGCGCGCCCGCCCACATGCATGTTGGAACGGGTCTCGCCTGCCGCCGGCACGCGATTGATAGCGCCGACCGCCTCACCATCAAGCAGAATGATGCGTTTATCGCCCTTGGTGACTGCGGGGATAAATTTCTGCGCGATTACCGGTTCGCGGAAGGTCTCGCTGAAAAGCTCGAGCAGCGCATTGAAATTACCGTCGCTCGGGGCCATCCGGAAAACTCCGGCGCCGCCATTGCCGTAAAGCGGCTTCATGATGATGTCTGCATGCTCCGCCCGGAAAGCCCGGATGGCTTCGAGATCGCTGGTGATCAGCGTCGGCGGGGTGAGGTCCTGGAATTCTGTGACGAACAGTTTTTCCGGCGCATCGCGAATGGCGCGCGGATTATTCAGGACCAATACGTCAGGCGTCAGCCGCTCAAGGATCTGCGCGGTGGTGATATAGGCCATGTCAAAGGGCGGATCCTGGCGGATCAAAACCACGTCGAACGCGCGCAAATCGGCAAGCGCCGGCGCGCCGAGGCGCACATGTTCGCCCTGGATCCGGCGAATCTCGTCAATGGCGCGCACCCGCGCCAGCACGTCCGCCCCGTTCAATTGCAGGCTGCCCGGCTGATATACAGACACTGCATGGCCCCGGCTATGGGCCTCTAGCGCCATGTCGAAAGACGTATCCGCATTGACGTCGACCGCTTCGATCGGGTCCATCTGAATGGCGATTTTCAGCATTGAAAACTCTATATTTGCGGACGTCACCGCTTATCTGGTGACGTCCTTGACGATCACGTGACTGACGACTTTCTCAACGCCGGCGATGGAACGCGCCATTGCCAGCACTGTATCGAGCTCTTTCTGGTTGCGCGCCGCGCCGATCAGATAAACCACCGCGCCGGACACGGCGATCTTATATTCCACGCTCGAGACGTCGCCATGAGCGATAAGGCGCGCGCGCAGCACCTTGTCAATGCGGCCGTCTTCAAATCCCTGACCGAACGATGTTTTTTCGCCAATCACAACCTCGTCAATCACCGCATCGATATTTTCCGCCTTCCAGGCGTTTTCGATCAGCTTGCGGCGCCCCGCCTCGGACCGCATGGTCCCGGTGAGGAGCAATCGGCCTTCATAAAGGGTCGTATCGATATCGCCATAATCATGGCTGCGATCCTCGAACAACACGTTTTTCAGCTCCACATCGCCGGAGAGGTCGGAAAAACTCTGATCCAGCGACCGGCTCGAGGCGCAAGCGCCAAGCGCCAGCAGCGCAAAAGCGGTCAAAAGCAGAACGGGACGAAACGTCATCGGCGTCACTCCTTCGAAAGGGTCGCGGCAATATCAAAAACGCGATTATCCTTGCGCTGTTTCGAGAAAGATGAAAACCACCCGCGCGTTTGCGAGCGCGCCCGGTCATCGCTTACGCCGCATCGCGCCACGCATCCGGCAGGTGCCGCAAGCGCCAGCCGGCCATGGTGACGATATCATAGCGGATCTCGCAATCCGCAAGATGGCGTTTGCGCGCGAGGAATGCGCGCGCCGCCGCGCCGATCCGCCGCCGGGCGCGAGGGGTGACCGCCTCGATCGCCGCATCATGGCGCGCATGCGCTTTGACCTCGACAAAGATCAGCAGCCGCCCGCGACGGGCGATGAGATCAATCTCGCCGGCCGGCGCGCGAAACCGGCGTTCGATAATCGCAAAGCCTTTGAGCATCAGCATCAGCGCCGCCGCCCACTCGCCGATGCGGCCGCGCCTTTCGGCGGCGCGGCGCGACAAGGCGCGCGGCCGCGCCGTCATTTGCCGTCTTTCAGGGCGAGCGCGCGTTGATAAGCGTGTTTTCGCGCAATGCCGAGCGTTTGCGCCGCCGCCGCCGCTGCTTCGCTGACCCGCATGGTCGCAAGCGCCTCCGCCAGGAATTCATCCAGCGCTTCAGCACTCGTTTCGGCTTGTTCCGGCGGAAAAACGATAATGACGATCTCTCCCTTTACCGGCGCCGCGTTGAAGCGTTCGGCCAGTGCGCCGAGAGCGCCTTCGTGAAACGTCTCATGCAGCTTGGTGAGCTCGCGCGCAACGACAGCCTGACGCGCGCCGAAAGCCAAAGCCATCGCCGCAAGCGATCCGGCGAGCCGGGGCGCGGTCTCGTAAAAGATCAATGTCGCGTCAATTGCGGCAAGGCGTTCAAGCGCGCGGTCGCGGGCGCCGGGCTTGGCCGGCAAAAATCCGGCGAAATGAAACTGGTCGGACGGCGCGCCGGCGGCGCTCAAACCGGCGATGGCGGCGGAAGCGCCCGGCACGGGATAGACCGCAATGCCGGCGTCGCGCGCCTCGCGCACCAGCTTGTAACCGGGGTCGGAAATCAGCGGCGTGCCCGCGTCCGAAACAAGACAGATCACCGCGCCTTCCTGCAGCCGTCGAATGATCCCTGGCCGGACCTTCGCCGCATTATGATCGTGATAGGGCGCGCGCGGCGTGTTGATCCCATAAGCGGCGCAAAGTTTCGCTGTCTGGCGGGTATCCTCGCACAAAATCAGCTCGGCCCCGTTCATCACGTCAACCGCCCGGTAAGTCATATCGCGCAGATTGCCGATCGGCGTCGCCGTCACATAAAGGCCGGGTTCGGGATGTAAGGCGGTCTTCGTCATATCAAAGCCATGGCCCGCGCGGGGCGCCGGCGTCAATCGCCGCGTAACGAATATGGGCGATTTGCAAGGAACGCGCAGCATTTGCGGCGTTTACGAGGAAGCAAGGCCCGGCTAGTCTCCGGCGGGGCTTGAAAAGAGGGACCAGGCGAATGCGTTTTGGTGTTTGGGCGATGAAGTTTTTTGCAGGCGCGGTGCTGACCGCTGGTCTGATCGCGTGCGAGACGGCGGCGCCGGCGCGGCCGACACGACCGGAGATCGCCGAACCGCGCGCGCCCGAGCGCGAAGCCGAAACCCCGTTCGAACTGCCCGACACCGCGCGCGGCGAGGCGCAAAGCTATGACCGGCGGGGCTTTATTGAGCCGCCGCATATGCAAGGCGACGAACCGGTCCGGGTAGGCCTGTTGCTGCCTTTCTCAGCCGAAAACGAAGCCGCAAGGCGGGTCGCCTCCGCCATGTTCGACGCCGCACAGCTCGCCGTCTTCGACGCCGGCGATGAACGCTTTTTGCTGATCCCCAAAGACACCCGCGGCGATGCGGAAGGCGCGGCCTCCGCCGCACGCGCGGCGCTGTCCGAAGGCGCGGAAATTATTCTCGGCCCGCTATTCGCCGAATCCGTCGAAGCCGCCGCCGCCGTCACCCGCGCAGCCGCAACGCCGATGATCGCGTTTTCATCAGACCTCACCGCCGCCGGCGACGGGGTCTTTTTGCTGAGCTTCCCGCCGGAACTTGAAATCTCGCGGGTCACCGAATTCGCCATGTCGCAGGAGCTGACCCGCTTTGGCGTGCTCGCCCCGCGCAATGCATATGGCGACCGCGTCTCCGGCGCCTTTGCGGAGGAAGTGTTCACCCGCGGCGGCGTCATCGTTCACGAAGAACGCTATGAGCAGAACCCGGATGCGATGCTTGAGCCGGCCAAACGCCTGGCCAAATATTCGCAAGAGATCATTCCACTGGAGATGCGTCACGAATATGAGGGCGAGCGCACCGAACCGCTGCCGGAAAATGCAAGCGCCGAAGCGGGCTACACGCTCGGCTTTGAAGCGGTGCTGATGCCGGAGCAGGGAACCTTGTTGCGCGCGCTGGCGCCGCTACTGCCTTATTACAATGTCGATATCAACCGCGTGAAAATCCTCGGCATTTCCGCCTGGAACAATCCGCGCCTGACGCGCGAGCCGGCGCTGCGCGGCGGCTGGTTCGCCGCGCCCGAGCCGGAAATCACCCGCAATTTCGAAAACCATTATGCGGGCGCCTTTGGCGCAGCGCCGCCACGGCTCGCCTCGCTCGCTTATGATGCGACGCTGTTGTCCGCCCGGCTTGCGGCGACAAAGCGCAAGCGCGACAGGTTTACGATTGAAGCGATCGCCGACCCGAACGGTTATTTCGGCGCCGACGGCCTGTTTCGTCTGAACCCGGACGGTACGGTTGATCGCGGTCTTGCGATCCTGGAGATCCAGCCCGGCGGCATTCAGGTGGTCGACCCGGCGCCGCGCAGCTTTGCACCGGCCTATTAGCAACGCTCACTCTGGCGCAAGCATGAACAAACTTCGCAGTTGCCGACTCTCCACGGCTGGACCGTGGAGCCCATCTCCCGCCCCTTCGGCAAGCGATGCACTTTAAGGAAAAGACGGGAGATGGACCCCACGCTTAAAGCGTGGGGAGGCGCCCGATTGGCATTGCCGCGCTATCTTTCCTTTTCTGCGCGGCGCGCGGCGGCTATACTCGCCCCATGCAGAGACTGTTGATCACCGTCGGGATCGTCTTGCTGGTCGCGGGGCTGTTATGGCCGGTGATCTCAAAGCTCGGGTTCGGCCGGCTGCCCGGCGATATCGTCATCCGGCGCGAGGGGTTTTCACTCTATTTCCCGCTGACGACGATGATCATTATCTCGATCGTCCTGACGCTGATTTTCCGTTTTTGGGGGAAGTGATCTAGGCTGGGCTTCGAACGGGGTTAAACCCCTGTCGACCCGAACCCACCGCTCCCGCGCGCGGTTTCGTCGAGTTCGTCCACTTCCTCGAACACCGCCTGGTAGACCGGCGCGAAGACCATCTGGCCAATACGATCGCCGCGATTGATGGTGAAATCCTCCGCCCCGTGATTTATCAGGATGACACGCAGTTCGCCGCGATAATCCGCATCGATGGTGCCCGGCGCGTTGACGCAAGCGATGCCGTGCTTGGCGGCAAGGCCGGAGCGCGGGCGCATCTGCGCCTCCCAGCCCGGCGGCATGGCGATGGCGATGCCGGTCGGGACCATATAGCGCTCGCCGGGCCGCAAGGTGATCGCCTCCGTCACCGCAGCGCGCACATCGCAGCCGGCGGCAAGCGCGGTTTCATAGCGCGGCAGGTCAAGGCCGCGCCCATGAGCGAGACGCTTGATGCGGACGGTGAGTTCTGGCTGGCTTGCCGGATTGAGCGCGGTGGCGGACATGGACGACTCCCTCAAAATCAGTAACGCCCGCTACTATCGCCTGAATCGGCGTCGCGGCATTTCTTAATTTCCCCAGTTTTTCCTCAGATTCTTCCTTAGCTGTAATTGCGCTGGCGGAGACTTGAGACTGCCTTCTCAACGGTCCTCCGGGACGCACTGCAATGCAAAACATTGCGGTGGAGACCCGGGACCCAAAGCGCCCCTTTACAGGGGCCGGTTTCGCACCACGGATATGAAGAAAAAAGGGGCGCCAAAAGCGCCCCTTAAACATTCATCCTGAAATGCTAGCGCTAAAGCGCGGCCTGAACCTCTTTCAGCCGGTCGATCGATTGCTGGGCGGTGAATTTTTTCTCATCGCTGTCGGCGTCCGCGAGATCTTCCTCGGCGTCTTTCAGTTTCGCCGCAATCGCCGTCGCGTCGAGTTCTTCGGCCTTGACCGCTTCTTCGGCCAGCACTGTGAGACCGGCCGGCGAGATTTCCGCAAAACCGCCGCGCACGAAAATGCGCGTCTCATCCGAGCCGGATTTGATGCGCACCATACCCGGCGCGAGCGTCGTCATCATCGGCGCGTGGTTCGGCAAGATGCCGATCCAGCCTTCAGCGCCCGGAATATCGACCTGGTCGACATCCGCCGACATCAGCTCTTTTTCCGGCGAGACGAGATTGAAATGGAGTTTGTCAGCCATTTTGATTTAGGCAGTAGTGAGTAGGCAGTAGTGAGTAGAGGCTTCCACCATTGCCTAATGCCTATTGCCTACTCCCTTTCTTTAAGCCGCTTCGGCCGCTAACCGCTCGGCCTTTTCGATCGCGTCATCGATGGAGCCGACCATGTAGAACGCCGCTTCCGGCAGGTGGTCGTATTTGCCTTCGATGAGGCCCTTGAACGAGCGCACCGTGTCCTCGACCGGCACCTGAATGCCCGGGAAGCCGGTGAAAACCTGCGCCACGTCGAACGGCTGCGACAGGAAGCGTTCGACCTTCCGCGCGCGGGCGACGACGAGTTTGTCTTCTTCGGAAAGCTCGTCCATGCCGAGAATGGCGATAATGTCCTGCAGCGCCTTGTAACGCTGGAGAATGTTCTGAACGCCGCGGGCAACCTCGTAATGTTCTTCGCCGACGACGCGCGGATCGAGAATGCGCGAGGTCGAGTCAAGCGGGTCAACCGCCGGATAGATGCCTTTTTCCGAAATGGCGCGGTTCAAAACCGTCGTCGCATCAAGGTGCGAGAACGACGTCGCCGGCGCCGGGTCGGTCAGGTCGTCGGCCGGCACGTAAATCGCCTGCACCGAGGTGATCGAGCCTTTGGTCGTCGTGGTGATGCGCTCTTGCATCTGGCCCATATCGGTCGCCAGCGTCGGCTGATAGCCCACGGCCGACGGGATGCGGCCGAGCAGCGCGGAAACCTCGGAACCGGCTTGCGTGAAGCGGAAGATGTTGTCGACAAAGAACAGAACGTCCTGGCCCTGATCGCGGAAATGTTCTGCAACGGTGAGGCCCGTCAGGGCGACGCGCGCGCGCGCTCCCGGCGGCTCGTTCATCTGGCCGTAGATCAACGAGCATTTCGAACCGGCGGCTGAACCTTCGTTCTCCTGCGGGTTCTTGTTCACGCCGGACTCGATCATTTCCCAGTAAAGGTCGTTGCCTTCGCGGGTACGCTCGCCGACGCCGGCGAACACAGAATAACCGCCATGCACCTTGGCGATGTTGTTGATGAGTTCCTGAATGAGCACCGTCTTGCCGACGCCCGCGCCGCCGAACAGGCCGATCTTGCCGCCCTTGGCGTAAGGACAAAGCAGGTCGACGACCTTGATGCCCGTGGCGAGCATTTCCGCTTCCGTCGATTGCTCGACAAAAGGCGGGGCTTCCTGGTGAATGCCGCGTTTCGATGTCGTCGTGATCGGGCCGGCTTCGTCAACCGGCTCGCCGATGACGTTCATGATGCGGCCCAGCGTTTCCTCGCCGACCGGCACCGAAATCGCCTCGCCCAGATCCTTGACCGGCTGGCCGCGCACGAGGCCTTCGGTCGAGTCCATGGCGATGGTGCGCACCGCGTTTTCGCCGAGGTGCTGCGCGACCTCGAGAACGAGGCGGCGCCCCTGATTGTCCGTTTCCAGCGCGTTCAAAATCGCCGGCAGGTGGCCGTCAAACTCAACGTCCACAACAGCGCCGATAACTTGGCTAATGCGGCCTTCTGTGCTCATCGCGGTCTTCCTTCAGCTATTCGTCTTTTCTACAGCGCTTCCGCGCCGGAGATAATTTCAATCAGTTCTTTGGTGATTTGGGCCTGACGCGCGCGGTTATATTGCAGCGTCAGCTTGTCAATCATTTCGCCAGCGTTTCGGGTGGCGTTGTCCATGGCGGTCATGGATGCGGCCTGTTCCGACGCGACATTTTCAAGCAGCGCGCGGAAAATCTGCACGCCCACATAACGCGGCAGCAGCGCGCGCAGGATTTCGCCCTCATCCGGCTCGTAATCATAGACGGCGCCTTTAAGGTCCGGCGTGCGGGCGCTTTCCGGCGCCTGCGCGGGGATGACCTGTTGGGCGGTCGGCGTCTGTGTCACGACATTCTTGAATTTGCCGAAGAACAGCGTCGCCACATCGAACTCGCCCGCATCGAACATGCCGAGCACTTTTTCAGCGATCTCATGGGCCTCGGCGAAACCAATCTGGCGGACCTCGACGAAATTGGTCTTCCAGATGATGAGCTCGCCATAAAGGCGCTTCAGTTGCTCCTCGCCCTTGCGGCCGACACAGACGATTTTCACCGTCTTGCCTTCGCCCTGCAGCCGGATGATGTGCTCACGCGCAAGGCGCACGATCGACGAGTTGAAACCGCCGCAAAGGCCTTTGTCAGCGGTCGCGACGATCAGCAAATGGGTTTCGTCCTTACCGGTACCGGCAAGCAGCTTCGGCGCGCCCGGATTGTCTTTTGCCCCCGAGGCGAGATTGCCGAGAACCGCTTCCATCCGCTCCGTATAGGGACGGGCCTGCGTCGCGCGTTCTTCCGCGCGGCGCAGTTTCGCGGCAGCGACCATCTGCTTCGCCTTGGTGATCTTCTGCGTCGACTTGACGGAAGAGATCCGGTTTTTGAGATCCTTCAAAGAGGGCATCGATCACGCCTTATGGTTTTACGCAAAGCTCTTGGAAAACGCGTCGAGCGCGTCTTTGAGGTTTTTCTCGGTCTCTTCATCAAGCTTGCCGGTCTCGCGGATGGTTTTAAGGATTTCCGCGTGGTCGGCATGCAGCTTGCGCAGGAATTCGCGCTCGAAATGACCAACTTGCTCTTTCTTGATCTTGTCGAGATAGCCTTGCGTGCCGGCGTAAATGACGCAGACCTGCTCTTCGACCTGAAGCGGCGAGTATTGCGCCTGCTTCATCAGCTCGGTGAGGCGGTCGCCGCGGTTCAAGATCCGCTGCGTCGTCGCATCGAGGTCGGAGCCGAACTGCGCGAAGGCTGCAAGCTCCCGGTACTGAGCAAGCTCGCCTTTGATCTTGCCGGCGACCTGTTTCATCGCCTTGATCTGCGCTGCGGAACCAACGCGCGACACAGAAAGGCCGACATTCACCGCCGGGCGAATGCCCTGGTAGAACAGATCAGTCTCAAGGAAGATCTGGCCGTCGGTGATCGAGATCACATTGGTCGGGATATAGGCCGAAACGTCGTTGGCCTGCGTTTCAATAATCGGCAGCGCCGTCAGCGAGCCCGCGCCATTGTCTTCATTGAGTTTCGCCGCGCGCTCAAGCAGGCGCGAGTGCAGGTAGAAGACGTCGCCCGGATAGGCTTCGCGGCCCGGCGGACGGCGCAGCAGGAGCGACATCTGGCGATAGGACACCGCCTGTTTCGACAAATCATCATAGATGATCAGCGAGTGCATGCCGTTATCGCGGAAATATTCGCCCATGGCGCAACCGGCGAAAGGCGCGAGGAATTGCAGCGGCGCCGGCTCGGAAGCCGTCGCGGCGACGACGATCGAATATTCCATCGCGCCATTGTCTTCGAGCGTCTTGACGATCTGCGCCACGGTCGAGCGTTTCTGGCCGATGGCGACGTAAACGCAGTAAAGTTTTTTCGACTCGTCGCCAGAGGCGTTGATGTCCTTCTGGTTGAGAATCGCGTCGACGCACACAGCCGTCTTGCCGGTCTGGCGGTCGCCAATGACGAGCTCGCGCTGGCCGCGGCCAATCGGGATCATCGCGTCCACCGCCTTGATGCCGGTCTGCACCGGCTCATGCACGGATTTGCGCGGCAGAATGCCCGGCGCCTTAACGTCGACCACGCGGCGCTCGGTCGCCTCGATCGGGCCCTTGCCGTCAATCGGGTTGCCCAGCGGGTCGACAACGCGGCCGAGCAGCCCCTTGCCCACCGGCACGTCAACGATCGATTTGGTCCGCTTGACGGTGTCGCCTTCTTTGATCTCGCGGTCTTCGCCGAAGATCACAACGCCGACATTGTCGCTTTCAAGGTTGAGGGCCATGCCCTTCACCCCGTTTGCGAATTCGACCATCTCGCCGGCCTGGACATTGTCGAGGCCGTAGATGCGCGCAATGCCGTCGCCGACCGACAGCACCTGACCGATCTCGGAGACTTCGGCGTCCTTGCCGAAATCCTTGATCTGCTGTTTCAAAATGGAGGAGATTTCCGCCGCGTTGAGTTCCATGTGCCTTAGGCCTCTTTCATTACGGTCTTCAAACGATTGAGTTTTGTTCTGAGCGATGCGTCGATCATCTTGGAACCGATCTTGACGATCAGCCCGCCCAGCAAATCGGGGTCGACGCGGGTTCCAAGGTTCACCGCCTTGCCCGCCATGCGTTCGATCTCAAGGCGCAACGCCTTGACTTGCTCGTCGCTCATCGGCGCGGCGGTGACCGCCTCGGCGCTGATCTCGCCGCGATCGCTAGCGGCAAGCGCGCGAAAAGCGCGGATCATGTCTTCGACCGCAAACAGGCGCCGGTTCTGAGCGATAAGCTTGAGGAAATTCGTCACAAGCGCGCCAAAGCCGGCTTTTTCCGCCAGCGCCGTGACCGCCGCCATTTGCGCGCCGGCGTCATAGACCGGGCTTTTCAAAAAGCCGCGCAAATCCGCTGAAGCCTCAATCGACGCATGCAGTGCGGCAAGCTCGCCCTCGACAGCCGCAACGGCGTCTTCTTCCCTGGCGAGGTCGAACAACGCCGCCGCATAACGGCCGGCAACGCCGGAAACCGGGGCATGGTTTGCCGATCCTTGATCAGACATTAGCGCTTCCGTGCTCCTGCTCACACTGGCGGCGCGCACCACGTCGCGCCTAAGCCCTTGAATTAACATACGAAAATAGGACCGCACGGAACCCGCCGCAGCCCCACATTGCGAGATCGCGCGAGGGCGTAGCATGGCCCCCGCCGCGACGCAACAATTGCACGATGCGGCGGAATGGCGAGGGGGTTTAGGGGTTTGGTTTTTTTGGTTAAGTTATCGCCGGTCATTTGCAAGAATAACGCAATTAATGACTGAAAACTTGCGGGGGGCAAGCCATGAGACACCAGAATATGCTGGCATGGGCCAGCCTGTTTATTTGCGTTATCCTTGTTTCCATCCCGACAAACGCGGATGCGCAGGCCGATCCGGCCGCTTATGGCGCGCTGCCTTCGATTGATGCGGCGGAGCTGTCGCCGGACGGGAAAACACTCGCGCTTCTGGAAAATGTCGACGGCGTCACGATCGTCGGCATCTATCCGCTTGACGGCGGCAAACCCAGCTTAGCGAGTCTTGGCAAGCTGAAAGCCCGGGACATCACCTGGGCCGGCAATGAATATCTCCTGCTGCTCGTATCCGTCACCGACCGCGTCGACACGACGGCCGGCCTCCAGAACTGGGAAGTCTGGCGATATCTGTCGATCTCGAAAGACGGCGAGCATATGCAATATCTGTTCACTGGCGACGGCGTGTTCGGCGCGACGACGACGGCTGGCGACTTGCTGCACACGCTCCCTGACGATCCCGAGCACGCGCTGATCGCCAATCTGAACGATACGTTCAGCGGCGCCATGCGCATGTCGAATATTCAGGATAATGACGACCTCTATCGGCGCGGCTGGTCGATCTACAAGGTCAATTTGCGCAATGGCCGCGAGAAGAAGATCGTCGCCGGGACAACACAAACGGCCGACTATATCGTCGACAGCAATGGCGCGCCGGCGTTTCGCATCGATTATGACGAAGACAAGGGAAAACGCCTTTTGCGGCGCATAGAGGGCGTTCGCAAAGTGACGACGATCGCCGAATTCGACCAGCCCAAAGGCGCGACGGCGCCATATTCCTTCGCCATGTCGGATGATGACAGCGTCCTGTATGCTTTCGGCTATCACGGCCGCGATACGCTCGGCGTCTATCGCCTGGACGCGGCGACCGGCGCGATTGGCGCGCCTGTCTTTTACTCGGACGCATATGACGTTGACCGGCTTCTGCGCGATCCGGCGACGTCGCGCATCATAGGCGTTGCGTATACGAAGCATTTTCCTGAGAGGGTTTAT
Source organism: uncultured Parvularculaceae bacterium (assembly GCA_947259375.1). GTDB lineage: Bacteria > Pseudomonadota > Alphaproteobacteria > Caulobacterales > Parvularculaceae > Hyphococcus. Next base: position 106,369 of record CAMYLZ010000009.1, on the reverse strand, counting down.
TTCGACAAGACGTTCGAAAATCTCCATTCAGCATTATCGTCCGCGCTGAACGCCAAAAGCCTCGCCATCCTGTCCATGTCGCGAGATCGCCGAATGGCCGTCGTGCGCGCAAATTACGCTGACGCGCCATCGAAATATTTCCTCTATGACAAGACAGCGGGCGAGCTGTCCGCGCTGGGCTCGACCTATCCGCAAATCGACGCCGCGCCGAAAGTTGAACGCACCGCCTATGACTATATCGCCTCCGACGGGGTGATGATCCCCGGCTATGTCACCTTTCCGCGCGGCGGGCGCGAGAACCTGCCGATGATCGTCATGCCGCATGGCGGCCCTGAAGCGCGCGACACGCTCGCCTTTGATTGGTGGGCGGCGTTTTACGCCCAGCGCGGCTATGTGGTGTATCAGCCCAATTTCCGCGGCTCTGATGGTTATGGCTATCGGTTTCGATCGAGCGGTTATGGCGAATGGGGCCGCAGGATGCAGGACGACATCACCGAAGGCGTTGGAAAACTGATTGCCGAAGGCGTCGCCGATCCGCAACGCATGTGCATTGTCGGCGCCAGCTATGGCGGTTATGCCGCGCTCGCCGGGGCAACGCTGACGCCTGACCTTTTCAGCTGCGCCGTCAGCGTCAATGGCGTGACGGACCTCGTCTCCATGCTCGGCGCGGAAGCGGAGCAAAGCGAATTTTCCGTCGCCTATTGGGAACGGCGGATCGGCAGCCGTTTCAGGGACATGGCCGAAATTGAAGCGGTCTCGCCATTGCACCAGGCGCAGCATATTCGCCCCCCGCTGATGATCATTCACGGCACGGCCGACACGGTGGTCCCCTACGCCCAGGCCGAACGCATGCGCCGGGCGCTCAACGAAGCCGGAAAAGACTTCGAGTTCGTGGAGATGAAAAACGAGGACCACTGGCTGTCAACCGGCGACATGCGCACCGAAATGCTGCGCCGGTCCATCGCCTTCATTGATCAACATATTGGCGGAGGACCAGCCACAGCGCCGGCCAACGCCGCGCAATAAAATGCACCTGGAAAAACCCGCGTAACTGTATTTTCACAGCCCCGCATTTTTGATCTTCAATGATGCATAATATTCTATTATGCTTCGTTTTACCAAAAGACGGGGCAGTCATGAATTATACAATTCGAGCGCTTGGCGTGCGCGCATCGGCTTTGCGCGTTCTTTTACGCATCAGCCTGCTTGCCGGTGGTTTATGGGCCGGAAGCGCAGCCGCGGCGCAGGAATTGCCGGCAAGCTTGTTCGGGGAGCTGCCGTTTATCAGCGATGCGGAAATTTCACCCGACGGCGCCAGCGTCGCCATGGTGCAAGCCGGAGACGGCAAAACGCTGATCGTGTTTTACGACCTTGTAGGCGAGGGCGCGCCGGTAGCGGTTGAGCTGGGCGAGTCGCGGCCGCGCGATATCGTCTGGGGCAATCATGAAAAACTCCTGATGCGCGCCACCAAGACAATCGAGCTAACGACCAACGCCGGTAAGAAGAAGTATGAATTTGGTCAGTATTTTTCAATCGACCGTCATGACGGCTCGATCGTTCAGATGATGAACGGCTCCGACGCTTTCAACCTGATCATCGGCGCCGGGGCCTTGTTCCACAGCATGCCAGACGACCCGCGCCATGTGCTGATCGCGCAATTCGATCCTTCCAGATCAGGCGCCAGACGCGGGTACAATCTTTACCTGGCGGATCTTTATACCGGCCGTGAGCGCCTTTTCGAGAAAGGAGAACCTGAGACTATCGACTGGATCATCGACGAAGACGCAAATGTCGTCGGACGGGTTGATTTCGACAACACCAAAGAAGAGCGAGTCATCTACAAACGCCAGCCGGACAGCTCGCGTTATAAGGAGGTCGCCCGCTATCGCGAACCGCCTGGCGAAGGCGTTAAAATAACCATCGCCGGCGCCGGCAAGTCGCCGCTGCGCCCAGTTGCGCGCTCCTATAACGGTTCGGACAAACTCAGCGTATTCGAATATGACCTTGCCAATGGCGCGATCTCAACGCCGCTATTCCAGAGCGCTACTTACGACGTCAATTACACCATTTACGATCCGAATACCGGCCGCGTCATCGGCGCAAATTACATTGATGATTTTCAACGCAACGTTTTCTTCGACGACCGGCGCCGCAGCCTGTTTGAAGCCTTGTCAGCGGCGCTGCCCGCCGCAGCGATCACGCTAAGATCGGAAACCGCGGACGGATCGGCCGCCATCATCCGCGCAGCTTACCGCGACCGGTCGCCGGAGTTTTATCTTTATGATGATAACGCCAAATCCGTAAGCCTGCTCGGCACGGCGTATGATGACAAAACCGCTGGCGTCGCTATCCGTGAACGATTTGACGTGCAGGCGGAAGACGGGCTGATCATTCGCGGATATCTGACTGTGCCCGCCGGGCGCGAAAAGCAAAATCTGCCGCTGATCGTTCTGCCGCATGGCGGCCCGGAAGGGCGCGACAGCATGGAATTCGACTGGTGGGCGGCGTTTTATGCGTCACGCGGTTACCTCGTCTATCAGCCTAATTTCCGCGGCTCTGACGGGTACGGATTTTCTTTTCGCGCCGCCGGTTTTGGCGAATGGGGCCGCAAGATGCAGAGCGACGTCACGGCCGGCGTCGAAAAGCTCGTCGCCGGCGGCATAGCTGACCGTGGTCGCATTTGTATCGTCGGCGCCAGTTACGGCGGTTATGCCGCCCTCGCCGGCGCCACGCTGACGCCGGATCTCTACAAATGCGCGGTCAGCGTCAACGGCGTCGCCGACCTCGTACACATCCTCTCGCACAAAAGACGCAGCGGCGAATATTCGCTTGCCTATTGGGAGCGGCGGATCGGCGATCTCGGCCGTGAGCGCAAAAAGATCATGAGCGTGTCGCCGGTCGCCAATGCGCATAAGGTGAAAGCGGCGGTGCTATTACTGCACGGCAAGGATGACATTGTGGTGCCCATCAGCCATGCCAAGCGCATGCGCGATGCGCTGCGCGAGGCGGGAAAACCCGTCATTTTCATGGAGCTCGAGGGCGAAGATCACTGGCTCTCCGACGGCCCGACGCGGCTGCGCATGCTTGGCGCGTCGATCGCTTTCATCGACCGGCATATTGGCGACGGCGGCGGCCAGGGGGCCAGCACAGCAGCGCAGTGACGCGAGCCGAAGAATGAAGCCAGCCTAAAACCGCACGCCGACGCGCGCGCCAAGCTGGTCTAGGCCTTCATTTTCGCGGCACAGCCCGGCATTGGAAATGTGGTTCCAATGCACCGACGTGCTGATGCGCCGGGTGACGCGATAACCGGCATCGCCGGCAAGGCGGAAATGCGCACGGCAGCCGAAAAACACCGTGCTGTCGACGCGGCCCGCATCCGCAACCGGATCGAAATCGTCGGTCTCGCCGTCATGGATCGCGCCGCCGACGCTCGCTGCGACGAACCAGCGCGAAGCAAGATCAAGCCGCCATTCCAAACCCGCATAAGCCTGGTTGGTGGCGTCGGGATCGCTCGCCAGCGTCGCGCCGATCAACGGGCGCGGCGCGCCGAGTACGGACAAAAATCGCGGCGATGAGAAAAGCACTTCTGTGTTGAACGCGGCGCCCTGCTCTTTGCTGGTGCCCGGACCGCAACAGCTTTGCGCATAAACGCCCGCGCGCACTTCATCGATCGGGCCTTGTGCGGCGGCGCTTCCGGCCGCACAAAGGGCGAAACTCAAACACAGAACAACATGACGCATCGGCTCACAGGCCCCCGTAAAAGGCTTTCCTTGTTAGACGGTTAATCGGTTAACGAAGCGTTACGTAATGACAATTCGGTAACGCCCTAATCCGTTGACGCTAAAGGAAGTTGTACGGATTGATGTCGACCGTAACGCGCACCGCGGAGGATTTATGCACTTAAGGCCGTTTCTTCCGCATCCATAGCGCGATGCACGACATCATTTTCATTGAGCCTGACGCAGCACCCATTCAAATGACACACAGACTAACAATAGCCCATGAAAGTATTTACTGATTTTAAAAGAGAAGAAGCATAATAAATTTTGACGTAATTGCCTGGCATTGACACACATGGTCCTATATTCAATTCAATTTCTGAGATTCGCCGCAGCTGCGCTTGTCGTGACGCATCACGCCGCGCATTTCGTAGACCTGAACGTTCACACATTAGGCGAGCGCTTCATGCATGTCGCTTCCTTCGGCGCATCCGGCGTACATATATTCTTCGTTATCAGCGGTTTCATAATCGTTTGGACCAACCACAACCGATTTGGGCGCGCCTCGAACATTAGCGCGTTTCTAAAGCGTCGATTCGTACGGATATTCCCAATCTATTGGGCCCTTGCCGCCATTAACATCATCCTCCTGGACATGTTCGCCAATATCAATCTCCATACCGTTGGAGAGGTGATTGGCGGCGCCATGCTTTTGCCCGGTCATTCTTCCAAGCTGATTTTCGTTGGTTGGACATTAAGCTTTGAATTGTTTTTCTACGGAGTCTTCGCATTCTTTTTGATGATGCGACAAGCGACAGCTTTGATTGCATTTTCGGTGCTGTTTACGGGCTTGGCGGGCGTGGTTGTTTCGATTGAGAACCCTTTTTTGGATATCGCAACAAACTCGCTCTTGCTTGAGTTTGTTATGGGTGCATGGATTGCCGTCGTCGCTCGCTCGGCTGAATCGATTCCTAATTGGGTACCGCGGCTGCTGCTTGGCGCCGGCGGTTTGGGCCTTATCGCAACAGCCATCGCTGGGCATGACGCATTACCGACAGTAATCAGCTTCGGCGTGCCTAGCGCTTTAATGGTCGCAGGATTGGTGTTTTCGGAAAGACAATCTACGCCGAAAAAATTCCTCAAGCGGCTCAACCCGCTGGGTGATAGTTCCTATTCCCTATATTTGGCTCACGCAGTTTTGGTTCCACCAATAACAATTGCGGCTGGCCGTGTGCTTAAGTTTAATGACTCACTGGGGCTCGCTCTGGTTTTGGCGTTGATCGCAGCCTGCATCTTCGTCAGCCACGGGGTATATCTTTGGGTTGAACGCCCGCTGATACGTTTTACGCGCCGATTCATAGTCGGCTGAAGGCGCTAAAGGAAATTGTACGGATTGATGTCGACCGTGATGCGCACTGCGGAGGATTTTTTCACCCGCGCCAGCCAATCGGCGAGAAACGCCTGCAGGTTCACATTGCGCCGCGCCTTGACCAGCATGCGCTGGCGCGCGACGCCGCGCAGGCGATAAATTGGCGTTCGCGCCGGGCCCAATATCTCCACCCCGTCGGCATTGGGCGCCAAAGCCCGCATGGCGCGCGCGCTCGCTTCCAGCGCCGCCTCGTCGCGCGATTTCAAGGTGACGGCGGCGAGCCGCCCGTAAGGCGGAAAACCGAGCGTCTTGCGCCCTTCCGCTTCGGCCGCCAGAAACGCATCGCGATCGCCGGAAGCCAGCGCCTCCAACACCGCCGCGCGCGGCTGATAGGTCTGAAGGAGGGCGCGCCCCGGCTTTTCCGCGCGGCCGGCGCGACCCGTCACCTGACTCAAGAGCTGGTAAGTGCGCTCCGCGGCGCGCAGATCGCCGCCTGCAAGGCCGAGATCGGCGTCAACGACGCCGACCAGCGTCAGATTCGGAAAATGATGGCCCTTCGCCGCAACTTGCGTCGCGATCAGAATATCGACCGCGCCGTTTTTCATGGCGTCGAGCACCTCGCGCATGCTGCGCGGGCCCGGCGCGGTGTCGGAGGAAAGGACGGCGATGCGCGCCTCGGGCCAACGTTCGCGCGCTTCTTCGGCGACCCGCTCCACCCCCGGCCCGCATGGCGTCAGGGAATCGACCGCATTGCATTGGGGGCATGCGGAGGGTTTCGGCATGGAAAAGCCGGTGTGATGGCACACGAGGCGCTGCTCAAAGCGATGCTCGACCAGCATGGTGTCCGAGCCCGGCGCCGTCATCTTGTGACCGCAGCGCCGGCACAAGGTCAGCGGCGCGTAACCGCGGCGGTTCAAGAACAGCAAGGACTGCTCGCGTAGAACAAGTTTTTCATTGATCGCGGCGACGAGCTTCGGCGAGAGCCACTTGCCGGCTTCGGCCGCATCCTCGCGCATATCGACAAGCTCGATATCCGGCAGCGCCGCATCGGCAAATCGCGACGAAAGCCCCACCGCCTCATATCGGCCCTCATCGACATTGACGACGGTTTCGAGCGACGGCGTCGCCGAGGCGAGCACGACCGGAAAGCCGCCGCGCGCACCCCGCGCCACGGCGAGATCGCGCGCATGATAGATGACGCCTTCTTCCTGCTTATAGGCGTTGTCATGTTCTTCATCGACGATGATGAGCTTGAGATCGGCAAAGGGCAGGAACAATGCCGAACGGGCCCCCACCACCAGCCGCGCCTGACCTTCGGCGACCCGCCGCCAGGTGCGCCGGCGTTGCGCAGCCGTCAGCTCCGAATGCCAGGGCGCAGGCGGCGCGCCGAACCGCTCCTCGACGCGGGCGAGAAAGGGCAAGGTCAAGGCGATTTCCGGCAGCAGGATCAACGCCTGGCCGGCCGGATCCTGGCGCAGCGCCGCGGCCGCCGCTTCGAAATAAACTTCCGTCTTGCCGGAACCGGTGACGCCGTCGATGAGGATCGCTTTATGTGCGCGACGAGCGATCAGGGCGGCGATTTCGTCCGCCGCAAATGCCTGGTCATCGGTCAAATCGCGCCCCGGCCGGTCAAGGTCGGGCGGCGCAAAAGGCGGGTCCGGATCGATTTCCACCCGACGAAGCGCGCCGGCATCGGCAAGGCCCCGCACCACCGCATCGCTGACGCCGGCCGCCGCGGCAAGCGCAGCCGCCGTTTGCGGGCGGTCATCGGCAATATCAAGCACCGCCTTGCGCTGCGGCGTCATTCTGGACGGCGCCGCGCCGGCCGCGACAAACGCCGTTTGCATGCGCGGGGTCTCCAGCGCGTCATTGGCCCGCAACACCATGCGCAGGATCGCGCCCAGCGGAAACATCGTGTAATCCGCCGTCCACTGGATGAAATCCACGACCGCCGGCGACAAGGGCGGGGCATTGATGACCTCTGCAAGGGGCTTCAGCTTTTCAGGCGACGCGCCATCCGGCGGCGACGGCCAGACGACGCCCACCGCCTCGCGCGGGCCGAGCGGCGCGCGCACAAAAGTCCCCGGCGCGAGGGCCCCGGGGCTCAAATAGTCATACGCCTTCGGCAAGGGCAGCGGAAACAGGACGCTGACAGTGGCGGCGGCGCCCTGTGCGCCTCCTTCAAAAATGCCTCGGTCGATATTCGTCACGCGCGCGCTTGATCCTTGCTCCAGTTTCGGGTGAATTACCGCCATCCATCGGTAGTGCAATCCGGGCGAAGCGCAATGCGTCTTATCATAGTCTCTCTCCTGCTTTTCGTCTGCGGCGCCGGCGCGGCTGACGCAAAATACAGTTTCTGCAACAAATCGAGCTACGCACTGTCCGCCGCCATCGGTTATGTGGATGGCGACCGCCTGGCGACGCGCGGCTGGTGGCGCCTGCGCCCCGGCCAATGCAAGGTGGTGCTGACCGAACAGGCCAAGCCCGGACGCTATTTTGTCTTTGCCGAAGCAATTCCCGGTCACAAGGGACCATTGCGCACCTGGTCGGGCGATACAGCTTTGTGCGTTGAAAACAATGGCTTTTTTAACCTGCGCAATCAGGATGTCTGCCGTGACGACCCGTTGCGACAGCGCAAGTTTTTCAATGTCGAGGTTACCGAAGCCGCAGGCGGCGCCTGGCAGACCGACTTTACAGAGGCGAGCACCTATACGGTCTATTCCGCGGAAGTCGCGGGCGTACAGCGCCTGCTCAGCGATATCGACATTGACGCCGGACGGGTCGACGGCGCCATGGGGCGCACCACCCAGCGCGCGCTTGCCAATTATCGGCGCTCGAAAGGGCTTTCAGACGGTTATTCGATTGACGACGAAGTCATTGACGCGCTGATCGAGGACGCCAATGGCCGCGAGGCCAAGCTCGGCCTTTTCCATTGCAACAAGACCGACAACCCGGTCTGGAGCGCCGTCGCCGAGCAAAATGAAGGCGAGAGTTATCGATCCAAAGGCTGGTGGAAACTCGAACCCGGCGACTGCGCAAAAATCCTCAAGGGCGCGCTCGAAAAGGATCATTATTACGTATACGGCGTTATGGAAACGCCCGGCGGCGACTTTCAACTGACCGGCGGCGAAAAGGCTTTTTGCGTCAATACCGTCATGTTCAACGCCGCTGATGATCTTTCCTGCACGGACCAGAGCCTTGAAGAGGCTTCATTTCGGCGTATCGAGATCGGCGGTGCGCAGTCCCTCAATTTTGACTTTACGCCGGAAATGTTCGCCACCGGCGCGCCCAGCGCGGAATAAAAGCGGCGCCATAACGCCGCGAGCAAAGGAAGGCCCGTTCCATTGGCTGATCTCAAGCATGTCGAGAACTGGGTTTTCGACCTCGATAACACGCTTTACGGCGCCGAATGCCGGTTGTTTGCGCAAATCGACACGCGCATGACGACATTCATTCGCGAGCGTCTGTCGCTCGATCACGATGATGCGCGACGCCTGCAAAAGGGATATTACGTCGAATACGGAACAACCATGAGCGGACTGATGAACGAACATGGCGTGTGTCCGGATGAGTTCCTCGAATATGTCCACGATATCGATCTTGCACCAATCGACGAAAACCCGGCGCTCGGCGCCGCGCTCGGCCTTTTGCCGGGCCGCAAATTCATCTTCACCAACGGATCGGTGAAGCACGCGGAAAACGTCGCCGGCGCGTTGGGCGTGCTGCACCATTTTGACGAGGTGTTCGACATCAAGGCCGCCGGTTATGCGCCGAAGCCGAAGCGCGAGCCTTATGAAAAATTCCTCGCCTCGCATGGCATCAACCCGGCCCGCGCGGTGATGTTCGAAGATCTGCTGCAAAACCTCGAAGCGCCGCATGCGCTGGGCATGACCACCGTGCTCGTGCACTCCGACGCCGCATGGCTCGACGACGAGCCGCATGACAAACGCCCGGCCAAACCCGGCGAAACTGCGCCGCATGTGCATTATGTCACTGATGATTTGACGGCGTTTTTAAACGCCGCCATGAAGGCGCGCCAAGACAACGCCTGAAGAGATTTCCATGACCGACAAAGCCACGCTTGAAACCGTCATTAACGAGGCCTGGGAAGGCCGCGCCGATATTTCCTTCGCCACCAGGGGGGCTGTGCGCGACGCCGTCGATGAAACGCTTGGACTGCTCGATAGCGGCGCGGCGCGGGTCGCCGAACCGGTCGCCGGTGGCGGCAATGTGCAGGAATGGCGCGTCAATCAGTGGCTCAAAAAAGCCGTGCTGTTGTCATTCCGCCTCAATGACAATGCGCTTGTCGAGGGCGCCAACGGGCCGTGGTTCGACAAGGTTCCAACGAAATTCTCCGGCTGGAGCGAAGGGGATTTTCGCAAAGGCGGCTTTCGCGTCGTCCCGCCGGCGACCGTGCGACGCGGCGCATTCATCGCCAAAAACGCCGTTTTGATGCCGTCCTATGTCAATATCGGCGCCTTTGTTGGCGAAGGCGCGATGATCGACACTTGGGCGACGGTAGGGTCGTGCGCGCAGATTGGCGCCCATTGTCACATCTCCGGCGGGGCCGGGATCGGCGGCGTGCTCGAGCCGCTGCAGGCGAACCCGGTGATCATTGAAGACAATTGCTTCATCGGCGCCCGCGCCGAGGTCGCAGAAGGCGTTATCGTGCGCGAAGGCTCGGTTCTTTCCATGGGCGTTTATCTCGGCGCATCGACCAAAATCGTCAATCGCGAAACCGGCGACGTGCTGTATGGCGAGGTGCCGCCTTATTCTGTTGTCGTCTCCGGGACGATGCCGTCGGCGAAAGGCGGACCCAATCTTTATTGCGCGGTCATCGTCAAACAGGTCGACGAAAAGACGCGCGCAAAAACCTCCGTCAACGAATTGTTGCGCGATTAAGAGCGCGTTCCGTCTTTCCGGTGCGCAATCCAATCGCCGTCCTGCTTGACCATCTGCAAATCAACATTCGGATCGGTATAGGTCACGGCCTCCTCCGTCGCCCGCATGCCGACCTCGATAAATACGGCGTCGGTTTTTGAACGATTGACCAGCATATGACCGTTGGCGACGCCTGCCTCGAACGCCGCGACATCGCCGGATAAGCGCAAGCCGCACGCATTTGCACATGATCAAGACCGATCCTCGGCGTAAGGTTTGACCCTCTTGCTGCGCGTGCGGGCGCTTGTTTTGACCGCCGCTCTGTTCTAGCTGATCGGCATGACTGAAATCGACCCGCTTGAAACCGCCCGCGCCCTGATCCGCCGCCCCTCCGTCACACCGGCGGATGAAGGGGCGCTTGATGTTCTCGAAGGAACGCTTGCCGGGCTGGGGTTCGCCTGCAGGCGGTTGAAATTCGAAGATGTCGATAATCTGTTCGCGCGGGTCGGCGATAGCGGGCCGCATCTTTGTTTCGCCGGGCATACGGATGTCGTCCCGCCTGGCGATGAGAGCGCCTGGGCCCTGCCGCCCTTCGCGGCGGAAGTCGAGGACGGGAAACTATGGGGCCGCGGCGCGGCTGACATGAAAGGCGCGATCGCCGCTTTCGCCGCCGCCGCCTCGCGCGCAATTGCTAAGGGCGCGGTCAAAGGCTCGGTATCATTCCTGATCACCGGCGATGAAGAAGGGGCGGCCGTCAACGGCACGAAAAAGATGCTCGGCTGGCTGACCGAACAGAAAATTGCGATTGACCACTGCCTCGTCGGGGAGCCCTCCAATCCTGACGCCATGGGCGACATGATCAAGGTCGGCCGGCGCGGCTCGATCAATTGCTGGCTGACGGTCAAGGGCCGCCAGGGCCATGTAGCCTATCCGCATCGCGCGCAAAACCCGATCCCGGCGCTGTTGCGCAAGCTCCTCTATTTAAGCGAAACGCCGCTCGATGAAGGATATGAACGCTTTCAGCCGTCAAGCCTTCAGGTAACGGACATTCACATCGGCAATCCGGCCCATAATGTCATTCCGGAAAAGGCGACGGCGCGGTTTAATATCCGCTTCAACCCGACCTGGACCGGCGCGTCGATTGACGCATGGCTGCGCGAAACGCTTAACGCACTCGCAGTCGAGACCGGCGCCGAATATGACCTTGAAACCATCGTGTCAGGCGAAGCGTTTTTGACGACCGATATGGAATTCCTAACGCTGCTGGCTGACTGCGTTCACGCAAAAACGGGCCGTAAGCCGGAATTTTCAACCTCCGGCGGCACATCCGACGCGCGGTTCATCAAGGATTATGCGCCGGTCGCCGAATTTGGGCTTGTCGGCGCGACCATGCACCAAACCGATGAGCATGTGGCGGTCGGCGACATTGCGACGCTTACGGATATTTATGAAACGGTGATCGCACAATATTTCAAGCGCTTCAGCGCGAAGAAATAGGGTCTACGCATCGTCATATTCCGCCCTTACAAAATAGAGCCCATCCGGCGGAGCGACCGGACCGCATGCCTTGCGGTCAGCGGCGTCCAGCGCCGCCCTCACATCGCGCGGGCGCCATTTGCCCTTGCCGACCTCGACGAGCGAGCCGGTGATCGAGCGCACCTGGTGATGCAAGAATGAACGCGCCGCGCAGCGGATGACGATCTCTTCGCCGATACGCGCTGCGGAAATCTCATCGAGCGTCTTCACCGGCGATTCCGACTGGCAAGCGGCGGCGCGGAAGGTGGTGAAATCATGCCGGCCCACAAGGCATTGCGCGGCGGCGTCCATGGCGTCCGCATCGAGCGTTGGCGACACGCGCCAGGCCCGCCCTTTGTCGAGCGCCAGCGGCGCGCGGCGATTGACGATGCGATATTCATAGGCCCGGCGCCGGCAGGAAAACCGCGCATGGAAATCGTCATTGACCATCTCGCAAGCGACAATCGCGATCGGCGCCGGTTTTAAATGCTGGTTAATGGCGTCGCGCACCGTGTCTGGGCGAAAACCCCTTCCAAGATCGATATGCGCGACCATGGCGAGCGCGTGCACGCCGGCGTCGGTTCGACCTGCCGCATGCGAGATGGTTTTTTCGCCGCAAAACGCTTTCGCCGCGGTTTCAAGCGCTTCCTGAATGGAAGGGCCATTGATCTGCCGCTGCCAGCCGACAAAGCCTCTTCCGTCATATTCGATGGTCAGCTTGTATCGCGGCATAGGCTAAAGCAGGTCGCCCTGCGGCATCGGAAACCCGCGCAAAAATTCGCCCGCCGATTGCGCTTTCTTGCCGGCGCGCTGCAGCATGACAAGCTCAATGGCGTTTTCGCCGCAAGCAACGATCAGCTTTTCATCCGCATCAAGAATTGTTCCCGGTGCGCCCTTTCCATCTGCGACATGTGAGAAAAGCGCCTTGACCCGCGCGCCGCCCGCCTCGAACCAGGCGCCCGGAAAGGGCGAGAGCCCGCGAATATGGCAATCAACCGCCTCAGCCGGCTTCGCCCAGTCAATCCGCGCCTCGGCCGGCGAGATTTTGTGCGCATAGGTGACCCCGCTTTCGGCCTGCGGCGTTTCCACAAGCGCGCCGCGATCCAACGCCGCCAAAGCGCGAGGGGCAAGCTGCGCGGCGACGCCCGCAAGGCGGTCATGCAGCGCGCCGGCCGTGTCTTCTTTGGTGATCGAAACGCTTTCCGACAAAAGCACAGGCCCCGTGTCGAGCCCCGCCTCCATCTGCATCACCTGCACGCCGGTGACTGCGTCGCCCGCCATGATCGCGCGCTGGATCGGCGCCGCCCCGCGCCAGCGCGGCAATAGCGAGGCATGCAAATTGAGGCAGCCATGGCGCGGCGCGTCAAGCACTGCTTGCGGCAGGATCAGCCCGTAAGCGACAACGACAGCGACATCGAGGTCGAGCGCCGCAAAGGCCGCGCGCTCTTCCGCGGATTTGAAATTCTTCGGCGTTTTGACATCGAGGCCAAAACTCTCCGCAAAGCGATGCACCGGCGAGGGGGTGAGCTTGTGTCCGCGCCCGGAGGGCTGCGGTGCGCGCGTGTACACGGCGGCGATCTCATGACCGGCGGCGACAAGTTCGGCCAGCACGGAAACGGAAAATTCCGGCGTGCCCATGAAAGCAAGACGCATGGCGGGGTTTCCTGTTTGCGCCGGGCTTTATGACGCCGCAGCGAGACGCTGTTCTTTCTTGAGTTTTTTCAGGACGCGCTCGCGCTTCAAGCGCGAAAGATAATCGATGAAGAGAACGCCTTCGAGGTGATCCATTTCATGTTGGATGCAAATCGCCAGCATGCCTTCAGCATCGAGCACTTGGCTCTCGCCATTGTAATCGAGATATTTCACCCGGCAGCGCGCCGGCCGCTCCACCTCGTCAAAATAGTCGGGCACCGAAAGGCAGCCTTCTTCATAGGCTTGCATTTCTTCGGACGGGTCGAGGATTTCCGGATTGACGAAATATCGCGGTTCCGGCTCCTCGTCCTTGCCTGCGAGATCCATAACGATGACCCGCTTGGGCACGCCGATCTGGATTGCGGCGAGGCCAATGCCAGGCGCGTCATACATGGTCTCGAGCATGTCATCCATCAGCGCGCGCAACGCATCGTCCACCTTCTCGACGGGTTTTGAAACCTCGCGCAGGCGCGGGTCGGGCGCGGTAATGATCGGTCGGAGAGCCATGGCCTTCACCTATGACCGGGCCCGGCCGCCGTCAAGAGCGGCGCGAGGCATTGCTTTTCGCCTGCAACGGGAAACATGATTAACGCTAAACCCTCGCTTTTTCTACGATTTTCCCATAAACTTTTCATTAACGGATATTGGGACGCGCTGGGGATTTGAACATGCAACTGCTGACGCCCTCGGCCTGGCAGGGGGCCGATGGATCTGAAAGCGCGGCGAGCGGCGCCCAAGTCGCGCTCGCCGAGCCGCTGATCAGCGGCTCCGCCCCGATTTTGTGGGCCGGCGTCAGCGTATTTCTGCTCATTTTCATCAGCGTCTTGATGCTGATCATTCGCGGCCGCGTCGTTACTCCGAACCGGACGGGCGCTACAACCAAGCAAACCTATTTCGAACCCGCCGGCGACGGCGCGCAAATTTCTTTCGGCGACGAAGAAACGGCGCCGCAGCCGGAAAAGGCCGCCCCCGCGCATTATGAAGAAACGCATCACGATGACGCGCGACGCACAATGAACCACGCCGGCCATCACGCCCAATTTGACGGCCGCCACAGCGGCGACCTCAATGAGACCGACGAAGACCCGGCGCCGGCCAAGCAAAAAAAATCAGCCTTTTCCGGGTTGTTCGCCAAGAAAAAAGATGCGCCAGAGAGCGAAGTCAAAGCAGCGGCGGAACGCGCGGCGCCGCAGATTGAAGAAACCGCGCCGCCGATCCGGCAGCCGCAACTCGCATCATTCGCGGAAGCGCGCATCAACGAAGCCGAACAGGCGGCACATACCGCGCTCTCGCGCGCCCGCGACGCCGAAGCGCTTGCACGCGACCTCGCACGCGCCAATGAAAATACCGAACGGGTGATCCGCCTCGGCCTGCGGGAAAACGAAACGGCGGTTTCGGCCATGAGCGAAAGGCTGACCGCGTTGGCGAACGAATTCCAGACCCGCTTTGCGGCCGCGCAGTCGGCCAATGACGCGAATGCGCGCGACGCTCATGGCGGCCTCTCTGAAGCGCATTTCGAAGAGCTCGCCAATTTGATGGGTGAACAGTTCGAGCATTTGCGCAGCACGGTGGATGACGCCATCAAGCGCCTGTCGCACCGCGTTGACGCGCTGGCCGCTACGCCGCGCGCGCCTGCATTGACAGCGGCGCGTATTCAGCTTGCGGATCTTTTGCGCGATGCGCTGCCGCCGCAACGCTTCGCGCTTTCCTCCAAGCTGGCGTCGGGGCGCACCGCCGACGCGCTGATCACCATGCCGGGCGATCTCGCTCCTGTCGCGATTGATGCGCGTTTTCCGGTCGAGACCTTTGATGACTGGCGGCGCGCCCGCGACATTGGCGGTCGTGAAGAAGAAACCGAAACGGAAATGCGCCGGGCTGTGTTGCGCCACATTGCAGACGCCGGCGAAAAGCTGATCATGGCGGGGGAAACCGCCGATTGCGCTTTAATGTTCATGCCTTCCGAGCTTATCCTCGCGGAATTGCATGCTTATTTCCCCGATCTCGTTCAGGACGCCTATCGCGCCCGGATCTGGATTGTCGGACCGACATCGCTGATGGCGACGCTGCATGCAATCGGCGCGGTGAGCGGCTATGCGCAAGAAAAGCCAGCGCCCGCGCCAATCATTGCGCAAACCCGGAATGGCAATGGGAGCCATAGGGACGACATTGTCGGGCATCATGAAAATGATGAAGAGCCAACGCCCGCGGCGCGCGAGTTGAAGATCAAGGAACCGCTGCCATTTCCGCGCCCTGAAGCGCTACGATGAGCTGGCTCTTACGCTGCGTCGTCCTGTGGTTTTTCCGGCTTTGACAAGAGGTTCTGCTCGCGCAATTCGCGCGGCGCGCCGTCAATCTCGCTGAGCGGCTCAATCGCCGCATCAACGCCTGGCAATTCATAATCCGCGAAACGGCGCGCGCGGGACAGAACCCTGCTCTCAAAACCGCCGACCGTCGCGTTATATTTTTTAAGCGCGCCGTCCAGCGCCTTGCCGAGCCCCGCCAAATTGCGGCTCATGGTGTTAAGGCTGTCATAGAGATCCTTCGCCATGGCGGCGACGGCTTGCGCGTTTTCCGTCATTTTCTCCTGGCGCCAGTTGAGCGCCGCAGATTTCAGCATAGCAATGAGGATGGTCGGCGAGGCGATGAGGATCTTGCGGTCAAACGCATCCTGGTAGAGTTGCGGGCGTGCTTCGAGTGCGGCGGAGAAGTAATTTTCTCCGGGTACGAACATCACCACATAATCGAGCGAGTCTTTAAGAGACGCCGCATATTCCTTTGCTGACAGGCCCTTCACATGCTTCCATAAATCATCGGCATGGCGTGACAGATGACCGGCGCGCGCATCTTCCGTCTCCGCCTCGATGGCGTCGAGATAAGCGCCGAGCGAAACTTTGGAATCCACCGCGACGACGCGCCCGCCCGGCAGGCGCACCACCATGTCCGGCTGCTTGCGGCGTTCGCCGTCGTCATGGCTCGCCTGTTCAACGAAATCCACATAAGCGCTCATGCCGGCGATCTCGACGACATTCCGAAGCTGTTCTTCGCCCCAGCGCCCGCGCGTTTTCGGGCCGGCGCGCAACGCCGTCGCCAGCTTTTGCGCTTCGGCGCGCACATCATGAGTGGATTTCGCGAGCTCGCCGATCTGGCTCGACAAGGCGCCGCGCGATTTGAATTGCTCCTCGCGCATTTCCGCGAGGCCTTTTTCATAACGCTGCAAAGTCTCGCTGACAGGTTTCAGCAAATCATCGAGCGCCTTGCGGCGCTTTTCGCCGTCGCTTTGCGCATTCTCGCTATAGCGCTGAAAGGTTTCGCCGGCGCGTTTCAAAAACGCTTCATTGGCGCCTTCGAGAAGTTCGGACGTCATCGCCTTGAACTGCGTTTCCATGCGGGCTTTGAGCTCGGCGAGCGCGCGCTCGCGCTCTTCAAGTTTGACGGCATTGGCCGAAGCGCCCATTTCGAGGCGCTGGCGCATGGAGCGCTCGCGCTCAACCTCTTCGCGCAATGCTTCGGCCGCCGCCGCCTGTTCTTTCGCGGCGGCGAGCGCAATGCGCGCCTCTTCCAGCGCGCCGCGAGAGCGGCGGGCCTCAGCCCCCGCACGACGCGACTGGAGGATGAAGAAAACCGTCGCAACGGCGAGCGCGACAACCAGCCAGAAGCCTGGCGCGTCCGGGGCGAGCCCGATATTTTCAAGAGGATCTAAAAACATAACCTTCACCTAAGCCGATTCGGAGCCGGAATGGTTTCCTTAGAACCGCTAATGAAGCGAGGCGCGGCCCGCCGCGGTAAGAGCGGCGTGGAAAAAAGGCCAGTCACTATAAAAACGGGCGCTCATTCATCCGTTTCGCGGTCCGGGGTCAAAACTCGCGACGGGATTTCATCGCCGCTGCGAGCGTGCCTTCATCGAGATAATCGAGCTCGCCGCCGACCGGCACGCCCTGACTGAGGCGCGTCACCTTGACGCCCGAGCCCTCGAGGTGCTCGGTCAAATAATGCGCCGTGGTCTGACCATCGACAGTGGCGGGGAGCGCCAGCACGATCTCGGCGATCGCGTCTTCCTTCGCACGGGCGACGAGCGCGCCCATATTGAGGTCGTCCGGCCCGACGCCATCGAGCGGCGACAAGAGCCCGCCAAGCACATGGTAACGGCCCTTATGGGCGCCGGCGCGTTCAAGCGCCCACAGGTCGCCGACATCCTGCACCACGCAAAGCAGCGCCGCGTCGCGGTCATGGTCGGTGCACACCGCGCACGGATCGATCGAATCCCAGTTGCCGCAGACCGAACAGGGCTTGACCTTGTTGGCCGCGTCATCAAGGGCGAAGGCCAGCGGCTCCATCACTTGCTGGCGTTTTTTGAGGAGATAAAGGGCGGCGCGCTTGGCCGAGCGCGGCCCAAGCCCCGGCATTTTCGCCAGGAGGTCAATCAAACGCTGTAATTCGGGACCGATGGTGGCTGCGGGCATAACGCTACAGATACTAGCACTAAAACGGCAGCTTCATGCCCGGGGGCAAAGGCAGGCCGGCCGTCATATCTTTCATGCGTTCCTGCGTCTCGGTCTCGAGTTTTGATTTCGCGTCATTGATGGCGGCGGCGATCAGGTCTTCGAGGATTTCCGCCTCGTCCTCTTTCATCAGCGCGCGCTCAATGGCGACCGCTTTTGCATAGCCCTTGCCCGTGAGGACGACTTTCACCATGCCGCCGCCAGCCTCGCCGGTCGCTTCCATATCGGCGAGCTGGTCTTGCATTTCCTGCATCTTGGCCTGCATTTCGCCGGCCTGTTTCATGAGTTTTCCGATATCCATCACGCGTTACCTGTTTCCTTTCGCCCGGCGCTTGCCGCCATGGGCGCATTCCTCTCGGCGTCGTCCGCCGCCTCGCCCGCTTCATCCGCATCATCACTCAATTCATCAGGTGCGGGCGCCAATTCGGTCTCCCGAATAGCGGTGACTTGCGCCCCGGGAAAGAGTTCAAGCGCATGTTTGACCATCGGATGGGCCATCACCTCGCGGGTGCGGGCGTCGCGCAGGGTTTCCGCGCCGTTTTCCTCGGCGGTAACCGAGACGATCCACGCCCTGCCGGTCCATTCCTTGAGGCGCAAGGTCAGCCGGTTGGCGAGGTCTTTGGGCGCCTGATCATGAAGGCGCAATTCTACCCTGCCGTCACTGAACGAGACCACATGGACGTAAGATTCAAGCTCGGTCCGCAACTTGGCGTCTCGCATGCGGCCGGCAAGGCGCGCCACATCATCGAAATTGCGCAGCGCCGGCGGCGTTTCCGCCTTGCGCGGGCGCGGCGCCGGCATGGCAATGACGCGCGCCGTTTCTTCCCTAGGCGGTGTTTTTTGCGCGCTCACCGGTGCGGGCGAGGATGCGGTCTGACCTGCGGCTCCCGCGCCTATGGCGCCGGAACTATTTTTTTTTAAGGCGCGTAAAGCCTCATCCGGGGTCGGCAGATCCGCCGCGAAGGCGAGCCGGATCAGCGCCATTTCGCCCGCCGCAGCGGCGTCCGGCGCGACCTGCGTCTCGCCAAGGCCCTTCATCAACAACGACCATGTGCGCGTCAGCGCATTCATTTCGAGCCCGTCGGCCATGTTGCGCGCGCGCTCCGCATCGGCCTCGCCCGCCGGGCCGTGCGCCGCCGCGGCCGGACCCGCCGCCTTGATCCGGGTCAGCAAATGGGTGAGGTCAAGCAAATCGCGCAGGATCTGCGCCGGTTCCGCGCCGGCGTCATATTGCGAGCGAAAGCTCTCAAGCGCAGTCTTGGCGTCGCCCTTCATCGCCGCATCAAGCAGCGCCCAGACCGAAGAGCGATCGGCAAGCCCGAGCATGTCGCGGATTTCTTCGGCCGTCACCGCGTCCTCGCCCTTGCCGCCATGCTGGACGATCGCCTGATCGAGAATTGACAGCGCGTCGCGCACCGAGCCTTCGGCGGCGCGGGCGACCATCCAGAGCCCATCATGCTCGATCGTCACGCCTTCCTTTTCAGCGATTTGCTCAAGATGCGCAGTCAAGGTTTCAGGATCGATGCGGCGCAGATCGAAACGCTGGCAGCGCGACAGGACCGTCACGGGAAGCTTGCGAATTTCCGTCGTCGCGAAAATGAATTTCACATGCGGCGGCGGTTCTTCGAGCGTCTTCAACAAAGCGTTGAATGCGGCCGTCGACAGCATGTGCACTTCGTCGATGATATAGACCTTGAAGCGCGCTTCGACCGGCGCATAGCGCACGCCCTCGATCAATTCGCGAATATCGCCGACGCCAGTACGCGAGGCGGCGTCCATTTCCAAAACGTCCGGGTGGCGCGATTCAGCGATGGCGCGGCAGTGCCGGCCTTCTTCGGCCATCTCGATCTGCGGGCCGTTATCTGCGCCGTCAACGCCCACATAATTGAGGGCCCGCGCCAGAATGCGCGCGGTCGTCGTCTTGCCGACGCCGCGCACCCCGGTGAGGATATAGGCATGCGCAATGCGATCCGCAGCAAATGCGTTTTTCAGCGTGCGCACCATGGGACCATGGCCGATCAAATCTTCAAATCGTTGCGGGCGGTATTTGCGCGCCAGCACCTGATAGGCGCCCGCAGCCTCGCTCTCCGCTTTTGTTGTCGTGTCGGCCATCATACCCATTTAGAAATTCAAGCGATTATGGAGAGTGCGGCGCGCCGCCTCAACCATCCTTTTTCAACCGCTTCATGAATTGCGCATCTTCATCGCGTTCATAGCGGAATGCCTCGTCAAATGGGACGCCGAAAACGGCGGCGATGCGAAACGCCGCCTCTAAAGACGGCGCATATTTCCCCTTTTCGATCGCAGCAATGGTCTGGCGCGTCACCCCGATGCGCTCTGCAAGCTCGCTTTGCGTCATTTCATCGTGATGAAAACGCAAAGTCCTGATATTGTTGCTGATGGGCGTTTTCGCCATGAGGCCGGTCACGCCCCTCGCCGATAAAGCGCGACTTGCCAGCCATTCTTGATGATTTCAGATGCGGCCAGCCCCAGAAATAGAACATTGGCGATGAGATACGCGCCCTCAAACAGCGCCAGCGCGAGCGCCCCCAATGCGGCTGCACCCAAAACATACCCCGAAAGGCTGTCGGCCTTGAGCTCGATCAAGCGGTCACGTTCGTCTTCAGCATCGTCGCCAGGCTTGGCTGAGAAAATCGCCACGACGATATGCCCGACGACAACCACGATAATGAATCCAATGATCGTACCGAACATCATACCCGTCGTTCCGGCGCCGAAACTGCCAGCCTGGTAAAGCGCCCATGCATAGCCGCCGAAAATCCAGAGCATCGCCGCCAGCACGATCCACGCGCTTTTTTCCTTGAAACTCATAACCTGCCTCCCGCTTCAATGATGGTAATCAAGATACTCATGAGGTATGGCGCAATACACATTATGTCAAGTATTTTTAACATACAAGTTGCCGCCAATCCGGCCTGCGGATAGCCCGCGGGTTGCGCCTTGCAGGATGATGTAGAGAGTGGAAGGCTGAAACGACCCGCGCTAGAAACTCGTTACGGCTGCTTCCTTCCGGACCTGACCGGGTTGGCGAGAAGCGCGTCCGCCAGCCTTCCGGGGCGGAATATCATCGCTCCGCCTCGTGATTGCAAGTGGGCAGGATGTGATGCTGCATTCTTTGCGGCGCCGTGATAGAAAAATCGCGCATTGGCGGCGTGGGATCGCTCGCGCAAATTTTGAATGGGGAGGCTTATGGGCCGGATTGCGTCACTTTTTCCCTGGGCGGGCGGACTGTTCATTTCCGCGATTTTTGTCGATTCACTGCGCTTCAAATTCTTTGGACACCCGACCCCGGAACATATTTTCAGGACCTTGCGCGAATGGTCGGGCATCAGCCTTTTTTATCCCGCCGGCCCGTGGATCATCGGCCTTGGCGAGCTCGGATCGTCATTATTATTGATAGGCCTGCCGGTTCTGCTGCTGTTGACCAACAAAAGAGCGCTCATCGCACCATCCCAATTTTTTGGCGCATTAATCGCCATTGGGATCATGAGCGGCGCCATCTTTTTTCACCTGTTCACCCCGCTCGGCATAGAAACGCCCGTTGAATGGAGCGGCGATACGCCAACTCAATTCTCCGCTGCATTATTTTACTCGGCCTGTGTGAGCTGGCTTTTCGCCCTGGTCATTCTCATCATGCATCGCGGCCGCCTTGGAGCGCTCACAAACACGTTTGAAAAGCAGGCGAGCGAAGGGTGAAGCTTGCGCGCCAGCCTTGTGCGCGGCACAAGGCGAGCGTCATGAAACCTGATCAAAACCCGAACTGGTTCGCCAACAATCCGCTTGAGCGCCTCAATAACGAAAAGGACAACGCCGCTTTCGTTGCAGAGCGGTTAAGCGATCCAAACAGCCGCATCATGCCGCTTTGGCGCGGCGACCCGCTGGTGGCCGGCGGCAAAGCCGGATTTCTTTCGGCGGCGGCGTTGGCGGAATTTCCCAAGGACGCGGCGGTTGTCTTTCTCGGCCTCAGGGAAAACATCGCCTATTTCGGCGTTGATGCATCAAGCGCGCAAATGGCGGAAACCGCACCCTTTGCCGACATTGGCGAATATATGGCGATCCGCGCAGCGGCAAGCATCATCTCGCGCGACGATCTCGCTATTATTGGCCACGCCCGCTGGCTGTTCGAATGGCATCGCAAGCATCGCCATTGCGCGGTTTGCGGCGCGCTGACCGACGCCATCGCCGGCGGCGCCAAGAGAGTTTGCCCCGATTGCGAGACCCAGCATTTCCCGCGATCAGACCCGGTGGCGATTGTGCTGGCGCTGCATGACAATCACTGCCTGCTGGGACGCGGGCCGCATTTTCCGCCTGGCTTCCTGTCAGCGCTGGCGGGCTTTGTCGAAGCGGGCGAGACGCCCGAAGAAGCGGCGAAGCGCGAGATTTTCGAGGAAGCCGGCGTCACCCTGACGGATGTGCGCTACCAGTTCTCGCAGCCTTGGCCGTTTCCATCATCGCTCATGATAGGCTTTCTCGCGGATGCCGCCGACAAGACACTCACTCTTGATACGGATGAAATTGAAGAGGCGAAATGGATTTCGCTCAACGACATTCGCGCGCTCCTTAATGGCGAGGAACGCGACGGCGTATTTCTGCCGCCGCAATTCACGATCGCCCGGCAATTAATCGAACGCTGGGCCGAGTGACGCCATGCGCTACCGCTCCAGCGCCGCCTTGTAGACGCCGAGGATTTTGAGCGACGACGAAAAAAAGCTGAGCTCTTCGAGCGCCAACCGCACCGGCTCATGGGCGGGGTGGCCTTCAATGTCCGCGTAAAACATGGTCGCCGTGAAACCGCCATTAAGCTGATAGCTTTCCAGTTTGGTCATGTTGACCCCGTTTGTGGCGAAGCCGCCCAACGCCTTGTAAAGCGCCGCCGGAATGTTGCGCACTTCAAAGACAAAGCTTGTCACCACCGGCGCCTCATCGGGCGCCGCGTCTTCGGGCGCTAACGCCATTTCAAGAAAGCGGGTCGTATTGTGCGCCTCATCTTCGATATTCTCGGCGATGATATTAAGCCCGTAATGCTTGGCGGCGTGCCGCGACGCGACCACCGCCTCGTCGTCCCGGCCCTCCGCCGCCAGATGGCGCGCGGCCCCCGCCGTATCGCCGGCCATTTCGGCCTTCAGCCCATGTTTTTTGAGGAAACGGCGGCATTGGCCGAGCGCCATCGCGTGACTGCTTGCGGTCTTCACCTGGTCGAGCGCAACCCCGGGGCGGACCATCAAATGATGCTCTACGGGCAGAAAATGCTCGGCGACGATATGCAGCCCCGCATCCGGCAAGAGGTGGTGAATATCCGCAACGCGGCCGGCCAGGGAATTTTCGATCGGCAGCATCGCTTTTACGGCGCGCGCCGATTTCACCGCATCAAGCGCGTCCTCGAATGTCGCGCAGGCGAGCGGCGTCAATTCGGGCGCATATTGCAGGCAGGCCAGTTCGGAAAACGCCCCCGGCTCCCCTTGATAAGCAATGAAACCCTTATTCTCTGTCATCATCTCACTCATGAACTTGGCGTTCCCGATAGCCCTTGCGCAGGATGCGGCGCGAACGGGAGGTTATGCCCGACACGGCGCGGTAAAGGCAATCTCGAAGCGCCTTTATAGGGCCGCCCCGCGCCCAAAGGCCGCGCCGCAATGCGCATGCGCCGCATTGCGCACCCGACGGAAGGCCGCTAGAACGCCGCCCAATTGAAGGATCTGCGTCTGAGCGTCAGGCGCTTTTTGTGCGAACACATTGGGGCCGGCTCCATGAAAGACCCATTATTCGGAAACAAGGTTGCGGCGGCGGTGTTGACGGCGCTGTTGCTCATTTTCGGTCTGCCGCAATTGACGGCGGCGATTTTCGGCGGCGGCCATCATGGCGCCGGCGGCGAGCTGCATCTTGCCTATGGCGGCGAGCTTGATCTCGATACCGGCGCCGCGCCGGCGGCGGAAGAGCCGAAAGCCGACCTTGGCGCGCTGCTCGCCGAAGCCAGCGCAGCTGGAGGCGAACGCCGCGCAGCGCTTTGCAAATCCTGTCATACGTTTGAGGAAGGCGGCGCAAACGGTACCGGCCCCAATCTCTGGAATGTGGTTGGCCGCCCTCTGGCCAGCGTTTCAGGCTACAATTACACCGGCGCCTTGAAAGACGCCGGGGGCGCGTGGACTTATGAACGCCTCGACCTCTATCTGAAAAATTCGCAAGAATACATTCCCGGCACCGCCATGGTTCAACGCTTCGCCAAAGACGGTCAGCGCGCGGACCTTCTCGCCTATCTCTCAACCCTATCGAGCGATCCTGTTCCTTTTCCCGAGCCTGCGATGATGGAAAGCGCCGGCGAGGAAATGCACGGCGAAGCGCAAGCCGAAGGCGAAGCGCATTAAGCGTTGGCGAAGTTGAGTACAGAATTAGAAAAGGCCTTGCCGGCGCCGGCAAGGCCTTTTGCGTTAAACGCTAATCAACAAAGCCCGCAGCGCCGCGATCACTGAAGCCGCACCGCGGTGCCGTTGCATGAGACAAGCAGCATCGCGCCTTTTTGCGTGTCCACCGCCTCATAATCGATATCGACGCCGATCACCGCATCGGCGCCGAGCCGCGCGGCTTCCTCTTCCATGTCGCGCATGGCGTGATCGCGCGCCTCGCGCAGGGCCTTTTGATAGCCTTGCGAACGCCCGCCGAGAATGTCGGTTATGCCCGCAAAAAGATCGCGAAATATATTAACGCCGAGGATCGCCTCTCCGGCGACGACGCCAAGGCTGTCGTGCACCTCGCGCCCCGGCACGCCGTCGGTTGTGGTGATTTGCATGAAAACGCCTCCCAGTTTCTTTCATGAAAGATGGGAGCCGTCAGGCGGGGATTCAACTCGCGGCCGAACCGCACGACACAAACTTTGCGACCACTCGAACTAGAAAATACCGAAGCGCTTTTTCTTCTTTTTATGCTTCTTGAATTGTGCTTGTCCTTCTGCTGAGTCGAAAAACACGCCATAGTCGATATCCGGCCGCTCAAGGCGCATCGCCGTAGCGCGCAATCCCCGAACAAGATCGTCGCTCGACGATGAAAACGCCGTTGCGGCGGTAAAATCCTCCGCTTCCGTCGGCAGCTTCACACTCGTTTGCGGCGCCTTCTTCGCGCCGAACATTTTCTCCTTGCGGGAAAGGCTTTCGCGCAAGGACGCAAAGGCGGCTTGCGCCGGCGCGTCGTAATTTTGCGGCAGGAAGCTCTCATCGGTCGCCGCATAATCATTACGGTGCGGGACCAGGATATTTTCGACGCCGCGCCCCGTCAGGCGCCGTGTCGTTTCTGACGAAAACCCGGTCCAGATCTGTTTCAGCCGATCACTCATGACTTAAAGCTCCGGTTTCTCGCGCGACCATTCAAGGCCGCCATTACGGGTGATCACCGCGACGTCGATGGGTCCGCCCACCGTCTCCACCGAATGCATCACCTTTTGCTGGAAGGAGTTCAGCTTGATCAGCGACGCCGCGGTCTCGCCAAGCTCTTTTCTCGGCAGGGAGTTGATCGCCCTGAGGATCGGGCGCGTGTGCACCGCATACTGATAATTATCTACGGAACGGAAAAATTCATTGAGCGCCACGCCAAGATTATTCTGGCTATAGTCGCGAAATATCGCGTTCCGCTGAGCGTCTGTGAGATTGGGCGTGCGCCCGACAATATCCGAAACGAGCCCGGTCGAGAGCTTCAAGGTCTCGGAATAAATGAACATCCGCAAATACTGGTCCATGCCGGTAAGAAAGGTGCGGATCATCCGGTCCTGGGCGAAAGGCTGGAACACCGGCCCTGAATCAGCGCCAATATCAGCCTGCCGGTCACGCTTGCGCTTCAAAATGCCAAGCACGACGCTGGAAGCAAGATAGGAACGCATGGAGGGAAACTTTTCCTTCGCGCCAAAGCCAGCGAAAACGACGCCGGTGTAATGCTCGAAAAACGCATCCTTGACGACGGCGAAAACGGCGATTTCACGCAATTTTGCTTGCGTTCCCTCGCCGACCGACAGACCCGGATATTCCTGACGCAGCGAATTGATCAGGCTGTGCATCAGCTGATCAATTTCATTGCCATAACGCCTGCGGACCTGTTCGGCCATGCCTTTCGGGAAACAGCCAAGGTCGCCGCGCGGACTGTCGTCGGGGCAGCGCTGATAATCCATATGGAGCTGGCCGACCACAAATTCGAAAATCGACGATATGTGGTCGCGCACGCCGCTCTTGTGAGAGTCAGTAAATTTGCGCACCTGATGGTCGAACTCTTCGGCGAGCACGGTAAAGACCACCGCCACGACCTTGAAGAATTCCGTATCCTGATGGTCCGCAGGAAAGAGATCCGGATTACCGGAAATAAACTCCATGAAATCTTCGGCGTAAGCATTGACCGTGTCGAGCGGCCGGCCTTTCGCCTGTTCGCGGTAAAGCGAGATCACCGTCTCCCACGGCGTCGACATGATTTCAGCGTTGTTATAAATCATCACCGCAACCGGCTGGTTCTCCACCAGCGGAAACAGCTTGTCGACGGACTGATAGGTTTTCAGATACCGGTCGCCGGAGATGGTCACGGCGCTATCGGCTGCCATCGCCACCGCCTGGCGGTTCATTAACACGACTTCCGATGTCATCGGCCCCTCACGACTCCCCTACAACAAGCCGTCCGCCTTATGCGCCAAGCGGCGCGCGGGCTCGCGACGTTCCCCAAACGGCGCCCGCCATTTGCCGTTTCCGGCCTCGCCGCGCGCCTTCATTTACCTGATGTTAACGGCAAAACCCGCCCTTGGGAACAAGCGCGCGGCCGGCAAGCCGCGAAACCCGGCAGAATTCGGCCGGGCCCAGGGTGATCATCGGTTAATCATCACCCCCAGAAAATTCAGCAAATCTTTCATAAATTTAATGGAGGCTGGTCCTGCCGAAATGGAGGCTAGGGCAATGGCGCAAGGCTTCTTGGAAATGTTCAGTCTGGTCGAGTGGGTCATCTTCAGCTTTATCGGCGCGAATATGACCCTCGCGAGCGTTTACATCGTGCAGCAAAGCATCCGCCGCCTTACCGGCGCGGCTGGCGAATAGGCGCTAGTCGATTTCGAACGCGGCGACGACTTTTGCACGTATGGCAATAGGCTGCGGGTCGAGATCGAGATCGGTTTCCGGTACGACTTGGCGGTCCGCCATCACAACGATCTGATCGGCGCCTGGTGCATACAAATCTCCGACGCTTCTATCGCCGAACCCCTCGCCATGCTGGATGCGTATCGGGCCAATCAATGTTGATCCTGCTGCGCCCGCAATGCTTTCAGCGTTCTCACGCGCCATCTTCACTGCAGCGTCGAGCGCTTCGTTCCACGCCGCCTCCATGTCGGCCAATGAATAGCCCGTCAATGCGACGCTCTCAGCGCCAAGCTCGGACAGCAAAGACAAGGCGCGGCCGGAGGATTTGGCAGGCGACCCTTTCAAATTGAGGGTTATCGACCCGAAATGCGCCGTGACGGGACAAGCATCTTCGGAATTGTATCGTCTCGATTCCAGACATTCCGGATCTTGAATGGGCGTGACCTCCGCCGAGGAGGCGTCAATCGTCAGATGCGTCAGCCCTTCAAGATTGGGCATGGTTTCGCGGATCGATCCGAGCCTTTCCGCAATATCTGCAAGCGCCGCCGACTGGCTTTCCCGGCGCGAGCGAGGATGCGCGCAAGGAAAATGTATCCGGCTCAAATTCCATCGACGCCTCGCCATCGACCACTATCTGGTTTGGCGTCGCCGTCGGCAGGCACCCTGAAACGAATCCTGCGGCAATAATGATTGTTAGATTTTTCATGGCGCCCCGCCCTTTTTATTAAAGCGGGACTGTCGCCTACTAGCCTTTTTTTGACAAGGGCGAATACAATGACGCATTGAAGCCATAGGCTTTGCGCATGGTGGCGATCTCATCGAGTTTTTCGCTCAGCGCCGCCCAGTCGTCGTGTTCCGCGATCGGCGCCCAGACCGCCTCAACGTCATCGACCAGCATGGTGCACGGCTTTCGTCGCCGGAAATATTCATGATCGAGCCGCTCCGGGTTTTCTGGCGCGAAGCCGGCAATACGGGTCTTTAGCGCGGCGAATTTTTCTTGCTCGTAAAGCTCGCCAACCGGGCTCTCGCCAGCGCGTTCGGCTGACGCTGCGCCGCAGAACCAGTCGAAAAACACTTGCTCATAAGGCGCGCCGACCGCCGTCATCCATGTCAGGAACTCGCCTACAAACGCGAAATCATCCGGGCCCGTACGGGTTAGCCCGAGACGGCGGAAAAACGCCTCCGCCATGGCGTTTTCATAATGACCGGAAAAGGTCTGCAATGCAGCATTGAGCGCATCGGTGTCGGCAACCAGCGACAAAGCCCCGCCGAGCTGAGCAAGGTTCCACGCACATGCTTCCGCCTGCCGCCCGAAGGCGTAAAGCCCCGAGCGGTCGAAATAAGCGGCGGTGAACCCCGGATCCGCCACCGGTGCGAAACGCCACGGACCGTAATCGAAACTTTCGCCCGTGATGTTCATATTGTCGGTGTTTAAGACTCCGTGAACGAAACCCGCCGCCATCCATTGAGCGACAAGGCGCGCCGTACGCTGAACAACGCCTTCAAAAAAAGCGAGCGCTCTTTCTTCGCCTTCAAACGCGGCAAGCTCAGGGTAGAAATTCGCAACGCAATAGCCGATCAGCTCTTCAATCGCCTTTGCGTTTTCTTCATAAGCGTGACGCTGGAACACACCGAAGCGCATATGAGAATGGGACAAGCGCAACATGACCGCTGAGCGCGTTGGCGATGGCTCGTCCTCGCGCTGCAGATCCTCGCCGGTCTCAATGAGGCTGAAGGTTTTGGAGGTATAAACGCCGAGCGCCTCGAGCATTTCCGTCGCCAGCACTTCGCGCAAGCCGCCCTTCAGGGTCAGCCGCCCGTCCGCAAGCCGCGAATAGGGCGTCTGTCCCGAGCCCTTGCTGCCGAGATCGAGAAGCCGGCCCTGATCATCGCGCAGTTGCGCAAACAAGAAACCGCGTCCGTCGCCAATGTCGGGGTTGTAAACCCGAAACTGATGGCCGTGATAACGAAGGGCCATCGGCCGCTCGATATTTTTCGGCAATGGCTTGAACGCACCGAAATGCTCAAGCCACTCGTCCGCGCTCAGCGCCCCCAAACCAACGCGCCCCGCCCAGCGCTGGTTGCGATAGCGCAAAAAATGCTTGGGAAATTGCGCAGCCTCGACCGCATCATAGAAAGGCGCGCCGTCATCATCGCCGAGCGAGATGAAAGCAGGCGCCGGCTTGTAGTCATGGCGTTCAGTCATATCGTGTTCAATCGCAATCAGGTCATTACCGTTCGCGCGCAAGGCGCAGCCATTTACGTTTTCGCGCGCTGCGTTAGTCTAACGCAAAACAAATCGAGGGCCCTCATGAAGAAGTGTTTGCTTGCCGTCCTGCCCATCCTGCCGCTCGCGCCATTTACAGCCGCAGCAGATGATTTCGGTGAAGCGGACCCGCGCCGGCCAGTCGCCACATACTCCATCGTCGCGCATGATGCCGAGACTGGCCAAATGGGCGTCGCAGTGCAATCGCACTGGTTTTCCGTCGGCTCGATCGTTTCCTGGGCGGAAGCGGGCGTCGGCGCTGTCGCCACGCAATCCTTCGTCGAGCCTGCCTATGGCCCGCGCGGTCTCGCCGCGATGAAGAACGGCGCGGCGCCGCGGGACGCGCTCGCCGCCTTGCTTGCGAAAGATGAAAACGAGAATGTCCGGCAGGTCGCGTTTGTCGACGCCAAGGGGCGCGTCGCCGGACATACCGGCGACAAGGCGATCATTCACGCCTGCGACCGTCAGGGCGCCGGCTATTCGGTTCAAGCCAACCTGATGGAAACGGACAGCGTTTGCGACGCCATGGCGGCCGCTTTTGAATCGGCGAAAGGCGATCTCGCCGAACGGTTGATGGCCGCGCTTGAAGGCGCGCAAAGCGCCGGCGGCGACATTCGCGGCAAGCAATCCGCGGCGATGGTCGTTGTCGATGGCGAGCGGCATGAAAACCCGTGGGAAGGGCGCATCATCGATGTGCGCATCGAGGACCACGCTAAACCGATTAGCGAATTACGCCGGCTTCTGGTGCTGAACCGCGCCTATAATCTGATGAACGCCGGCGATGCAGCCGTGTCTGACGGCGACATGGAAAAAGCCAACGCCCTTTACGCTGCGGCGGCCGACCTCGCGCCGGACAATCATGAAATGGTGTTCTGGCGGGCGGTCACGCTCGCCTCTGTCGGCGATGTCGATGAAGCGCTACCCTATTTCAAAGTGGCGTTCGATGCCTGGCCGCTATGGCGCGAGCTAATCCCACGCCTGCCCGCCTCGGACATTCTGCCTGACGACCCGGCACTCATCCAAGCGATCCTTGCAGTGGAATAATCACAACTCGGGCAAACAGAGCACTCCGCGTAAAATCGCCAACCTGTGGCGCCAGCTCGGGATTTTCTGCTTTTAATATGGACCTCGGCGCATATATGCGCCAAAAGCGGGCTTTGCTGCAGGCGCGAAGGCGCAGCGGCAACGACTCAAACCGCCCCGACGAGACAGGTTCATGAACACCTCCCGACTACCCACCGCCGACGATGTCGCCGCCGCCGCAGAACGCATCGCCGGGCGCATCAAGCGAACCCCGCTCGTGCATGCGCGCAAGCTGTCGGCGCTGACCGGCGCGGATATCTGGCTCAAGCTTGAAAACCTCCAATATACGGGCGCCTTCAAGGAGCGCGGAGCGCTCAACAAATTGATGAGATTGCCGGCGGAAGATCGCCGCCGCGGCGTCATCGCCGCCTCGGCCGGCAACCATGCCCAGGGGCTCGCGCGCCATGCGCAGGATCTCGGCATACACGCCACAATCGTCATGCCCATAACCACGCCGGACGTGAAGGTCCGCCAGACCCGCGACCTCGGCGCGGAAGTCATCCTGTCCGGCTGCGACTTCGATGAGGCGAAGGCGGCGACGGCGGCATTGCAGGAAGAACGCGGCCTGATCTTCGTGCATCCGTTTGACGACCCGGATGTGATCGCCGGACAGGGCGCCGTTGCGGTCGAGATGCTAGAGGACGGGCCGGCATTCGACGCCATGATCATCCCCATCGGCGGCGGCGGATTGATCGCTGGCATGGCGCTGGCGGTGAAGAACGCAGCGCCTGAAACGGAAATCATTGGTGTACAGACCGCCCTATTCCCATCCATGAAAAACGCACTTGACGGCGGCGAGCGCGTATCTGGCGGCAACACGCTCGCCGAAGGCATCGCCGTTAGGGAAGCGGGCCGCATCACCCGCGAAATCGTGCGCGAAAATGTCGACGATATTGTCCTCGTCGATGAACGCATTCTCGAACGCGCGCTTTCTATGCTGATGATGGAGCAGAAACTGCTGGTCGAAGGCGCCGGCGCGGCCGGCCTTGCGGCGATCCTCGCCGATCCCGTGCGTTTTACCGGCAAAAAGATCGGGCTGGTCCTGTGCGGCGGCAATATTGACGCGCGGCTTTTATCGATGATCCTGATGCGCGATCTGGCGCGCTCCGGCCGCCTTGCGCGCCTGCGCGTCAAGCTTCTCGACATGCCGGGCCAGCTCGTGAATGTCGCAACCATCATCGCCCATCAGGCTGGCAACGTGATCGATGTGGGACACCACCGCACCTATTCCGACCTGCCGGCGAAAATGACCTGCATGGACGTCACCATCGACACGCAGGGGCAGGATCATCTCGATCGGATCCTGCGAAACCTGCGCGAAGAAGGCTTTGAAGTGGAAATCGCCGCATATTGATTTATCAGTATGCGGCGGTTTTCATTATTCGTGATCGCCGCCGGTTTTTGTTTCCGGATAGTTCGGCCGGGTGGGAAGCGGCTTGCGCGGAAGGCGCTCGTCGCGATTGGCTGCGTGCCACAACACGCTCGCCATGATTACCGCCGCCTGTTGCAAATCCTTTTCATAAAGATGCGAGGCGGTGTCGATATCGGTGTGGTGCAGGCGCGAGCCGTAATCGAGCGGATCCTGAATGAACTGGAAGCCCGGCAGGCCCATCGCCTGAAACGATTCATGATCGGTCCCGCCGGTCGGGTTCAGCGCCACCGTCTCGGCGCCAAACTGATGGAACGGCTCTAGCCAGCGCTCGAAGATCGGCTGCAACGCAAAGTTCCCTTCGCCATAAATGCCGCGTATCCGCCCTGAACCATTATCGAGGTTGAAATAGCCCGAAAGCCGCTCGTAATCACGCCCCGGCCTCACCGGCCAGGCGTCATTGACCGTATCATAGCGTGAGGCGTTTTTGCGGCTTTCATCATCAAGCGCCGGCCGCGATGCAAAATGCGTCTCCACATGATGGAGCGAGCCGCCTAGCGCTTGTTCTTCCGCATCCCACAAGGCAAAGCGAATGGTGCGCTTCGGCTTGACATTCAGCGACGCCAAAATTCGCGCCGCTTCCATCACCACAGCAGAACCCGCGCCGTTATCAACGGCGCCGTCGGCGGCAAACCAGCTATCGAGATGGGCGCCCGCCATGACAATCTCCGGGCGGCCGCCGCGCCCCGGGATTTCCGCAATGACGTTTTGCGCTTTCGAACTGGCGTCGTGGTATTGCGCAACCACATTAATCGCCATGCTGACATTCATGCCGCGATCCGCAAGGCGCGCCATGCGGTCATAATCCTCGCTCGCCACTTCGACGGCCGGCGTCGCGGGCGTGTAATCCGTCCGGTGCAAATAACCGCTGCCGTCCAGCAGCCCGGCGTCGCGGCGCGACCGGCGAACCATCGCCGCCGCGCCTTCTTCTTCGAGGAACCGGGCCAGCTTTTCAGAAAATGCGACAAAGCGTTCAAATCCGCCCGGTCCCATGCTCGGCCGATTGGGAATGCGGAACTCAGTGCGTTGTTTGAGTTGGCTTTCGTCAAGCCGTGTGAAAATCGGCCGGCTCGGCTCGTCTTGTTCGCGCGGGCGGCTCACCAGGACGATCTTGCCCGCGAGTTTGCCTTTGTATTTTTCGAAATCGCTCTCATCCGACATGGGGGCGAAAACCGTCTCGGCCTCGATCAGGCCGTCCGTCCCGGGATGCCAGGCGACGGGCAAAGCCTGCAATTGCAGTCGCCGCGGCGCGGTCATGTGAACGGTGACGGTATCGAAACTCCAGCCTCGACCGAACTCGAACGGCTCCAGCCTGGCGTTCTTCAACCCATAGGCGGCGAACTGATCGCGCGTCCAGCGCGCCGCTTCGCGCATGCCGGGTGAGTTGGCTAGGCGCGCGCCGATCACATCGGTAAGATGCGTCGCCGTTTCCATCACTTCCGAACGCTTAAAGCCTTCATCCGTGATCTTGTTGATCATGTCATAGTCAAGCGGTTCTACCTGCGCATTGGCGGGCAAAGTCATTACCGCTGCGAATGCAGCGGCAAGCAGTGTTGTTTTCATGGCGTCGGCCCCCACGGGTGTTTGTTCTTACGAATAGGTTCTTTCAAACCTTTATGCGTTCATAGCGCGTCGGCGCAATTCACTTCGCCGCGCAGAACGCTCCACTTGTCCGTCATGATCAGAAAAATCACAAATTTCACGCATGCCGTTTCCTTGCCTGATCAACGCGGGTTCGCAATTGACCGCCGCGTCATGCGCCAATGCTTCCCAACCGGAAATCTTCACTGGGGCGCGTCAAAACAAGCCAAAGTCACACCCGCCATTATAGCGGCACGCAATCTTTCGTTGATTCCCATCCATTCAGCTCTATCTTTAAGGCAGGTTAGAGGGGCGAGGTAATATGCGACGGACATTGGGCATCCGAATTTTCGCGGGGCTTTTCGCGATTGGCGCTGCGCTAATGGGGCTCGCGGCCCTCGCGCAACCGGCCAGCGAGATCCAAAAAGAAGGCGTCATCCTGACCCTCGACGGCGCGGTCACCCCGCCCGCGGCGCAATATCTGGCGCGCGAAATCGCCGCCGCCTCTGACGCCGGCAAGGAAATCATCATCGTCGAAATCGATACGCCCGGCGGGCTGATGGATTCGATGAAAACCATTATCAAGGCGGTCCTGGCCTCAAACACGCCGGTGGCGACTTACGTGTCGCCGCAGGGCGCGCGCTCCGCCAGCGCCGGCCTTTATATCATGTATGCGGCGCATGTTTCCGCAATGGCGCCGGCGACCAATACCGGCGCGGCGACGCCCGTCGAGGTTGGCGGCGCGCCGTCGCGCGATGAAAGCCCGTTTGACGAAAACGACCCCGGCTTTGGCGAAAGTGAAAATGACGGGGCGCAAGAAGGCGCAAGCGATATAGCCGAAGCAGAAGAGGGTACGACCATTGAGGAGGCGGCGCCCGCGTTGACGGAGGAACCGGAAACGACCGGCCCGCTTTCGACCAATGACGCGCTGCGCGCCAAGATAATCAATGATTCCGTTGCTTATATTCGCGCGCTGGCTGAAGAGCGCGGGCGCAATGGCGACTGGGCGGAACGCGCGGTGCGCGAGGCGGTCTCGGTGACGGCGAACGAAGCGCTTGAGCTCGGTGTGGTCGACATCGTCGCGCGCGACATTGACGACCTCCTGACGCAAATGGACGGGCGCACCGTCACTGTCGTTTCCGGCGAGAAAACCCTCGAAACGGCGAATGTGCGCCTGGAACGGGTCGAGCCAACGCTGGTCGAGACAATCCTCAATTTCATCGCCGACCCGAATGTGGCCGTCATCTTGATGTCGCTCGCCACCACCGGCATCATTATCGAGATGTGGAATCCGGGCTCCATCTTTCCGGGCGTGGTTGGCGTCGTCTGCCTCATTCTCGGTTTCTACGCCTTTCAGGTGCTGCCGTTTAACTGGCTCGGTCTCGCGCTGATGGGCGTTGGCGTCGCAATGATCGTGCTCGAAGCCTATACGCCGACATTCGGGCTTGTCGGTCTGGGCGGCTTGTTGTTGTTCGGGTTCGGGCTGTTCGTAGTTTTCCCTGAAGGCTTCCGTGTGTCAGCCACCGTCATCGGCGCCATTGTGGCGATCGCAGGCGCGCTGTTGGCGCTTATCCTGTTTGCCATTGTCGGATCGCGCAGCCACGGGCCGCTGATCGGCGCCGAGGCCGTAAGGCGGCGCGAGGGCGTGGTGGATGAATGGGACGGGCGCGAAGGCTGGGTGATCGTCGAAGGCGAACGCTGGCGCGCACGCGCCGACAAACCGCTATCGCCGGGCGATAGAATTCGCGTCATTGACGTCGACGGGCTTGTCTTGGTGGTCAAACAGGCCAAGGCTGGCGGCCTTCTCGACGTGCTGCAGACCAAAGAGGCCTGAACCGGCGATGCTCGATGCGATAGGCCTTACCTCCAACCCCGGAGCGTTTATCCTGATTGCATTGCTAGCCGGCTTCGGTGCGGTCGCCCTCGCCAAGCTCTGGGGGCTGTTTTTCATGCGCTGGAAAACGCCTTTTCGCGTCGGCGAGACGATGGATGTTCAGCGTGCGGAGGTGGTCGAGTGGTCCGGAAACGAAGGATATGTGTCCGCCGGCGGCGAATTATGGCGCGCGGTCTCGAGTGATAGGCTCGCCGCCGGGGATTTTGTCAAAATCCGTGCCGTAAACGGATTATTATTGACAGTCGAACATGTACAAAAGGAACGCGAATACGCGCCCGTGACGTCGAATCAAAGGAGCAGCTCATGAGCGGCATTGGTTTTTTCATCCCGATCCTCGTCTTCGGATTTGTAATTTTGACGAGCATCATCAAGATCCTCAAAGAGTACGAACGCGGCGTCATTTTCACGCTTGGCCGCGTTGGCCGGCGCGCCGCCGGGCCCGGCCTTATCCTGCTCATCCCTGTCATTCAGGTCATGCGCAAGGTGGATATGCGCACGCTCGTCCATGACGTTCCGACACAGGATGTGATTTCCCAGGATAACGTCTCGGTGAAAGTGAATGCAGTGATTTATTATCGCGTGGTCGACGCGGTGCGCGCCGTCGTACAGGTTGAAAATTACATGGCGGCGACCAGCCAGCTCGCCCAGACCACCCTGCGCTCGGTGCTCGGCAAGCATGATCTCGATGAAATGCTGCAAGAGCGCGACAAGCTCAACAAGGACATTCAGGAAATCCTCGATCAGCAAACCGAGGCCTGGGGCATCAAGGTTTCGAATGTCGAGATCAAGCATGTCGATGTCGATCAATCGATGATCCGCGCCATCGCCAAACAAGCCGAAGCCGAGCGTGAAAGACGAGCCAAAGTCATTCTTGCCGAAGGCGAATTTCAGGCTGCGGCGAAACTGTCCGAAGCGGCGACAGTGCTCGCGACAGCGCCGGGGGCCATGGAGCTGCGCTACCTCAACTCGCTCCAGGAAATCGCCGGAGATCGCACGAATACCATCGTGTTCCCATTTTCCATGTCGCAATTGTCGGAAAAGCTGCGCGGCTAACCAGCCGCGCAGGGCCTGCGCCAATCCGGCCGCTCGACCGCCCTGCCGGCGCGCAAAGCCGCCGGCCTGGCCGCGGCCGCTAAGTGTTGAAAAACCGCAACAGTTCCCACGTGATGAGCGAAATCACTCATTTTGCTCGGTTTTATTGGCTCTTCATGCTGTGAATGCCCGTTGGCGGCGCGCATAATCTCGGTCATCATCCTTGTCATTCAAAAAATGAATTGACGCTTTGCTCGATCAAGGCGCGTACAGGGAGGTTACCAATGAAACACGGGTATGCCGTCAAGGCATCCGCAATGGCGCTCGCCGCGGCTATCGCCGCACCGGGGGCGGCGCAGGCGCAGTCCGCAGTACAAACGCTGCGCGATCAAATTCTCGTCACCGGCACCAAGAAGGCCAATGCGGAAGACGTCCAGGACGTGCCGCTGGCCGTCACCGCCTATGGCGACGAGCAACTCGATGCGTTGAAAGTACGGGATCTGCAAAGCCTTACCACCGCGATCCCCAACGTGTCGTTCGATGACATCGCAACAAGCCGCGGCACCGCCAACTTTTCGATCCGCGGCATCGGGATTAACTCGTCGATCCCGTCGATCGACCCGACCGTCGGCGTATTCAAGGACGGCGTTTATCTCGGCATCAATGGCGGCGTCGTCTTCGATATCTTCGACCTTGAATCAATCGAAGTGCTGCGCGGTCCGCAAGGCATTCTCTTCGGCCGCAATGTGACCGGCGGCGCCGTCTTGTTGAACTACAAGCGCCCGAACCTGCAAGAATTTGAAGCATCGTTCAAAGGCGCTATCGAAAGCGGCCTGCGTTCGACCGGCGAGAATTATTACACCATGGGCGCGATAAGCGGCCCGCTGATCAAGGATGTCCTCGCCGCCCGCGTTTCTGTCTATTACAATGAAGACAAAGGCTATCACCGACGTTATCTCGGCGGCCCGGTTCCCAACGCGCTCGCAGCGCCGTTTTACACTGCGGCGCTTGACCCGCTTTTGGGCGCCGGCACCGGCGCCGTTGTCGGCGCGCTGGTGCAAGGGCCAGGAGTTGATGATTTTGAAGATTTCGGCCGCGCGGAAACCTTTATCATCCGCCCGTCGCTGACCTTCCGGCCGAGCGACAATTTCGAAATTCATGTCAATTTCGAACATTTCGAAAGCGATGGCGACGGCCCGGCGTCGCAAAATCACATCGGCGGGAACGGCGCGCCGAATTTCTTCTTCTCCGCGCCGCGCGACGGCTTCGATTTTTCCATCGACAACCCGGGCAGCTATGACAGCGAGGCCAATCAGCTGACGGCGGAGTTTACATGGGATGTTCCCTTTGGCGACGGCACGGTCACCAATCTGTTTGGCTGGCGTGAGTATGAATCCGAAACCGATGGGGACATTGACGCAACGCCGCTCTTCCTGTTCCACTCGACTTCAAGTTCCGATCAGGATCAGTGGTCGAACGAACTTCGATATAATGGACGTTTCGGAGGCCTCGACGTTACGGCAGGATTTTACTATTTCACCCAGGATCTGGCGTATACGGAGCGCCGCTTTATCCTTGGCGGCCTGCAAAATTTCTTCGGCGGCGGCGCACAAGAACATGACGTCATCGGCCTTTTCGGCCAGCTTGATTATGACCTCAGCGACCGGTTGGTGCTCACGCTGGGCGGGCGCTGGACGCATGAAGAAAAAGACGCGGAGATCTCGAATATCCGCGCCAATGGCAATATCGCGACAACCCTGTTCGGCGTGCCCTTCTGCGGCGTTGTTGAAGGCACCTGTCCGGTTGACTTCGCCGATTCCGAAAGCTGGTCGAATTTCACGCCGAAAATCGGCCTCGAATATGCCGCGGCGGACAATGTAAATATCTACGGACACTGGACGCAAGGCGTGCGTTCGGGCGGATATAATTTCCGCAATACGTCGACGACCGTCTTTGATCCGGGCCCGTTTGATGAAGAGAAAGTCAACGCCTTTGAGGTCGGTCTGAAAGCCCAGCCGGGCGATGGCCGCGCGACCCTTAATGCGGCTTTCTTCTATAACGACATCAACGACATGCAGCGGGAAATCAACCTCGCAGACCCGGTCACCGGCGTCGTCCAGATTATCGACAACACGGCGGATGCGACGATCTGGGGGTTTGAAGCCGAAGGCCGATACAGCGTCACAGACAATCTGCTGCTTACCGCCTCGGTCGGTCACGCCAATGGGGATTATGACAAGATCCTCGCCGACATCAGCAGTGACGGCAGTCCGGGGCCATCGGTCATTGACAGTGAGGATTTCGCGCTCGAAATCCCGCGGCTCGTACCATGGACCTATAGCGCCGGCTTTGTCCATTCATTGCCGCTGAGCAATCTCGGAACGCTGAATACGCGGTTCAATTATTCACACCGCGATCGTTCGTTCTATACGGACAACAATCTCGGCGTACTGAACGAACTCGAGATCATCGACGCCAGCGTGGCGCTGACCACGCTCGACAATCATGTAACGATTTCGATTTACGGCAAAAACCTGTTGCATGAGCCGAATTTTGGCGGCGACACGCAATTGCCGGCCAGTCTGGGCGGCGGCACATTCTCGCCGCTCACCAAAGGCCGGGTCGTCGGCATCGAGCTGCAGCTGGGCCTCTAGTCAGCAGGCTGGCGCAACACGCCCCGCAAGGCGCGCGCCTTGCGGGGCTTTCTTTTGCGCTGCGGCGATGAAGAGCGCCTACAAATTTCTCCACAATTGAGACGTAATCGCGTATCGGGATCATTTGCGTCCCTTCAAGGGTGATTTTGTGAGCCAGGAACCTGACAGACAAACGCGCCAACCGGCGATTGAAGTCGATGCGACCGGTTATCGCTGCCCGATGCCGGTCATCCGGATGGAGGCCGCGTTACGGCGATTGCAATCCGGAACGAAATTGCTGGTCCGCGCCGACGATCCGTTGGCGGTCGTCGATATTCCACATTTTTGCAAGGAATCCGGGCACTTAGTTCGGCGCCTGCCGGATGAAGGAAGCGCGAAACAACCGATCTGCGTATTCGAAGTCACCTGCGCCCCGGACGTTGCCTGACCGGCGGCCAAACACAGCGCAAAAGCAAGCCCCCGCGCCAGCCGCCTTGACGCAAGGGGCGCCCTTTTCCGATCAATAATGCTAAGGTTAATATAGTGGGACGCAGCAAGGCGTGCTTTAATGGCGCGCGAGGCGAGCGTATCGCGCCGCGCTGTCAGACTTCGCCGGAACAGCGCTCCGCTGGTCTTGAGGAAGTCCGGGCGTACTGTTGAGGGGAAGCGGGGAAATGAAAAGAGATCCGAAGATGCTGATTGGAAAAGCGCGCCGCATGCTTGGCGGCCTTGTCGCGGCGTCGGCGCTCATGCTGACCGCGGTTCCGGCTCACGCCACTTATGAGGCCGGCCTTGAGGCTTACAAGAACGGCCAATACGCCCAAGCGCTCGACATTTGGCGGCGTTTCGCCGTTGCCGGCGATATTCGCTCTAAAAAAATCCTCGGCGACGTTTATTCCGGCAAATCACTTGAAGTGGCTTCGGGCGCGGCAACGCCGCTTGAAGAAATCCCGGTCGACAATGTGCAGGCGCTATTGTGGTACACGCTCGCCGCCTATCATGATTTCTCCGCCTACCAACTACCGACTGCGGCCGAAGTGAATGCGCAGATCCTCGCCGAAGCACGCCTCACTGAAATTCGGTTTCGCATGAGTTCCGGCGATGTCAGCAAGGCCGAAAACCTGATTTCGCGCACCTTCGAGTCTGGCAGCGCCTATGATATTTATCGTCTTGGCGAGATGTATCAGAAAGGCGCCGGCCTCGATAAGAGCAACACCAAGGCACTGCAAATGTATGCGCTTGCCAAGGAACGCGGCGTCGGCGAAGCGAGCGCGGCTTATGAATTTCTCGAGCCTTTGATGAACAAGAAAGAAATCGAAACTGCGCTCGATAAAGCCGTCGACTGGCAACCGCCGCTGCCGCCGGAGCACACCGGCAAGACGCGCCAGCAAGAAGAGCTGGAGCGGCTGAAAAAAGAACTAGAAGAAATTCGCATGGCCGACGCGCTGGAAGCAGTGTCCGATATCGACGTCGAGCTGATCCAGCGGTCGCTCAACGCGCTGGGCTTCCGCGCTGGGTCGATCGACAACCGGCTTGGCCCGTCGACCCGCGCCGCCATCCGCCGGTTCCAGTATTCTACTGTCGCCCGCGATGCGGATATGAGCGAGGACGAAAAACAGGCCGTGGTCACCGGCGTGCTGACCCCGCGCCAGACAGTCGACTTGTTTGGCGACGCTGCAAGAGCCGAGCACCCAATGTCGCAATATGTCTATGGAATCATGCATGTGCGGGGCATTGGCGTTGAACAGGACGGCGAAAAAGCCGTCAAATGGCTTAATGACGC
This sequence comes from uncultured Parvularculaceae bacterium, assembly GCA_947259375.1. Classification (GTDB taxonomy): domain Bacteria; phylum Pseudomonadota; class Alphaproteobacteria; order Caulobacterales; family Parvularculaceae; genus Hyphococcus. The sequence continues at coordinate 65,880 of CAMYLZ010000009.1, read as the reverse complement.
CGCCGACCATGACCTCGCCATCGCCCATTACGCGCTTGGCGTCGTCTATCGCGACGGCACCACCGGCCTCAACGAGATTTCGCCTGACGAACGCAAATCAGCCTATCACCTCGCCCGCGCCGCCGCCCTTGGCTATACGCCGGCCAATGACGCGCTTCGCCGGCTCAGCTTTGAATATACGCGCGACATTCAGTAGGGGGTTCCTGGGAGATGACACGTACACGGTTCAATAATTTCGCCCCGAAAGCGCTGACAATCGGCGCCGGCGGCCTCTTTGCGGCAATGGCGTTCAGCGGCGCGCACGCACAATCGCTCGGCGGGTTTCCAATTCACGAGCCAGGCGCAAACGCTTCTTCATCGACATCCACATCCGCCAGCACCGGCAAAAAAGGCCCCATGCAGATCATCGTGGACGCCAATGGCCCTGGCCCTTACAAGTCGATCTCAAAAGCGATTGACGACGTAGCGGAAGGCGGCGTCGTTTACGTAATGCACGGCGTCTATAACGAGACGATCACGCTCGACAAATCGGTCTTCATTCAGGGCGATCGCGGTCCGGGATCAGGCGTTGAAATCGCCGCGCCGATGAACGCGCCATGCCTTAGGTTTTCGCCCAAGGAAGGCACCAGCCACGCGGTCGTGGCGAATGTCCAATTTAAGGCCCGGATCAACTCCTCGGCCAATGCCTGCATTGATGTCGATCAGGGCGTCTTCACGCTGAAAGAGAGCGACGTTCTCGGCTCCGGCGTCCGCCCGGCCGTTCGCATCAGCGGCGGCACGGTGATGCTGGAGAAAAACCGGATCAGCGCCGGCTCTGAAGGCGTATTTGTCGCGCAGCCGCATTCACTGTCGCAAAGCTTCATTATCGACAACAAGATTCTGCAAAACAAAGTCGGTGTCGACATTGCGTCAGGCAGCCGCGCCGATGTGGTGATCGCGGGCAACGAGATTTTCGACAATCTGGATAGCGGCGTGAAGTCGTCAGGCTATGGCGCGGCCAAGCTGATCGGCAACAAGATCCGCAACAATAAAGGCTCTGGCGTCATCCTCGACAAATACGCCAAGCTTTCCCTCGTGCGTTATAATGAGATCGCCCAGAATAGCGGCGATGGGGTCGCCGTGCCCTTTGGCGTCAACGGCGTCATCGAAGATAACGACATTGTCGGCAATGACGGCTTGTCAATTTTCGTCCGTGAAGGGCTGAAGCCCAAGATTACGAACAATGTCATTGAGAACAACGCTGGCGACAAATGCTCGAAGCGCGACCGGCGCAAGGGCCGCTGCTAGCCTCACTGGAACAACAAACAGTTACAAGAAGCGCCCTCTGGCAGGGCGCTTTTTTATTAGCGCGCAAGGATCGTCGGCGGTCGCCCGGCGCCATCGACATTGGATCAGACAGCGCTTATGCCAACCGCAGAATGCCTGGTGAACAACCATGACTGAACTGCCGCCCTGTCCGCAATGCGCTTCCGCCTTCACCTATGAAGACGGCGTTTTGCTGGTTTGTCCTGAATGCGCCCATGAATGGAGCGCAAGCGACGCTGTCGAGGACAGTCCGCCAACGATCACCGATGCGAACGGCGCGCCCCTCGCCGATGGCGACACGGTGACCGTCATCAAGGATCTGAAAATCAAGGGCTCTTCCCAGGTCGTCAAAGTCGGCGTCAAAGTGAAGAACATTCGCCTCGTCGGCGGCGATCATGACATTGATTGCCGCATAGACGGCATTGGAGCGATGAAACTGAAATCCGCGTTCGTGAAGAAAGTCTGACGGCGAAACGGGCCTGGTCGCCGCGCGTAAAAAGTTGGTGCCCCCCGCCGGAATCGAACCGGCACTCCTAAAAGGAACAGGATTTTGAATCCAGCGCGTCTACCAGTTCCGCCAGAGGGGCATCCGATCGCGGTCGACGACGAGGGCGGCATATTAGGTAGCGCGAAGTCCGGGTCAAGACGGGTGATGATGTTTTATTAAGCCGGCCCTGTTGGGATCGGGCAAAGCGGCTTACATCGCGAGTGAAACAAGATGCTGGATAAACCCATGGCCTCTGACGGAGCCGCCCAGCCGCGCATGCGCGGCGCCACGCAGGTTTTGAACGAAATCCTTGATGATTTGCGCGTAAACGCCGCAGAACCGCACGCCGCAGACCCGCACGACAGCGAGCCCGCTTCCACCGCCCGGCTTGGCGATATCGTCGATCGGCTTGACGAACGCGCTTTCGGCTTTTTGCTGTTGTTGCTGGCGCTGCCATGCTGCTTGCCGTTTGTTTACCTGCTGCCGCAAATTGTTGCCCTGCCAATGCTCGCGCTGGCCGGCCAAATGGCGATGGGCGGGCGCCATCCGTGGCTGCCCCGAAAGCTGCATGATCGCCCCTTTGCCGTAGGCGCGTTTCAGAGCGTGTTGAAACGGGCGGAAAAATATGTCGGCTGGCTGGAACGCATCGCCTCGCCGCGATGGAGACCGGTCACCGGCCATCTCGGGCACCGCCTGGTCGGCGCATTGATGCTCATACCCATCGCGTCGATTCTGACGCCCCTGCCCTCGACCAACACGGTGCCGGGGATCGGCGTCGCCATCACCGCGCTCGGGCTGATCGAACGGGATGGCCTTCTGGTGATCGCCGGATTGTTGGTCGGTTTTGTCTGGGTGATGCTGCTGATCTTTCTTGGCGCCGAAGCTGTTCACCTGATCCGGGGCTGGCTTGGCCTCTAGGCAACCCGCCATGCATGGATGTGACGATCCGTCTAAGGCGCCGCCGCGCCTTTCGGCGCTATATAGACGGCATGCTTTTGTCGCTGCAGCGCTTTTCCTTTACTGAACGCACGCTTGGGCTGGCCCTTGCGGCAAGCGCCGGCTTGCTTGCCGGCGCCCATTTGTTTGAACGGGTCGGCGGCCTCATCCCGTGCGTTTTGTGCCTCGACCAGCGTGAAGCCCACTGGACGGCGCTGGCGCTGGCCGCAGCGGGGCTGATGCTGGCGCGGGCCTTTAAATCGCGGCTTGGCGCCGCAAGCGCCGTCGGCGCGGCCGCCTTGGTCTATGCGGTGAGCGCCGGCCTCGCTTTTTTCCATATTGGCGTGGAATACGGCTATTGGCCGGGCCCGGCGATTTGCGCAGGCGGCGGCGTCGATATCTCGGTTGCCGATCTGGCGGCGTCGCTCAACGAGGCGGCGAGCGGCCCCTCATGCGAAGAGGTTCAATGGCGGTTGTTCGGCGTTTCCATGGCCGGCTACAACCTCCTGGTGTCAGCCGGCCTGTTCGCCCTGACGCTTTTCGCCGCGCTTCGCGAGACCCGTGCGGCGCGGCATTTCAAGACAGGCGCGACGTGATGGCCAAGTCCGTTTCGCCAAGTCCCGTTTCACCCGAACCATCGCCGGCAAGACCCGGCCCGCGCGGCGCGCGAATTGCCGACATGCTGCGGGTCGATCATGCAGGCGAATATGGCGCTGTTGCGATCTATCGCGGCCAGCGGGCGGTGTTTGAAAATCTTCCGCACAAGGAACGCACGGCAAAACTTATCCAGCATATGGAAGACGGCGAGCAGCATCATCTGGAAACTTTCGACCGGCTCCTGGCTGAGCGTCGCATTCGCCCGACGCTGCTGGCGCCTCTCTGGAACGCTGCCGGGTTTGGCCTTGGCGCGGCAACTGCGCTGCTGGGTGAGAAAGCGGCGATGGCCTGCACGGAAGCCGTCGAGGACGTCATCGAAAAGCACTATGCCGAACAGATCGAAGAGCTCGACGGGGTTGAGCCTCAACTTTGCGATACTGTGCGCCAGTTCCGCGATGACGAGCTTGAACACAAGCACACCGCAGAAAATGAAGGCGCCCGCGCGGCCCCCGGCTACCGGCTGCTTTCCTCGGCGATCAGGCTCGGTTGCCGGACCGCTATAAGGATTGCCGAAAAGGTCTAGGGCGCATGCCCCGCGCAAGCGCTTTGCACCCGCCTGCCGCCGACGTTAGAATGTCGGCCAAACAATAATTTTGAGGGAGTCTCCATGATCAATCGATCCTTGCGCCGGCCCTTCGGCGCCTTGGCGGCCGTTTCCGCCTTCGCTCTTATCGCAGCTTGCGCCGACAACAGCACGCCGGCTGCATCCGCTGCGCCGACCGTCGAAGACGCCGCAGCCTTTATCGAGGAAGTTGAAGCATTCTACCGTGATTTCGGCGAGTATTCGGCCCGCATTTCCTGGGTGAACGCCACCTATATCAATTACGACACTGATTGGCTGAATACCCGCGTCGCCGCAGAAGGCACGGAGACCGGCGTCAGATTCGCCAATGAAGCCAAGCGCTTCAATGATCTTGAATTACCCGAAGAAATGCGCCGCAAGATCGAGCTGATCAAGCTGGGGCTCAACCTGCCGGCGCCGGAACGGCCTGGCGCAGCAAAAGAATTGTCGGAAATCAATACCCGCATGGCGTCCACATACGCCACCGGCAAGATCGAACTCGACGGCGAATTGGTCGCCCGGGTCGATCTTGAAGAGGTGATGGGTACGATTCGCGACCCGCAAAAACTGCAAGAAATCTGGGTCAAATGGCGCGAGGTGCCTATCGCCGCCAATGACGCCGGCACGACCATGAAAGAAGACTATGCGGCCATGGCGAAGATCGCCAATGAGGGTGCGCGCGAGCTCGGTTTTGATGATGTCGGCGCCATGTGGCGCGCGCGTTACGATCTTCCGCCTGCGGAGTTTGCCGCCGAGACCGACCGGCTCTGGGGTCAGGTGAAACCGCTATATGACCAGCTTCACTGCCATGTGCGTGCGGAACTGAACGAACAATATGGCGACAGCGTTGCCCCCCTCGATCAGCCCATCCGCGCTGATTTGTTGGGCAATATGTGGGCGCAAAGCTGGGGCAACATCTATGATCTTGTGGCGCCGGGCGAGGCCGACCCCGGCTACGACCTGACCGAGCTGCTCAAGGAAAACAATTATGATGCGGTGAAAATGGTCGAGACCGGCGAGGCGTTTTTCTCTTCGCTGGGTTTTGAGCCGCTCCCCGATACATTCTGGGAGCGCTCGCAAATCACCAAACCAGAAGGCCGGGAAGCCGCTTGCCATGCTTCGGCCTGGAACCTCGACGGCCAAGAGGACATCCGCATCAAGATGTGCACCAAGGTCAATGCGGATGATTTCCAGACAGTCCATCACGAGCTTGGCCACAATTATTATCAGCGTGCATATAAACACCAGTCGCCGATCTTCCAGGGCGGCGCCAATGGCGGCTTCCACGAAGCGATCGGCGATATGGTGGCGCTGTCGATCACGCCTGAGTATCTCAAACAGCTCGGCCTGATCGAACAGGTTCCCGACGCATCGAAAGACGTCGGCCTGCTGATGGCGGCGGCGCTTGAAAAGGTCGCTTTCCAGCCCTTTGGCCTGTTGATGGATAAATGGCGCTGGCAGGTCTTTTCCGGTGAATTGACGGAGGAAACCTATAATGACGGCTGGTGGGCCTTGCGGACGCAATATCAGGGCATCCGCCCGCCGGTCGAACGCTCTGCGGATTATTTCGATCCGGGCGGCAAGTATCACATTCCCAACAATGTTTCCTATACGCGCTATTTCATTGCGCATATTCTGCAGTTCCAGTTCCTTAAAGCCGCTTGTGAACAGGCCGGGTGGGAAGGCCCGCTGCATCGCTGCTCTCTTTATGGATCTGAAGAGGTCGGCGCGCGCTTCAACGCCATGCTCGAAATGGGCCAGTCAAAGCCGTGGCCTGAGGCGCTGGAAGCCTTCACTGGGTCGCGGGAAATGGACGGCTCCGCGATGGTCGATTATTTCGCGCCCTTGATGGAATGGCTTGAAGCACAGAACCAGAACCGTAGCTGCGGCTGGTAAGGCTGCGTGAAGCGACCGCCGATGCTCGAAAAGCCCCGCCTTAAGCGGGGCTTTTTACTGTATTAACGCTGCGAAATTAGGTGCGTGAGGCTTTTTCGTCGTGTCCTGAGGTTCCCTCGCGTGCGGCAAGCACAGCGGCGACCTCGCTCAATGTGACGCCTTGCTCTGCGAGCATGACGATAAGATGATAAAGAACATCCGCCGCCTCGGCGGTCAGATGGTCTTTATCGCCAGACGCCGCCGCCAACGCTGCTTCGACGGCTTCTTCACCGAATTTCTTGGCACATTTCTGCGCGCCGCCCGCAAGCAAGGACGCTGTATAAGACTGGTGTGACGGCGCGCCTTTTCGCGCGACAATCGTTTGTTCGAGCCGGCCAAGAACGCCGCCAAGCTTGTCCGTATGCTGAGTCATCTGCCTTGCGCGCCTTTCAATTGCTAACCTATGTCGTCGCCGTTCTCGCCGGCAACCCGGCCGCAGCGAGCGCCGCTTTCGCATCAGCAATCGAGACTTCGCCGAAGTGAAATATCGACGCCGCGAGAACGGCGGATGCTTTACCGTCGCGCGCCGCTTCGACGAGGTGCTCGACCTTGCCCGCACCGCCGGAGGCGATCACTGGCGCATCCACTGCTTCCGACACCGCCCGGGTCAGCTCAATATCATAGCCGGTTTTAACGCCATCCCGATCCATGGAGGTCAGCAGAATTTCGCCGGCGCCGCGCCGCACCGCCTCCTTGGCGAAGTCGACCGCATCAATGCCGGTTGGATTGCGGCCGCCATGGGTGAAAACCTCCCAGCCACCGCGACGCGCCGCACCGACCCGCTTGGCGTCGATGGCGACGACCACACATTGGGCGCCGAACCGTTCCGCCGCTGCGTTGATCAGCTCGGGCGTTTTCACCGCCGCCGTATTGATAGCGACTTTGTCAGCTCCGGCCAGCAAAAGCGCGCGAAAATCATTTACCGACGAAACGCCGCCGCCGACGGTCAACGGCATGAAACAACGTTCCGCGACCGTCGAGACTTTGTCGAGGAGAATGCCCCTGCCCTCATGGCTCGCAGAGATATCGAGAAAGCAGAGCTCGTCCGCGCCGGCCGCATCGTAAGCTTGCGCCGCGGCAGCAGGGTCGCCGGCGTCGCGCAGATTGACGAAATTGACGCCCTTTACGACGCGCCCATCCTTGACATCGAGACAGGGGATAATTCGTATATTGAGCATTCAACTACCTTGGTCTTGCCAGAAGGGCGTCATCTTTTCGAACGCGGTCCATGAGGCGTCTATAGTCTCAACCGCTGCGGATGCTTCGGCCGCCATAAAACCGGCGACGAAACCAGCGGCGCGCACCGCCTCCTCGCCTTCGCCCCTTGCCGCATGATCGGCGAGCGACTGCGCCGCCACGGCATCATTGATGGCGCCAAACGCATCCTGGAGTGCGGACATCGCGCCCATATACTCTTTTCGCGCCGACTTGGGATAGACGACGCGAAACAATTGCACGGGATAACGCAGCTTTTTCAGGGCGATCCGCAATGGATGACGTGCGACGAGGCCTGCTTCCATCGGCAGCCGCGACGCCGCTTTGAAAGTCCTGCTCAGCGCCCGATCAAGCGCTGTGGGCGCAAAGTCGCTTAATGGAGCGCTTAGCGCCGGTTTTGCCTGTTCACGCCATCCGCCGAGCGCTGCGGCTTCCACCAGATCGATCACGAAACGCGAGAACCGCTCGCCGGAGATCGTCTGAACGGCGTCCGCCCAGGCCGCAGCGCGCGCGGCCTCGGCCCGCGCCTTGAGAATACGTAGGCCCGGCAAGGGTTGATCGGTTGCACCAACAACCGGGAGGGTCTCGCCGAGAAATACATCCCAGTCGCGCGCTGGTCCAAGCGCGCGTGCGAACCTGCCGGCGCGTTTCGCCAAAGAGGAAATTTTGTTGTTCTGCTTGAGATACGGCCGAAAGATGCGCTCAACAGACCGCAATTTGCGAAGCGCGATCCGCATTTGATGAACGCCTTCGGGCAGACGCAAATCGAGAATGAAGGGCTGGAGTTCCGCGATGCGCGCGCCAATGTCGCCTAAACAGTCCTGCAGCGCTTCGGCGGCGGTCATCTCCGGCGACAGCATGGTTCGGGGCGCGGGCGGAATGACTTTGCTTGGCGCTTTGAGGCTCAGCGCAAAATCCAGTTTCGAGCGCGCCGCATAGCGCAGCCGGGCGTTATTGTTCAACAACCGGGCGAGCGCGAAGATATGGGCGGGATCGCCGCGCACCAGCTCCAGCTCGACTTCGGCAAGCCCCGCCGCCCGGGTTTCGCCTGAATCGTCAGTGCATTCAGCCATGCCAAGGTCAATGGCGATCTCGATGTCAGCGTCGCGGAACCGCACCGTCGCCGCCCATCGGTCGACGCGGATGGCGGCGATGGGGTCAAGGAAAGGCTCAAGCGCGGCAATCGCCGCATCGATTGTCCCCTCTCCCGTCGGCGCCGGAAATTCAGCGGAATGCGCAAGGCTTTTTTCGTATTCCATTCGCGCCGCCGCTCTGTCGCCGCGCGTTTTCACCGCTTGAATGAGCGCGGCGCCCTCCTCGCGCAGACGCAGGCTAAGGCCCTTACGGGCCAATGCGCCCTCCGGGGTATCGAAGTAGGATGAAGATAGCCGCTGCCAGGCGCCGCCGTCAGGCGCGGTGACCGACAAGAAATCGGATGTGACAAGCGCCGCTATGTCCGCCGCAGCGCCGGTGAACTTGAGTTCAAATTCTTTGCAGCCAGCCGTCATGACGGGCTCCACCCCCACCAAACACGTTACAAAGCGTAATCATAGGCGCGCGAGGTTATTGTCGCCAAGCCAGCGTCAAGCGGCGGCGGCAAGGGCGTCAGCCGGCGTGATGCGCCCGTCATAAAGCGCGCGACCGATGATTACGCCCTCAATATTGGGATGCGCCGCCTTAAGGGCGCGTATATCGTCTGCCGACGCGACGCCGCCTGAGGCTATGACCGGGATAGACGTCGCCGCCGCAAGCGTCGCCGTAGCGTCGACATTGACGCCTTTTAGCGCCCCGTCGCGGCTGATATCGGTGTAGACAACCGCTGCAATCGCCTGACTTTCAAAGCTTTTAACCAACTCAACGGGGTCCGCGTCGGTATCGCCGTCCCACCCATCGGTCTTTACCCGGCCGTCCCTGGCATCGACGCCAAGCACGATGCGGCCCGGATAGCGCGCGGCGGCCGCTTTGACAAAATCCGGATCATGAACCGCCGCCGTACCGAGAATAACCCGGGTCATACCGGCCTCGAGCCAGCGTTCCACGGCGACCATATCCCGCACGCCGCCGCCAAGCTGCGCCTTGACGGCCAGTTTTGACAAAATCGCATTGACGGCGCCCGTATTTCGCGTCGCACCCGCGAATGCGCCGTCAAGGTCCACAATATGCACCCATGAAAAGCCGGCATTCTGGAACATGATGGATTGCGCCGCCGGGTCGTCATTGTAAACGGTGGAATCCTCCATCCGCCCTTGCAACAGGCGCACGCATTTCCCGTCCTTCAAATCGATGGCCGGATATAATGAAAAGGGGCGTGTTCGGTTCTGCGTCATCAAGGCGTCCAGCGAAGGAAATTGGTCAAAAAGCGCAAGCCCGCGCGCTGGCTTTTTTCCGGATGGAATTGCGCGCCGATGATGTTGTCGCGGCCGACCAGCGCATTAATTGAACGCCCATGCTGCACGACCGCGAGGCGGTGAGCATCATTTTCCAGGTCAAAATGATAGGAATGGGCGAAATAGAAGGCTTCGCCATCCAGCCCGTCAAATACCGTATGCGGCGCTACCGCGTGAACGTCGTTCCAACCCATATGCGGGCTGCGATGTGTTGGCGTTGCGTTGAGCGGCGTAACCGTACCTTGAATCCAGCCAAGACCAGAGTTTGATCCATATTCCAGACCCTGCGCCGCCAAAAGCTGCATGCCGACGCAAATTCCCAAAAACGGGCGCTGTTCAACAAGGGCGACATGTTCGATAGCTTCAAGCATGCCGCTGCGGGCGGCGAGCCCCGCCATGCAGGCCGCAAAAGCCCCGACGCCGGGCAGGAGCAGGCGGTCGGCGTTTCTGATCACAGCCGGATCGTCGCTCACATCGACATGACGCGCGAGCCCGGCCTCGCGGGCGGCGCGCTCGGCCGCTTTTTCAACCGAACGCAAATTGCCCGAGCCGTAATCGATGATGACGAGCGTTTCAGCCATGGCGCGCTTGTAGCCGCGACCCGCCGGAAGGCAAGGGCGGAGCAAGCAAAAAGGCGCGGCCCAAATGCGCCGCGCCTTCAATATCTCGCTATCAAGGCCCCGGCCTTATGCGTCTGGCCAGCACGCCGCGATGGCTCCCTTTGACGCATCGCTCAACGCCTCGATGTCCGCATCGCTGGCGACCGCCATCAGTTCCGCCGTCATGTCCGCATCAGCAGCGTCAGCCAGGCACGCGCAGCCCGATGGGTCGCCGCCGGACTCGGTCGTATAGGCTTCACAATGCGCCTCGAGGTCGCTGGCGAAGGCGGGCGACAACATCAGCCCGGCGACGGAGGCGGCGGTGATCAGTGTTTTCATCATCATTCTCTCTCAAGCTCTTTTTTCGTTAGCGGGTGCACTTGTCCATGGCGGCCTTGGCTGCGTCGGAGGCGGCGTCATAGCGTTCATCCGGGTCGGCGATTTCGCCGAGCGCCGTCATCTCGTCGACAAGGTCGTTGGCGATCACTTCTTCTTCGAGACAAGTGCAACCGGATGGGTCGCGTCCGTCCGCTTCAAGCGCCGCAACACAAGCATCGGCAAGGTCGCCGGCAAGCGCCGTCGTCATTACCGGCGCACAGAGCCCGCATGCCGCGACGGCGGCAAGCAAATTATTCAATTTCATGATGTCATACCCTTTGTGACTTCGCGCCTGCGCGGGTCCGCAACATTAAAAACGCAACAAAAGGGTTGAGGCGCAATTTCGTTTCCCACCCGGGCGGGATGTCACCTTAAACGAGGCGATCCGTCAATCGGTCATGGCAGGTGGTTTCGAGGGTACAGCATCAGCCGCCGAGGACGCCTTTGGTAGAGGGCGTTTCGCCTTCGCTGCGCGGATCGATTTCGAGCGCCTGGCGAAAAGCCCGCGCCGTCGCCTTGTAACAGCTCTCAATGATGTGATGGGTGTTCTCGCCATAGAGGTTTTCCACATGCAGGCAGAGCCCGGCATTCATGGCGAAAGCGTGGAACCACTCCTTGAAAAGCTCCGTGTCCATCTCACCGATTTTCGGGCGCGCAAAATTCACCCGCCACATGAGATAAGGACGCTTTGAGATATCGACCGCCGCGCGCGACAGGGTTTCATCCATCGGGATGTAGGAAGCGCCAAAGCGGCGAATGCCGGCGCAATCGCCAAGCGCTTTCGCGGCGGCCTGACCCATGACGATGCCGACATCCTCGACCGTGTGATGCATGTCGATATGCAAGTCGCCCTCGGCGCGGACCTTGAGGTCGATCATCGAGTGCTTGGCGAAGGCTTCGAGCATGTGGTCGAAAAAGCCGATACCGGTTTCGATATCATAGTCGCCCGACCCATCGAGTTCGAGTGCGACGAAAATATCCGTCTCGCGGGTCTTCCGCTCTATTGTTGCTGCTCTCATATCTCGAAGGCGCTCCTTTGACGCCAATCGCCGAAAATGGCATGACCCCGCGCAACACAATTACTATTGAAAAACCGGCGCGGCGTCTATTGCGGCGCAATAGACCGGCTTTTCAGCTAATCGCGAACAGGTAAGAAATCATGAGTCACCAGTCCATGCACGGCACCACCATTCTTGCGGCGCGGCGAAACGGCGTCGTTTGCGTGGGCGGCGACGGGCAGGTGAGCCTCGGCCAGACGGTCGTCAAAGGCGACGCCAAAAAAGTGCGCCGTCTCGCCGGCGGCAAGGTGATCGCCGGTTTCGCTGGCGCAACCGCCGACGCCTTCACGCTGCTCGAACGCCTCGAAGCCAAGCTTGAGCAATATCCCAACCAGCTTGTGCGCGCCTCGGTCGAGCTTGCGAAGGATTGGCGCACAGATCGGTATTTGCGCCGCCTCGAAGCGATGATGATCGTCGCCGACAAGGATGTGACGCTGACCCTTTCGGGCGCGGGAGACGTGCTGGAGCCGCAATTCGATGTGACGGGCATTGGTTCTGGCGGTGATTTCGCCCGATCCGCCGCGGTCGCTTTGATGAACGAGACCGAGCTTGGCGCAGAAGACATTGTCCGCAAGGCGATGGGGATCGCCGCATCGATTTGCGTCTACACCAATGAATCGCTGACCATCGAAACCATTGTCGGGTAGGGCGGATCGCCGCAAATCTCCTGCCTTGCGTCTGCGCGCGCTGTAACTAAGTGAACCATCAGTTTTCCCGTTTTCGACAAAGCCAAAATCTTCATGACTGAATTTTCTCCTCGCGAAATCGTTTCCGAACTTGACCGTTTCATAGTCGGCCAGAAAGCCGCCAAACGCGCCGTCGCCATCGCGCTCAGAAATCGCTGGCGCCGACGCCGCGTTGAAGGGCCGTTGCGCGATGAAATCACGCCCAAAAACATCTTGATGATCGGGCCGACAGGCGTCGGCAAAACGGAGATTTCGCGCCGCTTGGCGAAACTCGCCGGCGCGCCTTTCCTCAAGGTCGAGGCGACCAAGTTCACCGAAGTCGGCTATGTGGGCCGGGACGTCGATTCCATCATCCGCGACCTCGTCGAGATCGCCGTCGGTCTCGTGCGCGAGCGCAAACGCGAAGAGGTGAAAGCTGCCGCACACGCCGCCGCGGAAGAACGCGTGCTTGACGCGCTGGTCGGCGAGCATGGCAGCGAGGGTACGCGCGACGCCTTCCGTAAGAAACTGCGCGACGGCGAGCTTGATGATCGCGAAATCGATCTTGAAATCAGCGAGAGCCACGGACAACAGCAAACATTCGACATTCCCGGCATGCCGGGCGCGCAGATGGGCATGATCAATCTGTCGGACATGCTGGGCAAGGCCTTCCAGCCTCCCAAGGTCAAGCGCCGGGTCAAGGTCAAAGACGCCTACGAGCCGCTCGTCGCCGAAGAGGCCGACCAAATGATGGATGACGACGCGATCAGCCGTGAAGCGGTGGAGCTCGCCCAGAATGACGGCATCGTTTTCCTCGATGAAATCGACAAAATCGCCCGGTCATCCGAACGGGCGAGCGCGGATATTTCGCGTGAAGGGGTACAACGCGATTTGTTGCCGCTTATCGAAGGCGCGACTATCGCAACCAAATACGGGCCTGTGAAAACCGATCACATATTGTTCATTGCATCCGGCGCGTTTCATTTGTCGAAGCCGTCAGACCTGTTGCCGGAGCTGCAAGGCCGCTTGCCGATCCGGGTCGAACTCGATGCGCTGTCGCGCGACGACCTGCGGCGTATTCTCACCGAGCCGGAAGCGAGCCTGATCAAGCAATATGCAGCGCTGATGCAAACCGAGGGGCTGACGCTCGAGTTTTCCGAAGATGCTATTGATGCGTTGGCGGATGCGGCGGCCGAGGTGAATGCGGGCATTGAAAATATCGGTGCAAGGCGGCTCGCCACCATCATGGAAACGGTGCTCGACGAGGTGTCTTTCACCGCCACCGACAAGGAAGGTGAAACGGTGGCTATCGACGCTGAATTCGTCAAAGAGCGCCTTGGCGACATCGCGCGTAACGCGGATTTGTCGAAATATATCCTTTAGCCGCCAAAGCTGGTTTGGCGCCCGAAACGACCTTCCAACGGCGCAAGACGGCAAGATTTTGCGGGAATTGCGGCCGCGGACGGCGCTTCCCGCCGCCAATCCGCCCAATCGCGCATCATTCCGGCGATTTGCGGGCTTTCACGATCGTTAAGGACGGGTTAATCTAGACTGTCTGAGGGAGTTTGGAGCGGGGATTTTGTCATGGCCGACGGCGCGGCGCGAATGTGGAAGCGGCGATCCATGATGTCCTTTGCCGAGGACGCGGACCCGCGCTTTTCCGACAAGGCCGGCCAGGACAAAGCCGCAACCGAAATCGACAGCGGCAAGAAGCGCCCGCGCGTCGCCTTCACTGGCGAGGAGTGGGGCTTCGGCTATCAGGCCACCGATGCGTTCCTGCGCCGCGCGCGCGAGGAAGGCAGCGTGCCGGACGCCGGGCTAACCGCCGTGAACGCGCGCACCGAGCGCGAATTCCGGGCCGCCACCGCCAATACGAAATTCGACTATCGCTTCGCCGATACCATGCCGCTGCGAACCAAGGAGCAATCCTTGATGGCGGTGCGCCAGGCGACCGCCGACTTCGCCGTCATTCCGTTCTACCATCCGTATACGGGGTATGATTTCGAAGCGTTGCGCGCCATGGCGAGCCAGTTCACGCTGCTTGGCGTCGATCAGGTCGAAGCGACGGACCAGATGTGCCTCGCGGTGCATGAATCGCAGCTTTATGATCTCATCCAGTCAGCCCATCCCGGCACCGGTTTTTCCGCCTTGCAGCGCAGGCTCAGAAAAGACTGGGGCCTGATCGATTCCGAAAGCGGCAATTCCCCGGGCAGCGACTACGCCAATGAAACGCCTCGGGCCGGACTGCCGATCGACATGTCGGATCAAAAACTCATCCGCGACCGGATCGATGTGGTGTTTGCGGGGCCGGAAGCAGCGCGACGCTGCAAGTCGAAGCTCGACGGGCTTCGCGCCATTGGCGTCGAAGTGCGCGAGACCGCGCAGATGATCGAGCCGCATCGCGAGCTCGCCAAACTGGCGCGTGCGACCCTGAATACCGGGCGGCAAACCAACACCATGTTTGACCCCGTCAGCGGCGAGACGCGGTTTTATTCGACCCTCGGAGCGGAATCACAGACCGGCAAGCTGTTCGGCATGCTCCTGCCTTACGAAGTCGCCATGCGCTCATCGGATTATGTGATCGTCGATCACAATTATGACGACGCGCCGCCGACCAAAACCCGCTTCATGGTGGTCGAAAACAATCCGGACCCGACGCTTTTCGAAGACAAATACCGCACCACGGACGCCAAGACCGCTTTCTGGGTGCGCCGCATGCATGCGATCTCGAATCCCGTGCCGACATTCGGCGAGGGGTTCATGCGGATGTTCGGTTTCGCCGCCACAACCGTCGCTATTGCGCTAATCGGGCTGGGCCTTTTCGGGCTCGCGACATCAACGCCGCTCAATATTACGGCGCCTGCCTCGCTTGCCTGGTTCTCGGGGCTGACCGCGGGCGCGGCCATACTTATAGGCGGTCTCATTGCCGCAGCGGCGTGGGTGATGCTTTCCGTCCATTCCACCGGCGAGCACGGCGTCAGAATGCTACTTCGCTTCCGGCGCGACGGCGGCGCGGCTTCCCTCGGCGATGTTGAGGATTATTTGCGCAATTACGGCGTGCGCCATTCCGTCGTGCGTCTTGATGAAGATAGCGAGCGGGCAGGGCCGGCCTCGGTGGTTCTCGATATAGAATTCCTGCCGGAAGATTTCGCCTATGGACCGTTCGCCATGTTGTCACGGCGGCTGCGCGGTTCGGTCATTAATGGCGCGCTCAAAAAATGCTTCCAGCGCTGGAAGAACCGCGGCGTCACAGTGCTGGCGGCAATGCCGTTTGAAAAAGGCAGCCCGCAACTGCCGGCCCACAAGCCGCGCCGCTGGTGGAACGAGGCGGTCGGCGCCTGGGCGTCGGAATTTGCCGAGACATGGTTCATCCGCATCACCCGAGTCGGCATGTTTTATGTTTTGCCGGCGGTGCTGGTGGCATTGCTGGTTTGGAAATTCCTGAACGGCTAAGCCGCGTCCGCTAAGCGCGCTTCAAGAAAATGTAAAACGCCCCATCGCCGCCATGGCGCTGATGCGCCGGCGCAGCCCGCGCGATCAGCCCGCACACGGCGTCGTCATTGAGCCAAGCGCGAAAATTCGCCCGCAAAACGCCGCGCCCCGGCCCGCCAGTCACGGCGCCGGCCGCGCCGCCGCCTTTGCCGGTGATCACCAAAAGGCAGCGCGCCCGGCGCGCATAGCCTTCGTGAATGAACCGGTGGAGGACCATGCGCGCTGTCATCTGCGTATGCCCATGCAGGTCAAGGACAGCGTCGATGTCCAGCCGCCCGCGGCTCGCCAGACGGTCCATTTTCGGGTCGCCCGAAGCAAACAGATCGGCGCGGGAAGGGCCGGAATGGCCACGCGGCCCGGCCGGCGCAGCGCTTTCAAAGAGCCGTTGGCGCAGCGGTTTTTGTCCTTGCGCTGGCGAAACGGTCGGTTCCACAATTGGTTTTAAGGGCCGGTAGCGCGCCACGTCGCGGGTGGCTTTGCGCCATAGCGCCTCTTCTTCCGGAGATATCTGGCGGCGGCGGGTCATTGAACGATTGCAGCGGCCGGGCGCGGCGCCGCTGCGAGGCGCTCCGCCAGGCGGCGCGGCAGCAAGACCACCATGCGCCCGCGCGCATTCATCGTGCCAGCCAGCACCGCCGCCTCGTCGCCGGCGCCCCAGAAAACATCGCCGCGCACGGGGCCGCGGATCGCGCCGCCCGTATCCTGCGCCACCATCAGCCGGCGGATTGGCGCCGCGCCCGCCGCGTCGACAGGTGCAATATCGACCCAGACCGGCGCGCCCAATGCATGAAACCGCCGGTCGACCGCCAGCGAGCGGCCCGGCGTCAGGGGCGCGCCTTGCGCGCCTAAAGGCCCGAGCCCGGTTGGCGCATCATCAAGCCGCCTGAAAAAGACATAGGACGCATTGGCCTCGCGCAGGGCCGCGGCTTCCTCTTGTGCGGCCTCCTCTAGCCATCGGCGGATTGACTGCATGGAAATCTGGTTGAGGGGGATCGCTTCTTGGTCCACGAGAATGCGGCCGATGGCCGTGTAGTCATGGCCGTTCTGGCCCGCATAGCCGACGCGCAAAACCGCGCCATTCTCGAATACAAGCCGCCCCGAGCCTTGTATTTGCAGAAAAAACAGATCGTTCGGATCAAGCCAGGCAATCGGCTCAAGGCTATCGTCGAGCGCGCCGGCATTGATGTCAGCGTGGTTATCATAAGGCGCCAGCCGGCCCGCCTCGACGCGTCCGGCGATGCGCTCGCCTTTCAAATCCTCGCGGAATAGCCCCAGATCGACCTCGATAAGATCATCCGGACGCGGATAAAGGGGCGCGGAAAACCGGTCGGTTGAGACAGGTGAGGCGTCATAAACCGGCTCAAAATAACCGGTAAACACACCCAAAGGATCAATACGCGGCGGCGCGCGGCGCGCGGGGCCGTCCGGCAAAGGGTCGCGGCGGGTGAAAACCGCCACCGGCTGGAAATGAAATTCGAAAAACGCCCGAAGCGCGGCGCGGCGCGCCGCGTTATCGCCATAAGCGCTGACAAACAGCGCGCGCGCCTCCGCACAGGGCCGCAGCCAGTCGGCGACACGCCCGCCAAGGCTGACGCCGGCGTAGAGCGGGCCCAGATTTTCGTGCGGATTGGCGGGGGCGTCGGGCGCATTGGCTTCAAAAATGACACAGGACCGCACAAACGCATCAAGCGCCGGGCTGGGATCGTCCTGCAGCCAACCATCAAGGTCGTCGAAGGCGATGCGCTGAAAGTCGAGAACCGGCGCGCCATAATCTTCATCAGAAAATGTGCGCTCGTAATAAGGAGGCACAATGCCGCTAAAAACCAGGACCGCAGCAAGCGCGGCCAAGAAAGCCGCAGCGGCGAGGAAAATACGCAGAATTATTCCGGAGTTGGCATGCACGTGAGGCCGCGGCGTCCTTGTTGCTAGCGCCAGTCGGTTTTATTCGGCGCCGCCAGTCGCCACAAGCGTCCAGTTCGGATCCTGGCTGGTGCGCTTTTTCGAGAATTTCCAGCGATCCTTGACGAGATCGATACGGTTCGGATCGCCATCGACCACGGCGCCGTCCTTGTCGCGCGTCACGCGAACCTGATTTGACGCAAACTCGATCACGGCGACAAGGTCGCCGCCCTCGACCGCGCTATTAACAATCGCCGCATGCTCAATGCCGACAAATTTGAGATCGCTGACATAGCCGGCGCTCTCGCGATCTGTAACCGCCTGCTTAAATGCAGCGTATACGGATTCATTCAGGAAGGGGCGAATGGATTTGAGATCGCCGGATGCGAACGCCTCGACGACCATTTCATAGGCGCTGCGCGCGCCGGCGAGAAACGCTTTTTCATCAAATGCCGGGTCCGCGTCGCGCAAGATACGCGCATTGGTCGAAACCGGTTTCGGCGTTGGCGCGCGCTCGGCATCTTGCGCGTCATCGCGCCCATCATCTGACCCGCGCGAGCGCGCTGCGCGCTGACCGGCCTCGAGATCGGAGCGCTGCTCATGCCCGGTCCGGGTGCCCATGACCGAAATTAGTCGGAAAATGATAAACGCCGTGACGCCGGCGAAAAATAGGAGAACTGGGTCCATGACACTCAATTTGGGTCTAAAAGCTTAATTTTGCTCAAGCGTCCCCTATATAGGAGGAAAAGCGCTGGAATCCACTAGTCCCTTATGCTGTTCGCCCTGATCTTGCTGTTTATCATCGGTCCGATTGCGGAAATCTACGTGCTGCTCGCCGCGGGGAGCGCATTCGGCGTGTTGCCGGTAATCGCCGCCTGCCTCGCCACGGCGTTTCTCGGCGGCTTCCTGATCCGCTTGCAAGGACTGTCGGCCCTCAATCATGCGCGCGGCGACCTTGAAAGCGGCCGCCTGCCGGTCGATTCGGCGGTCGACGGCGCGCTCCTGGTGGTCGCCGCGCCGTTATTGATGACGCCCGGCTTTCTCACTGACGCTGTTGGCTTCACCTTGCTTGTCCCGCCAGTGCGCATGGCGTTGGCGCGGATGGCCTTGAGCCGTATTCGCGCCCACATCGTGCGCCAGGAGACCGCCCGGCGCGGCTGAGACGGCCGGGCTGGCTTCCGGGCGTTTGGCAGCCGGGTTGCGGGGGCGCAGACAGGCGTGTAAGCAATCGGCCTTTCTCGCACCGAACAAGACGGAACGACGCAAGATCATGTCTGAAACGCCCGCTGACCCGAATAACGCCGCCGCCCCGCAAGGGACCGATCCGAACGCCGCGCCGTCGCTCGTCGTTCTTGCGCAATATTTGAAGGATCTCTCCTTCGAAAATCCACGCGCGCCGGAAGTGTATCAATCCAACGAGACGCCGAAAATCGACGTCAATGTGGACGTGCAGGGCCGGCAGGTCGGAACCAACCAGTTCGAAATTGAGCTGTCCGTTGCGGCCCGCGCCAACCGGAATGAGAATGACGCAATGTTTGTCGCCGAAGCGACTTATGCCGGCGTCTTCGAGATCCAGAACGTTCCGCAGCAACAAATGGAAATGGTGATGATGGTCGAGTGTCCTCGGCTTTTGTTCCCATTCATGCGCCAGATCCTCGCGGACGCGACGCGCAACGGCAATTTCCCGCCGCTGATGCTAGAGCCGATCGATTTCATGAGCATTTACGTCGCCAATGCACAGCGCAATGCAGCGGCCGCACCGCAAGCACCGGAACCGGCGCCGGCTTCCTGAGACGGCGCGCCTCGCACTCATCTATATCCTGATTTTTGACGGCGCGCCGCCGCCAGCCAGTTGAGTCGGCGCGCCAGACCGTCAGCTCACGGCGGTTTTCCGCCACACGCTTTCGTCGCCAAGCTCTTCGACAAACGCGTCATGGGCGGCCTTTTCTTCCGCCGTTGCCAGCGAGCCCAAAGGGCGCGGGCGCTGCCGCGCCGGCGCTCGCGCCTTGCGGCCGTCGGCGCTTGGCGTGTCCTCGCTATCCTCCCGCTTGAAATCCAGTCCCGCCTGGGCGCCGCCAGTCAATTCAATATAAACCGCCGCCAGTAGGCGCGAGTCGAGCAAGGCGCCATGGCCGTCGCGTTCGCGGGTTGATGTGTCGATGCCAAAGCGCGAACACAGCGCATCAAGGCTGGCCGGGGCGCCGGGAAACTTTCGCCGCGCCAGATGCAGCGTATCGATGATCACATTATCGAGCCGCTTCAACCGCGCCGCGCCAAGCTCGTCATTAAGGAACGGCAAATCGAAGCCGATGCCATTATGGGCGATCAGTTCCGCATCACCGACAAATTCAAGAAACGTCGGCGCGACATCGGGGTCGGCGAAAAGCGGCTTGTCGCGCAAGAATTCCGCTGACAGGCCATGCACCTGGTAAGCGCCAATCGGCATGTCGCGTTCGGGGTTGATATAGCTGTGAAAATTGCGGCCGGTCACCGCCCCATTAATGAGCTCCACCGCCCCGATCTCGACGATCCGGTGGCCTTCGGAAAATTTGAAACCCGTCGTTTCAAGATCGAATACGATTTGCCGCATGAAGCCCGTTTTTTCCTGTTTGCGCCGCCCGCGCCGCCTCAGCCCTCATCGCCCGGAAACAGCGTCGTTTTCACCGTTTCGGCAATCCCCTGAAGCGTGAAAGGCTTTTGTATATAGCCCGCGCCGTCAATGATATCGAGTTGATCGCGCACCGCCGCTTCCGCATAAGCCGACATGAAAATCACCTTCGCCTTGAGGCCGATCTCATCGCGCGCCCGCGCGATCATGCTCGGTCCGTCAAGATCCGGCATCATCACGTCGGAGATCACAAGGTCGAATTCGCCATCCTCTTCAAGAACGTCAAGGGCGTCCTCGCCGTCTTCGGCCTCGGCAACCTCATAACCGCAGTCGGTCAACGTCGCGACCACGAAAGCGCGCACGGGATCTTCGTCCTCGACCACGAGAATGCGGCCGGCGCCGGTCAAATCCTGCGGCTTGCTGCGCGCCGCGGGCGCGCCCGCCTGCGCCGGTTCATTCTCGCTTTCTTCCGCCTCATAGGCGGGCAGGTAAATTTCAAAACGCGCGCCTTCACCGGGTTTGTTTTTCAGTGCGATGACGCCATCAAGCTGGCGGATGATTCCGTATACGGTTGAAAGACCAAGTCCAGTGCCTTTACCGCTTTCCTTGGTCGTAAAGAACGGATCGAAAATCTTGTCGACAAGCGCGTCCGGCACGCCGGGACCGGTATCGGACACGTCGATCAGAACGTAATCCTGATCGAGCAGACCCGGCGTATTGCAAGCCTTGACCTCGCTCGCCGTGATGCATTGCGTGCGCACCGTCAGAACGCCGCCGGCCGGCGCCATGGCGTCGCGGGCGTTGACTGCAAGGTTCATCACCGCCGTTTCGAGCTGATGGCGATCGACGCGGATGGTCGGCAATGCACGGCCGTTAATCAGCTCCAGCTTGACCTTCTCGCCGATCGAGCGGGTCAGGAACGGCGAGAAATCGCGCAGCAATTCGGTGATCGACAAGACTTCGCGCTTCAAGGTCTGCTTGCGAGAAAAGGCAAGCAACTGCTTGGTCGTATTCGCCGCACGCTGGGCGTTTTCACGGATCTGGATGAGGTCGGAATAGGCCGGGTCGCCGGCCGGATGGCGCAACATCAATCGCTCGCAATGGCCAATCACCACTTGCAGATAATTGTTGAAATCATGGGCGACCTTGCTGGCGAGTTCGCCAATGCCGCGCAGTTTCTGATCTTGGGCGTATTCTTCTTCCATACGCTTGCGATCCGTGACGTCTACGGAGTAAAGCAAGGTGCGGCGTATACCGTAAGAGCCGCGCTTACGGCGTACGGGACGAGCGTAAAGCGCAAGGGTGCGCGCATTGACGCCTTCCCCGATGGTCGCCTCAACCGGCTTGGGCGCTCCGCCGGCTCGCGTCTTGCGGCGGATCTCATCGGCAAGCTCTTCGAGCGCGGCTGCATTCACGCATTTCGCCAGCGGCGTGTTTTTTCGTTGTGCGCCAAAGGCATCGGAAAACGCTTTGTTGGCTTCGACAACACGGCCGTCACGGTTGATTTCGCCTTCGACGATCGCGACGCCGAAAGGCGATTCCGAAATATCGCCGGAGAGGGTGACGTCCTCGACCTGATCGACGGTTTCATCAATGACCAGCTCAATGCAGGCAAAGCCTTCGCCAACACCGCCGCGCCGGAATGACGTGAAAACCGCTTCCGCCGGATCGGCGTCGAAGCGGCGCACTTGGGCTTTTAATTCCGCCCGGTCGATGCGCCAGAGCGCGCTGACAAGCTCGCGGGTCTCGCCCAGCACGATGTCATCGATAGAGCGAACATCGCCGCGCTGCGCGCCAAGTTTTTCACGCAGCGCCGCATTCGACCAGGCGATCTGGCCGGACTTTTCCAAAGCGAATACCGGGCGCGGCAGATCGGCGTAGGCCGCCGCAAGCGCGTCATGTTCGCGCTCTTCGACTGGCAGTTCGCGCAATCGCCAGACCACATGTTCATCGGTCGGCCGAATGGGCCGTATGCTGACTTCAAACCGGCGCCGCTCGCCGCCGCCGGCCAGCCCCATGGTCTGATATATGGTCTCTTCAGCGGCCTCGCCGCTTTTGGCGGCCTTGCATAGCCGGAACAGCTTGGTCGCCTCCGCTCCTTGCTGGGCGAAGAGCCGGTCGATGCGCGGCGGCAACCCGGCCGGGCCCATCACGCCGGCCTGCCGGGCGAGGTCGAAATAGGCGCGGTTCGCATAAGTGACGACACCGTCGCGGCGCGCCACCAGACGCGGCTCCGGGTCGCAATCGAGAACCCGCTCGGCGAGCCCCAACGCGCCGAGGATATCGGCGCCGGCAAGTTCGGCCGCTTCGCTTGCGGGCTTGCCCGCCGCGCGGCGCAAGAACATGCCGGTCAACAGCACCGGCGAGAACATCTTCAAGGCGGCGCCGGCAAGAAACACCGCGATCATCACCGCCAGCCCTGCGGCCAGAATAAGGCCAGCGCCGCTCGCATCACGGGCGCTCAGGACCACATAGATTAGGGCCGCAATCGCCACGAAAACGCCCCCCCAGAACAGCCAGAAGGACGCCGCAGTGAGCATGCCGGCCTCGCCGCGCTTGTCGCCCGACTTCGCTTTTTGCGCAGCCGCATCCATGAGCGCGATAATCTCGTCACGGGTATGCGGACGCGGCGGCGCGGCCACCTCGACCGGCTGGTCAACTGGTTGTTTTTCCTGGGGCTTTGCGCCTGACACGATGGGAACTCCGAAGCGGGTGATTCGAATCGCTCACTATGGCTGTGTTCGCGGGGAGAGGCTACCGGGCGCGCCGGGCAAATGCCCGCGCCGGCAAGTGAAGGCCGCCGGCCGGTTGACGCAGCGCGCCCGCAGGCCCACTTCAACACTCCTTATACGGAGAGGGAAAAGATGGCGATGAAACTGGGATTGGTGCTGGGGTCTGGCGCAGCCAGAGGCTGGGCGCATATCGGCGTATTGAAGGCGCTTGAAGAAATCGGCGCCAAGCCGGACATCATCGCCGGGTGTTCGGTCGGCGCGCTGGTGGGCGGCGCGCATCTCATCGGCGCGCTTCAAGAGTTTGAGAGCTGGGCGCGCATGCTCAAACCGGTCTCGACGCTGCGGCGCTTCAATCTGAAGCTGCATCGCGGGGGCTTTATCGATGCCGGACCCGCCTTCGAAGCATTTCGCGATTACGACCGGAATATTGAAGACTTGTCAGTGAAATTCGTCGCCATCGCCGCGGATCTCGCCACCGGCGAGGAAATTGCGGTTTCGAAAGGCTCGGTGATCGATGCGGCCCGCGCATCGAGCGCGATTCCCGTCGTCTTCCACGCCGCGCGCAAGGACGATCGATGGCTGGTCGATGGCGCACTCGCCAATCCCGCGCCCGTCTCGCATGCGCGCGCGCTCGGCGCCGATGTGGTGATCTCCGTCGATCTCAACGCGGTACCGAGAGTGCTCGACCGGTTCGACGCGCCGCCGGCTGGCGTGCCGGCGGTGCTGCCAAGAAACGAGCCGGCGCCGGAGGGCGTCACGGGCGCCGTCGCCAAGCTGATCGACGACACGCGGACCGCCATCGAACGGCAATTCGAGTTCGCAAAGGCGCGCGCCGGGGCTGAGCCGCATCTTTTCGAGACCGCCTACGCCGCCGCTGATATATTCCAAATGCAGCTGGCCCGGGCGCGGGCGCAAATCCATCCGCCGGATATCTGCGTAAAGCCTGATATGCGTGACGCCATGCCGACCGCCTTCGATCGGGCCGACGAATTCATCGCCGAAGGATATCAAGCGTTGATGGCCCGGCGCGATGCGATAGAAAAGCTCTTGAGCGCCTGAAATCGAGGAGAGTTGAATGAAAATTGCCAATTACGCAGCGTTGCTGGCGTTGACGGTTGCCGCATGCGGCGCTGAAACACCGACCGCAAGCGACAAGCAAAACATAGGTGACGAAATGGCTCATCACGGCCCGCATATTATTCGCGTTGAAAGTGACAATAGTTTCAGTGAAACGCTCCAACGATTACAGGCCGCCGTGGATGCGCGCGGTTTCAAGACTTTTGCTGTGATCGATCACGCCGCCGGAGCGGCGTCTGTTGACCAGCAATTGCGCCCGACAACGCTGGTGATCTTCGGCAACCCAAAGGGCGGCACGCCGGTAATGCAGGCTGAGCAAACGATGGGGCTTGAACTGCCGTTGAAAATGTTGGTGACGGAAAACGCCGATGGCGCCGTCAGCATCGTCTATCGCGACCTCGCGCATATGTTCAGGGAATATGGCATCGATGAAGCCGCCGCTGGCCCGCTCGAAAAAATGTCCGGCGCGCTCGGCGCAATCGCTGCTGAGGCGGGTACGGAGTAACCGCGATTGGCGCGCGCTGATCCGCCACGCCCGCCTGCGGCGCGACACGCGCTGATAATCGGTGCGTCCGGCGGAATCGGCTCTGCGCTGGCGGCGACATTGCGTACCGCGCCTAACGTCGATCGCATCGCAACCTTGAGCCGCAGCGCCAACGGGCTGGATCTTTTGGATGAAAGCTCTGTGGCGCGCGCGGCCGCCCAGCTCAAGACCGCAGGCGCGCAATTCGATCTCATCATCAACGCTGTCGGCATATTGGAAGTCGATGGCGCAGGGCCGGAAAAATCCTTCAAGGAACTTTCGGGCGCGGCCATGCTGCGGGCCTTTGCGGTCAACGCCGTCGGCGCCGCATTGGCGCTCAAGCATTTCGTCCCCCTGTTGAAGCGCAATTCCCCGACAGTTTATGCGACGCTTTCCGCGCGCGTCGGCTCCATTGGCGATAACTGGCTTGGCGGCTGGATGAGCTATCGCGCTTCAAAAGCCGCGCTAAACCAGGTCGTGCGCTGTGCGGCGATCGAAGACGCTCGACGCAACAAGCAATCAGTCATTGTCGCCATTCACCCGGGCACGATTAAAACGCCGTTGACGGTGCAATATGCGCGTGGGCGCTATACTGCAACGCCCGAGGAAGCGGCACAAAATATCCTCGCCGTCCTCGCACGCCTTTCTCCGGCCCAATCCGGGGGCTTTTTTGATTATGCCGGTCGAGAGATCGAGTGGTGAGCGCGCCGCGATTGATCTTGCTGATGGGCGACCAGCTGTCACGCGACATGTCGAGCCTTCGTGACGCACGCAAGACGCAAGATGTGATCGTCATGGGCGAGCTTGCCGGCGAGTTTACTTGTGAACGTTCCGGCGTCAATCATCATAAGAAAAAAATCGTCTTCATCCTGTCGGCCATGCGTCATTTCGCGGCCGAATTGCGGGAGGCGGGATTTAACGTCGACTACCGCATGCTCGACGCCGAAGATCCTACCGCTACGTTCACGGAGCTTATCCGCGATGCGGCGCGCCGGCACGGTGCGACGGCCATTATTGTCACGCGCCCCGGCGAGCGGCGCCTGCTGAACGAGGTCGAAAGCTGGCGCGAGATCGCCGGTTTCACGCTTGATATGCGCGATGACGACCGTTTCATTGCGTCGATAGACGAATTCAGGGGCTGGGCGCGCGGGCGCAAATCCCTGCGCATGGAGTATTTCTATCGGGAAATGCGCCGCAAGACGGGGTTGTTGATGCATGGCGACGAACCGGCGGGCGGGCAATGGAATTACGACCGGCAGAACCGCAAACCGGCAAGTCCCGGCCTTTGCGCGCCAGCGCCCTATAGCGCGCCGCCGGATGAGATAACGCAGGACATCATGGCAGCGGTTGAGCGGGCGTTTGGCGGGCATTTTGGCGACATTGAGCCGTTTCGCTTCGCGGTAAGCCGCAAGGGCGCGCTCAACGCGCTCGACCAATTCATTACTCACGCGCTGCCTTGTTTTGGCGATTACCAGGACGCCATGTTGCGCGAGGAAAAGTTCCTGTTCCATGCGGTCCTGTCGCCTTATCTCAATGTCGGGCTGATCGGGCCGCTGGAAATTTGCCGGCGCGCCGAGAGAGCCTATGAGCAAGGTCATGCGCCGCTCAATGCGGTCGAGGGCTTTATCCGCCAGATCATCGGATGGCGCGAATATGTGCGCGGCGTTTACTGGCTCGCCGATGATGAATATGCGCGCCGGAATTTTTTTGGCAACACCCGCGCGCTGCCCGAATTTTACTGGACTGGCGAGACCGACATGGCCTGTATCGGCGCGGTCGTGACGCAAACTCGCGAGGAAGCCTATGCGCATCATATCCAGCGATTAATGGTGACGGGAACTTTCGCCCTGCTCGCCGGCATCGACCCTTACGCCGTGCACGAATGGTATCTTGCCGTTTATGCGGATGCTTACGAGTGGGTGGAAGCGCCGAATGTGATCGGCATGTCGCAATATGCGGATGGCGGCAAGCTCGCCTCGAAACCATATGCGGCGTCCGGCGCCTACATCAATCGCATGTCGGATTACTGCAAGCATTGCGCCTATGCGGTGACGCGAAAAACGGAAGCGGATGCTTGCCCGTTTAATGCTCTTTACTGGGACTTTCTGGCGCGTAACCGGGGGAAACTTGATAGCAATCCACGGCTTGGACAGATGTACAAAACTTGGGAAAGAATGGACGCCAAGGCAAAGCGCGCCTATCGCGCGCGGGCGAGGACACTTTTGAAAAAGCTCGACTCCGGCGCGCGGATCTAGCGGCTAGAGTATCTCCAGAACGCTTTCCGGCGGGCGGCCAATCGCTGCTTTGTCGTCATTCACGACAATTGGCCGTTCAATCAGGATCGGGCTCGCCGCCATAGCGTCGATGAGCGCGGCCTC
This sequence comes from uncultured Parvularculaceae bacterium, assembly GCA_947259375.1. Taxonomy (GTDB): domain Bacteria; phylum Pseudomonadota; class Alphaproteobacteria; order Caulobacterales; family Parvularculaceae; genus Hyphococcus. Next base: position 38,987 of record CAMYLZ010000009.1, on the reverse strand, counting down.
ATCCTCGACCGCGGCAAGATTTTGCTCTTTATACGCAGTTTCCTTGACACGCATCATCTCGCGCGCGCTTGCGAGCCCGAGTTTTTTGACGATCGTCTTCAACGCCTCACTCGACGGCGGCGTTTCAAGGTAATTGACAACATCGAGCGCCACGCCCTTGTCCTCAAGCAGCGCCAACGTCTGACGAGACTTCGAGCAGCGCGGATTGTGATAGATCGTAACCGTCATAATGCGCCTAAAGGGAAAGTCTGTATCCGCCGCTTTCGGTCAGCAGTATGGATGCGTTGGACGGGTCCGGCTCAATCTTTTGACGCAGTCGATAAACGTGGGTTTCGAGCGTGTGGGTCGTTACGCCCGAATTGTATCCCCAGACCTCGTCCAGCAAGACGTCGCGCGTCACCGGCTTGCCGCCGGCGCGATAGAGAAACTTCAGGATTGAGGTTTCTTTTTCGGTCAGGCGGATTTTTTTGTCTTCCGGCGTCACCAGCATTTTGACCGCCGGGCGGAATTCATATGGACCGACTTTGAAAACCGCATCTTCGCTTTGTTCGTGGCTGCGCAAATGCGCCCGCAACCGCGCCAACAAGACGGAAAATTTGAACGGCTTGGCGACATAGTCATTCGCGCCGGCGTCGAGGCCAAGAATGGTGTCCGCTTCGCTGTCGGCCCCGGTCAGCATGATGATCGGCGATTTGAAGCCGTTTTTGCGCATGATGCGGCAGGCTTCGCGGCCATCCATGTCCGGCAGGCCGACATCGAGCAACATCAGGTCAATATGCGCTTCCTCGCGGACGCGGTCGATCGCCGCCGCGGCGTTCGCCACCGGCTCGACAGAGAATTCGTCATGAACGCTGAACTGGTCGATAAGCGTGTCGCGCAGCAGCTCATCGTCATCGACAAGAAGGATTTTTTTGACCCGATTCATGACATTCCCGCCCTTTTCGACCTCGTGAGGATAGGTGCGTCTTAGCGCCGAATGACGCAAAATTGAAACTCACAACTCGGACAACTTTTCGTTACGGCCAGGCTCACTCCCCGATCAAGGCGTGGGAGACGGGCGCGGCCCGAACAGGCCCGAACCAATCCGTAGATGGGTGGCGCCAAGCTGTGCGGCAAGAGCATAGTCGCCGCTCATGCCCATGCTAAGATGTTCCAGCCCGTTGCGGGCGGCGATTTTCGCCAATAACGCGAAATGCGGCGCCGGATCGTCTTCTGCCGGCGGGATGCACATCAGCCCGTCGATCTGCAATCCGAGTTCTATGCAATCGGCAATGAAACTGTCTGCGCGATCCGGTGAAACGCCGGCCTTTTGGGCCTCTTCTCCGGTATTGACCTGGGTGAACAGGCGCGGGGCGCGGCCCTGTTTGTCGATTTCGCGGGCGAGCGCCGCGGCCAGCTTCGGCCGGTCCAGGGTTTCGATGGCGTCGAAAAAAGCAACGGCGTCCTTGACCTTGTTGGTCTGCAACGGGCCGATGAGATGCAATTCGACATCCTGATAAGTCTCACGCAGGGCAGGCCATTTTTGCATCGCTTCCTGGACGCGGTTCTCGCCAAAGGCGCGGTGCCCGGCCTTGAGCGCCTGGAGAATGCGTGCTGCGCCATGCTGTTTCGACACGGCGGTAATGGCGATCGGCGCCGCCGGACGCCCCGCCTCGGCGAGAGCCGCGGCGATTTCGGCCTTGATCGCGGTGAGATTTGCGGCCACGTCAACAATGTCGTCGCAATCAGGATCTGCGCATTGGCCGGCAACGGACATGAGGGACTCCTTATACGTGCTGCAAAACTAGCAGCAGCCGCCCGCGCGCTCAAACAGCGATCGGGCAGGGCGCCGGCTTTTTCGCTGGTCTTTTTGACGGACAGCGCGCGCGTGGCGCACCCGGAACTGATTGCACGGGCCCTGCCCGCTGGGGCGGCCATTATTCTGCGCGATTACGGCGCGCCAGACCGCGCGCATCTGGCGGCGCGGCTAAAAGCGATTTGCGCGCCGCGCGGCGTCAAATTGCTGATCGGCGCGGAAATCGGCTTGGCGGAGCGGATCGGCGCCGATGGCGTTCATCTGCCGCGATGGCATATGCTCGCGGCGCGCCCGCCGGCGGGCATGATCGTCAGCGCCGCCTGCCATGATGCCGGCGAGCTGGCGCGCGCCAAACGCTTCGGCGCCGATATCGCGCTCCTGTCGCCGGTATTCGGGAGCGCCAGCCACCCGCAATCGGACGGGCTGGGCGCGGAAAAATTCAAGGCGTTAGCCGCCGCCGCCGCATTACCGGTGTTTGCGCTGGGCGGCGTCGACGAGACAAACGCGATGCAGCTCGCCGGGCGCAATGTCGCCGGGATCGGCGCCATCAGCGCCTTTTATCGCTGAGACTTATTGGGTTTCGGAAGGGGTCCAAACGGCCAGCATATTGCCGGCGGGATCGCGAAAATGAAATCGCTTGCCGCCGGGAAATTCGTGACGTTCGGTAATCTCGCCGCCCGCCGCGACAACGTGTTTTTCGCTCGCCTCAAGGTCCTCTGCATAAAGAATGACCAGCGGCCCGCCCGGAACGGGCTTTTCGCCGCCGCGAAATCCGCCTTCAAGGCCGGCGGAGGAAAAGCTCGCATAAGCGTCGCCCCAATCCTGAAATTCCCAACCGAAAGCAGCGGCGTAAAACGCCTTGACCAGGTTGAGATCTTCGGCGGCGAATTCAACGTAATCGATTTGATTGTTTGTATGCGTCATTGATGTCTCGGGGGCTGTCGGGCTTTTGAATGGGTCGTCACAGGACGAGGCCGCCATCACCATAACAATAAGGAACGCCCATCGCATGTATTCATTCTCCACATAGACCTGCGCAGCGGTAATTGAGAGAAAGAAAACGGGGCGGCCTGAGCCGCCCCGCTTCATATCCCCTCTAAGCATCGTAGGCGCTTAGAAATCGTCAGAATTTGATCGAGCTTTCGATCACAACCGTGGTGGCTTCTTCTGGGCCCCCTGCGGCTACGGGTTTCTTGGATTCGACATATTGCGCTGCTGCGCCAATCGTGATGCCGCGTCCAAGAACATAGGTCACGCCGGCTTGCGCCGAACGCGTATCGCGGAAAAGCGTTGGGTCGATCGGGCTTGAACCAATAGTGTTCGCCTCGGACTGACCGACGCCCAGCATGAAAGCGACGTCGCCGGATTCCTCGCCGGTGCGGAACGTCACGCCGGCATCGAATGCAAGGTAGCCATCGTCTTCGAATGAGGCGAGGCCCGCATTTGTCGTCTTTACGGAGCCGCCAAGCGTAATGCCCCGATAAGCGAGATTAAGGCCGACCGAATAAGCTTCGTAATCGGCGAAGGCGTCGGAGAGGGTGCGAGAATCCTCGCTGGCGGTGACGAAGCTCGCGCCAACGCCGAGATAGAGACGGTCTGCGCCGACGCCGATGCCTTTTTCATAGTAAAGCGCGGCTTCGATCGCATCGTCCCATTTGCTGGTTTCCGTCAGCATGACGCCCTCGGGCGACAGGACGAAACCGGATTCAGGCGCGCATAAGAGATCGCCGCATTCGCGCAGAACCGGCGAATAGGAAACGCCGAGCTGCAAGCCGCCTAAAACGCCGCCAAGGAAATTCGCCGGCGGCATGTAAGTGACTTTGGTCGAATAGCCGGTGAAGTCGTTGATCGTATGAATGTCGTTAAGGCCGGAAAGATCCGTCTGCCAATCATTGATATTGACGGCGGAAAAAATGGTCGGCGACTTTACCGCCAGCAGCCTTGCGATGCCCTGGTCGCGGCCAACGATCAACTGTCCGAACGACCCTTTTGCGTAAGCATAAGCGCCTTCGAGATAGACGTCGCTTTCATCGGGCGCGATGCCGCGCGGGCCGCCGATCAGTACGCTCGAATAACGACCGCCGCCGAAAAACTGGCGCGGCTGGTCGCCGTCGAGGCGCGCCATCACCCCGGCGCCGATCTCAATGCCGTTGTCGAGAATGCTGGAGGCTTTGACCTTGACCTCGGCATTGGCGTCGGCCTTGGCGTTTCCGTCCACGATGCCGGCAGCGGCGCTCGCCTCGCCTTCGATCTCAAGCTGGACCGGGTCGGCTGCATAAGCGGCGCCGGCGGTCAACGCCGCAGCACATACGCTTATGAATGCCTTACCCAAACCGGTCATAAATGTCCGTCCGTCACCTTTATCAGACTGGCGCGCTACTCTAAGGCCGCCTGGTCGTTGTTTTCGTCCTGCCGCTGGAAACAGCCGTCCCATAAGCAGTTCCAGTCGGCGCCGTCTTTCCCCCGAAAGCCGACGCGCCTTCCCAACACAACACACCCCTGCGGACCCAAAGCCAGACCGCCGCTCTCGGCATATCGGCGTTCCGCCGTTCAAGTCCCGGGCCATACCCCTATAACCCGGCGACCTCCGCCTAGATCAACGGCATAAAGTTAACAGCTTTATGACCTGACGATATAATGGCGCACGCATCAGCGCGGTTCAAGCGAGGCCGGGGGCTGGACATTGCGTAATTGGCGGCTTGTGGTAGGAAAGCAACGGCTTTCGCGCGATTTCGCGCCGCCGCCATACCAAAATGCGAAGCGAACCACAGGATTTCTCTCTATGAAGCCGGAAAATGTAAGTATGCTCAAGGTGTTGGCGCTTGCCGGGGCGGCGGCGGCGTTAGCGGCCTGCGGCGGCAACAGCGCGATCCGCGATCGCAATGCAACGCTCGCTGATTACAAGTCCGGCCGCGGCGCCCAGGCGACGACCGTGAACCGCTATTTGTGGGCGGCGTCGCTTGAAACGCTAGACTTTCTGCCGGTCTTCTCCGCCGATCCCATCGCCGGGCTGATCATCACCGATTGGTATGTAAACCCCGAATCGCCGGGTGAGCGCTTCAAGACCAATGTCTACATCCTTGACAGCGCGCTTCGAGCGGACGCGTTGCGCGTCTCGGTGTTCCGTCAGGAACAGACCGAAACCGGCGAATGGATCGACGCCAGCGTCAATCCGGCGACCGCGCGCGAAATTGAAAATGCCATTCTTACCCGCGCGCGCCAGCTGCGACTTAACGTAATAGACGACTAGCGTTCAGCGTCAGATTCGTTAAAAAACGGCGCTCACAGGCGCCGTTTTTTATTGCCGAAAGACATTGTGCATGCCCCGTTACAATCCGAAAGAATCCGAGCCGAAATGGCAGGCCCGCTGGGCGGAGAACAAATCCTTCGAGACGCGCGACGATGATGCGCGGGAAAAATATTACGTCCTCGAAATGTTCCCCTATCCGTCAGGGCGTATCCATATCGGCCATGTGCGCAATTACGCCATGGGCGACGTCATCGCCCGCTATAAACGCGCCGCCGGTTTTAACGTCCTGCACCCAATGGGATGGGACGCCTTCGGCATGCCGGCGGAAAATGCGGCCATGCAGACCGGATCACATCCGGCGAAATGGACTTACGGCAATATCGAGATCATGCGCGGGCAGCTCAAAACCATGGGCCTCGCCATCGACTGGAGCCGCGAATTCGCCACCTGCGATCCGGAATATTACGCCCACCAGCAGCGGATGTTCTTGGAGTTCTGGAAGCGCGGGCACGCCTACCGGAAAGAAAGCCTGGTCAATTGGGATCCCGTGGATCAGACCGTGCTCGCCAATGAGCAGGTGATCGACGGCAAGGGTTGGCGTTCCGGCGCGCCGGTGGAACGGCGCACGCTGTCGCAATGGTTTTTCAAGATCACCGATGCGGCCGAAGACCTGCTCGCGGCGCTTGATGACGGGCGCCTTGCCGGCTGGCCGGATAATGTGCGCCTGATGCAGAAAAACTGGATCGGCAAGTCGAAGGGCTTGGCCATGCGGTTTCCTTTTGCAGACGGAACAAATCCGCCGGACGGCTTCGAAAACGGCATCGAGATTTTCACGACCCGGCCGGACACGCTTTATGGCGCCAGCTTCATCGCCATCTCGCCGGATCATCCGCTGGCGGCGAAGCTTGCGGAAAATGATAAAGCGCTCGCCGGTTTCATCGCCGAATGCCAGAAGACCGGAACATCCGAAGAGGCAATCGAAAAGGCCGAAAAACGCGGACATAAAACCGCGCTTGAGACCAGCCATCCCTTTGATGACCGCCGCCTGCCGGTCTATGTCGCGAATTTCGTGCTGATGGGATACGGGACCGGCGCAATCTTCGGCTGCCCGTCCGGTGACCAGCGCGATCTCGATTTCGCCCGCAAATATGATCTGCCGGTCCCGCCCGTGGTGCTGCCCGAAGGCGCGGATGCGGCGACTTTCCAGATCGGCGAGGAGGCCTATACGGGGCCGGGGGTGATGATCAATTCCGGCTTCATGAACGGCATGACGAGCGCTGACGCCATCAGCGCGGCGGTTTCGAAGATCGAGGAAATGGGGCTGGGCGAAGCGAAAACGCAATACCGCCTGCGCGATTGGGGCGTGTCGCGCCAGCGCTATTGGGGCTGCCCGATCCCGGCGATCCATTGCGCGGCCTGCGGCATCGTCCCGGTCCCGGAAAAGGACTTGCCGGTCAGGCTGCCGGACGAAGCGGATTTTTCCGTGCCCGGCAATCCGCTCGACCGGCACCCGACCTGGAAACATACGCACTGCCCCACATGCGGCGCCAAGGCCCGGCGCGAGACCGACACCTTTGATACGTTTGTCGATTCCTCCTGGTATTTCGCCCGCTTCGCCTCGCAGCCGGATGACAAGCCGGTCGACCCTGAGACCGTGAACCGCTGGCTGCCGGTCGATCAATATATTGGCGGCGTCGAGCACGCGATCCTGCACCTGCTTTACGCGCGTTATATCGCGCGGCTGATGAAGGACGCCGGCTATTCCTCCGTGGACGAACCCTTTGCAAATTTGTTTACGCAAGGCATGGTGGTGCACGCGACCTTCAAGGATCGCGATAGCGGCGAATGGCTGCTGCCTGAAGACGTGCTGATTGAGAAGGGCGAGGCGCGGCGCGCCGACAATAACAAGCCCGTTCTCATCGGCCCCATCGAAAAGATGTCGAAGTCGAAAAAGAACGTGGTCTCGCCCGAGGCCATCGCCGAGACTTACGGGGCGGATGCGGCGCGCTGGTTCATGCTGTCGGACTCGCCGCCCGAGCGCGATGTGGAATGGACCGATAGCGGCGTTGAAGGCGCCTGGCGGCTGATCAACCGCATCTGGGATGCGGTCGCCGCAGCGCCCGGCGCGCTCAAGGAAAACGATTTGGCGACGCCGCAAGCCAGCGACGCGGATAAGCCGCTGCGGCAGGCGAGCCATGCGGCGATTGCCGGGGTCACCGAAGACATTGAGCATTTCCGCTTCAACAAGGCGATTGCGCGGATTTACGAGTTTTTGAATGCGCTGAAAAAATACGGGCAAGCCGGTTCATGGGCGCGCGCCGAAGCGCTGGCGGCGCTCACCCGGCTGATTGCACCGTTCACGCCGCATCTGGCGGAGGAATGCTGGGAAATGCTTGGCGGTGCGGGCCTCGTTTGCGACGCGCCTTGGCCGAAAGCCGACGAAACCTTGCTCGCCAAGGATGAAGTGGTGCTAGGCGTGCAGGTCAACGGCAAGCGCCGGGGCGAGATTGCGGTCGCCGCCGACGCGCCAAATGATGTTGTGGAACAAGCGGCCTTGTCCGACGAAGCGGTTCAGCGCCATATTGACGGCAAGACGGTTCGCAAAGTCGTCGTGGTGCCGGGCCGGATCGTCAATATCGTGGCGAACTGACAGCCGGTGCAACGGGCCGAATGGAGACCAACAGGCATATGACCAAAAGGCCTATGAAACGCACCATCATTCCGGCTATGGCGGCCGCGCTGGCGTTGCTGGCGACAGGATGCGGCTTCCAACCGATCTATGCGACGCCCGAAGGCGCGGCGCCGGCGATCCGACAGGTCGCTATCGTCAATATCGCCGCGCCGGAAGACGTGGCCCCGGCATTGAGCGATGCGTTGAATGCGCGCATGGCGCCGGGCGAGGGCCTGGCCCCGCGCTATACGCTGATGGTCGAGGCGCGCGAGCGCGCCGAACGGCTCGCGGTTCAGATCGACGCGACCGTGACCCGCTATAATTACCGCCTGTCCGGGCGCTATACGGTGGTCGATCAGCAGACCGGCGAAAGCTTTCGCGGCGTCGCCAATGCGGTCACGTCCTACAACATCGTCAATTCGCAATATTCGACGCTGTTCGCCGAGCGCGCCGCGGTTGAGAAAGCCACCGCGCAACTGGCCGAGGCGATAGAGCGCGATCTTTTGCTGCGGTTTTCCGAACCGCCCGAAGAGCGCGACGACATTGATCAGGACACGTTCGAAAAACACCTTGATGATTCGGTCATCCTCGTTGATCCCCGGCGCGGCGAAGAGGTGCGGCCGGCATTCGAGGAAGAATGACTGCCCTTAAAGGCCGCGCCATCAAGGCCTTTGTCGCCAGGCGCGACCCTGAATGCGCGGCGGTCCTGATCTATGGACCGGATAGCGGGCTGGCGCGCGAGCGCGCGGTCAAGCTCGCATCCGCCGTGGTTTCGGACTTCAAGGATCCGTTCAATTATCTTGAGCTTGCCGATGCGGATTTGAAAGACGAGCCCGGACGGCTCGCCGATGAAATCACCGCCTTGTCATTCGCGGGCGGCGAGCGCGTGATCCGCATACGCACCAGCGGCGAGGGGGCGGCCAAAGCCGCTGGCGTGCTGATCGAAGCGCTCGACAAGGATCAGATCAAGCCCAACGGTCTCGTCATCATCGAGGCGGGCGAGCTGACCCCGCGCTCGGGCCTTAGAAAAGCCTTTGAAAAAGCCAGGCGCGCAGCGGCGCTGCCCTGTTATGCGGACGGCCCGGCGGATGTGCGGGCGATGGCCCAAGACGCCGCGCGGGCCGAAGATTTGCGCTTTGAAGATGATGCGCTTGACCTGGTGGCGTCAGTGCTCGGCGATGATCACGCCTTGTCGCGATCGGAAATCGACAAGCTGATCTTGTACAAGGGCCCCGGCGGCTCGCGCTCCGGTCCGGCGGCCATTTCGCTTGAGGATGTCCGCGCCTCGCTGGTGGACGGGCTCGGCGACGCCATGGACGATACGGCGGCGGCCTGCGCGGATGGCGCGCCGGCGAAACTGGCGGAGGCGCTGCACCGGGCGGCGACGGCCGGGGCCAGCCCGATCGGTTTGCTGCGGTCCCTGCAGCGCCAGTTCGCGCGGCTCAAAACAGCCGCCGATTACATGGAGGGCGGCGACAGCGCCGCCGCCGCCATGAAAAAACTGCGCCCGCCGGTGTTTTTCGCCGAACAGCGCGCCTTTGAGAACCGTCTTTATAAATGGCGTGGGGCGAAACTCGACAGAGCCCTCCGAATGCTGATCGATGCGGAGCTGGATGCGAAATCGAGCGGCGCGCCGCAGCGCGAAATTGTCGAGCGCGCCGCCTTGCGGCTGGCGGCGATGGTACGCCGTTGAAGCGCAGCCGCCGACTGGCGGTGGGTGCGCTAGTGCTGACTTACGAAGATTTCCTTTTGCGCGCTTGCCGATCGCACGACGCCGGGCGGGTAAAGGCTTTGGCCACGGTCTGTTGCAGGTCGTCCGTTCTGCTTTCCCGACGGCGTATGCTTACAGGCTTTCCTGATCGACAGATCCCGGGCTGCCAGTGTCAAATACCCATGAGGGCGAGGGAAATCCTCCCGTCGTGCAGACACTCATTACTACCTTGGAAAGGGGAAATTTATGAAAAGGATTACACACACAATTGCAGCCGCATGTTTGGCGCTCGCCTTTAATACCGGCGCAATGACATCCGCAAATGCTGATCCGAACACTGGAATCAAGACAGTCGTCGAACTATGCAAGCAGCTTGTCGACGCCAGTCTTTTTGAATCAGTCGGCGCCTGCATGGGCTCGATCAACAAGCAATATCCTAAAATCTGTGAAGATCCGTTTATTCAGGCAATTGTCGGTGCAAAAAATAAAGGAAATTGCGTTGCCGCAATTCGCCACCTTTTAAACGATGGTGATTTTTCATAACGCGGATAATACGCCATAGTTGCCCGTCCCCTGCTTGACGCCGCGGACGGGTGACGTCTTTAGGGGTAAATCATCCCGGCTTGGCGGCGATTTTATGAGCAGCGTGTTTAAATTTTTGCTGCTGGCGGCCGGCCTTTTCTTTGCCGCCGTCACACACGCCAGTGCACGCGAAAACAACGCGAAAGCGTTTGATTTCGCGAGCCAGGAAAGTTTCGACTGTACCGAGAAAGTTTTCCCGAAAAACGATCAAGACCGTGCCGGTGATAAAGAACTACATTTCCGCTGCCCGCCAACCGCAGAAATTAGCTGGCGCGGCGCAAATACGGTCAGCGTAGATTATCAGCAGCCGCGCTTGTCGCTCACTCAGCGGCATCGTGTCGGCGCCGATGTTATAAGTGCGCAAACCCACATTCATGCGGGCACGCTGACGGCAACGGAAAGCTGGCGCAGCGAGGTCGATGCCGCGCTTCATCTGCTGGATACACCAGACTCCCGCCTCACTCTCAAGGTCGGCTTTTTCGACACCCAAAGCCCGATCGTGGTGACCCGCGGCGGGTTTGGCGTTCGCGACTTTGATCGGTGGCGGACCAACGCAGTGGCCGATGCGGCGGTGATATATAGCGCCTATAAAGACCGTCTGGTTTTTGGCGCGGGCGTGGCGGCGGCGGAAACCGGCTTTCGGTTTTCCCGGCATGACGCGCCCTGGATGTGGGTATACGAACCTAATCAGTTGAACCTGAATTATACGAAGCGCGACGAGGCCGCCTGGCTTTCGCTGACGGGCAAGCCTGTTGTGCGCGACGATCTCAAGCTGTCATTTGCGCTTTCCTATATGAACACGGGCCTGGATTTTCGCTCATTTCAGACCAATACCGATACGGATTTCTTATATGAGGGCGAGACCTTCAACTTTTCCAGCGATGTAGAAATTGGCGCAACGTCCTTTCGGTTTGCGCGGCGCACGCATGCTGACGCCTATTATGCCTTCGACAAGAATTTCGCGCGCCTTGAAAGAGGGGCCGTGAGCTTGAAGCTCAATCAGAGCCGGGCAAAAACCAGCGACGGGCGTTTGACAATCGCCCATGACGAGACAGTCGGCGCGAGGCTGGCGCTCGACCTTGGGAAGATCTTCAAAGAGGGTGAAACCTTCCTGCCTGACAGCATTAACGTTGGGGTCAGCCGGCGCCGCGCGATTGAGGCGGGATTGTTTTCCAGCGCCGGCGCTGTCCGGTCTGCCTTTGGCGTGGGCATGGAAAAGGCGGGAGAACATTATTCGACGGACATCTATGTCTATTGGAAGGAGCGGGATGAATTTACGTCCGCCCCCGGACCCTTCGCGACCACCGAGTTTGGCGCCGATGTCGTGCATTCGGTTTTTTTCGACGATTGGAGCCTTTCGGTCTATGCGCTGATGAGCGATCTGACGCAACGGCGCCAGTTCGCAATTGATGGTCGCGACCGAACATTGAGCGGCGGGATTGCCTTTGCCAAGAGTTTCAAAGAGCTGCCGCCGATAGACTTGAGCCTGGACCTGTTCCAGGCGGAGGCGCGCTCGTTATTCGATGAATACGCCTTCCGAACCCATGATGTCAGCATTCGGGCGGAGACCAATATTTCAGGGCTCGTGTTTGCGGGGCGCAGGACGAGCGCGCTTCGAGACGAAGCATCGCCACTGTCACTATTCCTCGGCGTCTATAGCGGCTGGAGCCTTTCCGAAGACGATGTCTTTGGCCGGCTGAACGAAAATGAAGCCCGGTTGCTATTGATGCTGAAAAAGAAACGCTAGCTGCTTGTTTTTGTCGGCTTAATGAAACCGTTCTCGATCGCATGCCTGACAAGCTCGACCGTGTTTTTCGCGTTCAGCTTCGCGCGAATCCGCCCGCGATAGGTTTCAACGGTTTTCGGACTGATGCCCAACTTCTGCGCCGTTTCCTTGGTTGTCTCGCCGTCAAGCAAAAGCGCCAGGATATCGGTTTCGCGGTCCGTGAGGATAGGGTGGCGACAGGTCGGCGTCGGCGTAGTTCTCATAGCTTTTCCCCCTGAAAATACCTATGGAAACAGACATTTGCAGACCACTCATAATAGCCCGCGCCCGGCGCTATTATGCTGCGTAAGATGGAATGTCGTTGAGTTGAGAATTATACAATTTGCCGCCGTCATGTGCAAGGAAAATGCCAGAATGCGCGGCCATTTGGAGGTTAAATCGAATTTATATTCGGGCGGCTTGGCGCGAAACGTATTAAAGCAACATTTCCGCCATCAGTACACGCCATATATACCTTGCGCGTTAAAGGGGGGCGCCGGGCGAGGCATACGCGGCGAGAGGACCGGGAACGAATGCAGCGCGGTCGATGCGGGATTGACATGCCCGCGGCGAAGCCGACGACGATGCGCATCCCCGGCGCCCAGTCTGGTTACCAATGAGACGCCGGAGCGTTCATCATGCAGACGGCTCGCGATTTTTTGTTCGCCGGACTGTGCACCGGAACAAAAGACGGAACCGTTATACGCATAAGCGTTACCCGCACCACGCCGGCTGTGTTTGCTTAACCAGGCAGGGTTTTGTTGCGAAATCACGGCGAGTTGAACGACACGCAGCGGAAGGGTTTCAAATTAAAGGCAAATTCTGCTAAGAGGGGCGCCAAGGGGGACTGCTCTTTTTGAGGTTTGAAATCGATGAGCGAAGTCCCCCAATTCCGAATTGAGGATGACGTCTCGCGTGCTTTTTCCGTAAAGCCGCAGCGTCTGTTCCAACGGGAAAACTCACAAGTTTACGCGATAGTCGGCGCCAATCCTGAGCTGAGAATCATCTCACATGTCTGGTTCGATCGTTTCGATACGCATGACCAGTTTCGCGACGTGTTGTGTCATGTGTTGAAGGAAATTCGCGGCGGCGCCTATCACTATTGGCTGGCGGATTTGCGCTTCCTGCGCAGCGAGCCGTCCGATAAGGACCAGTTTCTCGTCAAGGAAGTGTTGCCCGAAGCGTTGGCGCAGGGCGTGAAGCGGATCGCCGCCGTTGCGCCCGAACGCAGCGACCCGGCCGAGACGATGGTGCGCGCGCGCATCGCCCGCGCGATTGACGCGATCGGCCATCCGAGGGTCAAAGGCTTTAGCAATATTTCAAAAGCGCGCCGCTGGCTGATCGGCAATGTCGAGGACGAGGCGGCGCCGGAACCGCTCAATTAATTTGCACCCTGATTATTTCAGAACGCGGGCAAAGCGCCTGTTGCTGGCTCAGGCGCTCGCGCCCATCAGCCGGCGGCAAACATCGTCAAGCTGTTCTAGCGTCAGATAGCTGACGGTGACCGATCCGGCGCCTTTTTTCGAATGATCGATCGCCACCTCAAGGCCGAGAATAGCCGACAAATCGCGCTCCAGCGCGCGCGTATCGGCGTCTTTTGCGCCGCCAGAAGTCGTTGATTTTTCTTTGTTTTTCAGCGCCGGGGCGGCGCCGTCCCCGGCCGCGATCCGCGCTTCGGCGCGGCGCACCGCGTCTTCCGTCTGGCGCACCGACAGATGATTGGAAAGGACAATGTCGAGCATCTGTTTCGGCGCCGAAGAGCCGAGCAGCGCCCGCGCGTGCCCCATGGAAATCGTCGCGCCTTCAAGCGCGTCGATCGCTTTTTGCGGCAGGTTCAACAGCCGCATGATATTCGCCACATGGCTGCGCGACTTGCCGACGGCTTTAGCGATTTCTTCTTGCGTGCGTCCGAATACATCCACGAGCCGGCGATAGGCGGCGGCTTCTTCCACCGGGTTCAAGTCGACGCGCTGGACATTTTCAATCAGCGCGATTTCGGCGGTTTCCTCATCCGTCAGCTCACGGATGATGACCGGCACATTGTGCAGTTTCGCTTTTTGCGCCGCCCGCCAGCGCCGCTCGCCAGCGACGATTTCGTATCGCTCGCCGTCCCTTCCGGTCTTCAGGGGGCGGACGAGAATAGGCTGCAACAGTCCCTTGGCGGCGATCGAAGAGGCCAGTTCTTCAATGGCCGCATCGTCGAAAATCCGGCGCGGCTGGTCGGCGCTCGGCGTTAAATGCTCGATCGGCAATTCGCGTTTCGGCCCCTTCGCCGGAGCCGGTGCGGCGCCGTCGGCATGGTCCCGGCGCGCGACCGGCGCATCCCCGAGCAGGGCGTCGAGCCCGCGGCCCAAACCTTTGTTTCCGCTTTTCTTTTTCGCCGCGAGGGCCATTTTCCCGTTCCTCTACTCAAGCCGCTTTCGGGCGCGCGCGCTCGCGCTGGATAACCTCTGAGGCGAGCTGGATATAGGCCTGGCTGCCCGGACATTTGAGGTCATATAAAAGCGCCGGTTTGCCGTGGCTCGGCGCTTCGGAGATGCGCACATTGCGCGGAATCACCGTGCGGTAGACCTTGTCTTGCAAATGCGCGCGCACATCATCTTCGACCTGGTTGGTCAGATTATTGCGCCGGTCATGCATGGTCAGCACGACGCCCTGCAACTCCAACGCGGGGTTGATCCGTGTCCGTACAGTCTCAATCGTGCGCAGGATCTGGCTGAGCCCCTCAAGCGCGAAAAATTCGCATTGCAGCGGAATGATCACCGCCTGGGCGGCGGCCAGCGCATTAATGGTCAACAGGCTCAAAGAAGGCGGACAATCGATAATGATGTAAGTAACGCCGGCGCCGCTGGCGCTCACGGCGTAATCGGCGATGGCGTCGGCGAGGCGGAAATGGCGGCGTTCGGCGTCGATCAGTTCGATCTCCGCGCCGGCAAGATCGACGCCCGCCGGGGCGAGCGCGAGGCCGGGAATGTCGGTGTCGCCGACCGCCGCCTCAAGGCGGTATTCGCCGGACAGCACGTCATAAGTCGTCACCCCGCGCGCGGCGGCGGAAATGCCGAGCCCGGTCGAGGCGTTGCCTTGCGGGTCGAGATCGACGAGCAGCACTTTCTCGCCCACCGCGGCGAGCGCCGTCGACAGATTGATGGCGGTTGTCGTCTTGCCGACGCCGCCTTTCTGATTGGCGATGGCGATGATGCGGGGCGCGGGGCGACTATTTGCGGACACGGGCGAGGTTTCCGATCTCTAAAATGGTCGCGTCAGGGCTCGTGCGGCTCTGATGGCGGATAACATCCATATGCCAAGATTTAGTAGCCTCGGTCAATTCAGCCTCTACATCTTGTCCTTTGAGGAAGTAATACTTTGTGTTTTTGCCTTGTATTCCAGCGCCATAGGCGAGCAGCTTATCGAGCCGCGCCAACGCCCTGGCGGTGATGACGTCAGGCGGGGCTGGCAGTTTCACCGATTCGATTCGCGCCGGTATGACTTTCAGATTAGCGAGTTCCATAGCCGCCCCGACGGCCTGAAGGAAAGCGGCTTTTTTCCCCGTCGATTCGATCAGCGTCACTTTCGCATCCGGGCGCATGGCGGCGATGACGAGGCCGGGAAAGCCCGCGCCCGACCCCAGATCGACGATGGATTTCGCCGCCGGCGGAATGAGCGGGACGAGTTGCGCGGAGTCGAGATAATGGCGCGACCAGCGGCTTTCCATGGTCGAGCGGGCGATCAGATTATGCCGCGCCGACCATTCTGTCAGTACACGGTCCATCGCTTTGAAGCGCTCAAATGTTTCACGTGAAACACCCGTCTCAGCGGCGAATTCTTCGGGGGTCATCAACATCCGGTCAATATTCGGGAGGGTGGGACAATCCTTCCCCCGCGAACAGGGGAGGCATGAGCAACAAATTTCGTCACGACGCCGCGCGTCCGTGTTTCTTGACCCAGGCGAGCAATAGGGCCAGCGCGGCCGGGGTGACGCCTTCGATGCGGCCGGCCTGACCGAGCGTCGCCGGGCGCGCGTCGGCCAGTTTCTGGCGCACCTCGTTGGACAGTCCCTTAATGGCGGCGAAATCCAGCGAGGCGGGCAGGGCGAGCGACTCATCCTTCTTGAAAGCGAGGATATCCGCTTCCTGCCGGTGCAGATAACCGGCATAAAGCGCGTCAAACTCAAGTTGCTCGGCGACCGCAGGGGAGAGCGCACCCAGTTCCGGCCAGATGCGCGCAAGGTCGGCGAGCGCGACACTGGGCAGCGCCAGCAAATCGACCACCGAGCGGCGGCGGCCGTCCTGATTGATTTGCAGCCCGAGCTTCGCCGCTTCATTCGGCGTCAGCGCGGTCTCCCGCGCCCATGCCCGCGCCGCGTCCAGCGCCGATTGTTTCACGTGAAACATTTCCGCCCGCGCCGGCCCGACGACGCCCGCCGCGATGCCAACCGGCGTCAGCCGCTGGTCGGCATTATCCGCCCGCAAGGTGAGGCGGTACTCCGCACGGCTCGTAAACATCCGATAGGGTTCTGTAACCCCGTGCGTTACAAGATCATCGATCATCACGCCGATATAGGCTTGCGCCCGGTCAAGGATGAACGCCGCCTCACCAGACGCTGCGCGCGCCGCATTGACCCCGGCCATCAGCCCTTGCGCCGCCGCTTCTTCATAGCCGGTGGTGCCGTTGATCTGACCGGCGAGGAACAGGCCGGCGAGCGCCTTGGTCTCCAGCGCCGCCGTCAACGAGCGTGGGTCCACATAGTCATATTCGATGGCGTAGCCGTAGCGGATGACCGCCGCCCGCTCGAGCCCCGGAATGGTCTTCAGAAACGCCGCTTGAACATCCTCCGGCAGGGAGGTCGAAATCCCGTTCGGATAAACGGTGTGTTCATCGAGCCCTTCCGGCTCAAGAAACACCTGATGGGCCTCGCGCTCGGCGAACCGCACCACCTTGTCCTCGATGGACGGGCAATAGCGCGGGCCGCGGCCGGAAATACCGCCGCCATAGACCGCCGATTTGCCGATATTCTCCTCGATGATCCGGTGGGTGTCCTTATTGGTGTAGGTGATTCCGCAGGAAATCTGGGGAACCTCGATCCGCTCGCTCATGAAGGAGAACGGAACCGGCGCGTCATCGGCCGGCTGGCTTTCAAGCCGGTCCCAATCGATCGTCCGGCCGTCGAGACGGGCAGGGGTGCCGGTTTTGAGCCGGCCCATTTTGAGCCCCAGCCCATAGAGCCGGGCCGAAAGCCCGACCGCGGGCGCTTCCACATCGTCCCAGTCCGCCGCGTTGGCGCCGGCATCAGCATCGCGGCCGCGCGCGCGGCCGGCGGGAATGCGCCGCTCGCCAATATGGATGACGCCTTTCAGGAAGGTGCCGGTGGTCAGGACGACGGCGCGCGCCGGGATTTGCGTCCCGTCCGCGAGGATAACCCCCTTCACCGCGGGCGCGTGCGATGTTCCACGTGAAACATCCGCGTCCACCATGAGGTCTTCCACCGCGCTCTCGATAATGTCGAGCCCCGGATAATCCGCCAGCAAGGCCTGCATCTCGCGGCGATAGAGCTTGCGGTCCGCTTGAGCGCGGGGACCACGCACCGCCGGGCCTTTCGAGAGGTTCAGCATCCGAAACTGAATGCCGGCCTTGTCGATCACCCGGCCCATCAGCCCGTCCAACGCATCAACCTCGCGCACCAGATGGCCTTTACCGAGCCCGCCAATCGCCGGATTGCAAGACATTTCGCCGATCGTGTCCTTGCGATGCGTCGCGAGCAGCGTGCGTGCGCCAGCGCGCGCAGCAGCCGCCGCCGCTTCGCAGCCCGCATGCCCGCCGCCTATAATTATGACGTCATATTCGCTCATCAGATCCTCTGGCGAGGGGATATAGGCCCGCGTCGCCCATAATGCACCCCGTTTCTCAGCATGCTTTTTCGCGCCGCAATATGTTTCACGTGAAACGCGACGCTGACCGGCCGCTCACGATAACCCCGCCGTAATCGGCGCGGATAAGTTTTAATGTCACGAATTATTACAGTAACCGGCGCTTCGACTTTACAATTTGGAAACTATTCCTTGAGACGCGGTTAACAGGCACGCTTGATGCACGCCATCCCCTAAAACTCCCGCGAACCCGCGATTCGAAACAATAGGACGCGAAACAGAATGAAGGGGCGGAACATGGCGCGGCACGATAGATCTCAACACCGAAACAAACCTTTGTTCGGCGCGGAACCGACGCGTCACCGCCGCTCTCCCGGCCTGGCGAACGGCGCCCCCGCCCGTCCGTCCGGCCAGGCGCTGGCGGTCCAACTCACTGACCGTCTGGCGGAAAAGCACCGGAATTATGAGCGCGCCGCCTTGCGGCTGGAGCTTCGCGGCGAAACCGATGCAGCCGACGTCTTACGCCGCGCGGCGGCGCGGCTGCGTCTCATTCGCAATAATGGCCGCGACCAGGAAGATATAGCCTGAGCAAAACGCCGCCATTCCGCTTTAGGGAATCTATTTCCCGATACAAAAACTCGAGAAAATCTCGCCCAGCACTTCTTCGACGCCGACAGCGCCGGTAATACCGCCCAGCGCCCGGGCGGCAAGGCGGGCGTCTTCCGCCGCGAGCTCCGGCCCGGTTGCAATCAGCGCTTCCGCGCGGGCGAGGGCCTCTATCGCTTCGGCGACGGCGGCCGCATGACGTTCGCGGGTCAGCGCCGGCCCGCCGGCATCGGCCCCGCCGGCCACCGCGTCCCGCAAGGCGGCGACAAATTCATCGAGCCCATGACGCGATTTCACGGAAATCTCCGCCACATGCACCCCGGCGGGGATCGCCGCCGCCGGTATGGCCGGTTCAAGATCCGCTTTCGACCAGACAAGAAAGTCCCCCGCTTGCAGGAGTTCCAGCGTTTCCCGCGAGACATAAACGCTTGCCGGGTCCAGCACGCCGACCCTGAGATCGGCCGCCTCGGCGCGGACGCGGGCGCGGCGCATCCCTTCAAGCTCGATCCGGTCGTCGCTGGCGCCGTGAATGCCGGCGGTGTCCGCGACGCTCGCGACGATCCCGCCAAGATCGAGACGCGTCTCGACAATATCGCGGGTCGTCCCGGCAATATCGGAAACGATGGCGACATCCGATCCGGCCAGCGCATTGACGAGGGATGACTTGCCCGCATTGGGCGGACCGATCACCGCGATGGAGACGCCTTCACGAATCGTCCGTGCACGTCCTGCCTGTTTGAGAAACGTCGTCAAGGACGCGATCAGCGCCTGGATCGCCGGACCGGCGCGGGCGGCCACCGCCGCCGGCACATCGCCCTCATCGGGAAAATCAATATCCGCTTCGAGGGGCGCAAGGACCGCCAGAATCTGCTTTCGCCAGTCTTCGGCGAGCGCCGACAAGCGCCCGTCAAGCTGCCCCAAAGCCTGCTTTTTCTGTAGGGTCGTTTCGGCTTCGATAAGATCGGCGAGCGCCTCCACCTGGGCGAGATCGAGCTTGCCGTTGCGAAAGGCGCGCAAGGTGAATTCGCCGGCCTCCGCCGGCCGCGCGCCAAGCCGCGAAAGCGTCTCATAAAGGGACGCTTCGACCGCCCGCGAGCCATGCAGGTGAAACTCCGCTACATCCTCGCCGGTAAAGCTCGCCGGCTTTTCGAAAACGATGGCCAGCCCGCGATCGATCAATCCGTCCCCGCCATCACCGGGCGCCGGATCGCGCAACGCCGCCAACGCGGCCTCGCGCGGTTTGCTCCGTTTACCAATTAACTGCTCAGCAATCTCCAACGCGCGCGGCCCGGACAGACGATAGACTGCAACGCCGGCCTTGCCGGCGCCTGACGCGCGCGCATAGATGGTGTCGGTCATCCTCGGGGCCTTTGCCGCGCCTTTCTTCGCTATTTCTTCTTGGCGCCGCCGGGCGCGCTCATGCCGCCCATAGCCGCGCCCATCAGGTTCTGGAACTGCTCAAAGCCCTTGCCGGACATCGCCATCCATTGCGCCATGAACCGCTCCGGGTCCGCGAGCGTATCGAGATTGTCTTTCGCCCGGACCATCATCTCGTCAACGATCATCTTGTTCATCGGCTCGATGTCGGGCATCCCGAAAAAGGCGCGCGCCTCAGCCGGCGTGCAGTCGATATTGATGGTAAGTTTCATGGCTTGCCTCCTCGCACCATCCTTACGGGTCATCCCTTGAGCGCCGCAAGCTGAAATCGCGCGCGCTAAGCGCTTGCCGACGCCGCGGCGGCGCCCCATCATTTCCCCTTCGCATGCGATTTTTGGGAGACGACGGCGCATATGAGCAAAGCAGTTTTTATCGACGCCCCCGGCGGCCCGGAAGATTTCGAGATGCGCGAGCGCGATGTGCCGGCCCCTGGGCCCGGTCAGTTGCGTCTTCGTCATACCGCTATCGGCCTGAATTTCATCGATATTTACCAGCGCACCGGGCTTTATCCGGTTTCCATGCCGGCGATTTTGGGCGCAGAGGCGGTTGGCGTCGTCGAGATGGTCGGCGAGGGGGTTGCGGCTTTCGCCCCCGGCGACCGGGTCGCCTATATTGGCGGCGGCGGCGCCTATGCGGCGGAGGCAATCGTCCCCGCCGCGCTCGCCGCGAAAATCCCCGATGCGGTCGCGGATGATGTTGCAGCGGCGGTCTTCCTTAAAGGCCTCACCGTAGAAATGCTCCTGCGCCAGGTTTTCCGGCTGAAAAAAGACGACGCCTGCCTCATCCATGCCGCGGCCGGCGGGGTTGGCGTGTTGCTGACCCAATGGGCGAAACATATCGGCGCGCGGGTCATCGCCGTGGTCGGCAACGAGGCCAAGGTCGCCATCGCCCGCGACAATGGCGCCGATGAAGTGATTGTCCGCACAAAGAGCACATCCATCGCCAATGATGTTCGCGCGCTCACCGGCGGGCGCGGCGTCAATGTCGTATATGACAGCGTCGGCAAAGCGACATTCGAAGCCTCGCTCGACTCGCTCGCGATGCGCGGACACATGGTCACCTTCGGCAACGCCTCTGGGCCGGTCCCGGCGATCTCGCCGCTCGAGCTTTCCCGGCGCGGCTCGCTGACGCTCACCCGGCCGACATTGTTCCATTATGCAACCCCGGACCGGCTGCCGGCCATGGCCGCCGCCCTGTTCGAGATGATCGCCAGCGGCGCCCTGCGCGCGAATATCAGCCACCGCTTCACACTTGACGAGATCGCCGACGCGCATCGCCTGCTGGAAAGCGGCGAGAGCACCGGCGCCATCGTGGTGACGCCCTAAAATGCCGCATTTTCAATATCTTCCGCCGCTCATCACCGCCGCATTGCTGGCCCTTTCCGGTTGCGGCGACCATGTTGCCGACACAGTTTCAGAAAGACGCCCGGACACCGCCGGCGGCTGGCGCATCGCGCCCGAAGGCGATCTCAACGGATTTTTCGACTGCCTCGAGGCGACAGGGGCGAGCCTCGTTTCCGCCCATCGCGGCGGGCCATATCCCGGCTATCCGGAAAATGCGCTGGAGACCATGGCGGCGATCCTCGCCGCCACCCCGGCGCTGATGGAAGTCGATGTTGCGACCTCCGCCGACGGGGTTCTTTATCTCATGCATGACGACACGCTGGAGCGCACCACCACCGGCGCCGGGCGCGCCGACGCGCGGCCCTGGAAGGAGATCGCCGCGCTCCGGCTCGAGGACAATGACGGCGCCCCGACAGATTTCGCGCCGACGCGGTTTGACGAGGCGCTCGCCTGGGCGAAGGGGCGCACCATCCTGCAAATCGATTTCAAACGCTCCACCCGCTATGAGGATGTCGCCGGTGAGATCATTCGTCAGAATGCGGAGGACCGTATTATCCTCATCGCCTATTCGATGGCGTCAGCGAGAAAACTTCATTCCTTACTGCCCCAGGCCATGATTTCCCTGTCGCTCGACAGCCAGTCGGAACTCAATCGCGCGGTCGCCGCCGGCGTTCCCGATGACCGTATTCTCGGTTTTA
This sequence comes from uncultured Parvularculaceae bacterium, assembly GCA_947259375.1. Lineage (GTDB taxonomy): Bacteria > Pseudomonadota > Alphaproteobacteria > Caulobacterales > Parvularculaceae > Hyphococcus. Next base: position 17,265 of record CAMYLZ010000009.1, on the reverse strand, counting down.
CCGGTACGGAGGATCCGCGACCCCGGCTTTTTTCAACCCTCGCGAGCCGCGATGTCGAGGTGATTTTCGGCACGCTTGGCGGGAAGCAATCAATCGACAACGACATCGCCCGCTCCGGCTATGAAAAGCTTTACGCGGATATCGCAGCGCAAGGCGCCGATATCCTCGCAACCGATCGTCCGCACGAGGCGCATCAAGCTTTGGCGAATGCCGGCCGCGCGATCTCGGCGGGCGCGTGCGGCGTTGATTTTAGCGACGCCCGTTCGTGAAAGAGGCCCGTTCATGAACCATGCATTAACGCTGACTGCGCTCGCGCTTTGCGCCTGCGCGCCCGCCGGCGAACGGCAAGCAAGCGCCGTAAAAACGGGCGAGGCGGCAATTACCCTCGTTGAAACCAACGCGCCCGCCGGGGCCTACCGTCTCGACAAACATCATGCGAGTCTCGTTTTCCGCGCCAATCATCTGGGCTTTTCTTTTTACACCGCCGCATTTACCGCCTTTGACGCGACGTTGCAGTTCAATCCGCAGGCTCCGCAAGCGATGTCCGTCATCGCTGATATCAACGTCTCCTCCCTGCAACTACCCCGGCCGCCCGCCGGTTTCTATACGGATTTGATGGGTCCCGACTGGTTCGACGCAGACGCCCACCCGCAGATCAGCTATCGCTCAACCGGCGTTACGCTTACTGGTCCGGACAGCGCGCGCGTCGCAGGAGAGCTCGCGTTGCTCGGCAAGACCCTGCCGGTAGCAATGGATGTGACATTCAATGGCGGCTATCCGGGCTACCCGCCATACGACCCGCAAGCCCGTATTGGTTTTTCCGCACAAGGATCGCTCAGCCGGTCCGCTTTCGGCATGGCGTTCGGGCTGCCGCCGGAAGGCTCGTCCATGGGGGTCGGCGATGAAATCACTTTCCGGATCGATGCTGAATTTTCAGGCCCGCCGGCGCCGGCTGAAACGCCCGCTCCGTGATGTTGAGTCCCGCCTCCGATCCGGTCACAATCCGCGCCATGACGCGCACCATTCTCATCTATGGCGTGACGCTCGCCGCTGCCGCCTTGGCGTTGGAATGGCTGGAATATCGCTACATCACCCGGCTATTCGCCGCTGAAATCTATATCGCGCTGATCGCCGTTTTGTTCACAGCGCTCGGCGCATGGGCCGGCCACAAGCTGACCCGCAAAGCCCCGCCGCCGGTTTTCGAGACGAACCATGCGGCGGTCCGCGCGCTCGCCATCACCGCGCGCGAGCTTGAGACTCTGGCGCTGCTCGCCGACGGGCTCGCCAACAAGGAAATCGCCCGGACACTCGGCATTTCGCCCAATACGTGAAATCGCATCTCGCCCGGCTTTATGAAAAGCTCGAGGTCTCGCGCCGCACCCAGGCGGTGTCGAAAGCGCGCGCGCTCGCCCTGATCCCGTAAAACCTCAGAGGTCCGAACGGGCGAATTCACCCGGTTCACCCTTTCGGGCGATGGCCTAACCGGCCGAATTCGCCGATCTTCATGCTTGCCAGTCATCAAGGAGGCCCGTCATGAGCGATCCGGTTGTGCGTTTCGAAATCGGTTGCAAGGATATCGCAGCGACGCGGACGTTTTACCGGTCGGCTTTCGGCTGGCGCATCGCCGAGACGCCGGGCTCCGCCGAAATCGACCAGGCCGGCATTAACGGCGCGCTCACCGCGCTCGGCCATGAGCCGCATCATTACGTCATGGTCTATATGCAGGTGGCCGACATCGACGCCGCCTGCAACTCAATCGAAACCGCAGGCGGTAAAATCACCATCGGGCCGATCGACATTCCGGGCGGCAAAGGCCGCTTTGCCTGGTTCACCGACCCGGAAGGCAACCAGCTCGGGGTTTTTCAACCGCCAGCCTAATCCGCATTCCAGCAATCAGGGAGAGCCCGCAATGTTGAAAACCGCATTTTTTTACGGCGCCGTTTCCGGCGCCGTCACCATCGCCGTGATGACCGCCGGTATTGCTTTCAGCGGCGGCGAGGGGACCGGCGCGTCGCACGCCTTCGGCTATCTCGTCATGCTGATCGCGCTGTCGATGATCTTTATCGCCGTCAAACGCTATCGCGATCGGGAACTGGGCGGCGTCATCAAATTCCGGCCGGCATTCCTGCTCGGCCTCGCTATCGCCGCCGTCGCCGGGGTCTTTTACGTCGCCGGCTGGGAAATTTACCTCGCCGCCACCGATTATGCGTTCATGGATCAATATGCGGCGGCCGCGATCGAGGCCAAACGCGCAGCCGGCGTTACCGGCCCGTCGCTTGACGCCTTTATCGCCGATATGCAAGCGATGACGGAAAACTACGCCAATCCGTTATTCCGCCTGCCGATCACTTTCATCGAGATATTCCCTATCGGGCTGATCATCGCGCTCGCCTCCGCCGCGCTCTTGCGCAACCCGAAGCTCTTTCCCGCACGCGGATAAAAACGGAGCGCGCCTATTCCGGCTGCACCGCGCAGGCGCGCACCCATGCCTCGCGGTTGCGGATACGGTCGAAATAGGCATTGGTCTTTTCGCCCAGCAATTTGCCATTGCGGGAGATCTTGATCAGGAACAGCATATAGCCGAGCGAAATATCGGCGAGCGAGAACGCGCCGAGAATATAACCGTCCTCGCCAAGCCCGGCTTCGAGAAAGTCCAGCGCATTGCTGGTTTCTTTCACCGCCCAGCGCCGCATGTTTTCGATGCGATGTTCTTCCGGCAGCAGCACCGTATGGCCGAGTAGCTGGCCCACATAGCCGCCCATTCCCGCCTCGCCGAATTCGCGCCATTGCAGATAATCCGCATAGTCCGCATCTTGCGGCCCGCGGGTTAGTTTCCCGCCGGCATATTTATTGGCGATATATTCAATGATCGCGTTCGATTCGATGATCCGTTTGTCACCGTCAAAAAACACCGGGATTTTGCCGAGCGGATTAAGCGCGCGATATTCTTCGCCTTTCAGCCCGAACGGGTTGAAGGGCCGCGTTTCCACTTCTGCCTCAACGCCGAGCTCATAAAGCGCCCATAACACCCGCAAGGATCTCGAATTCGGGAAATGATAAAGCTTCAGGGCCACGCGCAAACCTCCATTACCGCAAGACTATTCGCCAAGCCTCTATTAAGCGGCAGAGTATGGATGAAAGCAATCAGCTCTGGCAGCAGCGAATGGCGCGAAGGCGCCGCGACAGCGCCCCCGCATCGATCCCGCTAAAGGATCGCTAGAGTGCTTGTAATTGACGCTTGAAATCGCGGCCGACGCCTTCGCGGCGGGAGACCGTGTCCCAGCATTCTTCAAATCGCGAATTGATTTTAATGGAACGATAGAGCAATTGCGCGGCATTCGCTGCGGCGGCGTCATCGCCCGCGGCGAAGGCTTCGCCCAAAGCCTGATATCTGTCGACAAGCAGGTCGATGCGGCGCATGTCGGAATCGCCGGCGACCCCGCATACGCTGTAACGGTTCGCAGTTTTTCGCCGCCATTCAGAATCGGCGCCGGAAAACGCGTTCTCAACATAGGATTGCTCAACTTCATCAACGTTCGCCCAGGCGGCGGGCGTTGTCGCAGCAAGGGCGGCAAGAGCTGTTAAAGCGGACTTCATGGTTTTCCTCCTGGAAATTGGACCAACAAAACTCATCCGCCTCTGCTGCGCGCAGAAACGCCAGGCCCCCGTATACGGATGAAAGCGAGGGTGATTTACGGGCTTGACCGGCGATCAACAACCGCCAATCGGCGAGCCGCCTTTCAAACGCGCCGAACGCGTTTTCCTTGCAGGGTTTGTCACGAAAAAGCGAGCAGCGCCACGCATAGGCGCGCGCCCACGCTAAATTTTCATAGGTTTACGGACGTCTCTGCCCAACGCGTCAAAACAACAGCGCAAATCCTTTCGGATTTCCGGCGTCCTTAGAGGCTCGCGGCTCCGGCCTTAAGTATTCATCGACTCGAAGAAGTCGCGATTGGTCTTGGTCTGCTTCAGCTTGTCGATGAGGAATTCGATCGCGTCATTGACGCCCATGGGCGAGAGAATGCGCCGCAGGACAAAGACTTTCTGCATATTGCCCTTGTCGGTGATGAGGTCTTCCTTGCGCGTGCCGGATTTGGCGATGTCGATCGCCGGATAAACGCGCTTATCGGCGACCTTGCGATCGAGAATGATCTCGGCATTGCCGGTGCCTTTGAATTCTTCAAAGATCACTTCGTCCATTTTCGATCCGGTCTCGATAAGCGCGGTGGCGATAATGGTCAGCGAGCCGCCTTCCTCGATATTGCGCGCAGCGCCGAAAAACCGTTTCGGCCGTTGCAGGGCGTTGGCGTCGACGCCGCCGGTCAGCACCTTGCCCGAAGACGGCACCACCGTGTTGTAAGCGCGGCCAAGGCGAGTGATGGAATCGAGCAGGATCACCACATCGCGGCCATGTTCGACCAGGCGCTTGGCCTTTTCGATCACCATCTCTGCAACCGCCACATGGCGCGTCGCCGGTTCGTCAAAGGTCGATGAGACGACCTCGCCCTTCACCGAACGCTGCATGTCGGTCACTTCTTCCGGCCGCTCGTCGATCAGCAGGACAATCAGATAGGCTTCCGGGTGATTGGCGGCGACCGAATGCGCGATATTCTGGAGGATCACCGTTTTACCGGTGCGCGGCGGCGCGGTAATCAGCGCGCGCTGGCCTTTGCCGAGCGGCGCGACCAGATCGATCACCCGCGCGGTCATGTCCTTGGTTTTTTCGTCTTCAATTTCCATCTTCAGCCGCTCATCGGGGTAAAGAGGCGTCAGATTGTCGAAATGCACTTTGTGGCGGGCTTTGTCCGGATCCTCGAAATTGATGGTGTGGACTTTAAGCAGCGCAAAATAGCGCTCGCCGTCTTTCGGGCTGCGGATCTCGCCGAGCACCGTATCGCCGGTGCGCAGCGCAAAGCGCCGGATCTGGTTCGGCGACACGTAAATATCGTCCGGCCCGGCGAGATAATTCGCATCAGGCGAGCGCAAAAACCCGAAACCGTCGGGCAGCACTTCCAGAACGCCGCCGCCATGGATTTCCACCTCATGATCCGCAAGCTCTTTGAGAATTGCGAACAGCATGTCCTGCTTGCGCATGGTCGAGGCGTTTTCGACCTCAAGCTCTTCGGCGAAAGCAAGCAATTCGGCTGGGGTTTTTTGTTTCAGCTCTTCAAGAGCCATGGTTTTGGGCAGCATCGGATCCTCACGATGGTGATACGGCGGAACCCCGCTCGGCGAAGCGGCGGGGAAAACTGGTCAACGGTGAAAATGCGGGAGCGCGCGGTAAATTTCGGCGCCGCGAAAGGAAAGTCGCCCTAGATATAGCGCGCAAGCTTTCAACGTCAATATGGGGCGGGGGCGCCTGGTTCGCGCTGCAATCACCCCATTAGAACGGTTTGACGATCACCATCACCACGATGACGATCAGCGCGAGGAACGGAACCTCGTTCATGATGCGCCAGAATTTTTCGCTGCGCGGGCGCTCGCCCGCCTCGAATTTGCGCCGCGAGGAGGCGTAAAATCCATGCACTGCGGAAATCGCCACCACGAAAGCCAGCTTGATGTGAAACCAGGGCGCCGAAAGGATCGCCGGATTGGCGATCAGCATCAAAACGCCAAGCACCCAAACCGCAATCATCGCCGGATTGATGATGCCTTTCAAAAGCCGGCGTTGCATGGCGATGAACATGCGCTCCGCCTCGCCGCCTTTTTCCGACTGGTGCTGGTAAACAAACAGGCGCGGCAAATACATCATCCCCGCCATCCAGCCGATCACCATGATGAGATGCGCGGCCTTGATCCAAAGATAGATGCTCGCCAGGAACGCCGACATCAGCCGCGCCCCCGGACGATTTCAACCAGCCGCGCGACGTTCTCCGGCGGCGTTTCGGGGGTGAAACCATGCCCGAGATTAAAGACGTATGGGACATCATGGAACAGTTTCAACAAAGCGCGCGCGTTGTTTTCCATTTCCGCCCCTCCCGAGACCGTCAGCAACGGATCGAGCCCGCCCTGGACGACAACCCGATCGCTCAAATTCGCCCGCGCCCATGCCGGGTCCATGGCGTAATCAATGCCGAGCCCGTCGCAACCCTGCAACAGCGCATATTCCACAGATTTTTCACCGACCCCTTTCGGAAACAGGATCACCGACAAATCGGGGTGATTTTTCTTGATCGCCCGGGCGATGCGATCAAGCGGGCGCACCGACACCGCATCAAGCACCGGCCAAGGCAGGCCGCCCGCCCAACTGTCGAATAGTTGCACCGCATCCGCGCCGGCGGCGATCTGCGCTTCGAGGTAGCCGATCGTGTGGTCGGTGAGGACATCGATCAACGCATCGATCAGGGCGCGGTCCTGATAAAAAAGTTTTCGCAACGCCGCCGGATCCTTCATCGGACCGCCCGCCAGCATATAGGTCGCTACCGTCCAGGGCGCGCCGGCAAAACCGATCAGCGCTTTGTCCGCCGCGAGACCGGCCCGGGTTTTAGCGACCGTTTCAAACACCGGCGCCAGCGCAGACAGAATGTCCCGGTCCCGAAACTGTTCAACTGTTTGTAGGTCTTTCACCGGATCAAGCCGCGGGCCTTCGCCTTCAACGAACCGCAAATTACCGCCGAGCGCATGGGGGATCAGCAAAATATCCGCAAACAGGATCGCCGCATCGAGATCGAAACGGCGGATCGGCTGCAGCGTCACTTCGCTCGCCAACTCCGGGTTGAAACACAAATCGAGAAAAGAGCCGGCCTTGGCCCGCAGCGCGCGATATTCCGGAAGGTACCGGCCGGCCTGCCGCATGAACCAGACCGGAGGCGCATCGAACACCTCGCCTTCGAACACCCGAAGGAACTTTGATTGTGCTGTCATCGCTTCCAGAACTTTCCTTCTTAACTTTCTATAAAGGATTCTTAAGAAAGTATTAAAATTAAGAGTCAGGCGGGATATCGGGGAAAACCCGAAAGTGAGCAAGCCTCCCCAAAAGGCGCCCCGTCATCCCACAACTTTCCCCGCAGGGAATAGATTTTCAAACCCATGGTGAAAACCGGATGAAACGCCGCAGAGCGCTATTGAACAGTTTGGGGAAGAATCTGCGGAAAGGAAAAATTTCCCAACGCCTTTGGAAGACCGGTCATGCAGGTATGGCTGGTATGACTTTTCAAATCGGGCTGGGCGCCGCGCTGGTATGACTCGAGGAGTTTTGAACGGGGGGTTTTTCACCCTCGCAAAAACGTCGATCTTTCCCCTATAATTCCACAAGCATGACAAGAGCAGAGCCGCAAACCGAGGAAGATCCCGCCGCGCCGCGAAAAACCCGGCCGCTGGCGACGTTTTTTCATGTTCACCTCGTTTCTGACTCGACCGGTGAAACCTTGAACGCGATGCTTAAAGCCACGGCCTCGCAATTCGCCGCGGCGAAGCCGCTTGAGCATATTTACGCGCTGGTGCGCTCGCGGCCGCAAATGGAAAAGACGCTTGCCGAGATCGAAGCCTCGCCCGGTCTTGTACTTTACACGATCCTCAATCCGGAGCTTCGCCGCCTGTTGGAAATCCGTTGCAGCGAATTGCAAACCCCGGCCATATCCGTGCTCGATCCCTTGCGCGATGCGTTCGCCGAATTTCTCGGACTTGAACAAACTTTGCGCCCCGGCGCGCAGCACCAGCTCGACGACGCTTATTTTCGCCGCATCGCCGCGCTCGATTTCACGCTTTCCCATGATGACGGACAGATGTTGTGGGATCTCGAAGCGGCGGATGTGGTCCTGGTCGGTGTCAGCCGCACCTCCAAGACCCCGACCTGTATGTATCTGGCGAATCGCGGCGTGAAAGCCGCCAATGTCCCGCTTGTGCCGACCTCGCCGCCGCCGCCCGAATTAATGTCCTTGCGAAAGCCAATGGTGATCGGCCTCGTTGCAGCCCCGGAACGTCTTTCGCAAATCCGCAAAAGCCGGCTTGGCGATATGAATGCGGAAAAGGCGGCGGAGGAATATTCCGACCTCGCGCTAATCCGCCAGGAAATCCTCGCCGCGAAACGCCTGTTTGCAAAACATCGCTGGCCGACCATCGACGTGACGCGAAAATCAGTGGAAGAGACCGCCGCTTCCATCCTGACCAAACTTTCAGCCCGCAAGAACCAATGATTAAAAAGAAAATTATCCTCGCCTCGGGGAGTGAAATCCGCGCCGCCATTTTGCGCGGCGCCGGTGTCGATTTCGAGATCCGCCGCCCTCATGTGGATGAAGCCGCGATCAAACGCGCTGCGGCGCGCGAAGGGTTGTCCCTCAACGACACCGCGATGCGGCTCGCCGACGCCAAATGCATGGCCGTCGCCGAACCCTTGGCCGGCGATCCGGGCGCGCTCATTATCGGCTCCGATCAAATCATGGAATTTGCCGGCCGGCCCTATGACAAACCGGAAACGATGGCCGAGGCGCGCGCTCGTTTGCTCGATATGCAAGGCGCGGCGCATACCCTGATCAATGCGGTGGCGATGGCGCGCGGCGGGCGCATCATCTGGCGTAATCTCGATCGCCCGCGCCTAGAGCTGCGGGCGATGCGCGCGGCCGAGATCGACGCTTATCTTGCCGCCGCCGGTCCTGAAATCCTCACCAGCGTCGGCGCTTATCAGATTGAAAAGCTCGGCGGGCGGCTGTTCTCGAAAGTCGAAGGCGACCATTTCGCCATTCTCGGCCTGTCGCTTTTTCCGCTGCTGGATTTATTGCGCCAAGAAGGCGCGCTCGATTTTTAAATGGCGGCGATCATGACTAATGGCGATCAATCGCAAAGCCTTGATGTCAAACTTGCGGGCGTGGTCGGCTGGCCGGCGGCCCATTCTTTATCGCCGCTCATCCACAATTTGTGGGCGCGGCGCGCGCGGATTGCCGGCCATTACATCCCGATCCCGGTAGCGCCGGATTATGACGCGTTTACGCGCGCGATGGATGCTTTGCGCACCCTCGGGTTTCAGGGCGTCAATGTCACCATCCCGCATAAAGAACACGCGCTGCGATACGCCGCCGCCGCCAGCGCCAATGCGCAACAGGCCGGCGCGGCGAATATGCTCACCTTCTCTGATGATGGTCCTTATACGGATAATTCAGACATTTCCGGCTTTGCTGCGGCGGTGCGCGAGAAAAAACCGGACCCGGGCCGCCGCGCCCTGGTGCTCGGCGCCGGCGGCGCCGCGCGCGGCGTCATCCTCGCCTTGCGCGATCTCGGCGTTGAAGAAATTTCCATCGCCAACCGCACCCGTGACAAGGCCGATGCGCTTGCCAAGCGTTTCAACGCCCAAGCGATCGACTGGACGCGGCGCGAAACCGCGCTTGCAGCCGCCGATCTTCTCGTCAATACGACGAGCCTCGGCATGAGCGGCCAGCCGCCGCTTGTGCTCGATATTTCCGCCCTCAACCCTTTGGCGCTGGTCGCCGACATTGTCTATTCGCCGCTTAAAACGCCGTTGTTACAGGCTGCCGCCGCTTGCGGGGCTCAGACCGTCGACGGTCTCGCCATGCTGATGCATCAGGCGGTTCCGGGTTTTCGCGGCTGGTTCGGCGGCGCGGCGGTTGTCGATCAGGCTTTGCGCGACCATCTTGAACAAGAACTCGCGCGAAAGGCAGCGTCATGATCACCATCGGCCTCACCGGCTCCATCGGCATGGGAAAATCGACCGTGCTTTCGATGTTCGCCGAGCTGGGCGCCGCCGTGTGGGACGCGGACGCCGCCGTTCACCGGCTTTACGCGGCGGGCGGCGCCGGCGTTATGCCGATTGCCGATGCATTTCCCGAAGCCGTAACAAACGGCGCGGTGGATCGCGCAGCGCTGGCGAAAACCGTGCTCAGCGATCCGGCCGCGCTTCAACGCCTCGAACACATCATTCACCCGCTGGTGAGCGAGGACCGCGATGCGTTTGTCTTCAATGCGGCGCAGGCCGGCGCGCCTCTCGCGGTTCTCGATATTCCGCTTTTGTTTGAGAACAATATGCAAGCGGGTTTTGACGCGACCATTGTCGTCAGCGCCCCGGCGGCGATCCAGCGCCAGCGCGTTCTCGCGCGGCCGGGCATGAGCGAAGAGAAATTCGCCGCCATCCTGGCGCGCCAAACGCCGGACGCCGAAAAACGTCAGCTTGCTGACTATGTCATTGAGACGGGACGGCCGATAGAAGCGACGCGCGCCGAGGCCAACCAGCTCTATGGTAAAATCCTCGAACGGTTTGCAGACCGCTAAAGCAGACCCGTTTCTCGCGCCATTTCCGCGAGGGAGCGCGACGGGCGCGCGCCGAAGTGGCTGATGATCTCGCTCGCCGCCAGGGAACCGAGCGCGCCGGCCCGCTCCAGCGTAAATCCGCGCGCGAGGCCGAACAGGAAACCAGCGGCATAAGCATCGCCCGCGCCGGTGGTGTCTTCGAGCTTTACCGGCGGCACGACATCGACCGTCACGACATCCCCTTCGCGGGGGATCAGGACAGAGCCTTTCTCCGAGCGGGTGATCGCGGTCAACGCGCATTTCGCCCGCGCCTTTTCGATTATGATGTCGAGATCGTCGGAGCCGAACAGCGCCGCGGCCTCATGCTCATTGGCGAGCAAAATGTCCACATGCTGATCGATGAATGCATTAAAGGCGTCAAATTCGCGCTCGACGCAGCCTGAATCCGACAGAGTGATGGCCGTGCGTTTGTCATGCGCATGGGCGATTTCCGCCGCCTTGTAAAAGGCTTTTCGCGGCGTTTGCGGCTCGAACAGATAGCCTTCGAAAAAGATGATGGCGCCGCGCCTGATCTGGTCCGCATCGATATCCGCAATCGATGCATGGCCCGCCGCGCCGAGAAACGTCGTCATCGACCGCTGCGCGTCGGGCGTGACATTGATCAGGCAGCGCCCGGTGCCCGGCCCGCCCTCAAGCGGCGTCACATCATATTCTACCCCGATGGCGTTGAGGTCATGGCGAAAAATTTCGCCCAGCGTGTCGTCGGCGACCTTGCCGACAAAGCCCGCGCGCCCGCCCAGCGAGGCGACGCAAGCGGTCGAATTGGCCGCCGATCCGCCGGAGATTTCAACCGCCGCCGCCATATCGGCGTAGATTTCCCGCGCCCGGTCTTCATCGATCAGGATCATGCCGCCTTTGGGAATATCGTGCGTTTTCAAAAACGCGTCTTCCGCTTTGGCGATGACATCGACAACGGCGTTGCCGACGCCAATGACGTCGAGATCGGATTGCGGCATGAAAGGAATCCTTATGGAGGCGTTAACTCCGGCGGGCTTATAGGCAGACGGGCGGGGCATGGCAAGGCGCATTACCGCGATGTTAGCTTGGCCGCTGTTGATGCGCGGCGCGGGGCCGCTTATCGTCCCGCGCGTTTTTTAAAAAGGCGGAGCGGGATCAATGACAGCGGCGATAAGCGGTTTCAGAATTTCAGCGGCGGCGTCGATCGCCGCCGGTTTGTTGTTAACGGCCTGCGCCAGCGGCCCGTCGATTGACGCCGCGCCGCCCGCCGCGGCGGCGCCATCGGCGCCGGTGTTCGTGCTGGGCGATATTCTCGGCGCCCGGCCGCAAACTATCGATGCGCTTCTCGGCGCCCCGGCGCTGACCCGTTCCGAAGGCGCCGGCGAATATCGTCGTTACGGGCTCACATCCTGCACGCTGATTATTATTCTTTACCCGGATGAAGCGGGCGCCCCACATGTCGCCTATGTGGATACGGCGGCGCAAAAGTCCGGCGCCGAAAAGCCCGACCTTGAGGCTTGCCTCGCAGCGGGCTAGCGGCGCAGCGGTTTATGCCGGCGCATTTTCCGGTTGATCGATGGAACCAGGATCGCCGCTTTTTTCGGGCGGCGCGTCTTTTTTGAATTCCTCCATGCCTTTCAGGAAGAACACCAGAAAAGCGGTCGGTATGCCGATAATCGCGGTGATGGCGAAGAACCAGGCAAAGCCGACGCCCTCGACCATGAAGCCGGAAAACCCGCCGACAAATTTGCCGGGCAGGGCGTAGAACGAGCTGAACAGCGCATATTGCGTGGCGGTGAAGGCCGTATTGGTAAGGCTCGACATGTAAGCGATAAGGATCGTTCCGGCCGCGCCATAGGCGATATTGTCCGACACCACCGCGACAGCGAGCCCGCCAACCGTGCCGTCGGAAAGCGCCAGCCAAGTATAGACGAGGTTCGTCGCCGCTTGCGAGACGACGCCGAACAAAAGGCTCCAGCGAAAGTCAAACCGCGCGACGATCACGCCGCCGAGAAACACGCCGAACAGGATGGCGAACAGCCCGACGCCGGAGCGGATCGCGCCGATCGTCGTCTTGTCATAACCAAGGTCGATATAGAGCGGGCCGGTCATGTATCCCATCAGGAAGTCCGGCACCCGGAACAGGGCGATGAACAGCAAGATGACCAGCGCATTGACGCCGTAACGCGAAAAGAAATCGCGAAACGGTCCGATTACGGATTTTGAGATCATTTGCGGCAATGGCGCGCGCGTCGGCGGCACATATTCGCGGACCTCAACCTTCGGTGCGAAAAACACGGTGAGCAGGCCGACGCCCATCAGCACCGCCATGGCCTGATAGGCTGCGGCCCAGTTGGCGACATCGGCGACAAACAGCGCGCCGGCGCCCGCCACCATAATGGCGACGCGATAGCCATATTGATACATCGCCGCCATTACGCCCTGTTCTTCGTCGGTCGCGGCCTCAATCCGCCAGGCGTCGATGGCGATGTCCTGGGTGGCGGCGGCGAAGGCCATCGCCACGGCGACGACCGCCACATATAAGAGATTGGCGCCCGGATCCGCCGCCGACATGGCGAGCAGCGTGGCGATGATCCCGACTTGCGCGGCGGCCATCCAGGCGCGCCGGCGCCCGACCATGCGGTCCAGCACCGGGATCGGCACGCGATCAAGCAACGGCGCCCAAAGCGGCTTGATGACGAACGCAAAGCCAGTCCAGGCGAACAGCCCGATCTCGCCCTTATCGACGCCGGCCTCGGCGAGCCACAGCGACAGGTTCTGATAGATCATGTAGAAGGGCAGCCCGGCGGCAAAACCGAGCAGCAACATGACGATGCTGCGTGCGCGCAAATACGTCGCCAGCGATTGGATCAGGGTTTTCTCGCCGGATGCGGCGCGCAGGTCGTTACTCATGGCTGCGACGCTAGGAGCGTTTTTCGTTGAAATAAAGGCGCGCGATCACGAGGCTTCGCTGAAAGCGCTTTGCGCATCGCCCCACTTGGACAACAGCCCGGTGAGATCGTCGGGCTCGAACGGTTTTGACAGGAAGTCGTCCATGCCGGCGGCGATGCATTTTTGCCGGTCAGCGGCCATGGCGCTGGCGGTCAGCGCGATGATCGGGATGCGCCTTGCGTCGCTGTCGAGATTGCGAATGCGTCGCGCGGCTTCGAGGCCGTCGACATCGGGCATGTGCAGGTCCATCAGCACCAGGTCATAGGGCCGCGCGACGACCGCATCGACCGCTTCGGCGCCGTTCTGGGCGACGTCGACGCGGTGGCCGGCGCGCTTGATGATGGTCGTCGCCAGCACCGCATTGATCTGGTTGTCTTCCGCCAGCAGCACTGAATAGGCGCGCGCGCGCGGCGCCTTGACCGGTTTGCTCGGCTCCAGCGGGCTTTCCGGCTCAGTTTCGAAAAATCGTTTGTATAAGGAGCTTTGGCGCGTCGGCTTGATAAAATAACCGTCGAAACCGGCCTCGCGCAATCCGGGCAGGCGGCGACGGTCGCGCGGCGACAACAAGACATAGGCGCGTGCCGATTTTTCCGTCATTGCCGCGCCGCATTCCGCCGCGAAGTCAGTGTCGCTGAGCAGAATGGCGTTGTCATGGCCTTTGACCGCCTCAATCGCGGCGTTGGCGCTGCGTGCATGAATGACGCAGTCGGCGCCGATCGCCACAAGCTGTTTTTCGAGGCCCTCGGCGAGCACCGGCGAGCGGGTAACGACGACGACCGGCGCGGCGATCGGCTCGGGCGGGGCGGCGGCGGCCTCTTCATAGGCGAAATCGAGGGTGAAGCCAAAAGCGCTGCCCTCGCCGGGGGCGCTGACAAGGGTAATGTCGCCGCCCATGGCGCGGACGATCTTGCGGGCGATGGCGAGGCCGAGCCCGGTGCCTTCGCGTTCGCGCGCGGCGTCGGAGCCGGCTTGCGCAAATTCTTCGAAAATGCGCGCCTGCTTGTTTTCAGGCACGCCGATGCCGGTATCGCGCACGCAAAAGCGCACGCGCGCGACGCCATCCGTCGCGGAAACGAGATTGGCCTCGATGCTGACGCCGCCCTGATCGGTGAACTTGACGCCATTGCCGGCAAGATTGATCAGCACCTGGCGCAACCGCGCTTCATCGCCGAGAAGTTCTGGCGGAATGTTGTTGTCGATGACGGCGGTAATTTCGATATTTCTGTCAACCGAGCGCGGCGAGAGCAATTCCGCGACGCCCTGCACGACGCCGACGGCGCTGAAATAATCATGCTTGATCTCGAGCCGGCCGGCTTCGATTTTTGAATAATCGAGCAGGTCATTGATCAGTGCAAGGAGGGAAACGCCGGACTCGCGCACGGATTCCGCATAAGCGCGCTGATTGGGTTCGAGCGCGGTGTCGAGAAGCAGCGCGGTCATGCCGAGAATGCCATTCAGCGGCGTGCGCATTTCATGGCTCATGGTCGCCAATAGCTGCAATTTCGGATCGCGCGCGGTTGCGTTCAACTCGCGCATCGGCGCGGGCTCGGCGGGATCGCTGTCATTGGCCGGCGCCGCGAGATCGACCGGCGTCGCCACGTAAAGCCGCTCGCCGCCGCTCAAAACGGTTTCGGTCCATTCCAGCACCACGTCCCCGGCGCTGTTGCGCGCGGCGGTGCGATATCGCGCTGGGGCGCCGGGGGCGGCTTCCTCGCCGCCAGGGGCGAAGGCGCGCCCGTTCCAATCTTGCGCCGGCGCGCCGAAAAATGCTGAAAAACTCTGCGAGACAAAGCGGATAAAACCGCCATCGTCGCAAACGACAATCAATTCGCGTGCATTGGCGTTTGTGACTTCATGATGCAGCATAAATATGATGTTCCCCGGTACCCGAACAAAACCGAGCCCCATTGTCGCGGCGCGGGTTTGAAAAAGGGTTGAGAAACGTCGTTAGGAAGCGGTTAAATTCGCATGCTGGCGGGGTTTGCGCCTTGCCGCTGCGTTAAGGGAACGGGGTCAAAACGACGCCGTCGGCGCCTCACGCGCGGGCGCCGTTTGGCCGGCCGCAGGCCCTGTGCGCCCGTCCCGGCGGCGGAAACTCACCGCTTCGGCCACATGCCGCCTTTTGACGCCATCGGCCCCATCAAGATCGGCGAGCGTGCGCGCCACTCTTAGAATGCGGGTATAGGCGCGGGCCGAAAGACCGAGCGCTTCAGCGGCGCGGGTCAACAGCGCGGCGCCTTCCGCATCCGGTTTTGCAATCACCGATAGCGCTGCATCGCCCAACGCGGCGTTGGTATGTGCGGCGTTGCTCAGGGCGCCGCCCGGCCCGGAATTTTGCATTCGCGCGCGTTGCGCGGCGCGCGCGGCGGCGATCCGTTTGGCGACGATCGCGGTCGTCTCGCCATCCGCCGGCGCAGCGAGATCGGCGGGCGTCACCGCTGGCAATTCAATGGCGAGATCCATGCGATCAAGCAGCGGGCCGGAAATTCGCGACTGGTAGATTTCTTCGCAATTGGGCCCGCGCCCGCAGGCCCGTCCGCTCGCCTTGCCGTAACCGCAGCGGCACGGATTCATCGCCGCAACCAGTTGAAACCGGGCCGGATAACGCACGTGAAAATTCGCCCGGGCGATCAGGACGTCGCCGGTCTCCAGCGGCTGGCGCAGGCTGTCGAGCACCGGCGCGGAAAATTCCGGCAATTCATCAAGGAACAGGACGCCGTGATGAGCGAGCGACGCCTCGCCCGGGCGGGCGCGCACGCCGCCGCCGATCATCGCCGCCATGGAGGCGGAATGATGCGGCGCCCGGAACGGCCGGGCTCGCGTCAGCCGGCCGCCTTCCAATTGGCCGGCCAGCGACTGCACCATCGATATTTCCAGCATTTCGGCTGGCGACAGCGGCGGCAACAGGCCGGGCAGGCGGGCGGCCAGCATCGACTTGCCGGCGCCCGGCGGGCCGACCATCAGCAGATTATGACCGCCCGCGGCGGCGACTTCGAGCGCACGCTTGGCGGTCTCCTGGCCTTTGACATCGGCAAGATCGGGGACCGCCGACGGGGCCGCGAGGGCGCCCGGTTCGGGGGCGCTCAAGACTTGCGACCCTTTGAAATGATTGACCAGCTGGATCAGGGATTTCGGCGCCAGGATCGTTGCATCGCCGCCCGCCCAGGCGGCTTCCGCGCCGCAGGCCGCCGGGCAGATCAGCCCCAGCCCCATGGCGTTCGCCGCGACCGCCGCGGGCAGCGCCCCGGCGCAAGGCGCGATCGACCCGTCGAGGCCAAGCTCGCCCATCACGGCAAAGCCCGCCGCCGCATCTCGGGGCGCGGCCCCCATTTCCATCATCAGGCCGAGCGCGATGGCAAGGTCGAAATGGCTGCCCTCCTTGGGCAGGTCGGCGGGGGCGAGATTGACGATAATGCGCTTGGCCGGCAGGCCGAGGCCGACGGCGGACAACGCCGCGCGCACCCGCTCGCGCGCTTCCGACACCGCCTTGTCGCCGAGCCCGACAATCGTGAAAGGGTTCGAGCCATTGGCGAGCTGCACCTGCACCGTCACCGGCCGGGCGTCGACCCCGTGAAAGGCGAATGTGGTGATTTGCGCAACCATCGCGCGTCCCCCCGCTGCATTTTTCTCTCTCCGCGGCAAGCATGCCGCAAGTAAAAGAACAATACAAGAACAATTATTACGAAAAGAAACCGGCGGCGCGGCGGTTTTCCACAGGATTTCTTGCCAAATCTTAAGCCCTCCGCGCCTCGCGGCCGGTTTCCGATTCGCCTTAGAAGAACGGATCAGCTTATGACCCGTCCCCGAGAGGGCGTAACGCTCGTAACGTGACGGAAACGATTGGACCCATGCCGGCTGTTTGCATTCTTCATGCGCCGCAGGACGAAGCGCTTGCCGACAAAACCGCCTCGGCCCTGGCGCGCGCCGGGCGCCGGCCCGTGCCGCTTTGTCCGGACGCGCCGGGCGTCGAAACGGCGCCGCAGGACGGGCCTGAAGGCATGCCGGTGATCGTGTTGTGGACCGGCGCGGCGGCGGGGCTTCCCCGGCTGCAGGACAGCGCCCGCATGGCGATGGCGCGCGGCGCGCTGATCCCGGCGG
>CAMYLZ010000008.1 GCA_947259375.1 uncultured Parvularculaceae bacterium | reverse complement strand
GTATCAACTGACTTCGGCAATGATTTCGAGAACCGTGATTTTATCATTCGCCAACGACCTGCGAAATCGTCGTCTGGCGGCAATCGCCAGATGCAGTGGAGATGCTCAGGCAAAACGCAGATAGCGATGGTTTCGAAGGGATGGTGCGATTGAACATATCCGTAAGCGGCGCGCAGGGCGCCTATATGATCCGTCAACAGCGATTGGCGCCGGTCAAGCAGGTTGACGGTGAAGAAATAGTTCCCGCCGGGAACGAATAGGCGCCGGTAATTGGGCATGGAGCCAAATTAGCTGGAACCGCTTCGGGCCGATAGGGGAGCGGTGCATTGCGCTTCGCTTAATGCGCCCTACGACCACCCGATCTGCACTCACCGTTTCACCGCGGTCAGCATGTAATTGACGTCGGTGTCGTCGGAGATGCGCCAGATATCCATCAGCGGATTATAAGCAACGCCGGCTTGCGCCGTGACGGTGAGGCCGGCGCGGGCAAGCGCGGCTTTTGCTTCGTCGGGCTTGACGAATTTGCGCGGGTCATGGGTGCCCGCCGGCAGCCAGCGCAGGACGTATTCGGCGCCGATCTTGGCGAGCATCAGTGCTTTCATCGTCCGATTGATGGTCGCCATGATCATGACGCCGTTCGGCTTTAACAGGCTGGCGGAGGCTTCGAGGAACAAATCGACATCCGCCACATGCTCGACCACTTCGAGATTGAGAACGGTGTCGAAGGGCGGCTCGCCCGCTTCAATGAGCGCTTCAACAGTGGTCGCGCGATAGTCGATGTCGAGCCCCAGGGGCGCCGCATGGGCGAGGGCGGTTTTAATGTTGCGCTCGGATGCGTCGATCGCGGTCACGTCAGCGCCGAGCCGGCGCATGGGCTCGGCGACCAGCCCGCCGCCGCAACCAATATCAATCAGGCGCAGCCCTTCAAGCGGTTTCTTCGCCCGCCGGTCGCGCCCGAAATGCGCGCATACGCCGTCGCGAATATAGGCGAGGCGAATCGGATTGAACTTGTGCAGCGGCTTGAATTTACCAAAAGGGTCCCACCACTCATCGGCGATGGCGGCGAATTTTTCTATCTCCGACGGGTCAATTGTGGTTTTGCCAGCGCTATTTTGCTCTTCGTCTGGCGCTGTTGTTAACCGATCCTGCGCCATTTTCGATTTTTCCTCGCTTGCTTTGGGGTCCGCCGCTTTCTAGACATGCTCCGACATTATGTCTCCGGCGGTCGGGGGCAAGAGGGCAATAGCACGCAGGCGTTTATTCATGGCCCGCATCGTAATGAAGTTCGGCGGCACATCGGTCGCCAATCTGGACCGAATCCGCCATGTGGCCGCGATCGTGCGCCGCGAGGTCGACGCCGGCCATTCGGTCGCCGTGATCGTCTCCGCCATGGCTGGCGAGACTAATCGCCTTGTGGGCCTGTGCCGCGAGGTTGGCGACCCGGCCCCGGCGCTCGATGCGCGGGACATTGAATATGACGCGGTTGTCGCCACGGGCGAGCAGGTGACTTCCGGCCTGCTGGCGATGATGATGCAAAATCAGGGCTATCGCGCGCGCTCTTGGCATGGCTGGCAGATCCCGCTCAAGACCGATAACGCCCATGGCAAGGCGCGCATCAAGGAGATCGACGAGCTGGCGATCGGCGACGCCATGGATAGCGGCGAAATCGCCATTGTCGCCGGCTTTCAGGGGATCGCGCCGGACGGGCGGATATCGACGCTCGGCCGCGGCGGGTCGGATACGTCCGCCGTAGCGCTTGCGGCAGCGATCAGGGCGGCGCGCTGTGATATCTATACCGATGTGGACGGCGTTTATACGACCGATCCGCGGCTGACGAAGCATGCGCGGCGGATTGGGAAAATTTCTTACGAGGAAATGCTGGAAATGGCGTCGTTGGGCGCCAAAGTTCTTCAGACCCGGTCGGTTGAGCTCGCCATGGCCTATAAGGTGCCTGTGCGGGTATTATCGAGTTTCGATCCGCCGGATGCGCCGGGGCCGGGAACCCTCATCTGTGACGAGGAAGACATTGTGGAACAGAATATCGTTACGACCGTTACGCCCGATTTCGACGAGGCGACCGTCACCATTCTGGCGGTGCCGGATGAGCCGGGACGCGCTGCGCGAATATTCAATGCGCTGGCTGAGGCGAATCTCAATATCGACATGATCGTGCAGAGCGCGTCGCGCGAAAACGGATTTGCGAACATTTCTTTTACGACCAAGGAAGTCGATCTTGATCGCGCTGTTGCGTTGTTGAAGTCCGAGCAGGGGGAGATTGGTTTCAAGGCGCTGCAATCGGACCGAAACATTGCCAAAGTGTCGGTGATCGGCGTCGGCATGAAGAGCCACGCAGGCGTTGCGGCGACAATGTTCAGGACGCTGGCGGAAAAAGGCATCAATATACAGAACATTTCGACATCGGAAATTAAAATCAGCGTCCTGATCAATGCGGATGCGGCGGAATACGCCGTGCGCATTCTGCATGAGGCCTATGGACTGGATGCGCCGAAGCACGCGGCGCAGAACTGATCGGCGAAAATGAGTGTTGAACGCACACGGCCGCCGCATGGCGGGCATGGAGAACATGGCATAACGGTGCTCTTGAAGAGCATGCGCGATGCTGTCGCGAAAGAAGGCAGCGCGCAGGATCGTCTCGATCATTTGACGCGCGTTATCGCGATCCACGTTGTTGCCGATGTGTGCTCCATTTACCTGCGCCGGCCGGATAATGATCTTGAACTTTATTCTACCGAGGGCCTCAATCCGGCGGCGGTGCACAAAACCCGTTTGAAATGGGGCGAGGGGCTTGTCGGCCTGGTGGCGGCGCGGCACAGCCCGCTGGTGACCTCGCAGGCGCCGAAGCACCCGGCCTTCGCCTATCGCCCGGAAACCGGCGAAGACCCGTTGCATTCATTCCTCGGCGTGCCGCTAATCCGTTCCGGCAAGACTCTCGGCGTGCTTGTCGTGCAGAACAAGGCGCGGCGCGAATATACGCATGGCGAGATCGAAGCGGTGCAGGCGGTGGCGACGCTGCTTGCGGAAATCTCTGCTTCGGGCGAGCTGCTGAGCCAGGAGGAGACCGAGGCCGTCGGCGCCATGCTGCACGGGCCCGAAAAGGTCAAAGGCTTCGGCATTGTTTCCGGTATCGCGCTTGGCCGCGCGGTATTCCTGCAACCGCCGACGCCCAAGCATAAGGTCTTCGCGGCAGCCCCGGCGGCCGAAGCTGCGCGACTCGAAGACGGCCTGAGCGAATTGCGCCGCGTTGTTGACGAGATGCTGGCCTCGAATGCATCGCTTGGCGGCGTGTCGCGCGAAGTGCTCGAGACCTATCGGCTGTTCGCCTATGATCGCGGCTGGAAGGACCGATTGCGCGCAGCGGTGTTTTCCGGCCTCACGGCCGAGTCGGCGGTGGAGCAGGTGAAGGCGGAAAATCGCGCGCGCCTGTCGCAATCGCGCGATCCTTATCTGCGCGAACGCCTGCATGATCTTGACGATTTGTCGAACCGGCTCTTGCGTCTGCTTGCCGGCGAGAAAAACGGCGGCAAGCGCATCTTGCATGAAGAGACGATCCTTTTTGCACGGACCATGGGGCCGGCCGAGTTGCTCGAATGCGACCGCAACCGGCTAAAAGGCCTGGTGCTGGGAGAAGTGTCGGCGACGTCGCATGTGGCGATTGTCGCGCGGGCGCTGAAAATCCCGATGGTCACCGGCGCCCCCGAAGCTATGGAGCGCACCGAGGAAGGCGACCAGGCGGTGATCGATGGCGATGCTGGCGAGATCCACATTCGCCCGGCGCCGGAAACGCTGGAATCATTCCGCACGAAACAATCGCGCTACCAGGAACGCCAGGCGATTTACGCCAGCGAAAAAAACCTGCCGTCGACGACCAGGGACGGCGTGGATATCACTATACTGATGAATGCGGGGCTTGCGCTTGATCTTCCTTATCTCGAGGAAACCGGGGCGGCGGGCGTCGGCTTGTTTCGGACAGAGCTGCAATTTCTGATCGGCACGCAATTGCCAAGCGTTGCGACACAAGAAGCGCTTTACCGTGAGGCGCTCGACCTCGCGAAAGGCAAACCGGTGGTGTTCCGAACCGCCGATATCGGCGGCGACAAGACCGCCGATTACATGGACCATGGCGACGAAGTGAACCCGGCGATGGGGTGGCGCGGCGCGCGCATGGCCATGGATCGGCCGGGCATGATCCGGCCGCAATTACGCGCGCTCCTGTCCGCCGCCGCAGAGCGTGATCTGTGCGTGATGTTTCCATTCGTGACGGTGCCCGCCGAAGTCGATGAAATTCGCGAATTGCTCGACCGGGAAATCGATCGGGCGCGCCGCCGCGACAAGCAATTGCCGAATAATATCCGGGTCGGCGCGATGATCGAAACGCCGTCTTCGGCATGGCGCGCGGATCTGATTGCCGAAAAGGTGGATTTCCTTTCGGTCGGCGGTAATGACCTTGCGCAATTCTATTTTGCCGCTGATCGCGATTCAGAGCGCGTGCAGCGCCGTTATGACCCCATGAACCCGGGGTTTTTAAGCTTTTTGAGAGCGACGGTCGAACGCGTATCGAAAACCGGCAAGCCGATGTCCTATTGCGGCGAACAAACGACAGATGCGGTGACGGCGGCCGCCCTTATCGGGGTTGGCGTGCGGCAGTTTTCCGTGCCGGCGGCGTTTGTCGGGCCGTTCCGCCGGCTGGTGCGCTCGCTGGACGCCGGGAAGGCGGCGGAATGGTTCAAGGCGCACGAATCCGCGCCTATCGTGAGCCTGCGCTCGGCCTTTACCGAATTCCTGAACGAAAACGGCGCCGTCCTCGAATAAATCGAAGGTTAACGGATTGCTGCTTTATTCTGCTGAATGAATAATTGCCGGTTATATCCGACGGCGCTTTTCGATAAGCTTGGGCCGTCGGCGTTGGAGTGAATGAGGCGTGGCGTGACGGCGAGCGGATCAGCGGAAATTGTGGATATGGCTGACGCGCGCGCGCGGATGGGCGCGGAGCCGGCCGGTGATGGCGCAGCGCATTCAGGGCTGCGGCTTGCACAGGCGCGCGAAGCGCGCGGCGCCAGCATCGCGGAGGCGGCGGCGCGAACGCATATCAGGGAATCGCATTTGGTCGCCATCGAGGCAGCCGATGCGAGCGGTCTTCCGCCGCGCGCATATGCGCTCGGTTTTGTTAAGACCTATGCTGAATATCTGGAGCTTGAATCGCGGGCTGTCGTAGAGCAGTTCAAAATCGATGCGGGCTATGATGCGCCGGCGCCGATCGAGACGGAAAAATTTGGTGCGGCCGAAGAAGCCGCGCAAGCCGAGCCGGGCGAGCTTTCCCTGCCGGTGTTTATCGCGATCCTGGCGTTCATTTTGTGGAGCGCCTGGCAGATTACAACGACCGGCAAGGTGACGCCCATCGGCGAGGGGGAGGGCCCCACGGCGCCCGCATTTTCCGAGCCGGCGGTGACGCCGCCTTTGGAAGCCGGCGCCATCGTCGAAGCGCGCGCTATTGAGCGCATCGAGCCGGTCTACCCTTTTAGCTGCACGGCGAACGCCGCGCCGGTCGAGACGGTTTCCGTGGCTTTCACGGTGACGGCGGGCGGGCGCGTTGCGGCGGAGCGGATCGCCGGAACGACCAATAACTGTTTCGATCAGGCCGCCCTCAATGCGCTGCGGCGCTGGCGGTTTGAGCCGCGAACGGTCGATGGCGCGGTGCGGCCATCCTACGACCAGACCCATAGTTTCACCTTTTCCCGGCCCTGAGGCGCGACCTGTTTCCAGCGCGCCCAATATGCCTGGAATTCGCCGTTTGCACCGGCATGAACGATAAGATAAACCGTGCCGTGAAAGCGGGGCCGCCAAGGCGGCGCCGCGATTGATTGTGCAAACCAGCAAAAAGGGCAGTCCCATGTCAGTGCGTCCGTGGCGCGATATTGAACGCCGTCAAAGCCGGCAGATCATGGTCGGAAACGTCCCCGTTGGCGGCGGCGCGCCAATCGCGGTGCAGTCGATGACCAACACGCTGACATCGGACGCAGAGGCGACGATCCGCCAGATCAACGATATCGCCGATGCCGGCGCCGATATTGTGCGCGTATCCTGCCCGGACAAGGAATCGACCGAAGCGCTTTCGACCATCGTCAAAAACTCGCCGGTGCCGATCGTTGCGGATATCCATTTCCACTACAAGCGCGGCATCGAAGCGGCGGAAGCCGGCGCGGCGTGCCTGCGCATCAATCCCGGCAATATCGGGTCGGAAGCGCGCGTCAAGGAAGTGATCAAAGCGGCCAAGGATCATGGCTGTTCCATGCGCATCGGCGTTAATGGCGGTTCGCTTGAAAAGGACTTGCTCGAAAAATATGGCGAGCCTTGTCCCGAAGCCATGGTCGAAAGCGCGCTCGACCATGCGAAAATTCTTCAGGACAATGACTTTCATGAGTTCAAGATTTCGGTAAAAGCGTCGGACGTTTTCCTGACGGTCGCCGCCTATCACGCGCTCGCCGAGGCTATCGACTGTCCGTTGCATCTCGGCGTGACCGAGGCGGGCGGGCTCCGCATCGGTTCGATCAAGTCGGCGATTGGGCTTGGCAATCTTCTCTGGGCCGGTATTGGCGATACCATTCGCGTGTCGCTGTCAGCCGATCCGGTGGAGGAAATCAAAGCCGGGTTCGATATTCTCAAATCTCTCAACCTGCGCCATCGCGGCGTCAATGTCATTTCCTGCCCGTCATGCGCGCGCCAGGGGTTCAACGTTATTGAAACCGTTGAAACGCTCGAAAAACGCCTTGCGCATATAACGACGCCGATGACGCTTTCGGTTATCGGCTGTGTGGTCAATGGGCCGGGCGAAGCGCGCGAAACAGATATCGGCTTTACCGGCGGCGGCGCGGGCAAGGAGCACGGCATGGTCTATCTCGGTGGGGAAGTGGACCACCGAATCGACAATGATGAACTCGTCGATCACCTGGTCGAACTGGTTGAAGAACGTGCGGCTGAAATCCAGGCGGAAGAAGCCAAGCAGTCTGTCGCTGCAGAGTAGCTATGCAAGATTGTGAGAACGCGCGGGGTAAGAGCCTCCGCGCGTTTTTTCGTACCTGCTTTAGAGATTGAGACAAACATGATCCCTCAGGAAAAACTCGACGCGCTGGTCGCCAAATTCGAAAAAATCGAAGCGGCAATGTCGACCGCCTCCGGCTCTGACGAAATCATCAAGCTTTCGAAAGAGCATGGCGAGCTGAAAGACGTTGTCGAAAAGGCGCGCGTGCTTTCCTCGATTCGCAAACAACTGGTCGAGTTGGAAGAGCTGTCTGAAGGCGACGACAAAGAAATGGCCGAAATGGCCTATGACGAGTTGCAGGATTTGAAAGAGCAGGAACCGGGGCTTGAACATGAGCTGCAACTGATGTTGCTGCCGAAAGACAAGGCGGACGATTCCTCTGTCATTCTTGAAGTGCGCGCCGGTACGGGCGGCGATGAAGCGGCGATTTTCGCCGGCGACCTTTTCCGCATGTATCAGCGTTATGCTCAGCTTGAAGGCTGGAAAGTCGAAGTCCTGTCCGCCTCCGAGTCCGATATGAACGGCTATAAGGAAATCCAGGCCAATGTTTCCGGCGACGGAGTCTTCGCCAAGATGAAATATGAAGCAGGCGTGCACCGGGTACAGCGGGTTCCGGCGACCGAGACGCAAGGCCGCGTGCACACCTCTGCCGCGACGGTTGCGGTGCTGCCCGAACCGGAAGAAGTGGATATAGAGATCAACGAAGCGGATCTGCGCATCGACGTGTTTCGGGCATCCGGTCCGGGCGGGCAGTCGGTGAATACGACGGATTCGGCTGTTCGCATCACGCACATTCCCACCGGCGTTGTGGTCAGTCAGCAGGATGAAAAATCTCAGCACAAGAATCGCGCGAAAGCCATGAAGATTCTCCGTGCACGCCTTTATGAGGCTGAGCGCGCCCGCGCCGACGCTGAACGCGCTGCCGCCCGCAAGGGCATGGTCGGTTCAGGCGACCGGTCCGAACGCATCCGTACCTATAACTTTCCGCAAAGCCGGGTTACAGACCACCGCATCGGGCTGACTGTGCATAATCTCGATGAAGTCATTCGCGGCGACGGCCTTGACCCGATCATAGAGGAATTGCGCGCGCAAGATCGCGCCGACCGGCTGGCGGCGATGCAGGAAGATGCCTGACGCCGCGCAACCTGTTTTCGATGACGAGACCGTGGGCGCCGTGTTGCGCAGTGGCGCGCGGTATCTCAAAGATGCGCCAATCGCGCTGCTTGATGCGAAAGTGCTGTTGAAACATGTGCTCGGCATCGACGATGCCGTTTTCATCGAGCGTTCGGGCGACGCGCTGAGTGCGAAAGCGTGCGAGCGTTACGCTGCGTTGTTGAAACGGCGCGCGACGGGGGAGCCGGTGGCATATATCACTGGCGTCAAGGAATTCTGGAGCATGGCGTTTCGGGTGACGCCGGATGTGTTGATCCCGCGTGAAGATTCGGAGTGTCTGATCGAAATGGCCGCCGCCCGCCGCCCGAGGCAGGCCCCGTTGCGGATTCTCGATCTTGGGACCGGTTCGGGCTGCCTGCTTTTGGCGTTGCTCAACGAATATGAGAATGCGTCAGGCGTCGGCGTCGACCGGTCTGCCGCAGCGTTGGCGGTGGCTGAGGACAATGCGCGTAATCTCGGGATGGCGGACCGCGCCGTTTTCCTCGAAGGCGACTGGTTTGCGCCGCTATCGGGTCATTTCGACATCATTATCGCCAATCCGCCTTATATTCGCGACCAGGACCGGGAGGGCCTGATGCGCGACGTGTCTGGCTATGAACCGCACGGCGCGCTGTTTGCGGGCGCTGATGGGCTTGATGCAATGCGCTCCATATTGTCACAGATTTCGCCATTTCTGGCGCCAAACGCACTTGTGATGCTGGAATGCGGCTTTGACCAGACGGGCGAGCTCAGTGCGCTGGTTCGGTCTGCGCAGCTCGGGAATGGGCAAATCTTAACTATTTATGACCTTGCCGGCCGGCCGCGCGGCGTCGCCTTTGACCGAAACGGGCAAAAAAAGGATTGAAATGCCCGGCCAACCGCCTATCATACATGGCGATGAGGGGCGCAGCGCTTTGGAACGTATTCGTTCGGCTGCGGCCATAATCTGAAATCCGACAACCGTCAGGTCCCGATAAGGAAACAGTCGGTTCTGTGAATCCGCAGCAATGCTGCGAAACGAACTAGATACAAGAATGAAACAATGGCGCGCCAGCGCCGCCTGATCCGGACATCATGTTTTTTCGCGAGAGTGGCCATTGGGCCGTCTCGCATTGGGGAACTTGTAAAAAGGCAGACATATGAAGCGTGGTCGCAATCAACGCCGCCGTCAGGGCGTCAACCCGAACAGAGCGCTTGACTCGAATGGACCCGATGTCCGCATTCGCGGCACCGCTAACCAGATATTCGATAAATATCAGGCTTTGGCGCGTGATGCGTCTTCAGCAGGCGACCGGATCAAGGCTGAGAGCTACCTTCAGCACGCAGAGCACTATTACCGCATGATCCGCGCGGCGCAGGCCAATCAGCAGCAACAACAGCCGCAACAATCACAGCAAGAAGGCGACAACGAACAGCCGTCTGTCGATTCAGGCGACGATGAGCGTAGCAGCAACCGTGAGCCGCGGCGTGCTCGTGCGCCGCGACGCAATGGCGCCAGTGAGACCGAGGCGCCGGCTGCGGAAGAAGAAACGTCGGGCGAGTCTTCACCTGAGGCGGACGACAAGCCTGCTGAGGCGGAAAAAAAGCCGCGCCGTAAGCGCGCGCCGCGCCGCACCGCCGCCAAGCCGGCGGAGGAGCCGAAAACCGCTGGTGATGAGGAGCCGACACCGGCCGCTGCAGAATAAAAGCTTGCGCCGTCTTGGGCTGGACCAAGCGCAATAAGGCGGGCAAACTTTGGCGGTTGATAGTTTGGGCAGTTGATTGCTGAACTTGCCTGATGCGAATGCGCCAGGCATTTGACGAAAACACCCCATGCGTCACGCTTCGATCAATCGGCTGATTGGCCGCGGCGCTATGCAGCACCGTGCGGCGCCGGCGTTAAATCGCCCGCGTCGCGTTTGCGAACCAGTCCTGTATGTCCGCCGGCAATAGCGGCCTCAATGTTTCGCGCACGCGCGCATGATAATCGTTGAGCCAATGGCGTTCGTTTTCGCTAAGTAAAACCGGATCGACAAGATTGAGATTGATCGGCGCCAGCGTAATGGTTTCAAACGCCATCATTTCGCGTTCGCCGCCGGGCGCCGGTTTTGGTTGCGTAACGACGATCAGGTTCTCGATGCGAATGCCAAACTCGCCTG
Organism: uncultured Parvularculaceae bacterium; assembly: GCA_947259375.1. Taxonomy (GTDB): domain Bacteria; phylum Pseudomonadota; class Alphaproteobacteria; order Caulobacterales; family Parvularculaceae; genus Hyphococcus. The sequence goes on along the minus strand of CAMYLZ010000008.1, from coordinate 144,186 downwards.
CCTTGTAATAGCCGGGCTCATTGGAAAGGATCATGCCGGGCAACAAGGCCTGCGCGTTCGGCGCAGCGGCGATCCGTTGCGGGCCTTCATGAACGCCCAGAAACGAGCCAACCCCATGGCCGGTGCCGTGGTCGTAATCGAGCCCGGCATCCCATAATGGTTTGCGCGCAATGGCGTCGAGCTGATGGCCGGTCGTGCCTTTTGGAAAGCGCATGGTCGCCAGTGCGATATGCCCTTTCAGAACGCGCGTGAAGCGGTCGCGCATTTCTTGCGTGGGCTCGCCAATATTGGCGACGCGCGTAATGTCGGTCGTTCCGTCTTGGTACTGAGCGCCGGAATCGATCAAGAACAGTTCGCCCTTTTTCAGCTTGCGGTTGGATTCGGTCGAAACGCGGTAGTGAACGATGGCGCCATTCGGCCCGGCGCCGGAAATTGAGTCGAAACTGAGATCGCGTAACTCTCCTGACCCGGCGCGGATTTCTTCGAGCTGCGACGCGGCGGCGATTTCGTCAATTTCGCCCGACTGCGCTTCGGTATCGAGCCAATGAAGGAACTGCGTCACTGCGGCGCCGTCGCGAATATGTGCGGCGCGCGTTCCGGCAATTTCGGTCTCATTCTTGGTGGCGCGGGGCAGGGCGCATGGGTCGGCAAGGTCGATGACTTTCGCGCCGGCCTGTTTCAGGTCATCCACATATTTCGATGGCGCCAGCGCCGGGTCGACGGCGACGCGCGCGCCTTGCGTCCCGAGTTTTTCGAGCGCCGCTGCGACGTCGGTTTCCGCGCGAATATCGACATCGTCGCCAAGAAATTCCGGTAACTCATTACCGACTTTTTCCGGTGCGATGAAAAGGCTCGCCGTCCCGTCCTTGTTGATCAGCGCGCGTGCGAGGGGCAATGGCGAACGGGCGACGTCCTGTCCGCGAATATTGAACAGCCAGGCGATTGACGGCGGTGCGGTAATAAGCGCGGCGTCGGCGCCGGCTTTTTGCAGCGCCGCTGCGATCTCTCTGCGCTTTTCAATGGATGATCTGCCTGCATATTTGAGGTCATGCGGCCGCGCTGGCGTCAGCGGCGCCGCCGGCTGGTCTTTCCAGGCGCAATCGACCGGGTTTTCCAAGAGTGCGACAAGAGTAAAGCCGGCGGCGTTCGCGGCCGCGCGCAACCGCCTGACGCCGGCGGAGGTGTGCAGCATGGGATCATAGCCGATTGTCGCGCCGCGCGCCGCATTATCGGAAAGCCATGCATCGACAGGCGTTGCCGTCATGTCGGCGTAATCGAAAAATTCACTGTCGACCTGTTGGCGCACTTGCAGCGTATACCGCCCGTCGGTGAAAATAACGGCTGCGTCTGTCATGACGATGGCGGCGCCTGCGGATCCGGAAAAGCCGCTCACCCACATCAGCCGCTCGGCATATTCCGGTATATATTCGTTTTGATATTCGTCATCATGCGGAATGATAAAGCCGTCGAGGCCCTGTTTCTTCATCTCCGCTCGCAATAGCGGCAGGTGCTTGCGCGCAAATGACCGGTCGGAAACGGGTTCGAATGTCTGGAACATGAAAAAAATCCGCGAGATTGTTGTGAACCGAGGGAATATCGCCCCTTCGCCGCGCGGCCTCAAGAGGCGTTGCTGGATTAGTTTTTGACCAGCAGAAGCACTGGCCAGGTCGGCTGGTCGAGTTTGTTGATCACCCTGAACCCGACCGCTTCATAGGCGGTGATGACGCGGGTCGCCTGCTCGGTCATGAGGCCGGCGAGCATGACGCGGCCATTCTTGGCCACATGCTCGGCCATGGCCGGCGCCAACTCTGCGAGCGGTCCGGCAAGAATATTGGCGAAAACGAAATCGAAGGGCGCCGACTCGGAAACCTCCGGATGGTCGAATCCGGCGGCCGTCACCAGGTGGAGATTGTCGCTGACGCCGTTCAATTCGGCGTTCTCTTTGGCGATTTCAATGGATTTCGCGTCGATATCGCTGGCCAGGATCTGACGGTTCCACATTTTCGCCGCTGCGATGGCGAGCACGGCGGACCCGCAGCCGAGATCGAAGATCGACTTTGGCGCGAAGCCTGCGAAACGCTCAAGCAGCGTGAGGCAGCCTGCTGTTGTCGGGTGATGGCCGGTGCCGAAAGCTTGATTGGCGTCGATTCGGATTTCAATATCGCCCTCGCCGCCGGGAAGCTTGTCGGCGTCATGGATGCCGTAAAGGACAAAACGTCCGCAGCGAACGATGCCAAGACCTTCGAGCGAATGCGCGACCCAATCGACATCCGGCAATTCTTCAGCTGTGGAGGCGGGCGCCATATCACAGCCGGACAGTATCTGACCGAGTGCTTCCTCGCCGGGCGCTTCCTCAAAATAGGCTTCGAGCCGCCAGTCGCTCGTGTCTGCCTCGGGATTTTGTTTGACGAGACTGACCGCGCAGGACTGTCCGAAATGGTCGTTAAGAATATCGCCCGCCCGTTCAAGGTCGAGCTGATCGCCAAGCCATATGTGTTTAAAGGTCATGATCGCAATTCTTGTTTGTCAGCGCGTTGCATCTCGAAGAAACAGCGCCGGGTCAATGAGATTGATATCCTCGCGCGCGCGCAGTTTTTCAAGGAACCAGTATTTGTGACCGGCGCCGAAGGTGATGAGGATGCGCGCGCCTTCATATTGATGGTTGTTTAGCGCCGCGTCGATCAGGGCGTAATGGGCGGCGTTGATGCGTTCCCAATCGCCGCGCCCCAGATCATTGGCGAACAAGGTTGCGTAAGGCGCCAGTCCCAGCTTGGTGATGCGATCATACTCTTCGGTATGGATGAAGAAGGGATCATCGCCGCGATCGCCAATCGCGATTTCCATTTTTTCGATGGCGGCCTCATATGCCTTCCAGTCCTCGGCGCGCGCGGGGGCGTTCTCGATCGCGTTTAACGCGTCGCGGCGATAGGCGGCCATTCCTTCGGTCCACGCGGCGGCGGGGATGATCTTGAAATCAAGCTCCCTCGACAACGGGAATAGCGCGTCGACATATTCGGGAAAGCGAGCGACGCGCGGTTCTGAAACGGCGCCGTCGCGTTCAAACCCGCGCGCAGCGTTCGCCAGCCGGTCCGGCGGAATCTCGGTGATGACATAATCAGGGTCGACGGCGTTGATAGCACGCTTCAGGAAATCGATGGAATAATGCTCGCTTGTCGTATGGCCGCCATGGATCATGCCGAAGACGACAACCGTGTTCTTGTTCTCTTCGACAGGCTCTTGTGCAAATGCGGCCGCAAAAATAGAGGCCGACGCGATTGCGGGCAGAAATAGTAATTTACCGATGATCTTGCCAGCCATCATTGATGGCCCCAGTCATTCTCATCGTCGCTGTTGTTTGGCGACAAGCCAAGTGCGTCGCCTTCGGTCGTAACGCCCAGTCCGAGGACCGTGCGGTTTGCATAGCTAAAATAAGCCGTAACCTGATTAATTTCCAGAATGCCGCCGTCATCCCATCCGGCGGCGCGCATGGCCTCCACGTCCTTTTCAGCGACCATTGACGGCGTGCGCGTTAATTTCGCGGCATAGGCGAGGGCGCCGATTTCTCTCGGCGACAGTGCATCCGTTTCGATTAGGGCGCCTGTGGCGGCGTGATCAAGCGCGGCTTTGATACGCTCGGCGCGCGCATCATCATTGAGCAGCCGGCGCAGACCGGCAAAGTGGTGATCGACGCAGTAGCTGCAATCGTTTAGCTGGCTGACGAAAACGCCGACTGTTTCAAGAAACCATTTCGGCGTCAAATTGGCGTTATGATGCAATACATTTTTGTAAAGCGCCATATGGCCTTCGAGCGAATGCGGGCGAAGGCTGTGCGCGGCCAGAATATTATCGACGCGCCCGTCTGGCCCCTTAATGCGATCATAAAGCGTCTTGAGACGGCCTTGCGCGCCATCCATTGAGATTGTTTTGATGAAAGTAATTGTCGCCTCCATGGCGGTTTTGTCAGGCGGCTTCGACAAATGAGTCGATCACCTTTTTCGAGCCGGAATGTTCGAAATTGACGGTCAATTTTTGCCCATCAACGGACGCAATTGTTCCGTAGCCGAATTTTTGATGGAAAACCCGCTGGCCTTTTTTGAATTTCGACTTTCCCGGCGCACTGACAGATACGGTCGCGCCGCGCCCTTCGATTAGCGGCGGTTTCGCCGAAGGCCGCGCGGTTGCTGCGCGCGCACGCCGCCAGCCCGGATTGTCGTAATAAGCGCCGTTGCGCAGTTTCACACCGTCAAAATCGGAATGGCTGGCGAAGCTGGAAGCCGCATTGCCGTAAAGGCCGGGCTCGGAGACCACTTCCACATGTTCTTCAGGCAATTCATCAATGAACCGCGAGGGCATCGCTGCCTGCCAGCGACCATAGATCTGGCGGTTGGCGGCGAAGGAAATGCGGCAGCTTTCCTCTGCGCGGGTGATGCCCACATAAGCGAGCCGGCGTTCTTCTTCGAGCGCGGCATTGCCGTTCTCATCCAGTGAGCGTTTCGACGGGAAGATTTCCTCTTCCCAGCCGGGCAGAAAGACAACCGGGAATTCGAGCCCCTTGGCGGCGTGAAGCGTCATCAACCAGACCTGGCCTTCGCCGGCGTCGTCATTAATCTCGGAGACCAGCGCAACATGGTCGAGATAGGCCTCAAGCGTGTCGAATTCGGAAACCGCCTGAATGAGCTCTTTAAGGTTATCGAGCTTGCCGGGCGCCTGCGGGCTTTTGGAATTCTTCCACATGTCGATATAGCCGGACTCTTCAAGAACGAGCTCGGCGAGGTCCGCCGGCGCCATGTCTTTTGCATCGCGCGACCATCGGTCGATCGTGTCGACGAAATTCACCAGCGAACGCCGCGCTGCCGCATGCAACTCATCGCTTTCAAGCGCGATGCGGGCCGCCGCCATTAATGGCGCGCCTTGCGCGCGGGCGATCTTGTGCAGGATCTGCAACGCCTTGTCGCCAAGGCCGCGTTTCGGTTTGTTGACGATCCGGTCAAAAGCGAGATCGTCATCAGCCGAGCGGATCAGCCGCAGATAGGAAAGCGCGTCGCGGCTTTCCTCGCGTTCGTAAAAGCGCGGGCCGCCGACAACGCGATAGGCAAGGCCAAGCGTGTTGAAGCGTTCTTCAAAGGCGCGCATCTGAAACGAGGCGCGCACCAGCACGGCCATGTCGGAAAGCGAGCGGCCCTTCGATTGCTCCGCTTCGATGTCGTCGCCGATGATGCGCGCTTCTTCCTCGCCGTCCCAGACGCCGCGAATTTTAACCTTTTCGCCTTCATCGGCGTCGGTCCACAATGTTTTCCCAAGCCGCGCGGCATTGGCGGCGATCAATCCGGACGCGGCGCCGAGGATTGACGGCGTCGACCGGTAATTGCGCTCCAGTCGAATAACATTGGCGCCCGGAAAATCCTTTTCAAACCGCAAAATGTTTTCAACTTCCGCGCCGCGCCAGCCATAAATCGACTGGTCGTCATCGCCGACGCAACAGATGTTTTTGTGCTTTTGCGCTAGCAGCCGCAACCACAGATATTGCGCGATATTAGTGTCCTGATACTCATCCACCAGCATGTAGCGGAAACGCTTTTGGTATTCTTCGAGCACTTCCGGGTTGTTCTGGAATATCGTCAGATTGTGGACCAATAGGTCGCCGAAATCAGCCGCGTTCAGCGTCTGCAGCCGCGCCTGATAGGCCCTGTAAAGATCAATCGCCTTGCCGTCGGCGAAATGGTACGCCTCATTTGCGGGAACCTTGTCCGGCGTCAGGCCGCGGTTTTTCCAGGCATCGATCATGTAGGCGAGGGCGCGGCCCGTCCAACGCTTCTCGTCGATATTCGCGGCTTCGACCACCTGTTTGGCGAGGCGCGTCTGATCATCGGCGTCGAGAATGGTGAAGCTTGATTTGAGGCCCGCGAGTTCCGCATGACGGCGCAGGATCTGCGCGGCGATGGAGTGAAATGTGCCGAGCCATTTCATGCCCTCCACATTGTCGCCGACGAGCTTTGCAATCCGTTCCTTCATCTCGCGCGCGGCTTTGTTGGTGAAGGTTACGGCGAGCACCTGCCACGGGCTCGCCCGCCCGGTATTGAGGATATGCGCGAGACGCGTGGTCAGCGCCCGGGTCTTGCCCGTCCCGGCGCCGGCGAGCATCAGCACCGGTCCTTCCATGGCGAGCACGGCGGTGCGCTGTTCGTCATTCAACCCTTCCAAATAAGGGGCGTTTTGCGCATCGGTAATGGCAGGCTGGGGGCGGGCGGCGGCCATGGCGCGCTCTGAAATGGACATTTTGCGGTCGACTTGGGAGGACATGATTACAGCTTACAAAAATGAGAACGATTCTGGAACATTTACGCGGTCTCGCCTTATTTGCAATCTCGCGCGGAATCGCGACTAATGGCAGGGGGCGATTAGGTTTTCGAGGGAGAGAGACCGAATGGCAGGCAAGTTCGAACTCTATAAGGACAAGGCGGGTGAATTCCGGTTCCGGCTTAAGGCCGGCAATGGGGAAAACATCCTTTCCGGCGAAGGCTACAAGGATAAGTCAGGCGCGGAAAACGGGATCGCGTCGGTGCGCAAGAACGCCGGCGACAAATCTCGCTTTGAAGTTAAGGAGTCTACCAGCGGCAAGCCCTATTTCGTCCTGAAAGCGGCGAACCATCAAGTGATTGGCCAATCGCAGATGTATGAATCGACCGCATCTGCGGAAAACGGTATTGCGTCCGTGATGAAAAACGCGCCGGACGCCGCTATCGACGATCAGACGGCCTGAAAAGCGGGAAGCGTCAATTCAGGCGGATAGCGCCGCGCCTGGAAGCGGTGCGCTTTGGCTTGGCCGGAATCCGCTAATCAAGAACCCGGCGGCAAATCCTCGATAATATCTTCGCCGACCAGCTCTTCGTCGAGATCGGCGTCAATCCTCAAGGGGGCGTCTTGCAATGGGGCGGCGCCGGGGCCGTCTACTTCTGCAAACTCCGCGAGCACGCCGGCGCAATCTTCAGTTACGAAGGCGAGATCGTCGATCAGATAGCGCAATACATCGCTGGCCTCAGACGGCGTGCCGCTTTTCATGCTGACGGCGATTTTTTTCGCGCGACCGCCGAGATAATAGGCGCCAGCCATGTGGCGCCAGCGCACGGCGTATTTCGTCCATTCGAACGCGGCATGCGCCGGCGGTAGCGCCGCGCCGGTATTGTCCCAGCCTTCAATCATCACAGTGAACGGCTCGCCCTCGCGCCCGCCGGTCGGGTAGATCGCCATGGTGACGACGCAGACAGGCTCGTTGAAAGTGATCACCAACGGTGCGTTCAAATGATTGAGATAGCCGGCGGCGAAAGAACCGCTCGGCGCGGCTTCGTAAGTGCACATGGTGTCGTAATGGAAACGCCGTTGTCCCTCGCAGATCTGGCGCGTCGCCCCATGCGAAAACGTGACGCCAAAACTTTCCGCATAGTCATTGATGATCACCTCGCCATGGGCGCCCGGCGGCGGCTCAAAGGAGATGACGCGATAAGGGGCTTCGCTTGACTTGTCTGCGGCCGCGCCGGTCCTGGCAATGACGCCGGTGATGGTGGCGGGATTGGTGTCGCCATCCGGGTCCGGGCCAATGCCGTTTTCATGGGTCTGGCTTGCGGCCGCGCCGTTCAAGGCTGCAAAGACAAGAAAAGCGGCGGTGAGCGCCGTTAAAAAAAGCGCAGGGCGCAAATGTGCATAGTGCATGGCCCGATCTCCCCTGATCCTTCATCATACTACCGAGGCGGGCGGTCGCCAAATCGAGGCGGTCAGCGTTGCAAAATCACATCACTACGCTTGTCGCAGTGCCACGATTAGCAACATTGAGAGTTGACGTACCCATCCGGCGCACGCCTAATCCCGCGGAATTTTCAGGAGTGTTGAATGACTTTGATGAAAACCCGAATTCCGGCCATCCTTGGCCTCATCGCGGCGGGCGCTTGCGCGACTGTAGCGCCGCCGGTTGGCGAGCTTTCCATGCAGGCGGCGGTTTCGACCGTCGGCGCGGAAACGAGCGACGCTGAACGGCTGCGCATGGATGTGAACTGGCTTGCTGATGACGCCCGCGAAGGGCGAGAGGCCGGTACGCAGGGCTATCTTGACGCGGCTGAATATGTGGCGGCGCGAATGGAAGCGATGGGCGTTCAGCCGGGCGCTGACGGCGAATGGTTCCAGAATGTACCGTTCCGGGCGGCGACGCCGGTGCTCGACGCGGCGGCGCTTTCCGTCACCGGACCAGATGGTGAAACGCACAACCTGACAAGCCTTGAGGATTTCCGCCTGTTCCCGTCAATCGCACGCGAGACCTTCAGTATCGAGAATGCTGAAGCGGTCTTTGTCGGCTTTGGCGTTCATGCGCCGGAATTCGGCCATGACGATTACGCGGGCGTCGATCTTGAGGGCAAGATCGCAGTATATTTCTCTGGCGCGCCGGACAAGTTCGACAATGAAAGCCGCGCGCATTTCAGCTCGGGCGGTCTGAAGGCGAAAGAAGCCTCGGCGCGCGGCGCGATTGGCGCGATTTCCTTGTTCACTGCTGCGGGCGAAGAACGCCGGCCGTGGGATCGCTATGTGGCGCATCCGACTTACACTGCGATGACCTGGATCTGGCCCGATGGCCGCGCCGAAACTTCGGGCCCCAACATCAAAGGTAGCGCCACGCTGCACCCGGAAAAGGCGTCCTTGTTGTTTGAAGGCGCGGCGCAATCTTATGAGACAGTGCGTGCGGCGGCGGATGCGGAAGGCGAAGCGCCGGAAGGGTTCGACCTCGAGGTGCGCATTTCCATGGCCGGTGCGATGACGGCCGAGAAAACATCGAGCCCCAATGTGGTCGGTCTTATTCCAGGCTCTGATCCGGTGCTGAAAGACGAATATGTCATCCTGACGGCGCATCTTGATCATATCGGTATTGATGAAGATGCGATCGCCAAGGGCGAGGATGGCGTCAACAACGGCGCTATGGACAACGCTATCGGCGTCGCCACCATGCTCGAGGTTGCCCGGCGCCTGACCGAAGACGAAGCGCCGAAGCGCAGCGTCATGATCGTTGCGGTGACTGCGGAAGAAAAAGGTCTTCTCGGCTCTGACTATTTTGCACATTTCCCGACTGTCGGCGATGGCGAGATGGTCGCCAATGTCAATCTCGACATGCCGGTAATGCTTCATGCGTTTACGGATGTTGTTGCCTTTGGCGCGGAACGCTCCACCATTGGGCCGATCATGGAAGAGGCGCTGGCGCAGGCTGGCGTTCGTCTTTCACCTGACCCCATCCCGCAATTGGGCATCTTCACGCGCTCGGATCATTACCGCTTTGTGGAGCAGGGCGTGCCGTCAATCTTCCTGTGGACCGGGTTTGAAAATGGCGGCGAAGAGCAGTTCTGGGATTTCTACAAGAACCACTATCACCGTCCCAGCGATGAACCGGCCCAGCCAATCCTCTATAGCGATCTCGCGCGCTTTGCGGAGATCAATTACATCATCGCCAATGCGCTCGCAGAGGCGCCGTCCCGTCCGACCTGGAATGAGGGCGATTTCTTCGGCGAACAATTCGCTAAATAAAGCTGATCAGCGCCAGCCTCGGACGGAGGCTGGCGCGCCTTGACTATTCAATCTCGTAAACCAACGTCACAGTGGCCGCGACTTCGGATTCGCCGGCTTCGAGCGGGACGGCGTCGGCGGCGAATTCGAGCCGCGCCATCATCCGCTTCGGTTGCGGGGCGGAGATATAGCCGTCCTGAATAGTCATCAACTTGCCAAGTTTGACGCCGGCCGCCTCGGTCAGCAATTCGGCTTTGGCCATCGCGTCCGTAACAGCATCACGCCGTGCGTCGTCCATCAGCGGCTTCGGATCAGCAAATCCGAATGAAATGCCGCCCAGCGAATTGGCACCCGATTGCACCGCTTCATCGATCACTTCACCAGCCTTTTCGAGGTCGCGCAGGCGTGCGGTGACGCTGTTGGAGGCGACGAAGCCGATAATCTCGGGCTTTGAGCGATTGCGCTCGTAATCGTAACGCGGATTTACCGACAAGCCGGAGGTCTGCAGGTCGCGCGCCTCAACACCCAATTCTTTCAACTTGTCGAGGGTCGCCGTCATGCGCGCGGAATTGAGGCGCAAGGCCTCGGCGGCGTTCTTGGCTTCGCTTTCAACGCCAATGGTGATCACCGCCATGTCGGGCGCGGCTGTTGCGCTTCCCTGGCCGTTGACGGTGATGGTCCGCGCCGTTGCGTCGGCGGCGCTTGCCTCTTGGGCGGTGCAGCCCGCGGCCAATAGGGCGCTGGCGGCGATCGGGAGGAGAAAGTGGCGCATGGAATTTTGTCCTTCGAATTGCCGCATGATGTGACCTCGGCCGCACGGCGAAATCAAGGCGGAAGCATGGGCCTAAATGTGGCGGTTCTAACGAATAGGCGCAGAACGGAAACGGTAAAGATGGTGGGCCCGGAGGGACTCGAACCCCCAACCTAGCGGTTATGAGCCGCCAGCTCTAACCAATTGAGCTACAGGCCCTTGCTGGCGGCGAGGCCGCGCGAAAGGGACGCGTTCCTTATCAGCAATCGCGGCGCCGGCAAAGCCTTTGTGCGTTTGGCAGTAGGTGCGGCGTCTAATCTGCCTTGGCGGGGGCAAACAGTTCGTCTTTCAGCCAACCGAGGTGCTCGTTGATCGCGGCGTCATCGCGCTGGCAGTAAGACCATTTATGATGCCTGCGGACGGTAATAAATCCGGCCTGTTTCAACAGATCGAGATGGCGGCTGATGGTGGGCTGCGATACGCCGATAGCGTCGGCGATGAGACTCATGCACACGCCGAACGCCGCCGGATCAGCCGACCATTGTTCGCTGAAGTGTTTTTCAGGCGCAGAAAGCAATCGCAGGATCGTCATCCGCGTATCGCTGGAAAGCGCTTTTTGCTGGGTTGACCGGTTCATGATCTGATCATATCGTCATTTAGCGAAATAACAATATGAGAAGTTGTATGCTCGACCTGCCAAATGGAACCACCATCCTCGGGAACAATGTCCGCTGGGGATGCATGGGCGACGGGCCTGCGCTTGTCGCCATTCACGGCACACCGTTTTCATCGCAAGTCTGGCGGCGCATCATCCCGCAGCTGGTCGGACGTTGGACGGTCTATTATTTCGACCTCGTCGGCTACGGCCTGTCGGAAATGTGCGATGGGCAGGACGTCTCTCTCGGCGTTCAAAACAAGGTCCTGGCGGCGTTACTCACCGAATGGGGCTTGGTACGGCCGCATATTCTCGCCCATGATTTCGGCGGCGCCACGGCGCTTCGCGGATATTTCCTGAATGGCCTGCGCTATGCGTCCTTGACGGTTTTCAACGCTGTCGCGCTTGCGCCCTGGGGCTCGCCGTTGGTTCAGCATGTTCGCCGGCATGAAGCCGCCTTTGCGCAAATGCCGGGTTATATGCATGAGGCGGTGCTTGGTGCTTATCTTCGGAGCGGCGCGCGTCAGCCACTTTCTGACGAAGCGATTGCGGTCTATTCGCGTCCGTGGACCGGAACGGAGGGGCAGAAGGCGTTCTACCGCCAGATTGCACAGATGGACCAGCGATATACCGATGAGATTGAAACGTCGTACACAAGGCTCGATTGTCCGGTGCGAGTATTATGGGGTGAGGATGACGAATGGATTTCGGTTGCGAAGGGCGAAGAGCTCGCACGCCGCATTTCCAGCCAGCCGCTGCAGCGAATTCCCGGCGCCGGGCATCTGGTTCAAGAAGACCGCCCCGAAGCCATCGTCGCTGCGATGTTGACGCCGTTGGATTCGTGAAGCGCGGGCCCCGCGCGCCTTCGGCGCGCAGAATTGAGAATCGAGGGGCGCCTTCGGCGTGCAGAATTGAGAATCGAGGGTTCGGACAAGCTTTCGTGCGGACCGGTTCGTTCTCGTCCTTGAGAACGGTTCTGGCGGAGGATCTGGTCGAGAATTTCGAGCGCCGCATCCGAAACGCGCGACTGCGCGTCGGCCGGTCAGGCCGCCCTCGCGGAGGGCATCGCGAAGCGATTGTCCGGCGAGCGATAAAGTGGCGGAGACGAAGGGATTCGAACCCTCGAAGCGGGGTTAAGCCGCTTACTCCCTTAGCAGGGGAGCGCCTTCGACCACTCGGCCACGTCTCCGTCGCCGGTAATGCCCGAACGCGCCGGGCAATGCAAGGCGCATTAGCCGATGAAACGTTGAACGATTTTGCGAGGCGGGGTTTGCGCTGCCATGCGTCAAGGCTGGGTGTCGCAGCCCGCGCCGCCGCCTTTCAGCTCGGCTAGCATGCCGGCGTTGAGGTCGGCCGCGGCGGTCTCTTCTTCTTCCGAATTGCGCGCGATGAAATCGCGATAGGCGAGACACTCTTCGATGGCTTCGTCGCTGAGCGAAATTTTATCGGCCGTTGGGCTTGTGGTTTGGGCGGCGCCAGCCGGCGGCGCGTCAGGTGTTGCGGCGTCGTTTTCTGCAAGCGACAGGACAGGTGCTGCGCGCTCTGGCTCGCGGCGGGACGAGTCCCTTGGCAAGGCGTCTTGCGATGTTTCGGGCACAGCCTCCGCAGCGGGCATGCGGCGGAGGATTTCGGCGACTTTGTCCATCGACGCATCGCCGCCGAGAATCATTGTTTCGGATTGTATGCCGGCGTCTCCTTCGGGCGCTGGTTCAATGATCGGCGCGGGCGCGGTCTCAACATTGGCGAGTTTGGCTTCAACGTTGTTTGCGCGAGCCGCCTTGTCCGTCGGCGCTGTTGCTGTCGCTTCGGGTGCGCTGAGGGCGATTGGCGAGACCGCTGCTGGCGCGGACTGCGTTGTTTGCTCGGCAGGGGCGGCTGGCTGCGTCAATTCCTGCGCATAGCGGCGTGCGCGTTCCGCCGTGCGCTCCGGCAAGGGCGGCAGCGCTGTTGCGCCATATGACGACGCGGCGTTGGCAAGCACGATTGATGGCGGCTTTGTCGCCGCGACGCGATCGCTGGGGCCGCCCCGTTCGATATCGGCGTGGAGGCGTCCGGGGATCGGCCGGTCATTGAGGCGACCACGATAGACTTGCACGTTTTCCAAGACGCGCTGCACGTAATTGCGGGTTTCGGAGAACGGAATGAGTTCGACCCAGTCGAGCGGGTCGACGGCGCTTGATCGCGGGTCGCCATATTCGTTGATCCAGCGATCGACGCGCGCGGCGCCGGCGTTATAGGCCGCGAATGTCATCACCAGCGATCCGTCAAAGCGTTCCAGCAGGTGTGAAAGATGCGCTGATCCGATGGTCATGTTGTAGACGGGATCGTCCAGCAACGCCGATCGATTATAGGTCAGCCCTTCCTTGCGGGCGGTTAGGCGCGCCGTAGACGGAATAAGCTGCATGACGCCGCGCGCGCCGGCCCGCGAATAGGCGCGGGGGTTAAACTCGCTTTCCTGTCGCGACAGGCCGAGAATGACTTCCGGAGCGACAAAACGCACGGCTTCTTCCGGCACGAAGACCAGCGGATAGGCAACCTGCGGCGCAAAGGCGCCGCGCTGGATGCCAACCTTGCCGGCGCGAACGGTAAGGTGCGGCGCGCCTTCGCCGTCGGTGAGTTTTGCAAGCTCTATATACTCGCCAGGACGTTCGAGTTCGCCATCCACATGATACGCGAAGACCATGAACTCGTAATCGAGATCGAGATCGGTCAGGATGCGCAGTGCGGCGACCGAAGGACGAGATGCGAACAATGCGCGATCGACGGCGCTTGAATCCGTCACTGGCGAGAATTTCGCCTGAGCGCTGTCGCCGAGCGCTTCATTCGCCAATTGTCCGTAATAGGAATAATAATGACGCGCTGCCCGCGCGTAAAATTCGCGGGCGCGATCACGCGCGCCGTTGGCCGCCGCCGCGCGCCCGAGCCAGTAATTCGCGCGCGATACCGAAATCGGCGATGACACGTCTGAAGCAAGTGCGAGAAAATGCACTTCGGCGCGGGCCGGCGCGTTCAGAAACCGCAGTGCAATCCAGCCGGCATAGAATTCAGCTTCCGCATAATCGCCGCCGCTGGTCAGGCGGTGCCCGGCGGCAAGCGTGTAAGCGTCGGCGAAACGCCCGTTTTTGAGCGCCCAACGCATCAATAATTGGCGCTCATCCCACCAGCGCGCGCCGTCTCGAATTTCAGCCGGGTCTTCCGGCGCAAGCGCGGCGAGGGCGATCGCGCGGCTCTCTTCGCCGCTGCGGCGGTAATAACGCACCGCCGCATGCAGCAAGCCGGAATCAAGCTGCTCCTCAGTGGAAAGCTTGTTGTAGAGGCGCGGCGCGCTCGAGGCGCTGAGCAACAGGGCGGCCCGCGCCTCCGCCATGCGGCGATCCTTGCCGGACAGCCGAGAGAAAACCCTGCGCGCATTGGTTACCTGGCGGCTCCATAACAGCCGGTCGACGCGGGCGGCGTGATCTGCCTTGCTCAAGCGCCCGCCATGGACAGAGAGGATTCGTTGTTCTTCGGCGAGTTTGAAATTGTGGTTGATCCATGCATCGCGTATCTGCCGGTCGCCGCCATCCTGGTTGCCTGTCGCATAAAGCGCGCGGGCGAGCTGGATCTTGCCTTCGCCTGAGACCGGATCTCGGACGTCGAAAAACGCCAGCACATCAGTCGCGGGCGCCGTGTCGGGGATGCGGCCTTCCACATGATCGGCGATACGCCTTTGCATCGGCCAGTTGATATGGGCGTCCAGAAAGACGTCGGCGGCGTTGAAGTCGACCAGCGGGTCTTCGGCCATCAGATACATCCATTGGCCGAGATTGCGGGCGATCGGGTCGGTTATCGTCTCAAGCAGCGAAGGGGCTGTGGAAAACTGTTTTTTCTTGAGTGTTTCAGCGAGAGTCAGCAAGCGCTGTTTGTCGTCCATGCTGATATAGACAGGGTCCGGCGCCGCCGGTTTCAAACGCGGGCTCGGCGTCGCAGCGGCAGGTTGCGCGGCAAGAAAAGCCAAAGAGGCGAAAATCATCGCCAACGCTCCCGATTTCGCGTTTTTAAACGGCTGCATGCGCGACTTTGCTGATGAAGCCCCCTTTATCACGCGCCAGCAGGCTGAACGCCCCATACCCTCGAACTCCCGCAGTAATCTCACCGGACCGCCTCATAATAGCCCATTCCGGCTGGCATCAAAACCGGCGGTGTCTTGCTGAACGGGCTGATGGCGGCTATCGAGGCGTTAAATTTGAGAAAAACCGAGACCATGAAACAGTTTACCGGGTCGATAACGGCCCTTGTCACACCTTTCAAAAACGGCGCGGTCGACGAAAAGGCATTTGTCGATCTCGTCGAGCGGCAGATTGCGGCCGGCACGCACGGGCTGGTGCCGGTCGGCACGACAGGCGAATCCGCCACCTTGAGCGACGACGAACATGAGCGGGTGGTTTCACTGTGCGTCGAGGCGGCGGCTGGCCGCGTGCCGGTGATCGGCGGCGCAGGCTCGAACGAGACCGCCTATACGATCTCCATGGCGCAGCGCCTCGAGAAAGTGGGCGTTGACGCGATCTTGTCAGTGACCGGCTATTACAATCGGCCGAGCCAGGCCGGGTTGATCGCCCATTATCGCGCGTTGCATGACGCCACCGACGCGCCAATCATCATCTATAACGTGCCGGGGCGAACGGCGGTCAATGTCACGACGGAGACATTGGCGACGCTGGCGACGCTGCCGCGCATCATCGGCGTCAAGGATGCGACAGGCGATCTTGCCCGCGTCGCCTTGCAGCGCCGCCTTTGCGGCCATGATTTCATCCAGCTTTCCGGCGAAGACATGACGGCGGTGGGGTTCAACGCCATGGGCGGGGTCGGGTGCATTTCGGTTACTTCAAATATTGCGCCCGATCTTTGCGCGCATTTGCAAGAAGCACTGCTCAGTGACGATATCGTTACGGCGCGGGCGCTGCAGGACAGGCTGGCGCCATTGCATGAAGCATTGTTCACTGACACCAATCCGACGCCGGCAAAATACGCGCTGTCGCTGATGGGACTGTGTACGGATGAGTTGCGCTTGCCGCTGGTCGGCCCGAGCGACGCGTCGAAAGCAAAGGTAAAGGCCGCGCTCAGCGAGCTCGGCCTGATCGACTGATGGCAGCCAAGCTGAAGGAAGGCCGCAAGGTCGTTGCGGAGAACCGCCGCGCGCGTCACGAATATTTCATCGAGGACGTGATCGAGGCGGGCCTTGTGCTGACCGGCACAGAGGTGAAGGCGCTGCGCGAGGGCAAGGCCAATATCGCCGAAAGTTACGCCTCGCCCGAAGACGGCGCCATCTGGCTGATCAACGCCAATATCCCGGAATATTCCGCCGGCAATCGCGAGAACCACGAGCCGAAAAGAAAACGCAAGCTGCTCTTGCACAAGCGGGAGATCGCGCGTCTGTCCCAGGCGGTTGAGCGAAAAGGTTATACGCTGACCCCATTGCGGCTTTATTTTAACGAACGCGGCCGGGCCAAACTGGAGATTGGGCTCGGACAGGGCAAGAAACTGCATGACAAGCGCGACACGTCAAAACAGCGGGACTGGAACCGGCAAAAACAAAGATTGATGAAGGATCTGGGATAGGCGGCGGCCAGGGCGGCATCCTTTTTGCGCCAGCATGAAAATTGCGCCGCCGTTACAAATAAGCGCTCGCCAAGGCTTTCAACTCGCTTTCATCAACAATGGAAAGCGCATTGAAAAACGCCACGGGCAGTTCTGTCGCCTTCGCATCAATGTCGAGTGCGCCGATTGCAGGCAAATAGTCATCAAGGCTGGCCGCGCCGCCGCTCGCATTGGCAATCGCGGTATCGATAGCAGACCAGAATTTCGCACCTCGAGTGTACAATAATGAATAGTTCCGGTAGTCGCCATTCATAATTTGCTGCTGAATGGTCAACAGCCCTGGCCCAGCATCCAGTGGGCCGTTGATTTCTTGAGCGTAAATTTCCTGAACGGCTGCAATTTCCGGCAGAATCTTTTTGGCGGCTTTCAGCGCGAAATATTGAGCAAGACTTTCGCCAGCCCATATTGGCGCCGGCAACAGGGATATCTGATGAAACTGTTCGTGAAGGACTAGAACGAACGGCCGGTAGAACTCAGCCGCTGACGGATTATCTTGCTCCAGTATATAATTCGCCAGCATCGTATCGTAACCGGCCGCGCCGCTAATTTCATGACGCTCGCGTGAGACGCCGTACCAGACAACTGTCAGTTCGGGCGTTTCGCGTGATTTCTCCTCGCCGAGTATCGATTTGAAATACTCGATCCCCTTCAGATGCTCCTGAGGCGACACATAGGCGGTTACCGTTTCAAGATCCTCGCCGGCGTAATTGAGCGTGACGTCGTTAGCCGCGGCGCGTAGCAATGGCGCCGCACCAATGACGAAATACGCCGGCGGCGCCGAGTCGGCAGGCAGTTTCCTAATTGTCGGCGGCGATTTCTTATCGATGATCGTCACTGTCGCAAGCGCGGAAGGCGCAGGCGAAAGGCGCAACAATGATGAGGGACTCGAAAAGACGCGCCAGCCGGACGGCATGACGGCGCTTTGCTGATCGCCAGGGGATGTTTCAGCCGACGATACGAAATCAACCGTCCAATTGATGACCGCGCATCCGGCAGGGACCGGCCAGCTATCATCGTCTGCTTTGGCGATCCGTGCATCGTCGCAGCGTACGTCCTGAACCTGCGAGTTAACGTTCATCTGCGCCGCGCGCGAATAAAGTTTCCACTCGGTCGGGGCGCCGCTGTTCTTGGGCAATGTGAGCCTGACCGAGGCTTGCGCTGGTGTGGTATCGGATAGCTCAATGACGTAAGCCGGTGCGTTGTTGGTCGATTGCTCTGTATTTTCAGAAACGGTGCACGCGCTAGCCGATGCGATGAAGGCAGTCGCGAAAACGGCGCGGTGACTATCGTTCACTTCCTTATCTCACTACTTTTTGCATTTAGGGAGTTATTAGCGCTCGCCGGCGTTGCCTGCGTCTTCTTCGTAATGGGGAACGAAAGCGAGCACCGTCTGGAAGGCCGCCGCCGCGCCTGCGCCGCCGGATGCGCATAAGAGCAGTACGCTGAGCAATCGGGGTTGCAGGCCGCCGAGCAAGGTTGCGACCAATAAAACAGCCCCGAGTGAGAAGGCGGCCTTGGCGTAAAACCGCACCAGCTTGGCGAAAGCGTCGCCCTTGCCGGAAAGCTGGGCGGCAAAGCGCGGGCGCGCCAGCCAGATATACATCCAGCAGCCAAAGCCGGCGGCGATCACGGCGCCGATCAGGCTCGGGCCGTGAAAAAGCCCGGCAAGGCCAAGCCGCGCTTCGGCGAAACTCACCGCCGCGACGCCGGCGCCGATGACGCCGAAGACCGCGCTGACAAAAAGGGTGAGCGCGGGCTTGATGGATTTTGCGTCGCGAATGGCGCGCTGTTCGTCGCGGCTCGGCAACCCCCAGTTTCGATTGCTCATGTGGACGTCTCCGGGGCTGAGCGTGTCGTCAGCAAAAAGTCAATGTCAGCCTTTATCGACCGCGTCGCGTACGGAGGCAAAGACGGATTCAAACATTTCCGGCGTCAGCCGGCGCGTATTCGTATTGTAACGCGAGCAGTGATAGCTGTCGAACAGGGTTATTTTCCGCGACGGCACAGGGTGAACGGCGCCATGGCCGAACGGGGCGTCTTTCGCCTTCAGGCCGAGCGCGGCAAGCGTCGAATCATGGGCAATGCGCCCGAGGCAGACAATCGCCTTGAGCTGCTTGAGCGCGTCAATCTGGTTGATGAGAAACGGCCGGCAGGCGCGAATTTCCGCGCCGACGGGCTTGTTCTGGGGCGGCACGCAGCGAACCGCATTGGTTACCATGGCGCCGAAAAGCTTCAGCCCGTCTTTCGGGTCGGCGCGGAAGCGGTCATTGGCGAAGCCGTATTTGTTGAGCGTCGCATAAAGAAGATCGCCGGCATAATCGCCGGTAAACGGGCGCCCGGTGCGGTTCGCCCCATGCACGCCGGGCGCAAGTCCGACAATCAGCAATGCGGCCTTTGCGGGTCCGAATGACGGGGCCGGGGCGTTGAAATATTCCGGATAGGCGGCCTCATTATCGCGGCGATAAGCGACGAGGCGTTCGCACAGGCTGCAATCGGCCGGCGGGTCGGTTATTATCTGTTTGGCGTTGGGCAAGGTCTTCCCGGTCTTTGCGATTAGTCGATATCTTCGAAATCGTCTTCGAAGTCGTCCTCATAATTATCATCATAGTCGGACGCCGGTTTTGGCTTGCGCGCTGGCGCGCCAGAGCGGCCAATGACGTCTTCAAGATCGGCAAGGTCGATAAACGCGTCGGCCTGGCGGCGCAAATCATCCGACGCCATGGGCGGCGCCGATTTGACGGTCGAGACGATGCTGACGCGCACGCCTTTTGATTGCACCGCTTCGACGGCGCGCCGGAAATCGCCATTGCCGGTAAACAGGATAATGTGATCAAGCCGGTCGGCGAGCAGCATCATGTCGACAACCAGCTCGACATCCGTTGCGCCTTTGAAACGTTTGCGCCCTTGCGCGTCGGTAAATTCGCGGGTCGACTTGGTGACCATGGTGTAGCCATTATAGTCGAGCCAATCGACCAGCGGGCGCAGGGGCGAATAGTCCTGATCGCGGTCTTCCTGAATGGCGGTGTAGTAGGAAGCGCGGATAAGCCGGCAATTGTCCTGGGATTTTTTCAGGAGGCTCTTGTAATCAATGTCAAAGCCCAGATTTCTCGCCGCCTTGTATAGATTGGCGCCATCTATGAAGAATGCGGTCTTTTCCTGCTCGCGCAGGCCCAGGAATTTCGTCATATTTTCCTCAATTTAGCATGGCTTTTTAATATGCTCGCATATTGCGCGATAACCATCTGAGATAAAAATGATATTAATCGCCGCAGGTTCCAGTTTGCCGTTTTGCGGGCATGATTCGCAACAGATCGTCTTACGGGCGTTTCGCGCGCTCGGACGCATTGCGTCGCTCCCGCGCGTTTCCTCGCTTTATGAAAGCCCGGCCTGGCCAGACCCGGCTGATCCGCCCTTCGTCAATGCGGCGGCGGTCATCGACACGGCCATGGCGCCGGAAGCGCTATTGGCGGCTTTGCACGCTATTGAGGCGGGGTTCGGCCGCCGGCGCACGGTCCGCAACGCCCCGCGAACGCTTGATCTCGACCTTCTGGCCTATCATGAGCTGACAAGCATCGATCCGGGTCTCGTCCTTCCGCATCCGCGCCTTGCCGAACGGGCTTTTGTGCTTGCGCCGCTTGAGGAAATCGCGCCTGACTGGGCGCATCCGGCCACCGGCGAGACGGTCAAAACCATGCTTTCGCGGATCGGGCCCGGCGAGGTGCGCCGGATTCGTCAAAAATAGCGGTTTTTTGCGGCGCAACGCTTGTCTAACGGCGATTGCGGCGATATGGCAGGGGGCTTGCCACGCCCTTGGCTAAGGGCGTGTGCATGATGGATTCATGCGATCTGGAGAATTAAATGGCCCGCGTCACTGTCGAAGACTGCGTCGATAAAGTCACCAACCGCTTTGATCTGGTGCTTCTCGCTGCGCATCGCGCGCGTGTTTTGTCGTCAGGCGCGCCGCTGCTGGTTGACCGGGACAATGACAAGAACCCGGTCGTCGCCTTGCGCGAAATCGCCGATGACGAGTTGGAGCCGGCAAACCTTGAGGAAGACCTGGTCTCCTCACTGCAAAAGCAGGTGGAGCTCGACGAATCGGAAGAGGCCGAGGCCGCCCCGGAAAAGGCCGACGCGCCGGAATTCGATACGCTTACAGAGGACGAATACCTCAAGGCGATCCAGGCGGCTGGCATGACGACGCCGCAAACCCTGCCGAAAGGCTAGAATTAACGGCCGGCGGTTCATGGCTGCCGCTATTGACGCCGCTCGGCCCTCGTAACGCGGATGCCGAGCGGATTTTATGTCGGAACAACAGTCGGCGGGCGAAGCGCAAGACGCTTCTCAGACAACCGAACCTGCGAATGGCGCCGGGCGTTCGCGCCAGCCCGTGGGATTCATTCGCCAGGTTGAGCTTGTCGACCGCGTCAAGGCTTATGATCCTGATGCTGACGAAGACCTCCTCAATCGGGCATATGTCTACGCCATGCGGGCTCATGGCGGACAGACCCGCGCCTCAGGCGATCCTTATTTTTCCCATCCGCTTGCTGTTGCGGCGATTTTGACGCAATTGCGCGCCGATCCGGCGACGGTGACGACGGCGCTTTTGCACGATGTCGTAGAGGATACCGAAGCCACCATTGACGACATTCGCAAGATGTTCGGCGAGGAAATCGCGCGGCTTGTCGACGGCGTCACCAAGCTTTCGCAAATCGAGCTGAAAAGCGAAGCCAGCAAGCAGGCGGAGAATTTCAGGAAGCTTGTCGTCGCCATGGCCGACGATGTGCGCGTGCTGCTCGTCAAACTCGCTGACCGGCTGCACAACATGCGCACCTTGCATCACATTCCCAAGCAGGAAAAGCGTCTGCGCATCGCCCGCGAGACCATGGAAATCTATGCGCCGCTCGCCGGACGGATCGGCGTGCAGCGTATTCGCGAAGAGCTCGAAGATATCGCCTTTCGCGAATTGAGCGCTGAAGCGCATGCAACCATTTCGGAGCGGCTTGAGGATTTGCAGACCCATTCGGTCAGCGGCGTTGTCGAGCTGGCCAACGTTTTGCGGGAACAGCTCGCCAAGCAAGGCATCAAGGCGCAAATCACCAGCCGCGAAAAGCGTTCCTATTCAATCTGGCGCAAGATGACGCAAAAGAACGTTTCGTTTGATGAACTTGCGGATATTTATGCGTTCAGGGTGCTGGTCGATAAGGTCGAAGATTGTTACGCGGCGCTTGGCGTCATTCATTCGAATTGGCGGGTGATCCCGAGCGAGTTTGATGATTATATCTCCGCGCCAAAGCCGAATAATTACCGCTCCATCCATACGGCGGTTGTCGGTCCGCCCTCGGCGGCGGGGCGCCGCCAGCGGATCGAAATCCAGATCCGCACATTCGAAATGCATGAAACAGCCGAACGCGGCGTCGCGGCGCATTGGCAATATAAAGATCCCGGCGACGGCTCGGGCCCAAGCATCGAGATTGTCGCGCGCGGCCAGTTCGACCCTTATGAAACGCCGCGCCGGCTGGTGGAGATGTTTCAGTCTGGCGAAGACCCGGACGAGGCGCTGCAATACGCCAAGCTGGAACTGTTTCAGGACCAGGTGTTCTGTTTCACGCCGAAAAGCCGGGTGATCGCCTTGCCGAAGGGCGCAACGCCGCTCGATTTTGCTTATGCGGTGCATACGGATGTTGGCGATCAATGCATCGGCGCCAAGATCAATGGCGTGCAGCGCCCGCTAAGGACGCCATTGAACACCGGCGATGTCGTTGAGGTTCTGCGTTCGGAAAATGCGCCGGTGCCGGCGGAGTGGGAGAGCGTCGCCTTTACGGGGAAAGCGCGCAGCGCCATCCGCCGCCGCATCAAGAAAATGCAGTATGATGAGCATTTGACGCTCGGGCGGTCCATCGCGGAAAGCGTCTTTACCGGCGCGCATTTGCAATTCTCCATCAAGGGCGTGCGCGAAGGACTCAAACGGCTTGGCAAAAAATCCGTTGAGGACGTGCTGGTCAGCATCGGCCGCGGCGATCTCGCGGTGAATGAGCTGGTGGAGGCGGTTTATCCGGGCGCGTCGCTGGAAAGCGCCGGCGAGATTCGCGCCGCCTCATTGCGGGAATTTCGCCCGCGCGTCGCCATTCAGGGGCTGACGCCTGGCGTGCAGGTGAAAATGGCGCGCTGCTGCACGCCGCTGCCCGGCGAGCGGATCGTCGGCATTCGCCAGGCCGACGGCTCCATCAAAGTGCACACGATCCACTGCGAAGTATTGGCCGAAGAAGACCCGCCGCAAGATCGCTGGCTGGACCTTAAGTGGCGCGACCGTGAGGAAGAGGGCACGGCTTTCGCCCGTATCCAGACGACCGTGCGCAACGGACTTGGCGTGTTGAGCGAGATCGCCGGCGTCATCGCGCGTTACGGCGTTTCCATCGCCAATATTCGCATTCACAACCGTTCGAATGAATTTGTCGATTTCACGCTCGATGTCGAAGTGCGCGACGCGCGCCAGTTTACCCAGATGATGGCGGGCGTGCGCGCATCACCGAATGTCATAGACGCCGAACGTATAGGAGCCGGAGACCACGATGAGCTTTGACGCGCTGAAAGAATTCAAAGAGGCGGGGGCGCTGCAAAAAGGGCATTTCATCCTGTCCTCCGGCCTGCACAGCGATACTTATCTCAACAAGTCCATCGTCTCCATGTATCCGGAGCGGGCCGAGCGTTTGTGCCGCGCGCTGGCGGAAAAGATCGCCGAGACAGTGTCGAATATCGATTATGTGATTTCACCGGCCATGGGCGCGATTATCTATGGTTATGAGACTGCGCGGCATCTCAAGACGCCGTTCATGTTTCTCGAGCGGGTCGATGGCGAGTTCCAGCTTCGCCGTGGTTTTTCAATCGAAAAGGGCGCGCGGGTCATCGTCGTTGAAGATATTGTCTCGACCGGATTATCGGCATGCGAAGCAATTGCAGCGGTCAGAAAAGCCGGCGGCGAGGTGCTGGCGCTGGGCTGTCTCGTCGACCGCTCGGCGGGTGCGGCGGATGTCGGCGCGCCGATCTTGCCTTTGCTGGAAATGAAGGTTGAGGCCTGGGAGCCTGACAATTTGCCGCCGCATTTGCAGGATACGCCAGCGGTCAAGCCGGGCAGCCGCGGAGTGAGTCAGTGAGCGCGAATAAACCGATCCGCCTCGGCGTCAATATCGACCATGTGGCGACCATACGGAATGCGCGCGGCGGCCCGCATCCCGATCCGGTGCGCGCGGCGCATCTGGTTGCGTCAGCGGGGGCGGACGGGATCACCGCCCATTTGCGCGAGGACCGGCGCCATATTCGCGATGACGACATGCGCCGCCTCAAGGCGGAGATCGGCCTGCCGCTCAATTTCGAAATGGCGGCGACGGCGGAGATGCTGCAACTTTGCATCGATGTGGCGCCCCATGCTTGTTGCCTCGTGCCGGAAAACCGCAATGAACGCACGACCGAAGGCGGCCTAAATGTCGCCGGCCAGCATCATTACCTTGCCCCATTCATCCGTGAACTTAGCGAGGCGAATATTCGCGTATCGCTGTTTGTCGATCCGGAAGCCGAACAGATCGAGGCGGCGAAAGGCGCCGGCGCGTCGGTGATCGAAATTCACACGGGCGCTTATTACGAAGCGACGGCGGCGACCGAGCCGGCCCTTTATAAGGCCGAGCTTGAAAAAATTCGCTCTGCGGCGACGCTCGCCGACAAGCTGGGGCTCGAAGTCCATGCCGGACATGGCCTGACATTCCTCAATGTCCAGCCGGTCGCTGCGATCCCCGAGATTGTTGAACTCAATATCGGGCATTTCCTGGTCGGCGAAGCGGTGTTCATGGGGCTCGCCGGATCGGTGAAGGAAATGAGGCGCCTGATGCAAGACGCACGCACCGGCGGGCTTTATTAGGGCGTTACATGATCATCGGCATCGGCAACGACATCATCGATATTCGGCGGGTGGAAAAAACCCTCGAAAAACATGGGGAGCGGTTCACCATTCGCTGCTTTACCGAGATTGAGCGCGTAAAATCCGACCGACGGCGGCTGCGGGCGGCCTCCTACGCCAAGCGCTTCGCCGCCAAGGAAGCTTGCGCCAAAGCGCTGGGGACGGGGCTCGCCCGCGGGGTGTTCTGGCGCGATATGGGGGTGGTGAACCTGCCCGGCGGCCAGCCGACCATGGCGCTCACTGGCGGCGCGGCCCTGAGATTGCAGGAAATCACGCCGGACGGCCATGCGGCGTCGATCCACCTGACCATAACCGACGATTTTCCTATGGCGCAGGCCATTGTCATAATCGACGCACAGGCTAAATAAGACTTTCAGTATATTTTTGGGGCGGGCAAAAGGTAACAGGCGTTATGAGCGAAGCTGAAAAAGCGGGCGAGACGGGCGCGACAGAGACGAAATTGGGCCCGGCCAGTCACAAAATGACCGCCGCCGAGGAAGCCTGGGATCTTGCCAAAACGGTGTTTTTCGCCGTCGCCATCGCGCTGGTCCTCAGGATTGTCATCTTCCAGCCCTTCAACATCCCGTCCGGTTCGATGAAGCCGAACCTGCTGGTCGGCGATTTCCTCGTGGTTTCAAAGCCGACCTTCGGCTATTCAAAAGCCTCCCTGGTTTATCCGCTGACGCGCATGCCGGTGGAAGGCCGCATCTTGCAAGGCGGCGCGCCGCAGCGCGGCGACATCATCGTCTTCAAGAACCGCAAGGACGGCAACAAGGATTACATCAAGCGCGTTATCGGCCTGCCTGGCGATCAAATCCAGATGATCGGCGGCCTCCTGCATATCAATGGCGGGCCGGTGAAAAAGGAATTCATCGAGATTTCAACCGATGTCTGCAATGGCGGCGATGCGCCGACCTATCGTGAGACGCTCGATAATGGCGTTTCCTACTTCGTGCAGGAATGTTCGGGCGATGAGGGCGCGCTCGACAATGTTGGCCCATACCAGGTGCCGGCGAACCATTATTTCATGATGGGCGATAATCGCGATCAGTCGCAGGACAGCCGGGTGATTTCCGCTGTCGGATATGTGCCGTCAGACGCGCTGGTCGGTCGTGCGGAGCGATTGTTCTTCTCCGTAGACGGACAGAAAACAAGCTTCTGGACGGTTTGGAACTGGCCATTCGCGATCCGCTATGGCCGCATTCTTGATCCGGTCGAATGACGAAACGAAAATTTGCGGCGCTGGAAAAAAGCATCGGACATGAATTCGGCGATGCAGGGCTTTTGGCGCGCGCGCTCACCCATTCCAGCCTTTCCGGCGGCGACGAAACCGTGCGCGACCTTGAGCGGCTGGAGTTTCTCGGCGACCGCGTGCTCGGCCTGTTGACGGCGGAAGTGCTGTGGCGCGATTACCCGGAATATGCCGAAGGCGATATGGCGCCGCGCCTCAATGCGCTGGTGCGTAAGGAAACTTGCGCCAAGGCGGCGCTCCATTTCGGCGTCGATGATCACATCATGATGTCCGAATGGGAAGAAAGCGCTGGCGGGCGCCGCAAAAAAGCGATCCTCGGCGACGTCATGGAAGCGCTCCTCGGCGCGATCTATATCGATGGCGGGCTTGAGGCCGCGCGCGGCGTTTATGACCGGTTCTGGAAGCCGAACCTTGAGGATTTGTCGAAGCTCCACAAAGACCCCAAAACAGCGTTGCAGGAATGGTCGCAACAAAGAAAACTCGGCACGCCTGATTATGACGTGGTAGAGGCGGAAGGCCCGGCTCATGCGCCGGCCTTTACAATTGAAGTTCGGATCAAGGGCAAAAAGCCCGCGCGCGGCGAAGGCCGGTCCAAGCGTGAAGCGCAGATGGCCGCTGCGCGGGCCTTCCTGATCCGGCAGAAAATATGGACAGAAGATGAGTGAGAATGAAACGCGCTGCGCGGTGATCGCCGTTATCGGCGCGCCCAATGCCGGAAAGTCGACGCTGGTCAATGCGCTTGTGGGCGCGAAAATTTCCATCGTCACGCAAAAAGTGCAAACGACGCGCGCGCGGGTGCGCGGCATACTGACGGAAGATGAGGTGCAGCTCGTCTTCATCGACACGCCGGGGATTTTTTCCCCGCGCCGGCGGCTCGACCGCGCCATGGTCGCCGCCGCCTGGGATGGGCTCGACGGGGCGGATCAGGTTTTGCTGCTCATCGACGCGCCAGCCTATCTGGCGGGCGAAAGCGAGAAAGGCGCGGCCGGAAAATCGCGCGCCGATGCGGAGCGGATCATTGAAGGTCTTAAAAAAGCCGGCGGCAAGGCTGTGCTCGCCCTCAACAAAATCGACGATATCGCCCGGCCGAAATTGCTCGCGCTGGCGCAGGAGCTGAATGAGGCGGGCGTCTTCACCGACATTTTCATGATCTCGGCGCAGAAAGGCGACGGGATGAAGGATCTTAAAAAATTCCTGATCGAAAAAACGCCGGCCGGTCCGTGGCTTTATCCGGAAGATCAGCTCTCGGACATTTCAGACCGGCTAATGGCGGCGGAGGTGACGCGCGAGAAACTCTATCTGCGCCTGCATCAGGAGCTTCCCTACGACTCCACGGTTGAAACGGAAAGCTGGAAGGAGACAAAATCCGGCATCCGCATCGACCAGACGATTTATGTGTCGCGCGACAGCCAGAAACCCATCGTGCTCGGCAAGAACGGCCAGACGCTGAAAGTCATCGGAAAGGCCGCCCGCGAGGAACTGACCGAGCTTCTCGGAACGCCGGTCCATCTCTTTTTGCATGTCAAAGTGCGCGAGGGCTGGGACGAGGAAGCCGCGCGGTTGCGCGGCCTCGGCCTTGACGCTGTGGAGTAAGCGGCGCTGTGCTGCGGCGCACAACCCCAAAAGGGCTGTGGCGGCATTGACTGGCGCTTTTCCAACATTGCTTTTTCTTCATGAAGGCGGCGGGGCCGGTTAGCGCGCTATGGCCGCATAATTCACCGTGTTAGGATATTCCCTTCACTGACGGGGAGTATCATGAAACCTTATCAAAAAGCGGCCCTTGCGGCCTTGTTTTGTGCGTATCCTCTAACCAACGCTCTTGCTCAGGAAGATGAGCAAGAAGTTTATTCCTATGCGACGTATTTTTATTGCGACGTATCAAAGCAGGAGCGTGTCGACGAGATAGTCAAAAAAGAAGACACGCCGATATACAATCGCGCGCTGAAAGACGGCAAAATCAACGGCTGGGGATGGCTCGCCCATCACACAGGCGGAAAATGGCGCCGGGTGCAGTATCATTCGGCGGGCAGTCTCGGTGAATTGCTTGCTGCGCAATCGTGGATCAATGAGCAGGCGGGCGATGACGACCTTGCTGCAGAGCGCGGCATGGCTTGCGAAGCCCATGATGATTACATCTGGAAAGGCGTTGCCGGCAGCGACGGCGGTGATCGCGGCGAAGCGGTGTTCTCGGTCTATTATGTTTGCGATGAAAGCCGGGAAGAGCGCGCGGACGAAATCGTCAAGTCCGCTTTCGCACCGGTGTTCGACCGTTACGTCTCTGAAGGAAAGCTCAATTCCTGGGGCTGGCTGTCGCATTGGGTCGGCGGCAAGTACCGGCGTCTGCACACTATGTCGGCGGCCGATCACGAAACGCTCTTGGCGACGCGTGACGAGGTGCTGGGCGAGTTGTTCGATGACAGCGAAGTCGGTGACGAATTCACCGGCATTTGCGGCTCACACGCCGATTATATGTGGAACGTAGTGATCGAAAATCCCTGATTCGCAAATATTGGTTCAGGTGACGGAATGGGCGCCCGCGTGGGGCGTCCATTTCATATGGATCGACGGGCCGTTTTTCGCGCCGTTGACATTGCCCGCAAGGCGCGGATTTTGAGACGGCGCCTTGCCGGCGAAGGGTCGAGATGTTCAACGCGCTTAAAAAACTGACAGACAACATTCTCGGTCGCGAGGCGATGCAGCCGGTCGCTGCGTTCGTCGCGCGCGCGGGCATGCGCGGGCTTGGCATCAATCTGTCGTTCCGGCTCGAGGATAGCGGCGAACAGCGTGTGTTGGAATTGATCGGAACCCGGCGGCCGGGCTTTGGCTGCCTCGATGTGGGGGCGAATATCGGCTCTTATGCGCGCGCGGCGCTGGCGGCCGGCGCATCGAAAATCGTCGCCTTTGAGCCGGCGCCTGCGACTTTTGAAAAGCTGCGCGAGAACACAGCCGGGCGCGCCGTTGAGGTGCACAATCTTGCCGTCGGCGAAACGGTTGGCGAGACTGAGCTGTTCGTGCCGGCTAATCCGGGGCTGGCCTCGCGGGATCCGGAGGCGAGCGGTTTTGCTCGCCGAGAAACGCGCGCCATGGCTGTGCCGATGACGACGATTGACGAATATTGCTATTTGCAGTCGTTCTTTCCGGCGCTTATCAAGATTGATGTGGAAGGCTTTGAGCTGGAAGTGTTACAGGGTGCGCGGCGTTTGTTGCGCGACGAGCGACGGCCCGATTTTATCCAATTCGAGTTCAACACCCATCACATGCATCGCAGCCATAAGCTTGACGATTTCAACGCGCTCCTGCCGGGCTATCATCTGTTCAGGGTGACGGCGTCGGGCCTTTCGCGCATTGGCGCGCATCGCGGCGTCGATGCGATTTACGGTTATATGAACATCCTTGCGAGCCGCGATGAAAAACCGTTTGCGCGAAAGCTGAAGCAATGAACTTCACCGATGTCGGGATCGTGCTTGATGCGCGCGGCCATGGCGAGACTCATGCGGTGGTTGATGTGTTTACGGAGCATCACGGGCGCCGGGCCGGGCTTGTCTATGGCGGACAGGGGCGGCGGATGCGCCCGCTCCTGCAACCGGGCAACGAGGTCGCGGTCGAATGGAAAGGCCGGGGCGAGGATTCGCTGGGGCATTTTTCGCTTGAAATGGCGCATGCCCGCGCCGCCGAGGCGATGGGCGAGCGGTTGTCGCTGGCGGGCCTTTCGGCGGCATGCGCCGTTGCGCTGGCGACGCTGCCCGAGCGCGAGGCCCACCAGCGCGCCTATAAGGCGATGGCGGTGCTGCTTGGCGCGCTCGATGATCTCGACATCTGGCCGGCGCTGATGGCGCGCTGGGAGATTGGGCTCCTTGCCGAGCTCGGTTTCGGCTTGACGCTTGACCGTTGCGCTTCCACCGGCGCGCGCGAAAACCTGATTTATGTCTCGCCGCGGTCGGCTTGCGCGGTGTCTGCGGAAGCGGGCGCGCCTTACAAGGACAAATTGCTGCCATTGCCGCCTTTCTTGCGCGGGGCGTCGACGCAAGCGAGCCTTTTCGAGGCGGTCGATGCTTTGAAGACGACGGGATTTTTCATCGAAACGCGCATTCTGCATCTCGCCGACAAGCCGCTTCCCGAAGCGCGCCTGCGGGTTCTGGAGTTGCTGACGGCGCGGCTTTGAAGCGCGGCGAAATCCGCACACGGATAAGGCGAGTCCGGCCGCGAAAAATACAACTTTTCTGATGAAAATTTAAAGGAATCCCGCTTTCGGTGGATAGTTATCCACGCCTTCTCAGGCGGGGTTATGATCCCCTCATGATGAATTCAAACCGACAACAGCGAAGCAATTTTCGCGGCGGTGCGTTCGGCATTCGATACGCCGTCGATCGGCGGGCGGCCGAAATAGCCTTTGACGCCGGCATGGCTCATATTCGCCATCACATGCGCTTCAAGGCGGCCTTCGCGTTTCGCGGCGTTCCAGTCCGAATAGGCGGAGGGCGCCCATCGATCGGGGAACATCACCGCGCCGACGCGCTCGATAGCGTCGTGCGCGCCGACGACGTGATGGTAACGCCGCAGGAATTTGAGTCCGGGATCGGAGGCGACGACGCCGCCAATGCCGATCACGTCGATGGGCGCGCCCAATCGCGCCCGCAGGAAGGCCGCTGCGCCGACCGCAACCTGCGCGCCGCCCGAATAACCGATGATGGCGACCGGCGCGCCGGAGCCGCGCGCATAGCCGGCGGCGATCAGCGCATCCTCGATCACATTCGCTGCGCCCTGATTGAATATCGGCCCGTAACGATGATCGGCCGACACCATCACCTGAAAGATGTTGCGCAAATTGATGAGCGTGGAAAGGATCGTCGGGCGTTCATCGAGCTTGAGCTTCTGCACGCGCCGCCACAATCGGTCGAAGACGCGCGGCGCGGCGAGCAGCGGCAGTCCTTGCGGCGAGTAAGGAAAGACGTCGGAGATGATGGTTGCGCCGGGCAGGCGGTTTTTCAGCCGGCGGATGAACGCTTTTTCGCGCGGCAACAAAAACCGGCCGGAGATAGATGCAACGCCGGACAGATAGACGATAAAGCGCGCTGGCGCGCCGTCCGGCGGCAAGGCGCGCGCATCGGCATGTTCGATTTCGTCTTCGGTCCAGCCCGCCCACCAGCTCAAAGTTTCAAGCGGCGAAAGCGCGGCAGTGACGATCAGGGCCGCCGCGCCAATGATGACTACCGTAAAAAGAAGAGACGGAATCAAGGTTTTCGCTCCCGGCTGATGCGGCGGGCGAGTTCGTCGATGATCTGTTGGGGCGAACGATCAAGCGGCGAGCCGGCGACAGCGTGGCGCAGTTTCCCAAGCGGGGCGGCGAGCGCATGACCGAGCCAAGAGCGCACCGCATAGGAAACGGCCCAGCCGGCAAGCCCGCAGAAAACAGCGGCGGCGAGCGGCAAGGCGAGCCCCACATGCAAGCCGAACACCGCGAGCGTCATCGCCCAGACCTCAAGCACATGGCCGAGCGCCAGCCCGAAATAGGGCGCGATCGACAGCACGCCGAAAAGGCGCGGCGCGAAGGCGAGGGAGACGACGCCGATGACGCCGGCGATCTCGCCGGGCCCCAGCGCGCCGAGACGGGTCAGCGGCGCGACGGCGATCGCGCAAATCCCCCAGGCGATGGCGGTGATGACGTAAGAAAGGCCGGTAAAGGCGAGGCTCGCCAGAAACCGGTAAAGCGCCACGCGGTTGACGACGAGAATCACCGATTGGCCGAGCATTTCCGAAACGCCGGCGAGAAAAGCGATGGCGAGCGCCGCGGTCTGGGCCTCGCCGGAAATGGCGGCGCGCTGGAACGCACCTGTGGAAAACCCGATGGCGGCCCCGGAAAGCTCCAGCACAAACAAGGGAAAAGCGAGGATGTCGGCGAGAAATTGCATCATGTTGCGTAAGGAACGGTCGCCTGATTGTTTCCTCTCTCATTTATCGGGGAGACTGTCCGCACCGCAAGGCGGCAAGGGCCGCGCTGGCGCTTATTGGGCTGGCGGCCCGGCGCGATTCTGCTAGAGACTGCGCCCATGAAACGCACGAAGATCAAAACCGCCAAAAACCGGGCCGAAAAGCCGGCCAAGCCCGAAGACATCTTTCTCGAGCCGTTCGACGAGGCGCTGTCCCAGCGATATCTCGCCTATGCGCTTTCGACCATCACGGCGCGGGCGCTGCCGGATGTGCGCGACGGCCTCAAGCCGGTGCACCGGCGTATTCTCTACGCCATGCGGCAGATGAAGCTGGCGCCGAGCGGCGGCTTCAAGAAATCCGCCAAGGTTGTCGGCGAGGTGATGGGTAATTTTCACCCGCATGGCGACCAGGCGATTTATGACGCCATGGTGCGCCTCGTGCAGGACTTTTCCGTGCGTGTGCCGCTGGTCGATGGGCAAGGCAATTTCGGCAATATTGACGGCGATAATGCGGCCGCGATGCGTTACACCGAAAGCCGTCTGACGGCAGCCGCGCAATTGCTGCTTGACGGCATTGACGAGGACACGGTCGATTTCCGCGAAACCTATGATGGCGAAGGCAAGGAGCCGGCGGTGCTGCCGGCGGCGTTTCCGAACCTTCTCGCCAATGGCGCAAACGGCATCGCGGTGGGCATGGCGACCTCGATCCCGCCGCATAATCCGGCCGAGTTGATCGACGCCTCGCTGCACCTCATCAAAACGCCGAATGCGCGCACTGAAACGCTGCTGAAATATGTGAAGGGCCCGGACTTTCCGACCGGCGGCGTGTGCATTGAGAACAGCGCCGCGATGGAAGAGGCCTATGCGACCGGGCGCGGCGGCTTTCGCGTGCGGGCGCGCTGGGAGACGGAAGATCTGGGGCGCGGTCGCTACCAGATCGTCGTCACCGAGATCCCGTATCAGGTGCAAAAGTCAAAGCTGATCGAAAAGGTCGCCGAGCTGATGCAGGCGAAAAAGCTGCCGGCGCTTGCCGATATTCGCGATGAAAGCGCGGAGGACATTCGCCTCATCCTTGAGCCGAAAACCGGCAATATCGAACCCGCGGCGCTGATGGAATCGCTGTTCAAGATCACCGATCTGGAATCGCGCTTTTCGCTCAACATGAATGTTCTCGGCGCGGACGGGAGCCCGCGGGTCATGGGCCTGCGCGATGTGCTGCAAGCCTATCTCGATCATCGCAAGGACGTGCTGGTCCGGCGCACCCGGTTCCGGCTCGACAAGATCGCCCGGCGCCTCGAAGTGCTTGACGGCTTCCTCATCGCTTATCTCAATCTCGACGAGGTGATCCGCATCATTCGCTATGAGGACGATCCGAAAGCGGAATTGATGAAGGCGTTCAAGCTGACCGAGGTGCAGACCGAGGCGATCCTCAATATGCGCCTGCGTTCCTTGCGCAAGCTTGAAGAGATGGAAATCAAGACCGAGCACAAGGAACTCAGGGCTGAGCAGAAAGCACTGAACGCGCTTTTGAAATCCGACGAGGCGCAGTGGAAAAAGATTGGCGAACAGTTGAAGGAGGTGCGCAAGACCTTCGATCCGAAATCCGATCTTGGCCGACGGCGCACGGATATTGCCGACGCGCCGGATATCGAAGACATCGACCTCGGCATCTTGGTTGAAAAAGAGCCTGTGACCATTGTCATCTCCGAAAAGGGATGGGTGCGGACCATGAAAGGCCATGTCGAGGACGCCAAGTCGATCAAATACAAGGAGGGGGACCGCGAGCATTTCCTCGTGTGGGCGCAGACCACCGACAAGCTGATGCTGTTCGCCACAAACGGAAAGTTCTATGCGCTCGACGTTTCGGCCCTGCCTGGCGGGCGCGGTCATGGCGAGCCGATCCGGTTGATGGTCGACATGGGCAATGACGATGCGGTGGTGGCGGCGTTCATTTTCGAGGGCGGGCGCAAATTCCTCCTTGCCTCTTCCTCCGGTCACGGATTTATCGCGTCGGAAGACGATTGCCTCTCGACCACCCGCAAGGGCAAACAGGTGCTGAACGTGCCGGCCGGCGCGGAAGCGGCGGTCTGTCGCTCGGCGCCCGCCGCGATTGGCAAGGACGACATGCTGGCGAGCGTTGGCGACAACAAGAAATTCCTGGTGTTCCCCGCCGCCGAGCTGCCCGAGATGAGCCGCGGCAAGGGCGTCGTTCTGCAAAAGTTCCACGATGGCGGACTGTCTGACGCCAAGCTGTTTTCAAAAAGGGAAGGGCTTACCTGGGTCGACCGCTCGGGGCGCGTGCAGACCATCGATGACTGGAAATCCTATGTGGGCAAGCGCGCCCAGGCCGGGCGAATCGCGCCGAAAGGCTTCCCGACTTCGAGGAAGTTTGGCGCGGAATAGGGCGGCGAAGGGGGCTATTCCGCCGGCGACAAGGCTGGCGCCGCCTCGGCGTTCTCGTCGCAGTGCGTGCGGCGGTGCGCATTACGGAGTCAAATTCAATGGCTGTGGCATAGGAGCAACAGGCTGGTTCACAAAATGCAATCGATTGGATTTTTGTATTGCGCCGGGCGCTGGGGGTTTTAATCATGATGTCGGCCCGCCATGAGGGCGCCCGCTCGATTCGTAAAAACAGGACCTTTTGGGAGGATCCAATGAAATTCTTTAGACGCGCTCTTATGGTTTCCAGCGCGCTGGCCGCAGCCATCCCCGCCGCATCATTCGCGCAAGATGCGTCCGAGCCGCTCGAAGAGGGCGATGTGATCATCGTCACCGGCGTCAGCCGGGCGACGACAAAGCTTGAATCGCCGTCCTCCGTCACCGCGATTTCACCCGAACAGATCGAACGGGCCGCGCCGCGTTCCACCGCGGAACTTTTCCGTGCGCTTCCGGGCATCCAGGTTGAGCCGTCGTCAGGCGACGCGAATACCAACCTCAAGGTTCGCGGCCTTCCGATCAGTTCCGGCGGCTCGCGATATGTATCCTTCCAGGAAGATGGCTTTGCGAGCCTGCTGATTGGCGATACGGCGTTTGCGACGGCGGACAGTTTCATCCGCTACGACCGCACGGTCGGTAGCGTACAATCCATCCGCGGCGGTTCGGCGTCGACTGCGGCGCATAACGCGCCGGGCGGCATCATCAACCTGATTTCGAAAACTGGCGAAGAACAAGGCGGCCAGGTCGCCTTCACCTCAGGCTTGAACTATGAAAGTTTTCGCGGCGATTTCGAATATGGCCTGCCGATAAACGAGACCTGGTCGGCGCATGTCGGCGGCTTTTATCGCACCGGCGAAGGCCCGCGGGAAACTTTTGGCGCGAATGTCGAGGAAGGCTACCAGATCAAAGCGAATGTTCGCGGCGAATTCGAGCGCGGCTCCGTACAATTCCTGTTCAAGCGCCTCGACGACACCGTCCCGACTTACCTGCCAATTCCCGCCCGGTTTAACGGCAATGGTTTTGAAGAGGTCGGCGTTGATTTCAACGATGGCACGCTATTCCTCAACACGACGGACTTCGCCAACCGCGTCGACGGCGTGGATGCGGTCAATGGCGATGGTTTTGAAACGGAGCTGACCTCAATCGGCTTTGTTGGCGAGTATGACGTTCTCGATTGGCTGAACGCTTCGGTCCGGCACCGTTCGGCCTTTATCGAAGGCAATTTCGCCTCGCCGTTCCCGGCCAATGTTTTCGATGACGGCGTAAACGGACCGTCGGTGGAAATCGTCAATTTCAACACGCAGCTTCGTGATTTCGACAATCGCTTTACCGAATTGGCGTTGACCGGCGAATTCGATCTCTTCGCCGTGAAGGCGGGCGTTTCTTTCGACCGGCAGAACATCAACGCCAACTGGAATTTCAACCAGTATTATCGCCGGCTGGATTCCTCGCGCACCCCGTTTGACCAGGGCGACAGCGTTGGCGGCGTGCTCTACGGCAACCCTGCTTTCGAGAACTGCTGTACGCGCGATTATGACTTCGAGGTTGACCTGGTCTCGCCATTCGTCGCCGTCACGGGCGCTGTCGGCGCCCTGTCCTGGGACATCAGCTACCGCCACAACGAATATGATGTGGACGGCACATTTGCGGAAGCCGCCGTGCAAGCGCCGCAAGATATTAATGGCGACGGCGTTATCGGCCAGAACGAACAGGCCGTGAATGACTTCGGCCCTTCGCGCGTCGCTAACTATGACGTCAATTTCGACGCTTGGTCCGCGGGCCTGAACTACCAGGTAACGGACGATATCGCACTATTCGCAAACTACGCCGAAGGCGGCAGCGTGGGCTCGCCTGACCGGATCACCGGGTCGATCGACGCCAATGGCGCAATCGCCAACTCGGCCGGCTGGAACAGCGTTGAACAGTGGGAAATCGGTTTCAAGTTCTCACGGCGGAACATGTCGTTCTTCGCGACTTACTTCAACGCAGACACGTCCGAAGCACGCGAGTTCGAGGTGACGACGCAAACGTTCATCCAGAATGCGTTTGAAGCACAAGGCGTTGAACTTGAAGGTC
This sequence comes from uncultured Parvularculaceae bacterium, assembly GCA_947259375.1. Lineage (GTDB taxonomy): Bacteria > Pseudomonadota > Alphaproteobacteria > Caulobacterales > Parvularculaceae > Hyphococcus. The sequence goes on along the minus strand of CAMYLZ010000008.1, from coordinate 107,967 downwards.
ATTATGAGCATGAGAGCGGTCTTGGCGTTCGCGCAAATGCGACGTTCACCGACTCCGACATCACCGGCTCGGCTAGCGGCGCGAATATCGGCAATACGCCGCGGCGTCAGGCGGACTATCTGTTTAACGTCTCGCCATATTACAATCACGAGCGCTTCACGATCGGTGCGAATATCTTCGGGACCGATTCTGTGTTCGTTCAGGACTCGAACGATCTCGAATTCGACTCCTACACCGTGACGAGCCTTTATGCCTCCTACGACCTTACGGACAGCCTGCGCATCAGCGCTGATATAAATAACCTGTTCAACAATGTCGGCTTTACCGAAGGCCAAGAAGACTCAGCGGCGCCAGGCGATTTCGTCCGGATACGGCCGATTAACGGCCGCACCGCGTCAATTTCGGTATCGTATCAGTTCTGATCTCACCGACCGTTAAAATACAGATTGCGCGGGCTGCTCCAACAAGGCTTGGAGCAGCCCTTTTTTGTGGGCTATAATTGCGCGGCGCGATTCGGAATGCGAAGCGGACGGGAAGATTGTGCCTCGAAAAGTGACCATGGCTGAATTGGCGCGGGCGGCGAATGTCGATATCTCGACGGTTTCTCGCGCGCTCAACGACAGCCCGCTTGTCAAACAACGTACAAAAGACCACGTCCGCAACATTGCGGCGCAAATGGGCTATGAAATAAACGTGGCGGCGCGCAATCTCAGACGCCAGTCCACGCAGACGCTGGGGATCGTTGTGCCGATCGATCCTGTGCGGGGGCAGACCATTTCGGATCCGTTCTACCTTGAAATGGTCGGCGCGATTTCCAACGCCGCGGCAAAACGCGATTACGACTTGTTGCTCACAATTCCGCAAAGCGATGAGAAAGTGGCCGAAAGCAGGTTGTTGCGCACTGGCAAAGTCGATGGCCTGATCATTATCGGACAAGCGGGCCGCGCCGAGCGGCTAAACGCGCTCGCCAACGCCACCGATCAGGTTGTCGTCTGGGGCGGCCAGCTTGAAGATGCGCGATATACGATCGTCGGCAGTGATAATGTCGATGGCGGGCGGGTGGCGGCCCGACACTTGTTGTCTTTAGGGCGCCAGCGGATCCTGTTTATCGGCGACACCGAATTGCCTGAAGTGGCGCTGCGTTACCAGGGCCTCAAGGAAGCGCATGAAACGTGCGGCCTCAGCCACGATCCGGGCCTGATCCTGCCGTTGAGTTTCGGCGCCGTAAACGCAATTCGCGATGTCGCTAATCTGTTGCGCGAGGGAACCAAATTCGATGCGGTGTTCGCGGCGTCGGACGTTCTTGCATCCGCCGCCATCCATGCGATCAAAGGGGAAAACCTTACCGTGCCGGACGATGTTGCTGTGGTCGGTTACGACAATGTCGGACAGGCCGCAATGACAGCGCCGCCGCTCACCACCGTCGATCAGAATATCAGCCTTGGCGGTGAATTGCTCGTTGACTTGCTGGTCCGGAAAATTCGCGGGGAGAAAGTAACCTCGCGCTTGACGCCGACGGAGTTGATTATTCGAAAATCTACGCTTTAGGATTTTGCGACAAGGCGGTCACTGACCGGACTTTCTTGATTAAGGCTGATCTGGCGTGCAGACGCGAAAGTCAATTGAAGCTCCGGAACCGCCATTTCCGTAAACGGCGCGACTAATATTGCTTGGCCTGCATCGAAATCCAGTCGGGTGAAGCTGCCGCCAAACAGGCAATCCAGCTCCGGCAAGACGCTGCCGTCATTGCTGTAGGGGCGCCATGGGCCCGTCGTCGATGTCGCTTTGAACAGTCGCAATTCCTTTGAGACTTCATCGTCAGGCTGCTCTTCGCTCAACCGATCGCAGGTTGACAGCAAGAGATAATAATCACCCCGTTTATGGTCGTAATAGACCTTCGGCACTTCGGCCTGCGTATAGGCATGGGCGTCTGGCGGCACGATGGGGTCGAGATATTCCAGGTCAAATCCGTCGACCGTTTTCCTCAGACGGCCATGGCCAATCGCCGGCGCGGCGGGCCCGGTTTTCGCCGCCCAGAACACCTCGAAAACGCCATTGCCGAGCGGCAGCAAAAATGGATCCCGCCAAGCGAGGATGGGGCCGCCTTCTTCGCCGGCATTCGCGCCCAGCATGTCGCGAGGCGCAATGTAGTAACCCTTCGCGACGATGTTTTCATAATCCGCCATCGGATCGCTCAGCACGATCGCGTCGTCGAGATTTGGGGGCGTCCCATCCAGCGGCGCTGTCGCAATACAGAGCGTCTGCAGGAATTGTCTTGAGGAAGCACAATGCTGCAAACCGGTGAAACCAAACAGCAGTTCGCCGTTATCGACGGTCGCCGAGCCGCTCCAGATATTCTGGTTTACGGCGCCGGATATGCGCGCAGGCGCGGCAAGGTAGACGCCGCAATCGCGCCAGCTTTGCCCCTCGTCGCATGAAATGAAGCGGCGGATATGGAACGGGTAGTCGTTCCGTTCGCCCGGAGCAATGGGTCTGCCGGCCGAATTCTGACGTGCGAGCGCAAGGCAAAACAGCGTCAGTTCACCCTCAAGCCAGCAGGTCCATGAATCCCACAGCCAGAGGTCCGGATGCGAAATGCCGTTGCGGAACTCGAGCGGCGAGGGCGCAGGGGTGGCGACGCTTGGATCGTTCTTCATCATCTCTCGGCTTTTAATATTCGTTTTCATTGGCTGTGGCCAAGGCGCGCGATGCTGGGTCGAATAGCTGGTTCAAAATCGCGGCGCCGAATAACAGCGCGGCGAAGCCGGTCGCCAGCCCGAAGCCGATGCGCATATCGCCGCCACCGAACAGATCGCTGACAAACGCCATGGCCAGCGGCGCCAGTGCTGCGGATAAGGCTGTAAAGAACAAGATCAATCCGGCGACTGCCCCATGATCGCCCTTGGGATAGCAACTGATGCCCTTGGAGTTCAGCGTGGGGTAGATCATTGACATGAACAATCCGGATAGCGGCAAGAGGAAAACAGCGACTTGCTTGCCGCCAATCGCGCTGAGGATAAAACAAGCGAAAATAACGCCGGTGAAAACCAGTATGACGAGCTTCCAATCGAAACGGTCAAGAATCCAGACCCCGAGAAACCGGCCGGCCGCGCGCAATACGAAAAAGATCATGACCGCATAAGCGGCGAATATCATCGCGAGATCGGGGCCTTCAAACCCTTCGAGAAAAGTAGGCAACCAAACGAAGATTGCGACTTCGCACGCTACATACATCGCGATGGCGAAAGAAAAACCGAGGGCGTAAGGGCTCAAGAGCAATCTCAGCGTGTTGCCCAATGTCGCCGGACGAGTTTCCGTGGTTACGGTCGGCGGATAATTTGTCCTAAGGGCGGCGAGGATCATGACGGCGCAAAGCATAGCGGCGATCAGGTAAAGCCAGCGCCAACTCATCCCATTCTGTTCAAGATAGACAACGAGTGCAGGGCCGACGATGGCGCCTACGCCAAAAAAGCCTTCGACAGTGTTCATCTTTTTCGTGTGATCGTCCGTGGACTGTGAAATGTCGCCGATCAGCGCCAGTGCGGCAGTCTTGAAAATGCCGATTGCGAGACCTGAAACGAACAGCAGCGAGACGTAAACGAAAAACGTATTTCCGGCAAAGAACAGCGCGCTGGCGACGCCATATATGGCGAGGCCAAGGATAATTGCGGATTTTCGCCCCATTCGGTCCGCGAGAAATCCAAGGAAAACACCGCTCAGGGCGATCGCGCTCATCGTCGCCCAATGAAATGCGCTTGCCTGGGTGTTGGTCAGTCCAAGTTCCCCTCTCGCAAGACGAATAATTTCGCCGACAGCGTCCGTCGTCATGGCGAACATGAAAAACATGGTGAAGGTCAGGACGGTGACTGCGGCGTAGCCTCCGGCGCGACTTTCGGCGGATGCGGTCGTCATGATGGCGTTTCCTTATGGGGGCTGTTTTCTTCCCTCAGACCTTGTGCTAATGCAAAATACAATCGATTGCAAAATATTCTTGCGGTGTTACGGAAAGGCCCGACTTGATGGCCGAAACGACATTAATCGCCGGTATTGACGCCGGCGGCACGACTTTCAAGGTTGGAATAGCGAACCCCGACGGCGCGCTGCTTGGCAAGCGGCGGGTGGCCACCACAGCGCCGGCAGAAACGATCGATTCGGCTTGTGCGGCGCTGCGAAGGCTGGCGGAAGAAGCGGGCGGGCGGATCGAGGCGCTTGGCGTCGCCAGTTTCGGCCCGGTCGACGTCGATCCGGGTTCGCAAGATTATGGGTGTATTTTGAACACCCCGAAAAAAGGATGGAGCGGCGCGAGGCTGAAGCCGATGTTCGAAGAACGGCTGGGCGCGCCAGTTGTCCTTGACACCGATGTGAATGCCGCGTTGTTGGCCGAGACAGCCCAAGGCGCGGCCTGCGGTGCCTCAAAGGCTGCTTATGTCACGATCGGCACAGGGGTTGGAGTAGGTATAGTCATTGATGATGCGCTTGTGGGGAAGCCATTTCACCCGGAGCTTGGGCATATTTGCGTCACCCGTCACGAAATAGACATTGACTATCCAGGGGTATGCAAAATTCACGGAAGCTGCCTTGAGGGATTGCTTTCAGCGCCCGCACTTATCGATCGATTTGGGCCGTTGGAAAACCTCAGCGAAGACGATTATTGTTGGGAAATCGCCGGGTGGTATCTCGCGCAATTATGCCTGACCCTGACGCTCTGTTTCCGCTTGGAGCGGATTGTCCTGGGTGGAGGCGTAATGAATGCACCGGCGCTGGTGCGCAATACCAGGCAGCATTTCTCCAAGTTCCTCAACGGCTATTTGATCAATGGCGAAACCGATCCGGAAAGACTGATTGTGCGGGCGAAGCTCGGTGATGATGCAGGGCTCGCGGGCGCATTGCAGTTGGTGCGGGCTGTAAAATAATGAGCCTGCGCTAGCCTTTGGCGGTTCGGCAAAGCCAATGCTACCAAATACGCTTGGGCCGTTGTTGGCTGGAGCCATAGTTGCGCCCGGCGTACACGCCAATTCATTATGTAACGAAATGTTGAAAGAGCTTTCATTTTTCTGTCATCGATCTGTAAAGCGCCTGTCATGAAATGCCATCATATGGCGTCTCATTACGCGCCGTCGTCAGGGCGGCGCTGGTGTAGAGCGTGAAATGATCAAAAAACTCGGAATGACGGCGGCGATTGCGACTTTGGCGATCAGCCCAGTATTGGCCAAGGACGAGGCGTCGACAGTAACCATCTCGAAATGGGATGCGGCGCCTGTTTTCGAAGGCGATGGCTGGGAGTTCAAAGTCGGCGGCCGGCTGATGTATGATTATTCGAGTTTTGATACCGATGCGGCGGATATCACATTCTCTCAGGATGAATTGCGGCGCTTTCGCATCAATGCCGGGTTAAAACTTGGAACCAGGCTGGCGATTAAAGCTGAAATCAATATTGGCGACGACGGTGACGTTATTCTGGAAGACGCCCATGTCAAATGGTCGCCGACGGCTGACGACTGGAATATACAAGTTGGCCAATTCAAGACTCAAAACTCCTTAGAGGAGCAGGCGTCATCGAGATTTATTTCAACCTTCGAGCGCGGCGCTTTTACCGATGCTTTTGAGCTCAATCGTCGTCTTGGTGTTGCGCTTAATGCAAAAGGCGAACGGCACACATTCTCGATCGGCGCTTTCGGAGAAAATATTGAAGGCGACGCTATTGTAGATGGGTTTGCGCTCGCCGGACGCGGAACGTATAACCCCATCAAGAGCGAAAACACCATCACACATCTTGGCGCGTCTTTTCGTTACCGCGAGACCGGCGATGGGCAGTCGGCTCTGCGCTATCGTCAAAAACCCTACATCAATAATGCCGGCCGAATTATCAGCACCGGCCGGTTTGCCGATTCCGACCTATTTCTTGGTCTTGAAGCGGCGGCAATTCACAACCGTTTTTGGGCGGCAGGCGAATATGGTTTGACCTTCGCGGAATGTAGGGCCGCTGCTGCGTGCAGCGACGCGACTTTTGGCGGCGGATATATTGAGACCGGGGTCTTTTTCGGCGGGCGTCGCGGCTATAAGGGCGGAAAGTTTGCGCGTCCGAAAATCGACAAGTCGATCACCAAAGGCGGGCCGGGCGCATTGGCGCTTGTTCTGCGCGCGGATACGATTGACTTGAACGATAGCGGAATCAACGGCGGGAGTCTCGACACCTATGTCGTGGGCGCCGAATGGTGGCCGACCCGCTATGCGCATGTGGGAATCAATTTCTTTCAGGCGAATGCTGACCTTGGCGCATCGACATCCGGCCTCAAACCGAAATTTGCGGACCTTGTGACCGCAGGCGTTACCGATGAAAACGCAACCGGCGTCTTATTCCGCGCGCAGTTTGATTTTTGAAGTCGATAACGAGGTTTCCCGAAGAAATCGAACTGGCCTTTATCCCTTCTTTGAAACGCGGCTTTTGCATGTGTGTCCGCGTCTTCGGGCAAGGGCAAGTTGGAAAGCGGATCACCGGTTGACGGGCGCGCTCTTCAGCTAGGGACCAAACGGGGCGGAGGTCAGGCGCGCCGATGAAGTTTCTTCGGCGTTAATGCGAAATGGTGAGAAAGTGGCGTTGCGCCCGGCTTTGAGCGGGCGCTCATGTGTCTCTAAACGGTTGATTTAAAATGGCTCCCCGAACTGGACTCGAACCAGTGACCCGCTGATTAACAGTCAGCTGCTCTACCAACTGAGCTATCGGGGAACGCCGTTGGAGTGCGGCGATATAGCAAAGGCTGCGGTTTGAATCCAATGCTTTTTTGCCTTGTTGCGCGGTTTTTTTTCGACTTCACGATGAGGTCGGGGCGGCGGGCGTTGCGCTACATGAAACCGTCACCGAATCGCCAGAATGGTCGGGGCAGCCGCAGAGGCGGTCGTCCGCAGCCTCCGGGGGAAACGTCAAAACACCGCCTAATATGCGAGACGGCCGCGCTTGGGGGAAACGCGGCCGGTACTCACTGTCGTGGGGTATGGTAGGGTATCTTCTCGGGAGAAGACGCCATTAAGGTCTCATCAAGGTGTTAACATATAGTTAACACCTGGCTTCGCCAGTGGCCTCACTCTGCGGGCCGCCACAAGGGATTACGCCGTTTTCCGGACAAATCAGCCTGGTCCCGCGCGGTCGCCGGCAGGTTGCCGAATTCATCCTCCAGCGGATGTCCGGTGCCGACCTGGGGCTGTTTCACACCCGTCCATGCCCAGCGGTAGAAGCGGGCGATATCCGCACCAACTGCATACATGGCCGGCACGAATAGCAACGTGACGAACATCGCGAAGAATACGCCCCAGGCGAGGGCGACGACCGTCGGCATCAGGAATTGCGCGTCCGTTGAGCGCTCGAACATGATCGGCAACAGCCCGACAAAAGTCGTCACGGAGGTGAGCAGGATTGGCCGGAAGCGGCCGACGCCAGCCTTGACCAGCGCGGCAAAGGCGCCTTCGCCTTGCGCGCGCAAGCGATTGACGTAGTCGATCAAGACGAGGTTGTCGTTGACGACGACGCCTGCCGCCGCACCGATCCCGAAGAATGAGAAGAGTGCGAAGTCGAGGCCGAAAATAAAGTGCCCGAATGCGGCGCCCATGAAGCCGAACGGAATGGCGCACATTACCAGCAGAGGTTGCCAGTAGGAACCGAATGCGATGGCCAGCAGCATATACATGGCGAAGAACGCGATCCCGTAAAGCGACAGGAATTCAAGCATGAATTCAGCCTGCGCTTCTGCGTCGCCGCGGACGGCGAGATTTACCTCAGGGTGACGACGCTTCCACTCCGGCACGAATTCCTGATTGAACTTTTTCATGACTGCCGCGCGATCGACATCATCGGCCAGTTCTGCGGTGACGCGAGCCGATCGCGTGCGGTCGCGCCGCTCAATGCGTTTGAAGCTTGGTGCGAATTCTGCGTCCGCGATAGCGGAGAGGGGAACCTCGCGCCCGTCCGCTGTGCGAACGCGCATGGCTTCGATGGTTGTCAGCGATTCCCGGTCGGAGCGCGGGTAACGGACCATGACGCGCACGTCCTGTCCCTCGCGGGGCAGGCGCTGCACTTCTTCACCGTAGAACGCTTGACGTACCTGGCGAGACACTTCCGCCAGCGTGAGACCGAAGCGTTCCGCGCCCGGTTTCAGGCTGATTTGCAGCTCGGGCGTTTCCGATTGCAAATTATTGCGGACGTCATAGACGCCAGGCAAAGTGCGCAAGTAATTTTGCACGTCCAGTGTCGCCATTCGCAGTTCTTCGAGATTGTCCGATTCAATGCCGAAAGCGAAATCCGGACCGCCGTCATTGATGGTGTAGTTGACGTTGATTTCCTCTGCGTCGGGAATGTCCGCCAGATAGCTTCGGAATTCTTCGGCGACAGCTTGCGTCGACTCTTTGCGTTTGTCGGCGCCGACAATGGTCACATAGGAAACGACATTGCCTTCATCAGCCCGAATATAGACGGCTTTGACAAAATCCTCGCCGCCTTTGACTGTTCCTTTCGCCTCTTTGAGCTTGTCGGCGGCTGCTTCAACCTCGTCGAAAATCTGCAGGCTGCGCGAGAATGACGCGCCCTCAGGCAGCCGGACATTCATGGAAATGAACGTGCCCTGGACTTCCGGCATGAATTTGAAGGAGATCCAACCTTGTGCAAGCAGCGCGGTTGCGACGGCGAATGCGACGATGAAACCAGCGACCGTGAAGTAACGGAACCGCAAGGCAGCCTTGATGATCGGCCTGTAGACATTGCGTGCAAAGTCCATCAGCCCTTCGGCAAAGACGCGCTGCATTTTGTAGTAAACGCCGTCCTTGTTCTGTTTTTTCATATGCGCCAGGTGCGACGGCAGGATGAAAAACGATTCAACAAGCGAGAACGTCAACGCAAAGACGATTGTCAAAGTGATGTGTTTGGTGAATTGCGATGTGCCGCCTGACATGAACAGCCAGGGAAGAAACGCAATCATCGTGGTCAGGACCGCGAAGAACACAGGTTTGGCGACAAGCTGCGTTCCGATGATCGCTGCATTGACGCCGCTTTCACCTTCTTCGGTCTGGTTGTGAATGCTCTCGCCGACGATGATAGCGTCATCGACGACGACGCCGATCACCAGAAGAAATGCGAATAGCGACAGCATGTTCAGCGAAACGCCGGCTGCCGGCATAAAAATAAAGGCGCCGGCAAACGAAACGGCGATGCCAACCGTTACCCAGAACGCCACCGTGGGGCGCAAGAACAAAATCAGGATGATCAGCACCAGCACGAGACCGATGACGGCGTTGGAGGAGACCAGCTCCATGCGCGCAAAATAAAGATCGGCGGTGTCGAACCAGACAAATATATTCGCTCTGCCGTCCAGTTCTTCATTTTTCTCCTCGACCCATTTATTCACTGCGGCGGATAGCTTGACGATGTTCAGCGTTTCCGGTGCGTCAACGGCGATGGAGATCGAGGGTTGGCCGTTCATCTGCCGTTTCATCTTGCGGTCTTCGAAACCATCGACGACGCGTGCGACGTCGCTGACGCGAAGGATGGACCCGTCTGGGTTTTGACGAATGACAATGCGGCTGAATTCTTCCTCGGTGTCCGCCAATGCGCGGGCGGCGACCTGAATATTGCCGGTTTCGGTTCGAACCTGTCCGGCGGCGATATTCAGCGACGAGCCGCGAATGGCGCGTGCGACATCGTCGAAAGTCAGCCCATAGCGGCGCAGCGCCTGTTCTGAGACCTCAATCGAGACTTCCTCGCGCATTTCGCCCCACAAGCCCACCAGCGGCGAGCTATTGGGGATCTGTGCGACTTCATCGCGTAGATCACGCGCCAGCCGGTTTAATTCACGCTCAGACAAATCTCCGTAAAGCGCCATATAGACGGCGCCGTTATTATTCCGCCATTGCGACACGACCGGCGGGAAGGCGTCCTGGGGCAGGGTGGAAATTCCGTCGATGCGGTTCTTGATGTCGTTGAGGAAACGCGTTGCATCGATCGTATCGATCCCTTCGACATTCAGGATCGCGCTGCCTTCGCGTGCCGTCGAGTCGATATGTTTGACGCCGTCAATATCGGCGATCGCCTCTTCGATGCGCAGGATGATCTGCTCTTCGATCTCGAGCGGGGAGGCGCCGGGCCAGGCGACGCTGACCGTCGCGCCGTTGAAATCGGCGGACGGAAATACTTCGCGCTCCAGCCTAAGGAACGAAAGAATGCCTGCAATGATACAGGCGAACATCAACAGATTTGCGGCAACGCTGTTGCGCGCCCACCAAGCGATGAGGCCGTTCATCGGCTTTCTCCAGTAGTTGTCGTTTCAGCAGCGGCATTGTTGGCGATGCTGCGCTCATCGGCCTGGTTGATTGCGGCGGGATCGGCCGGCGTGACTTCATCGCCTTCGCTTGCGCCGCGCAATGGCGAGGTGACGACGCGCTCACCCGGTTCGACGCCCGATGCAATTGTAATCGTGTCTTTCTCCGCAGAAACGACGTTTACCGAGCGTTGCACCAGCGTGTTGTCATCTGCAATGATATAAACCGTGTCGCGGCCGTATAGCGCTGTGCGCGGAAGAACGATTGCGTTCTCATATGGCCGGCCTTCGATTGTCGCGCTGACAAACAGTCCCATGGCGAGCGGCGTGCCGTCATCTGCGCCAGCGCCGTATGGATCGTCGACAACCGCGATGGCGAAAACCTGACGGGTTGTCGGGTCGATGGCGCCGTCGGTGCGTGCGATCTGGCCGGTCCACTGATGCTGGCGTCCGGCGATAAAGGCTGAAATCGTGACGTGCGGCCCGGGGTCTTCTGATGATGCGTTAAAAGCAATCGGCAGGCCAAGCTTGGCAAGGTCATTGTCCGTCAGCGCCAGCCTTATTTCGGCAACGTCCGTCGAGAAAATCCGGCCCAGTTGCATGCCCGGCGATACATATTGACCGACGCCGACAATGCGTTCGCGCACACGCCCTTTGAATGGTGCGCGAATGGTCGTGCGTTCCAGGTTGAGCCGCGCTGCTTCATATTCCGCGCGGGCCTGTGCGAGTTGAGGGATGCGCAAGGTCAGTTCCGTCGGTTCTTCGCCGAGGCCGAGGTCTTCGAAATCCTTGCGCGCAAGCGCAGCTTCGGCCTCTTCTTGCGTCAGGCGTGAGCGCGCCGCCGCAGCCGACGCCCGATAGGGCGCGTCTTCAATCTGGATCAGCGTGTCGCCTTGTTCGAACGCGCCGCCATTGACGAATCTGTCTGACGTGGAAACGATCTGTCCGGAAACTTGTGCGGTCAAGGAAATATCCGTGCGCGGGCGGACCTCGCCTTGTGCCGTAACATCTAGTGTCACGGCGTCTTCCCGCGCGACAGTAAAGAATACTGTCGGCGGCGTGACCTCCGGTTCTTTCGGTTCAATTTCAGGGCGCATCTGGCCCATCACGATGATCAGGCCAATTCCGATAACAAAGATGCCGAGCGTGCCGACAAGGGTGAAGATCTTTCTAAACATGGGTGCTTCTTACTCTCCCGTCTCCAACGCCAGCATCGCGAGTTTTTCTTGCGTCAGAAAATCGCCGCCGATCGCCAGGTAAAGTTGCACCCGGTTCGATACGCGCTGCTGTTGCGCTTGTATGTACTGGCTTTCCGCCGAGATCCTTCGAGTCTGGGCGTCCAGCAGGTTGAATATAGTGGCTGCGCCGCTGGAATACCGGCGCTCCGTTAGTTCTTCGGCCGCGGCGGCTTCCTCATAGGCGAGCCGCAGCGCGTCTTCGCGCACCGCCAGAAGGGCTTCGGCCGCGAGCGTGTTTTCCGCTTCTTCATATGCGGTCAGGACCGTCTGCGCATAATTATAGAGAGACGCCTCGGCTGCCGCGCGCGCCCGCTTCGAATTGGCGATCAGGCGCCCGCCCTGGAACAGCGGCTGAAAGATCCCCCCGGCGATATTGCCGGCAAGGCGTTCCGGGTCGATCAGGTCGGCGAGTTCGGGTCCGGAGGTGTTGATCTGAGAAGTTAGCGTGAATTGCGGCAGGAGTTGTTTGCGGGCCGCGCGTGCGCGCAATCCGGCTGCTTCCATTCGCGATTCCGCGGCGATCAGGTCCGGGCGCCGGGCTAGCAGGTCGCCGGGCGCGCCGGCGCCCTCGAGCGTCGGCAGATTCGGCAGGGCGGCGGCGGCTTCGAGTTCCGCGGCGGGATAACGGCCAAGCAGGACTTCAAGCCGGCGCGAAGCCTCATACTCAAGGCGCTGACGCAGCGCCAGATTAGCCTGGCTTGATCCAAGCGCGGAGCGCGATAGACGGACATCGAGGCTCGAGGAAACGCCCCGATCATACCGGCGTTCGGTCACCCGAAGATTGCGTTCGCGCGCCAGCGTGTCCCGCTCAGCGAGTTCGCGTTGCTGGCGCGCTTCGATCAGTGCAAACCATGCTTGGGCAACCCGAGCTGCGATGGAAAGGCGTGCGGCTTCGAGGTCGGCGAATGCGGCCGAAGCGTCCTTGTAGGCGGCGCGCGTTTCGTCGGTAAGCCGGCCCCAGACATCGAGCTCCCAGCGGATCTGCGCGCCGATGGAGAAGTTGTTGATATAAAGGCGCCGGTTCGGAAGGTCTTCGAGGATGCCGTCCTGATTGACGTCGACGCCGTCAAGCCTGCCGTCGCCATCCGTGTCAACGCCGAACATGTCTTCAATGTCCTGGGCGCGCAGGTCGCTTAAGTCGACTGCGCCGCCGCCCGCTTGCGCGGCGGAGGTAGGGTCCGTGACGATGGCGTTGCGGCTGGTGTTTCCCGAAACGTTCAAGGACGGGAGCAGGTCGGCGCGGGTGATGCGCGAAGACGCTCTGGCCCGATCGAGATTGGCTGCGGCCGCGAGATAATCATTGTTGTGCTGGATCGCCTCGCTGATCAGGGATCGCAAGGTAGAATCGTTGAATGCCGCCACCCAGTCGCCTGTCGGCGCGGCGCCTGCATTCTCCGCCGCCGTCCACGTTTCTGGCGTGTCCGGTAGCTGCGCGTCGAGCAATTCCTGATTCACGCTCGCGCATGACGCCGTCATTAAAGCGATGAGCGCTACGCCCCCGAATCGCATCCGATCACTCCTTTTCTTTTCCGGCGAAACCAACAAAGGCTTTTACGTCCGGTCGTTATTATTGGTTCTTGATATGTCTTGTCTCTTGCGGTCCCATTGCGCAAGCCGCAACGCGGCAAGCGGTTGCCGGAATGCGGCGAATGGCGATTCCACCTCATTCGGGCCAAGCTAACAAAACCATGCGCAATTGAAATTTTAATGAAAAAACCCCACCCCGTCAGGTGTTTTAGGGGCGTTATTCGGGCAAAATAGCTCGGAAAAACGGTAAAAAGATGGAGGCCACGGCCGGAATCGAACCGGCGTACACGGCTTTGCAGGCCGCTGCGTCACCACTCCGCCACGTGGCCGGAAATTGAACACCCTCAATAGTCTGGGATTGCTCAGGAGCGGGCGGTTCTCATAGCGCGGCGATTCCAATCGGTCAAAGGAGTTTTTTCGTTGTCGATTTGGCGCGTTGCGCCGGAGCACGCTCGGTTGTATGCCGCACAGTCAATGAGCGGATTTTGAGAGACCCCCGATGGATTACACGACAGCCCGCAGGCGCATGGTTGATAGCCAAGTTCGTACAAACGACGTTACTGACCTGCGCATTCAGGCGGCGATGGAAGCCACCCCCCGCGAGATTTTCCTCCCCGTTGAGCTTCGCAGCCAGGCATATGTAGAGCGGGAGCTGGCTTATGCGCCGGGTCGCGTCTTGGTTACGCCGCGCGATTTTGCCAAACTTGCGGCCATTGCAGGCCCGCAGCCCAAAGACCTGACCCTCAACGTTGTTTGCGGCTCGGGCTATTCGACGGCGATACTGGCGCAACTCGTCGATATGGTGGTGGCGGTCGAGAGCGATGAGACGCTGGGCGCTTTGGCGCAGGAATGTCTGAACCAGATCGAGGTCAATAACGCCGCGGTGATCACCGGCAATCCGGCGGGCGGCGCGGCGGATCAGGGGCCATATGACTTGATTTTCGTCGATACGGTCATTGAAAAGCGCCCGGATGCGTTGTTGGCGCAATTGAAGGATGGCGGGCGTCTGGCCGCGATTTTCCGAGAAAATGGCGTTTCCAGCGGCGTGCTTTTCGAGCGCAGCGGGGATGTTTTTTCCTGCTCTAAGAAATTTGACGCGTCCGCAAAGGCCGTATTGCCCGGCTTCGAAGCGGAAAAAGCGTTCGTTTTTTAACAGGATTTTCACCCTCCAAGCTGTGGAATAGCCTTGTAGTTTTTGACCAGCGCTCCAATCGTTGTGCGGCGGTGGGCGGTAGCGCCGCGATCGTTGCAGACGCTTGTTCCTGCGCAAGGGGGTTTTGTGCGAGTCATTGTTGGCCTGATCGCCGCCGTTCAATTCGTGACGGTCGCACCTGTGAGCGCCGAAACGCTCAAGGATGCCTTGGCGCTAGCATATAAGACCAATCCGACCATTCGCGCGGAACGCGCGCGCCTGCAAGCAACGCGAGAGGCGAGGGCGCAAGCCTGGGCCGGCGCGCTCCCACAGATAACCGCCAGCGGTTCTTATGATCGTGTGGACAGTACGCAGACATCGGCCATCGCTCGCGACGCCAAGCTCGATACGCTGGCGGGTGCGCTCAACGCCGAGCAGCCGGTATTCACCGGGTTTCGCAATTTTAATGCGATCAAACAGGCGGGTGCGCGCATTCGCGCCGGCGGGGCGCAACTGGTCGCGACGGAACAGCGAGTGTTGAGTGATGTTGCGAGCGCTTATTTCAACGTTCAGCGTAATATGGCGGTGTACGAACTGAACAAGCAGAATGTCACCGTTCTGATACGCCAGAAAGAAATGGCGACAGCACGTTTTGAAGTCGGTGAAATCACCAGGACGGACGTCGCTCAGGCTGATGCGCGACTCTCTGAGGCGCGTGCGCGCCTTTCATCTTCGCAAGGCGAGCTTGCGGTGGTGCGAGCTACCTACGCGCAACTTGTTGGCCAGACGCCAGGAGGTCTTGAGCCGGTTGAAACACTGCCGGAGCTGCCTGAGAGCCTTGAAGCCGCACAAACCGTAGGGTTCAAATTCGCCCCTGCGCTTGTTGGCGCGCGTGAGCGCGCAGAGGTTTCGCGCCGCCAAATCTCCATTGCGCGAGGCGCAATTCTGCCTTCAGTCTCTCTGACGGCGGGTTACCAATATGCCGAGGAGCCGAACACCTTCATTGAGCAGAGCGAGGAGTTCAAGTTCGGCGCGCGCGCCAGCATCCCGCTGTTTCAGGGCGGCGCTAACTATTCCCGAATTCGGGAGGCGAAGGCTTTGCATCGGAGCGATCGCGCCCAGCTCGCTGAGGCCGAGCGCCTGGTCGAAGCCCAGACAATCTCCGCATGGGAGCGCCTTGTGACTGCTCGCGCTGTCGCTGCATCAGCTGAGGCTTCCGCTGAAGCCAATCGCCTGGCGCTGGAAGGGGTTCGGCAAGAAGCGCTGGTTGGCACCCGCACGACCCTTGACGTTCTGAATGCGGAGCAGGAACTTTTGAACGCCGAAGTGTCGCTTGTGAGCGCCCGCCGAGACATACAGACGGCGGCGTTTTCACTGCTGGCGGCGGTCGGGGTCCTGACGCCTCACGCGATTGGCATCGACGCGGCGCTCGCCGATGAAGCTCTGGACCTCTATGAGCGTTGAGATTCAGGTAAGCTAAGCCTTGAAAATCAAGGCGAAGCGCCTGAAAACATAGTGATGGCGGTGATTTCCGCGCTCCGAAAAGCTATGTTCGCCCCCTGAAGGGAATTAGGTCAATGGAAAACGCCCAGCCTGAACCAAGTATGGAAGAAATCCTCGCTTCTATCAGGCGAATCATATCCGACGATGAGACGGAGGCTGCTTCGCCTGAGCCTGAAGGAAGTGATGTGGCCGCGGTTGAACCGGCGGCCCAGGAGCCTCGAACGGCGACTGCCGCGCCGCCATTCGCGACCGATTCCCAACCGAAGGCCCCTGCTGAGGCGGCTCCTGAACCTGAACTGGTCATGGAAGAGACAGAAATGAGCGTTACTGAAGCAACCACGGCCGCCGCGACAGAGGATGATGACATTCTCGATCAGACCGCGGCGGAAGTCGCCACGCAGGCATTCAAGAGTCTGTCTCAGTCTGTGCGGGTGTCCGAAGGGCCGGGCGTCACGCTTGAAGACATAGTGACCGAAATGCTGCGCCCTATGATCAAGGAATGGCTTGACGCCAACCTGCCGGCGATTGTCGAGGAAAAGGTTGAAAACGAGGTGCAGCGCGTTGCGCGCCGACGGCGCTAGCGCGATCGCATGACTTTATGTGGAAGCCGGCCTTTGGGCCGGCTTTTTTTGTTGCCGCGACTTTTCATTGCCGTCCCGATCACCGTTCGCCTATGTTGTGCGTTCTTAAAAAAAAAGAGCACCAGGAGGGAATGCAGTGATCTTTCGTAACGGGTTTTTATGTCTTGTCGCACCCTTTCTCGTTTCATCCTGTGCTGACGACGACACGCCATCCAATGTGAATGAAAGTGCTGATCGAGCGCAAATGACAATTTCCTATCCTGATACAGATACCGTGGAGCAAGCGGACGAGTTTTTCGGCGTCACGGTTTCCGATCCATATCGTTGGCTAGAGGCCGATGTGCGCGAAGATGAAAATGTCGCCGCATGGGTTGCTGCGCAGAACGAGGTCAGCTTCTCCTATCTGAAATCGCTTAATTACCGAGAAGGCATCGAGAAACGGCTCAAAACGCTTTGGGATTATGAAAAGTTCACGCTGCCGACAAAGCGCGGCGAGCGTTACTTTTTCCGGCGCAATGACGGGCTGCAAAACCAGTATGTGCTCTATGTGCAGGACGGCGCCGGCGCGCCGCGTCTGTTGCTGGATCCTAATGGCTGGTCGGAAGACGGCGCGACAGCCCTCGCTGACTTCGCGCCAAGCCCTGACGGCTCTCTCGTGGCTTATCTCGTTCAGGATGGCGGTTCGGACTGGCGGACGATCAAACTGGTGAATGCCGACACCGGCGAGGCGCTTTCCGATAGTATCGAATGGGTGAAGTTCTCGGGCGTTTCATGGGCGAAGGACGGATCGGGCTTTTTCTATTCGCGCTATCCGGAGCCGGAAGAGGGCGCGGAGTTCCAAAGCCTCAACCACGATCAGGCGGTTTATTTTCATCACATCGGCGATGCGCAGGCGACCGACCGGCAAATCTATGCACGACCGGATCATCCCGAACATGGCTTCTCGGCCAAAGTGTCGAGCGATGGCGCGACGCTGGTCGTGACGGTATGGGTGGGGACCGATGACCGTTATGAGGTGGTGCTGATCGATCTTGACGATACGGCGGCGGCGCCGGTGGAGCTGGTGACGGGTTTTGAAAACGACTATTCCTACATTGCGACAGCGGATGGTCGGCATTTCTTTTTCACTGATGCGAATGCGCCCAACGGCAAAATCGTAGCGACGCCGGCAAATGTCGGTCCGGACGGGGCCGTGTGGACTGAAATCGTGCCGGAAACCGAAGATGTTGTCGCCGGCGCGAATGTCGTGGGCGGCCGGCTTTTCGTCAATTACATGAAGGACGTGAAATCGTCTGTGCGGATGTTCAGCCTCAATGGCGGAAAGCTGGGAGAGGTTTCATTGCCAGGTGTTGGAACTGCAAGCGGCTTTGGCGGCGAACCGGACGATAATGAGACCTTTTTCAGCTTCGAGAGCTTCAACCAGCCCGACACGCAATACAGGCTCGACATTGCGAGCGGCGAACAGCAAGTTTTTAAGCAGCCGGAAGCGCCGTTCGATCCAGATGATTATGTGGTGCGTCAGGTGTTTTATCCGTCCAAGGATGGAACCCGGATCCCGATGTTCATCAGTCACCGCAAAGATATTGACCTGTCCAAAAGTGCGCCGACACTGCTTTACGGTTATGGCGGATTTAACATTTCATTGACGCCGTCGTTTTCAGTCACGCGCCTCGCGTGGATGGAAATGGGCGGTGTTTACGCGGTGGCGAATCTGCGCGGCGGCGGCGAATATGGCAAGGCGTGGCACGATGGCGGGCGGTTGTTGAACAAGCAGAATGTCTTCGACGATTTTATCGCTGCAGGTGAATACCTGATCGACGAAGGCGTCACGAGCGAGGACCGGCTATCCATTTTCGGCGGCTCAAATGGCGGGCTTCTGGTCGGCGCGGTGGTTAATCAGCGACCAGATTTGTTCGCCGCGGCAATTCCTGCGGTTGGCGTCATGGACATGTTGCGCTTTCACAAATTCACCGCCGGCCGGTTTTGGACGGACGATTACGGCAATCCGGACGAAGAAGAGCATTTTGCCAATATTTTTGCCTATTCGCCCTATCACAATATCCGCGATGGGGAGGACTATCCGGCGATCCTCGTAACCACGGCCGACACCGATGACCGGGTCGTGCCGGGCCACAGCTTCAAATATGCGGCCGCGTTGCAGGCGGCGGAAATTGGCGATGCGCCGCATCTGATCCGAATCGAAACCCGTGCGGGCCACGGGGCAGGCAAACCAACCGACAAGATCATCGAGGAATATGCGGATATGTGGGCGTTTCTCGCCCGCCATACGGGAATGGCGCCCGAAATCGAATAGGCGGCTCAAACAGGTTGAGGAATTGCGCAGCGCCGGATAAACCCGGAGTTTCGCATTCGCAACATGTATGAACCGCCATGCTTGACAAGAATTTCGATTTCACCGCCGCTGAAAAACGCATTTACGAAGCTTGGGAGCGTTCCGGCGCTTTCCAGCCCTCGGAAAGCGAGGACGCCTTTTCCATCGTCATTCCGCCGCCGAATGTCACCGGCTCCCTGCATATGGGCCATGCGCTCAACAATACGCTTCAGGACGTTCTCGTGCGGTTTGAGCGGATGCGCGGCAAATCGGTGCTCTGGCAGCCGGGAACGGACCATGCGGGTATTGCGACGCAGATGGTGGTTGAGCGCCAGCTCGCGGAAAACCAGGAGCCGTCGCGCAGGGATATGGGGCGCGAGGCGTTCGAGGAGCGGGTCTGGAAATGGAAGGGCGAGTCCGGCGGGCAGATTCTCAATCAGTTGAAACGTCTCGGCGCAACCTGTGACTGGTCGCGGGAGCGCTTTACCATGGATGAGGGGCTGTCCGATGCGGTCGCCAAGGTTTTCGTCCAGCTATATCGCGAAGGGCTGATCTATCGCGACAAGCGTCTCGTCAACTGGGATCCGAAATTTGAAACGGCGATTTCCGATCTCGAAGTCGAAAATTCGGAAGTCGACGGCCATTTCTGGCATTTCAAATATCCGCTCGAAAACGGCGAGACTTATGAATTCCCGATTGCCTATGACGATGACGGCAATCCGACCGAATGGGAAACGCGCGATTACATTTCCATCGCGACGACACGTCCGGAGACGATGCTCGGCGACGGCGCCGTTGCGGTGCATCCCTCCGACAAGCGTTATGCGCCCATCGTCGGCAAGCGTTGCCTGTTGCCGCTGGCCGACCGTTATATACCGATCATTACCGATGAATATCCGGATCCGGATTTCGGCTCCGGCGCCGTGAAGATCACCGGCGCGCATGATTTCAACGATTATCAGGTGGCGCGCCGCAACGATATTCCGATGTATGTGTTGTTCGATTCCAAAGCGCGCATGGTGGATGAAGAACATGTGCCGGAAATATATCGCGGCATGGACAGGCGCGACGCCCGTGAGGCGGTGGTGCGGGACATCAAGGAACGCGGGCTGCTGATCAAAATTGAAGACAAAAAGATCATGCAGCCATTCGGCGATCGCTCCGGCGTCGTTATTGAACCGATGCTGACCGACCAGTGGTATGTGAACGCAGAAGAGCTTGCCAAGCCGGCGATTAAGGCGGTCGAGGAGGGTGAGACCAAATTTATCCCTGAAAACTGGACCAAGACCTATTACCAGTGGATGCGGAATATCGAGCCGTGGTGCGTTTCGCGCCAGCTCTGGTGGGGGCACCGCATTCCGGCGTGGTATGGCCCTGACGGGCATGTGTTCGTTGCTGAAACCGAAGAGGAAGCGACGAAACAGGCCATCGCGAAATACACGAGCGAAGGTTACACGCTCGAAGATATCAATGACATGCGCCGGCACGAGCATGGCGGCGCGCCCTTGCTGGTGCGCGACGAAGATGTTCTCGATACGTGGTTTTCTTCCGCGCTTTGGCCGTTTTCGACATTGGGTTGGCCGGAAAAAACATCGGAACTTGAAAAATTCTATCCAACATCAACGCTGGTAACGGCGCATGACATCATCTTTTTCTGGGTCGCGCGGATGATGATGCAGGGCCTTCACTTCATGAAGGAAATTCCGTTCAAGGATGTTTACATCCATGCCCTTGTCCTTGATGAAAAGGGCCAGAAGATGTCGAAGTCGAAAGGCAACGTCATCGACCCGCTTGTGCTGATTGACAAATATGGTGCTGACGCGTTGCGTTTCACCCTTGCGGCGCAGGCCGCGCAAGGCCGAAATATCCGCCTTTCCGAAAATCGCGTTGAAGGCTACCGCAATTTTGCGACCAAACTCTGGAATGCGGCGTGCTTTTGCGAGATGAATGAATGCAAACCGGACGCGGCGTTTGACCCGAAAGGCGTGACGTCGACCATCAATCAATGGATTGTTCACGAGGCGAATGAATGCGCGGCAAGCGTCACGCGCGAGATCGAGGCGTTTCGCTTTAATGATGCGGCTGGCGCTATCTACAGGTTCACCTGGAATGTCTTTTGCGATTGGTATCTTGAGCTTTCAAAGCCGACCTTTCAGAACGGCGACGATGCGGCTAAGGCGGAAACGCGCGCAACGGCGGCCTGGGCGCTTGACCGGATATTGGCGCTATTGCATCCGTTCATGCCATTCGTCACCGAGGAGATCTGGGGAGCATTTGCGCAACGGGATGCGCTGATAACCTCGACATGGCCGGTCTATGATGCGGCTATGGCGAATGCCGAAGCTGACGCGGAAATCAATTGGGTGATCGACCTTGTGACCGCTGTGCGGTCCGTGCGTCAGGAAATGAACGTGCCGGTCGCGGCGAAGATCCCGTTCGCCTTTTTGGGCGGTAACGCCGATGACCAAAAACGGCTGGCCGAGCAGGGGGATGTCCTAAAGCGCCTCGCGCGGCTCTCGGAGATTTCTGTGGCGGCGGCGCCAAAAGGGGCGGTGCAAATTGTGCATGGCGCCGGCGTCGCGGCATTGTCGGTCGCGGAGTTCATCGACATCGCGGCGGAGAAAGCCCGCCTCGAAAAGGAAAAGGCAAAAGCGGAAAAGGAAATTTCCGGGATCGACAAGAAGCTGGCAAACAAGAAATTTATAGAACGCGCGCCGAAGGAGGTTGTTGAAGAACAACATAGCCGACGCGCAGAATATGAAGCGCAACTTGAAAAGCTTGGCGCGGCGCTAACGCGGCTTAAAGACCTTTAACGCCAGTCGTAAGAATTGGCCAAAGCGTCGCGATCAGCAATGCCGCGCAGATCCAGTTGAACATGCGAAGGCGCGTCCTGTTTGTGAGGATGCGCCGGAGCTGCGTGCCGAGCACGGTCCACAAGCTTACTGACGGCAAATTGACGGCGCCGAATACTAAAGCGACCATCATTAGGCTGATCAATGGCTGGGCCTGCACCGTATAGGCGCTGACAGCGGTCAGGGCCATCGCCCAGGCTTTCGGATTGACCCATTGAAACGCGGCGGCCTGTATAAAAGTAAATGGTTTGCCTGTGGCCGAGATCTCGGAATCCGACCCGGGCGCCGCGGCTGTTGCAATTTTCCACGCCAGATAGCCGAGATAGACGGCGCTGAGGATCTTCAGCACGGCGTAACTTGGCGGGAAGGCGTTAAATAGGCCGACGATCCCCAGCCCGACGACGATAATCATGAAGGTAAAGCCGACGCCGATCCCAAGCATATGCGGGATTGAGCGCGTCAGCCCGAAATTGGCGCCTGACGCCATCAGCATCAGATTATTCGGTCCGGGCGTGATGGATGAGACAAATGCGAATGCCGCGAGGGCGAAGACAAGTTCTTGTGTCATGCGCACAAAGATATGCGGAGCTCGGCGCAATTTCATTGTGAAAATTTTGATAAATAGCCTAATATGACAATCAATGATGGAAATTGACGAAACAGACACACGAATCTTGCGCGTTCTCGAGCGTGACGGCCGCATTTCCAATTCGGACCTCGCCAAACGTGTGAATTTGTCGGCTTCCGCTTGTTTGCGCCGCGTTCAGGAGCTCGAACGCACCGGAGTAATTGTCGGCTACCGCGCGATTCTAAACCGGGAAGCCATGGGCGTCGGCTTCATTGCTTATGTGACGGTTGGCTTGTCCGAACATACAAAAAAGGCTCAGGCCGACTTCGAGCGGGCCATGAGCACTGCGCCGCAGGTGCGCGAGTGTTACAATGTGACGGGCTCGATCGAATATCTCCTAAGGGTCGAGGCTGCCGACCTTGCCGCCTATAAACATTTCCATACGGAAATTCTCGGCAACACGCCGAAAGTTCAGTCGATAACTTCCCTGATCATTATGGACACAAGCAAGAATGATCGCGGGTGAACGGACTAGCCGAATGCAACCTGCGAGACAGGCGGCAGATGCCTGCTTAGCGCCCGCCATTTTTGCCCGCCATCGTCGCTTGCCCACAGATTGCCGGTGGTCGATCCCATGGCGAGCCTGGCGCCCGTTTCATCGACGTCCAGTGCGTGGCGGTAGACAAGGTCATATGATGGCGTTTGCGGCAGGCCGTCACACATTGCGAAAAATGTTTTGCCGCTATCAATGGTCTTGTTGACGATGAGTTTTCCATCGACCGGCACGCGGCATTCATCCTTGACGCCGGGCACAAGCCATGCCGTGTCAGGATCATTCGGATGCGCGGCGACAGCAAAGCCGAATACGGCTGGCGGTATGTCCCGGATTTCCTCGAATGTGTCTGCGCCATCGCGTGACAGAAAGACGCCATTATGGTGCTGGCACCAGATCGTGTCGGGGGCGCTTTTGCATAAGGCCAGGCGATGCGGATCTTGAGTGTTCAGATCGTTTGTCTGTTCAGGCGGCAGGAACGCCGCCCGCAGTCCTCGGCCGGCAAGCCGCCATGAAACGCCACGGTCATCGCTTTTCCAGATGCCGCCGCATGAAACGCCGAGCGTCAGCTTGGCGCTGTCCCTTGGATCTACAAGGACAGAATGGATGCCGGGATTGTCGTAGCCGCCGCCGAACCAGCCCTGCCGTTCAGGCTGGTTCCAAAGCGAATCGATCAGTTTCCAGCTTTCGCCTCGGTCATCGCTGCGAAAGAGGGCGCCTGGAATGGTTCCGGCCCAAATGGCGTCTCGCTCGTCAGCGCCGCCAGCCGCAAGCGTCCAGACCAGTTCGACCGATGGCGCGTTTTCGTCGCCATCCGCAGATTTGGCGAAGGCGGGCGCCGGAAGCTCTTTCCAACTGGCGCCATCATCATCGGAGCGGTGCAGCTTTACGCCAAAATGGCCGAGATTGAGCGCGGCGTAGAGCGCGCCGTCGCGTTTGTCCTTCAGGACTGCGCTGACCGGCTCGCCCAAAAACGCCGGTGCGCCTGAGACCCAGTCCGCGCCATCGCGGCGATAGGTGAAGAGCCCTTTGCGGCTTGCAACGTAGAAAACATCACTCATGGATTATCCTCCCGATAAAGCCTGAAAGACGAAAACGCGGTCGTTATCCGCAACCGGATCGCTCAGGTTCGAGCAGTCCCGGATCATTTCACCATTGATGAAGATGTTGACGTGTTTGCGCAGCCGTCCCTGGTCGTCGAGGAGATAAGAGCGCAAGGTTGTGTTTTCTTCGAATATAGCGTCCAGCACTGCGCGAACTGTTCCGCCTGGCGCCGTCATCGGCGGGCAGGCTAAATGCTTTTGCAAATTGTCGGTGAACTCGACACGCGCCATAGCCGCAGCCTCCCTGCGATTTTAAAGCGGGGTTGCATTCGACCGCTACAGGGCAGTGCTGTCAATGTCAGGTCAGCTCGTTTCGGCGAGGAACGAAAGCTGTGTCACCATGGCGTTGCGGCCCTCGGCGTCGCGGTCGGTCAGCTTGGTGGGGTAATCGCCGGTAAAGCAGTGGTCGGTAAAAGCCGGCGCCGCTTCGTCGCGCTTTTCCTTGTGGAATGCCTGGTAAAGGCCGTCAAGCGACAGGAAGGACAGGCTGTCGACGCCAATCAGTGCGCGGATTTCTTCGATAGAGTGATCAACGGCGATCAGTTCCTCATAAGAGGGGGTGTTGATGCCGTAAAAATCCGGATGGACGATTGGCGGGCAGGCGATGCGCATATGCACCTCGCTCGCGCCGGAGAGACGAAGCATCTCGGTAATCTTGCGCGACGTGGTGCCGCGTACGATCGAATCGTCAATCAGGACGACGCGTTTTCCCTTGATCAGGCCGCGGTTTGGCGAGTGTTTGCGTTTGACGCCAGCTTCGCGGATTTTTTGCTCCGGCTCAATAAAGGTTCGGCCAATATGATGGCTTCGGATCAGCGCCATTTCATAGGGAAGGCCGGTCGCCTGTGCATAGCCGATTGCAGCAGGGACGCCTGAGTCTGGGATTGGCGAGACAATATCGGCGTTACAAGGCGCCTCCTCGGCGAGACGTTCGCCGAGACGCTTCCGCAGGCCGTATACGCTTTGTCCGTCTACGTTTGAATCGGGTCTAGCAAAATAGATCAGTTCAAAAATACAGGGGCGAGCCTGTTTTTGCTTCGGAAAGACCTGGCGGCTTTCGATAGCGCCGTCGCTGCGGCAAATAACGACTTCGCCCGGCTCGATGTCGCGAACGAACGTAGCACCGATAATATCAAGGGCGCATGTTTCCGAAGCAAGGATCGGCGCGCCCTGAAGATCGCCAAGAACCAGCGGGCGGATGCCCACCGGATCACGTGCGCCGATCAATCCCTCAGAGGTGAGCACCGCCAAGGCATAAGCGCCTTCAACCTGCTTCAAAGCTTCGATGAGCTTGTCGGTGACTGATAAATATTGGGAACGGGCGGTAAGCTGAAGGAAAATTTCAGAGTCGGATGTCGATTGAAAGATGCAGCCGCGTCGTACAAGATCGGCGCGGAGCGTTTTCGAATTGGTCAGGTTTCCATTATGGGCGATGGCGATGCCGGCCTGGTCGAGATCGGCGTAGAGCGGCTGTACGTTACGCAATACCGTGTCGCCTTGCGTCGAATAGCGGGTATGGCCGATGGCCGCGTCGCCAGCCAGCGCTCCAAGGGTCGCCGCGTCGGAGAAATTGTCCGACACAAGCCCCAAATGCCGTTCATTGTGAAAATGTTTGCCGTCGAAACTGGCGACGCCGGCGGCTTCCTGTCCGCGATGTTGCAGGGCGTGAAGTCCAAGGGCGGTAAGCGCCGCCGCGTCCTTGGTGCCGATGACGCCAAATACGCCGCACTCTTCAATAAGCTTTGGCGGACCAACCAGCGCTTCAAGCTCTGCCTTACTTGCACGCCAGCGGGCGCCTTGTGATTTGAGGAACCTGGCGGCGCGTTGGTTAATCGTATCGGTTGCGGCGTCCTCTCCCTCAAACAACAAGGTCACTGAGGCGACTCCTCTTCCAGTATATCCGCTATCGGATCAAGAATATCGTTTTCTTCTTCGTCGTCACCGTCATTCGGGTCGTTGGTTGCAGTTAACGCATCCGGCGACGTGGCGGAAATAGTCGGATCCGTTGTGGTGACGGTAGTCACGATCTCATTGAGGCCGTTTCGGTCGCTGCGCTGATATCCGCTGATCGCGGCGTCTGCACCTTCGTCTGGCGCGTCCGGCGCTGTCGGGGCGTCGAGGTCAGCAGTTTCCGGGGTGAAACTCTCAAACCAGTGAGCCATTCCGGCGGCCACGGGCCGTGTCATCGCCGTTTTGACCTCTTCGGGCTGCTTGGCTTCATCGAGGTAGTATGTATACCCCAGATACCCAAGGCCGACGAGAACCAGCCCGCGGAACAAGCCAAAGGCGCCGCCGCCAATGCGGTCGGCAAGGGCGGCCCGCCCGTTCAGGGAAAAGCGCTTGAGCACGAGGTGCAAGCCGATATGGGCGATCAGGAAGAAAACGGCGATCATCAAACCGGTTATGAATGCGGCGGCGAAGAAGCTGCCCGCCTGGCCCGTTAGGGCAAGCGCCGGTTCGATCAGCAAGAGGGTCACGCCGCCCGCTATCGCCAATGCGAGCAATGTGGAAATTTCGCGAAGTCCGCCGCGCAGGACGGCAAATGCGGTTGAAAGGCCGACAACCACAAAAAACAGGAGATCAAACATTACCAAGCCTGCCTAAACTGAGCGCCCGCTTACAGCCATCCGGAGCGACCTGCAATGCCGCTTCGAGTCTCCATCTCCCCCACATCATTCCTAACGTTGATGGCGGGATTTCTCAACAGCTTTGAGCGATCAACGACGCGCCCAGGCGACAAGGTCGGCGAGGGTGGAGGCTTCGGTCACCTTAAGGGCGTCGCGTACTGCGCCCGCCGGCGCCAGGGCGCCGGCAAAGCCAAGCTTTTTGGCTTCCTTAAGACGCGCTTCTGTCTGGTTCACAGCCCGGACGGCGCCTGAAAGCGCGACTTCGCCGAAAACTACCCGATCATGGGGCAAGGGAGAATCGAATAGGGAGGAACATAGCGCGGCGGCGGCGGCAAGGTCAGCCGCAGGCTCGGCGATGCGCAAGCCGCCAGCCACATTCAAAAAAACGTCGTGCCGTCCGAAATCGAGCCCGGCGCGGGCGTCGAGAACGGCAAGCAGCATCGAAAGTCTTGCGCTGTCCCAGCCGACGACGGCGCGGCGCGGCGCTGCAAGGGACGAGGGCGAAACAAGGGCCTGGATCTCTACCAGAACAGGGCGCGTTCCTTCGATGCCGGCGAAGACCGCGGCGCCGGATACATCGCGATCGCCGTCAGTCAGGAAAAGCTGCGATGGATTGGCGACCTCTTTCAGGCCGCCGCCGGACATTTCGAATACGCCGATTTCATGGGCGGCGCCGAATCGATTTTTGACGGCGCGCAGGATGCGAAAATCCCGGCCCTGCTCGCTTTCGAAATACATCACCGCATCGACCATATGTTCGACGACGCGCGGGCCGGCGATTTGGCCGTCCTTGGTGACATGGCCGACCAATAGAAGCGCGGCGCCGGATGATTTGGCATAGCGGACGAGCTCCTGCGCGCAGGCGCGCACTTGGGTCACCGTCCCGGGCGCGGCGGGCAGGGTGTCCGACCACAGGGTTTGAATGGAATCGATAATGACGACGTCGGGGCGTTCCGTTTTCAGGGTCGCCAGTATATCGCGCAGGCTGGTCGCAGAAGCCAAATGCACGGGCGTTTTTTCGACGCCGAGGCGCCGCGCGCGCAGGCGAATCTGAGCAACGGCTTCCTCGCCGGAAATATATGCGACCGCAGAGCCGCTCTTCGCCAGACCCGATGCAATTTGCAATAGCAGCGTCGATTTGCCGACGCCGGGATCGCCGCCAATCAAAAGCGCCGACGCCGGCACCAAGCCGCCGCCGCAGGCCCGGTCAAATTCGGCATTGCCCGTCAAGAGGCGGGGAACGTCCTCCGTCGCGCCCGCGAGTGAGGTGAATTGAAGCTTTTTGCCTTTGGATTTTGACGGCGCAGCGCTGAGCGAACCGGGCGGTCCCGCCTCTGAGGCTTCGAGCTCAACGGTGTTCCATTCCCCGCAAGCATCACAACGCCCCGCCCATTTTCCATAGACCGCGCCGCAGGACTGGCAGACATAAGTTTCAGAATTGCGCGCCATTTTTGATTGAACCGATCTGAGCGGCATAACCAATAGACTGCTTCAGCCGCAACACAAGCGAATTGCCAAGACCTCGCCGAAGGTCGGAATGTCCTGCAATTAAGAAAATTTTTGTAAAAATTGCAATAAATACAAACTGCGGAAACCAAAAGGGACGCGGAAAATAAGCCTGAATAGAGACGCCGGAATAAACCAATAATAAGGACGGTCGAAAATTGATAGGACTTAGCTTAGCGGCGATTTTGGCTTTTATCATAGGCTGCGGGATTGGCTGGAAACAATCGAACCGACGATATGCTGAGACCGTCGAAAAGGAAATCAGCTCGCGCCAAGCGTTTTTGTCCCTTTCCGCCCATCAGTTGCGGACACCGCTTCATCAAATAGTCGGCGTACTGCAAGTTCTTGATTTGCAGAAAGCCGCGCTGACAGACAAGCAAAGGGAGCTTGTGGAAATTCTGAATGAGGGGACGCAGAATTTAAGCGGCGCACTCATCGATATTCTCGACATTCTCGATATCGATTCAAAAAAACTCAAAATAGAAAAGAGCCGTACAAACCTGAAAAAAACCCTCGAGACGCTCGAAAGGCGTTTTAAAAATCGCGCTGAGAAAAAAGGCGTGAAGGTTCTTTTTGATATTAAGGCGCTGGAAAGAAACTGGTTTCTGGTTGATGAGGTCAGGGTAATGCAGTGCGTTTCCAGCATGCTGACACAATGCCTGAACCAGACTGAAAAGGGCGCTGTGCGATTAACATCGAGTCTTGAGCGTTCGAAGGAGGCTGGCGTTGGCAAGCTTGTCATCGTCGTTCATGACAATAGTCCCGGTATGGAGCAATCTGCGACCGAGGCTTATTTCAATCCAGAGAAGTACAATATTAATCCATATATGACCAATGCCGAGGGGCGGCGGCTTGCTTTGATGCTTGCCAGAATGTTGGCCCGCAGAATGCGTGGAGACATGACTGTGCAAGCGGCAACCGGTCAGGGCGTTATGTTTTGCTTCACGATTCCTGTGAAATATGGCGCAGCAACGGGTAAGGGGAATAGGGTCATGGATTCGCCTGTTATCGATCGCGCGCGACTGTTGTTAGCCGGCAAAACGATTTTGGCGGTTGATGATAATGCGGCGAACCTGACTGTCGTAAGATCCTTCCTGGAAGAAGGTCATGTCGGAAAGATTTTGACCGCGGTGAATGGCGTCGAAGCGATTAAGGTCGTAGAAAACAATCATTGCGATCTCATCTTGATGGATGTGCAGATGCCTGAAATGGACGGCGTCACAGCAACGAAACATATTCGAAACTCCGATAAGCCATTCAAGAACATCCCGATCGTGGCGCTGACGGCGGCCGCCGGCATGGACAATGAAGAAGTCTACAAGCGCGCCGGAATGAACTCGATGCTGGCGAAGCCGGTCAACATTGAAGACCTGTTCGAGACGATAGAGCGCGCGTTGATTGATGCATCCAAGCGCCGGGCGGCCTGAAAAGGCATGCGAACGAGGTTCGTGTCAGACGCCTGACGCCGCAGCATGCACGGCTGATTTAATCACAACAAGTCGGATTTGCGCGATATCGGCGGCAAAGCCGCCTATTCGGCAGCGAGCGAATTCGTGTTTGCTCGTCGCGCCGCCTGGCCCGCTCTGCGCCGGCGGATCGCCCGTTTCCAGCTCTTCGGCCAGAAATGCGTGGGCCAGACCTGATATTTTCTTGTGAGAAAATTCTTCCGGCGGGGGCCTCTGCGTCTTCGCGGCGCAGCGGCGATCGCATCGTTTTCCTCGCCATGCAAATCCCCGAGCGTGTCATCTTCCAGGGGCGACACGGGTGCAAGGGATGGTTCTTCGGAGGCCGCTTTCTGAAATGGGGATTCGTCCGGCTCAAGCGCCGCCATGGCGCGTTCAACCGTGCTTAATGGCGTTTCGTCGGGCTTGGCGTCATGTGCTTCGTCGGGCGGCGTTTGCTCCTGCCGTACGGGTGTGTCGCCAGGTGCGTCTTTGGTGGCGGTGACATTTAACGGCGCCGGTGCGATCGGATCATTGGGAGCGCCCGGCAGCGCAGGCGCGCCGACACGAATGCCGGGTTGGAAATAGGCATGGCTGGCGCCGACATTCAACCGCACCCTGCGCGAATGGCCGGCGGCGGAAGCCGTGACCGCCTCTTGTCGTTCGAAATCTGTTTCGGATTGCGCTGTATCGCCGGCCGCCAATTCACTTGAGGTCGCTGCTGCGTCTATGCCGCTCTGCGCCACGTCCTCTTGAGTGATGATAATGGGAGAACTGCTATCAGGCGCCTTATCGGCCTGCTGTTTCCGGACCGCTTCGTCTGCCTGCGTTGTTTCTTGCAGATCTTGCGGCTCGACGTCGATAATTTCACCATCGCTCGCGCGAAAAGCTTCATTGAGCCGTTCCTGCATCGCTCTCGGCGGATTGTTCTCGCCGGATGCTTCTTCGTTCTGCTCGGTTTTTTTACTGACCGCTTTTGCTTTGGCTCTTTCGATCGCCGCCGCCTTTCGCGCCGCGCGCGCTCTGGCGCGTTTGGCGAGTACGAGGGCTTTCGCTTTTTCCCGCGCCTTCGCTTTCTTTTCCGCGTCGGGGTCTTCGCCGGCGGGGTTGTCCGTCTGGGCTGGGGACGTTTTATTTTCGGAATCTGGCGCCGCCGGCGCGGCCTTGACTTTTTCTTCCGGCGGTTCGGGCGCGTCAAACTGAGCGACGCGCTGGTTCAGCCGCTCAATAAGGGCGTCTTCGGTCTCGGCCTCATTGTCCTGGTCATCAAACAAGGACGGTTCAGGCGCCTGCGGCGAAGGGGCCTGGGTGCGGAACAACGCAGCGATTTCGTCGGCGCTTAAAGGCTCGAGCTCAAGTAATTCACGCACCTCATTGATGCGATGCGGGCGAAACTCTTTCAGGTCGCCAACCTTGCCAAGGTGATTGCCTTGTGCGGCGGTAAAACCGAGGCCGCGTAACGCCGCCAGTGACGCCTGATCTTCGACGCCGACCGCCGTGATGGCTGCATTTGCGTCATTGGCGATATCGAGAAGATCGGCGATGGCTGACAGGCCCGGCCCTCGAACGGTGCGGGCGAAGCGCAAGATCGCCGACCCGCCGGTCTTGATCTCGTCAAACGGGAATGGATCTAGCGATCGCAGCAGGTCATTGGCCCGGCCGCGCACTTCGATGGCGAGCCTGGCGCCGGTGTCGGAAAGCCGTTTGAAATGTTCCGCCGCGACATCCAGCGGCATATCAACCGGCGGCATCGGGCATTCGAGCGTCACAAGGTCGGCTGGGAATTCGCGGTCGCGCAACAGCTTGATGAGATGCGAGGCGAAGGCGTCGTCGCCAAGGTCGCTCAGCGCCAGATTGATCGAAAGGCCCGGCGCGAATGGCCCGCGCCAGCTTGTGTAGGCGGAAATGGCGTTGGCGAGGACGTATCGCGTCAGCTCGCTCATGCGCCCTTGGCTTTCGAAAAACGAAATGAATGCGCCCGGCGGCAGCAGGCCGAGATTCGGGTGACGCCAGCGAACAAAGGCTTCAACGCGGCCCAAGGCGCCGTTTCCGAGATCGAATATCGGTTGAAACAGGACTTCGAAGTCCTTGTTTTTCAACGCATTGTCGATGTCGACGTTGGAGAGCCGAACAGCTTGTGCGCCCATTCGAAAGTCCTTCCGTCAGCCGTTCCGGCCACGCCCCCGCATTAACATTCTGTCCATGATCCTTGGCGCAGGTTAATTCTCACTGAACGGAACCGGAGCATTCATGAACGGCCACCATGCTTCGATTCACGCGGCGGCGTAAACTGTTCATTAACGGTGATTTTCCAACAGCCGTCGCGAAGCGCCTCAATAGTCAAATTGTTCGCGTAAAATGCGTTCGTCAAGGGACTGGCCGCGGTCGAAAAGGAGCGTCATGGAGATATCCCGGCTCTCGCGGGCTTCGACCCGCGCCACATCGCGTACCTCCAGATTATCAGCAACGCCGGAGACCGGGCGCTTCTCGCTTTCAAGCGCTTCGAACTCGACGGTCGCGTCATGCGGCAGGAGGGCGCCGCGCCACCGTCGGGGGCGAAATGCGCTAATTGGGGTTAGTGCCAGCATTTGTGCGCTGATGGGTAGGATCGGACCATGTGCGGAGAGATTATAGGCAGTGGACCCGGCCGGCGTCGCCAGGAGAACGCCGTCGCAGGTGAGCGATTCCATCCGCACCCGACCATTGACCGAGATCCGCACCCGCGCAGACTGCCGCGTCTCGCGGAAAAGTGAAACCTCATTAATCGCCATCGCCGTTTCAACGCGGCCGTCAATCGTCGTGGCTCTCATTTCGAGCGGGTGGATTACAGTCGCCTCGGCATCTGCAATGCGTTCGGGCAGGTTTTCGACCGGCGCGTCGTTCATCATGAAACCGACTGTGCCGCGATTGAAACCGTAAATCGGTTTGTTTGCGGTCATATGCGCGCGCAAAACGTCAAGCATGAAGCCATCGCCGCCGACAGCGACGATAACATCGCACTCTTCGGCGGAATGGGCGCCATACCGCTTTTTAAGCTGTTTTCCGGTTTCTATCGCGGAAGGTTTTTCACTGTAAACGATACAAAGGCGCATGTTTCTCGCATCGCGCGGTCCCGGATTGCGAATTTCGACCGCAGTTGCCTCTTGCCCGGTGCTTCGGGTTGTGGTCGTTTCTTTCAATCGATGACCAAAAAGTCTCATTGACGCTATGCCCCTGGATTTACCCGCCGCGCACGCTGCTCAGACTATACGGGAAACTTTCTCCCGCGTCAGGGCGGACAGCACAACCCTTACTGCTCCCTTGAGTCCTGAAGACTGCATGATCCAGTCCATGACCGAGGCAAGCCCCGCGAAGTGGAATCTCGCTCATACGAGCTGGTTTTTCGAGACCTTTATTCTCAAGCCCCACGCGGAGGCATATCAGCCTTATCACAAAGAATTCGGCTATTTGTTTAACTCCTATTACAATCAGATCGGCGAGCGCCATCCGCGCGCCGAGCGCGGCATGCTTTCGCGTCCGTCGCTTGATGAGGTGATCGCCTATCGCAGCCATGTCGACCGGGCGATCCTTGGGCTGATTGATGCCGCAGACAATGATCTTCTGGCGGTAATTGCGCCGTTGATTGTTCTTGGCTGCGCCCATGAACAACAGCACCAGGAATTGCTGCTGACGGATTTGCAGCACGGGCTGTATCAAAATCCACTGGCGCCGGTCGTTTATGAGTTAGAGGACCCCGGCGAAAATGTCGCGCCGGCGCTCGCCTGGCGACAAATGGAGGGCGGGGTCTGCGACATAGGCTGGAATGGCGATGGATTTGCTTTTGATAATGAAGAGCCCCGCCACAAGGTCTACCTGCATCCGTTCGAGCTGGCCAATCGGGCTGTCACCAATGCGGAATTTATCGCCTTCATCGAAGACGGCGGATATGAAGACCCGACCCATTGGCTCGCCGACGCATGGGATGTCGTCAATCGGGAAGACTGGAAAGCGCCGCTCTATTGGCGCAAGGCTGGTGATGGTTGGCGCCAATATACGTTGTTTGGCGAGCGCCCGGTTAATCCGCATGCGCCGGTTTGCCATGTGAGCTTCTACGAGGCGGATGCCTTTGCAAGCTGGGCCGGTGCGCGTCTGCCGACCGAATTTGAATGGGAGGCGGCGGCTTCTTTGTTCCCGTTGAAAGGCCGGTTCATGGAAAGCGGCGCGCTGCGTTTGCCGGCGCCTGCATCGGGCGACGAACGATTGCTGCAACTCTTCGGAGATGTGTGGGAATGGACGGCGTCGCCTTATGTGGCCTATCCCGGCTATGCGCCTCCTGGCGGCGCGGTCGGCGAATATAACGGCAAGTTCATGTCGGGCCAGATGGTCTTGAAAGGCGGGTCTTGTGCGACGCCGGCGGCGCATATGCGCGTCAGCTACCGCAATTTCTTCCCGCCGCAGGCGCGTTGGCAATTCTCCGGATTCCGTCTGGCGCGCGACTGCAAATAAAATTGCAGACGGCGGGCTGCATATGCGTCATGCATTTGCGCGGGCCCTCGATTAAACTGCCCTAAAAGAAACTAACGACCGGAGGAATGCGCGATGAGTGCAGAGGGCAATCGGAATGACGCTTTGGGGCAGGCGCCGGGTTTTACGGTTCCGGACCCAAAGAGGCAGCCATCCGTCAAAGGCCAGGTAAGCGATGCTGAATGGCGGTTGCGTTGCGATTTGGCCGCGACCTATCGCTTGGCGGCGCTTTACGGCTGGGACGATATGATTTTCACGCATATTTCAATGCGGTGCCCGGATGAGGATGGCAAGGCGCGCTTCCTGATTAATCCGTATGGTGTGTTTTTCGATGAAATGACCGCCTCGTCGCTGCTGAAGATCGATATCGACGGCAACAAGGTTGCCGAAAGCCCGTATTTCGCCAACGCAGCCGGCTTCACCATTCACTCGGCATTGCACATGGCCCGCGATGACGCCCATGCGGTGCTTCACTTGCACACGCCTTATGGCGTGGCTGTCTCGGCGCAGCAGGGCGGACTGAAGCGCTATACGCAGTTTTCAATGATCGTGCATGACGATCTCGCCTATCATGGCTATGAAGGGATCGCGACGGATCTCGACGAGCGCGAGCGCATCGTCAAAGACCTCGGCAATCATAATTTTCTGATGTTGCGCAATCACGGGACCCTGACCGTTGGACCGAATTGCGCGATCGCGTTCTTGCGGATGTATTTCCTAGAGCAGGCTTGCAAAACGCAAATCCTCGCGCAATCGGACACGCAAGCGCCGCATGAAGAACCGGCGGCCATGGGCGCGAAAGTATTACAGCAAGGCGCGCCGGCTTTTGCGCCCGGCCTTGGCGATAATCTCGCCTGGCCGGGGCTATTGCGGAAGTTGAACCGGGAAAATCCCGGCTATGACGTTTAATCGGTCGCCGGCGCCAGCGATTTCAAATAGGCGATAAGCGCGGCGCGTTTCTCTTCATCGCGTTGGCCGGCATAGGCCATGCGTGTGCCGCGCATGAATTGCTGCGGGTTGGCGAGGAAGGCGTCGAGCGACGCGTCATCCCAAATGACGCCCGATGACGCCATCGCTTGTGAGTAACCAAACCCGTCGACCTTGCCGGCTTCGCTGCCGGCGACGCCAAAAAGATTGGGGCCGATCCTGTTCGCGTCGCCTTCCTTGGCCGAGTGGCAGACGGCGCATTCATTGAAAAGCCGGCGCCCGCGATCCGCCAGGGTCGACGCCGGATCGCTTTGGGTTTGCGCGCTTGCATCTGCCGCGGCGTCAGCCGCGTCCGCTTTTGGCGCGCTGTCGTCCGCAGCGTCCGGGCTGCAAGCTGCAAGGAAGGCGAGGGCGGCGATCGCCGTCATATATTTCATGTTTAAAATATCCCCAAAATCTGCGTCAGGGCCTTATAAGCCCCTAGTCAGCGCCCGCGCAATCCGGTATGGGAGCGCGCCTGAGCGCCCCTATAGCTCAGCTGGTAGAGCAACTGATTTGTAATCAGTAGGTCCGCGGTTCGAGTCCGTGTGGGGGCACCATTCTCGACAAAAAAGCGGGCCGCATCTGCCCGCTTTTTGTTTCTTCATCAATATTCAGGCGATTGCGCGACAGATCGCGCCTTGCCGTCTTCTTACTGCGTCAGCGCGCGGAGCATCCAGGCGGTCTTTTCATGGATCTGAATGCGCACGGTAAGAAGGTCTGCGCTAGCGGCGTC
The DNA here is from genome assembly GCA_947259375.1 of uncultured Parvularculaceae bacterium. Lineage (GTDB taxonomy): Bacteria > Pseudomonadota > Alphaproteobacteria > Caulobacterales > Parvularculaceae > Hyphococcus. The sequence goes on along the minus strand of CAMYLZ010000008.1, from coordinate 72,497 downwards.
GCCGGATTCCTCGGCGGTGGAGAGGCCTTCGCGGGCGCGCTTGATCAGCGTTTCATGGTCCGCGAGCAGCCGTTCGATCATCGTGCTTGCCGAAGGCGGGTTCGAATCCGCACTATCGATGGCCGATAGTTCGGCGAATTGTTTGCCGCTCGTCGGCGCAAAAACGCCAAGAGCGCGCACACGCTCGGCAATCTCATCGAGCGCCGCCCACATTTCGCGATATTGCTCTTCGAACATGATGTGGAGCGTGTGGAATTGCGGCCCGGTGACATTCCAGTGATAGGCGTGGGTCTTCATATAGAGGGAATAGGTGTCGGCGAGAGTCGCGTTCAGCGCCTCCGCGACAGCGTTGCGTGCATTTTCTGCTAGGCCGATATCAACGGTCGACATGTATTTTCTCTCCTCTCTTTTGAATTCATACGTTGGTATAGAGGGGAGAGATCGTTCGGACAAATTGATAATATCAATCTTTTTGTTCGAATTAACCGATACCACTAGGTCAGCGACGCCGTGAAGCGCTGAATCCGTTTGCAGGCGTCCTCAAGCTCACTGCGGGAGGCCGCATAGGATACGCGGAAAAACGGCGCGAGGCCGAAGGCGGCGCCAAAAACAGCGGCGACGCCCTCCGCTTCGAGTAATTCGCGGGCGAAATCTTCGTCGTTTTCTATGATCGCGCCGCCGGGCGTTTTCTTGCCGATCGTTCCCGCGCAAGACGGATAGACGTAAAACGCGCCTTCAGGGCGCGCGCAGGTGATCCCGTCCGCTGCATTCAACATGTCGACCACCATGTTGCGGCGCTCTTTGAAGGCGGCGTTGCGTTTGGCAAGAAAAGACTGGTCGCCGTTGAGTGCGGCGACACTCGCCCATTGGCTGATAGAGCAGGGGTTCGACGTCGATTGCGACATGACCTTCGCCATGGCCTTGATCAGCAGTTGCGGCCCGGCCGCATATCCGATGCGCCAGCCGGTCATGGCGTAGGCTTTGGAGGCGCCGTTTACGGTCAATGTCCGCTCATAAAGCGCGGGCTCGACTTGCGCAGGCGTGGTGAATTCAAAATCATCATAGACGATATGCTCATACATATCGTCGCTCATCACCCAGACATGCGGATGCCTTAACAGAACGTCCGTAAGCGCTTTGATTTCACCGCGCGTATAAGCGGCGCCTGTCGGGTTGGACGGCGAGTTGAACATGAACCATTTCGTGCGCGGCGTGATCGCATTTTCAAGCGCCTCCGGGGTCAGCTTGAAACCGGTTTCAGCCGTCGCTTCGACGATGACGGGCGTGCCGCCCGCGAGCAGCGTCATGTCCGGATAGGACACCCAATATGGCGCGGGAACGATAACCTCGTCGCCCGGATTGAGACTCGCGACAAGCGCATTGTACAAAACCGCCTTGCCGCCGGGCGCGACCGTGATTTGCCCCGGGACGTAGGAAAGCGCGTTGTCGCGTTTGAATTTCGCAGCGATCGCGTCTTTCAGTTCCGGAATGCCGTCTACGGCCGTGTATTTTGTTTTCCCATCGCGAATGGCCTTGATCGCCGCTTCCTTGATGAAATCAGGCGTGTCGAAGTCAGGCTCGCCCGCGCCAAGAGAAATCACATCGCGGCCAGCCGCCTTCAATTCACGCGCCTTTTGAGACACCGCCATAGTGGGCGATGGTTTGACGCGGGTGAGGGCTTCGGACGGGTGAAACTCTTTCATTGAAACTGGTTCCTGCGTGATCTTCGGTTGCTGTTTAGCGTGATGTTGCGGCGCAACCAATGTTTATTTGCGTGACCGGACCGAGATTGAATTTGACCGGAACAGCACGCAGCCACTTGCCTTCCTAGCGTGGCGCATATCATCGATAATGCGTAAAGAAGCCCGCGTAGTTCCCTGAAAAGTAACATAAAACCGTCAGTTGCGTGGGAATTGAATTATCCTCAAAAGTGTAAATCTTTTGGTTTGCGCCAAGCCATAGTTGTGTTTTCATAGGCGTCAGCGGGGCAACATAGGAGCGCCCATGATTGCGGAATTACAGACCGCAATTTCGAGAGTTCCGAGTAGAAAGGCGAGGCTGAAGGGTCTGACGCAGGTCGAAAGCGTCAAGATCAAGGTCGAACGCGCCGCTTTGCTGTTCCGCGGCGCGCCGGTCGCAGTTGGCGCCAGCCTGCTGAACGGAGCGATCGTTACGGCGGTTGCCTGGAAAAACATCGCGCATGACGTCTTGTTCGTCTGGGCGGGCGCGGTGCTGGCGATTGCGCTGGTGCGCGGCGGCTTGTGGCTGCGGTTTCGGTTGGGTGGCTTGTCAGCGCGCAATCTTTCGAATTTCGCCCGCTGGCATGTCACTTTTATGGCGCTAAACGGCGCCGTCTGGGGGGCGCTTGCGCCGATATTCGCCGTGCATGGCGTCGTTGGGCATGCGTTTCTTGCTTTTGTCATCGCCGGCATGACGGCGACGTCCATTGTCTCGTCCGGCGCGTCATGGCGCGCGGTGCTTGCGTTCAATGTGCCGGCGCTAACGCCGTTGGCGATTACCTATGCATTGACCATGAGCGCCAATGGCGCGGCGATCGCGGCGGTGATCGTCTTTTATGGCGTCGGTTCGGCGTATCTGGCGCTTGCCATACAACGCATGATCGACCGTTCGATCCTGCTTCATACCAAGAATGACAAGCTGCTTTCGGTCCTGCGCCGCCGCATTGACGAGACGCATATCGCAGAGCAACGCTTTCGCGCATTGGTGGAGTCATCGCTTGACGTCACCATCATCTTTTCACCGGAAGGCAGGATTATCTATGCGAGCCCGTCGGTGGAAAAAGCGCTCGGCGTGCCGGCCTGGGGACTGCTCGGACGGACCACGAAGCAACTTGTCCATCCGGACGACATGCCCCTGTTCCGGGCCGTTGGCGAAAAGTCGTTATCGCAACTGGGCGAAGTGAAACCGCTTCCTCATGTCTGCATGCGCGGCGCCGATGACGGGGCGTATGTGGCTCTGGGCGGGCGGTTGACGAATATGCTCTATGTGCCAGGGGTTGAGGGGTTTGTCTTCAGCGGCGGGCGGCTCGAAGGGGCCGGCGCGACCCGCCATATTCACGCGGCCGAATAATCTTGCCTGAAGACGCTTGCTTCCGGGAAAAACCGGCGGCAATAGCGATAAGTTAGCGCAGCGGCGCGCGGCCGGCGGAGCATTCCCATTGATTGATGTGACAATGTCGCCCGAGGGGGGGCGGAAAAAAACAAGAAAGCGTCAGCGCCCCCGCATCGGCTGGCGCGAATGGGCCGGCTTGCCAGACCTCAATGTTGAGCGGATTAACGCGAAGATCGACACCGGGGCCAAGTCTTCGGCGATTCACGCCTTTCGTATTCGGGAGATCGAGCTTGAAGGCCAACTGCATGTGGAATTCTTCCTGCACCCGGTGCAGCGGCGCAAGCGTCCCGAAATCTATTGCTGCGCGCCGGTCGCCGGGAAGCGGATAATTCGCAGTTCAAACGGTCAGGAAGAGGAGCGGTTCGTTATTCACACGCATCTGCATCTCGGGCCGTATAATTGGAAAGTCGATCTGACCCTGACCAATCGCGACGCAATGGGGTTCCGAATGCTGATTGGCCGGGATGCGCTGCGCCGGAAATTTCTGATCGATCCGGGTGCGTCTTATTTACTTGATGAATTGGTTTGAGGAGACTCAATGATGAAAATGGTCCTGATGTGCAGGAACGCCGAGCTTTATTCTCACAAGCGTATTGTTGAGGCGGCAGAGCAGCGCGGTCATGAAATCGACGTAATCGACCACTTGCGTTGTTATATCAATATAACGTCACACCGCCCGACGGTCCGATACAAAGGCGAAGACCTGCCGTATTTTGATTGCGTGATTCCGCGCATCGGCGCTTCGGTGACGTTTTACGGCACGGCCGTATTGCGCCAATTCGAGATGATGGGCGTTTATCCAGTCAATGAATCGGTAGCCATCAGCCGTTCCCGCGACAAGCTTCGCTCGCTACAGCTTCTGGCGCGTAAAGGCATTGGCCTGCCGGTAACGGTGTTTGCGCATCGCACAAGCCGCGCCGAAGAAATTCTCGACATGATCGGCGGCGCGCCGGTGGTGATCAAGTTGCTGGAGGGCACGCAGGGGATCGGCGTCGTGCTCGGCGAGACGCAGAAAGGCGCGGAGTCAATCATCCAGGCATTTGGCGGCGTCAATACGAATATTTTGGTGCAGGAGTTTATCAAGGAAGCGGGCGGAGAGGATATCCGTTGCATCGTAATCGGCGACAAGGTCGTCGCCTCGATGAAACGCAAAGGCAAAGAAGGTGACTTCCGTTCGAATATTCATCGCGGCGGGTCCGCTGAAAAGGTGAAGATAACGCCGCAAGAACGCTCAACGGCGGTCAGCGCGGCGAAAGTCATGGGGCTGAATTTTTGTGGCGTTGACCTGCTGCGCTCCAATCACGGACCGGTTGTGATGGAAGTAAATTCTTCGCCGGGCTTGGAAGGGATTGAAACCGCCACCGGTGTTGATGTTGCGGGCGGCTTGATCGATTTTATCGAAAAAAATGCGAAATACGGAAAGACCCGGACCAAAGGCAAAGGGTAGGGCGGCCAAGTCTCGTGCTTGACGATAATTAGAAAAATCTCTAATTAGACGTCATGAAAATAAACCAGGTTCTAAAAGCGCTGTCGCACCCGATCCGCCGCGAAGTCATCGCGAAGCTCAGGGATGGGCCGCAATCGGCCGGCGCGCTGGCGGCGAATTTCGGCGTGTCGAAGCCGACGATGTCGACGCATTTTGCGGCGCTGAAGGAGGCTGGCCTCATCACTGCGGAACGCGACGGCGTCACCATCTACTATCATTTGAATGTGACCGTTGCCGAAGAGGCGCTTAGCGCGGTGATGGGAATTCTCGGCGCCGGCGAGAAAAAACGAGGCGTCACGAAGACCAAGGGCAAGGGGGCGCCGGCGTGAGGGCCGTCCTGTCAGCCGCGCCTTTGCTACTCCTGGCAACGGTCGTAATCGGCTATTGGCTGCAGGCGGCAGGCGTTGAGACGCCGCGATTTGCGCAACGCGTTGGCCTTGGTTCTTTATTGTGGCCGATCGCCATTCCGGCGTTCGGCGCGATGATTGCTGCTCTGATCGCCATCAAAAACCGAAACCCAATCGGCAAATGCTGGCGGTCGGAAAGCGTCAGCAAAGCCGATATGAGGGCGGCGCTCGGCATCCTGTTCGGTCCGCTATTGGCGCTTTTGCTGCAATCCTATGTGGGGCTTGAGCATTTCGGCCTCGCGACAAAAGAGCGGATGCTAACCGGTTTCGCCATAGGCGATTTTTTGTTTTTCGCGGCGATTGGCAATTACGCAGCGACTTTACCGCATCGCGCGCCAGGCGGTTTTCGAACGCCATGGACGATGCGAGATCCCAAAATCTGGGCGAGGATCCATAGATATGTTGGGCGCGGACTAATTTTGATTTCGTTGTCAGCCCTGGCGTCTCTCTTTTTGCTTGAACCCAAGATTGCGATCTTCGCTCATGTGGGGGCGATTATCGTCTTTAAAGCGGTGTTGTTTGCATATTCTTATGTGCTCTGGCGCTCGGGAGAGCGCGTGCGGCAGACAGGGTAGGCAGACCCACAACGACAATTCGGGCGGAATTTATCGGCGCGTCCAGACGCGGCGACGGGACGGTTGCGACCAAGATACGGAGGAAAGAATGAGGAATTGGATTGATGTGCAGATCGCGAAAGCCGGCTGGCGGCGTTTTATCGTCTTGCTGGCGCTGGTCGTCGGTTTTTCTGTTTGCGCATTTATGTTGCCGGGGCCGTGGGCGAAAATTGTTGCAGCGACGTCAATTGATGGCGTAACGCCCGTCATACCGGAGCTAATGTTCGGGTTCCCCGAGGGGCAGCCGGCGGCGGCGTTTGCGGCGCTGGATGAGGCGACAAATGCTTATATCATATTGCAGATTATCGATCTTGCGTTTGTAAGCCTCAGTGTGCTGATGACAATTGCCGGTGTTGCCCTGGGCCTGAAACGTTTCAATTTGCACGGCTCTGCAATCCGTTATCTGTTGCTTGCGCCTGTGTTCTATTTTCTCGTTGAATTGATTGAGAATGGATTGCTTGCAGCGATGGCGTCGGGATGGCTCGCGCCCGAGGGTGTGATTGCCGGCGGTCAACAACTTGCGACATCCGCAAAATTCATCGCTGATACGGTGAACAGTTTTGTGCTTGCCGCGGCGATTATCGCCTCTGTAATCGCCGCTGCGACAAAACCTTTCCGAAAGAAACCGGCGCCGACAGGGTAACCGGCGGCGCGTTGCGTAAGATCGGTATCATTCAGCGTCGAGCGCGCCGACCATCGTAATGATATATGCGAGATTGGCGCCCCCGGCGCCGCCCGAAAATACGGATGGCAATTTGGGATTATCGCGGCGGTTGTCCCGGCTTGCCCCAAGTTGCTCGCTCGTCACATGGGGTGCGTAAAACATGTAGTGGCCTGGGAACAAGGTCTGAATAATGTTTCCGGTCTGCGGGTCGAGGTCGAGGTCGCCAGCGACCATATAGGCAATACCCGTTGTCGCGGGCGAGTGGAAAAATCCCGTATTAAAGCCTTTCTCGATTAACCGTTTAACCTCCGCCGCGGACTTTCCTTCCGCGAGCCATTTTCCAGTCGCCAGCATCACGGGAATGTAACTGTCGGCGCCCGCTTTGTCCCAACAGGTCGGCTTGAATGCGCGGCCGCCATATAAAAAGGCGTCTCTGTTCAGCAGGCAGGTGAATTCATTCGAACCCTGACGGTGAAGTTCAAAACCCGCGTCCTTCTTGTACACATAAACTGTAGCGGCCGCGCGCAGATGGGCGGGGGCGCCGGACACGGCAAGCGATGCCTCAACGCCGGCGTCGAATTCCGAATTCAGGTGTTTGCGGGTTGCCGCGGCCTCCGGAGATTTCGCGGGCGCATTACTGGCCGCGCTGACGCCCGCAAGCGCTTGCGCGCAAATCATCAGAAACAGGCTTTGCAAGAGGGTTTTAGCGTCGACATTAACCATTTTGGGCGCTGACCTTTCTCTTTATGGCCGGTTTGAATCGCTGAGCCGGCTTCTTCGGTGGCGGTGCGTTGGCGCGCAACGCAGGTTAAGCATTCCCTGTATTCCAACAAGTTCCTCGATGGTCGCCAAACCTGCCGCAAATTCCGCCAGCCGAAGCTTGACAGGGCCCGTACAGCCATCGCTGGTGCTCGCAAATGTGCTAAAACCCAGATATTGATCATCTTTGAAAACATGAGGGAACGGATATGGAAAAAGTCGATGGCATAGGCGGGTTCTTTTTCAGGTCCGGGAACCCCGAAAAACTCGCAAAGTGGTACGCGGACCATTTAGGGATTGATGTCGTGCCGAGCGACTACGACACGCCCGCATGGCGGACGGAAGCGGGGACGACCGTTTTCGCGCCATTTGCAAAAGACACCGGCTTTTTCGGCGATATGAGCCAGCAATGGATGATTAATTTCCGCGTTAGGGACCTCGATGCGATGGCGGCGCAGCTGGAAGCGGCGGGCGTCAAAGTTGAAGTCGACCCGGAGACATATCCGAATGGCCGTTTCGCACAATTCAACGATCCGGAAGGAAACCCCATCCAGCTTTGGCAACCCGGCGGGTGTGACCCGTCTTAGCCGGAGCGCTAGTCAAAGAGGCTGGAAACGGATTCTTCGTTGGCGATACGGCGGATCGCTTCTGCGAGCAGCGTCGCGATCGACACTTCCTCAATTTTCGGACACTCAGCAATTTCCGGGCGCGATTCGATTGAATCGCTGACGAAAAGGCGGGTGAGGGCGTCGGATTTCATGACGCGCCGTTCGGCATGGTCGGAAAGAACGCCGTGCGTGACACAGGCTGATACGCTTTTGGCGCCCTTGTTCATGATCGCTTCGGCCGCGTTGCAAAGCGTGCCGCCGGAATCGACAATGTCATCAAAGATCACGCAATGGCGGCCGTTGACCTCGCCGATGATGTTCATCACTTCCGAAAGGCCGGGGCCTTCGCGCCGCTTGTCGACAATCGCGAGCGGGCGATCTTTCAAGCGTTTCGCAAGGGCGCGCGCGCGCACCACGCCGCCGACATCGGGCGATACTACGGTGATGTCGTCGAGATCGCCATTGTGGATCGTGCGGATACGCCGTTCGAATTCTTTCACCGCGTAAAGATTGTCGGTGGGGATATCGAAAAAGCCCTGGATCTGGCCGGCATGCAGGTCCACCGTCAAAACGCGATCTGCGCCGGCGCTGGTGATGAGATTGGCGACTAGCTTTGCCGAGATCGGCGTCCTTGGGCCCGCCTTGCGGTCCTGCCTTGCATAACCGAAATAAGGGACCACTGCGGTGATGCGGCTGGCGGAAGCGCGGCTCAGCGCGTCCATGGTGATGAGCAATTCCATCAAATTGTCATTCGCAGGATAAGAAGTCGACTGAATGACAAAGACGTCTTCGCCTCGGACGTTTTCCTGGATTTCGACGAAGACTTCGCCGTCCTTGAAGCGCTTGATATCCGCCTTGGCGGGCGTCGTCGCAAGCTTTCGTGAAATCGCGTCGCTTAAGCGGCGGTTGGAGTTTCCGGCGATCAGTTTCATGATATCCGTCCCCTATTGGGTATTTGCCGACCCATTCGAGGCTTGCGCGAACGCCATCCGTGCATGCCTCTCGTAATACTAATACAGCCCGCCGCATGCAGCGCGGAACCTTGCGCGGTCCCCCCGAACAGCAATTGCTTCATGACGGTTTCTTGACGATTGTGCAACCGCAAAATTCGGGTCGGCGCGATCATTTGTGTTTCAGGGCGATCGCCGAAAGATTTCGGCCAAAACCGGCAAGACCGTCACGCTTCGCCGCCCGATAACTGAAGAAACGCTCCGGCGCATCAAGCGTGCACAGACCAATATCATCGATTTGGCGGACGCCGCATTCCGCCAGGCGCCAGCACCCGAAACCGACAAGGTCGAGCTGGCGTTTCATCTCGTTTTTCCCGGCGGCGAAGAATTGATCGGCGCCGCGGTGCTTTGCCGTGAATGCCTCCACAAGCTCCAGTCCGACCTCGAAATTTGACTGGCGCAGGCAAGGGCCTACCGCGACCCGCATATTATCCGGTTTCGAACCGAGACGCGTCATCGCGGCGACAGTGTTTTCAAGAACGCCGGCGAGCGCGCCGCGCCAGCCCGCATGCGCCGCGCCAATAACGCCGGCGCGCGCATCCATAAAAAGAAACGGCATGCAATCCGCCGCGAGAACGCCGAGCGCAAGTCCCGGCGTCTTTGAGACAAGGCCATCGACTTTCGGTGGCGCGCCGTCCCAGGGTTTTTCTACGAAGAGAACATCCGCCGAGTGCGTTTGGTAACCGGTGAGCAACGCCTCAGCTCCCAGTGCGTGGGTGCATCGCGCCCGATTCTCTGCGACGCTGGCTGCGTCATCTGCGGACCCAGGACCGGTATTTAGCGAGTCATAAGGCGCAGCGGATACGCCGCCAAGGCGGGTGAAAAATCCGTGTGCGATGGAATTTTCGTCAAGCAGGGGGGAGACGAGAAATGGCGGCGTGTTGGTCATGTCTCGAATCCTGCCGGGGTCGGCAGCGCGGGCGATGAAAGGCACAGCACCTTGAAAATCTCGCCCATGGCCTGGGGCGCGGCGATGCGCGTCGCGCCGGTGCGGATTTCCGTTGCTTTTGCTTCCTCAAGCCCCCGGCAAAGCGCTTCGACGCGCAGCGGCAGCCCTAGCCTTTCCAAGAAGCGGCCCTGCGTCACCGGGCCATAAACGTTGGCGCCGGCCTCAATGGCGATAGAAGCGAGCGTTTCGAAGTCCACATGTGCGGTGATGTCCGCACGGCCGGGGGAGGAGAGTGGCGGCCAATATTTATGATCGCGCACCGCCTGAAAAGTATCGCCGCAACCGCGCTCCATATGGCCGTAATCGATCACCAGCGCATGACCGCCATGATCGGCGAGCGTTTGACAGATTTCCTGCGTCACCTCCTGCGCGGCTGGTGCAATCTCGAAAATATCGCCGATCTCGCTCTCGGCAATTGGAGGCAGGTCGAATGCCGGCGGGGGCGGCGTTTCGTCGAGGGTGAAAACGAGCCCGGCGCTACGCTCGTCAAGCCCGACCAGCCGCTCGCGCCAACCGTTGCTGACCCGCTCAAACTGCCGGATCGGCAGGCAGTCAAAAAACTCATTGGCGACAATCAGGGACGGGCCGGGCGAGATATCGGCATAGTCATCGGCCCAAAGGGGCTTTGCTTCGGTTGAACGCAACCGTTTTTGCTGTTGTAGGCGCAAGCGGCCTGATGTTTCGACCAGCCAGACCTGCGCCGCCTTGGCGAAGCCGGGACGCAGACGCGCGGCGCGCAAAATATCTTCCATCAGGACGCCGCGGCCCGGACCGAGTTCGACCAGGTTGAAGCTTTCCGGGGCGCCCATGGCTTGCCAGGCTTCCACCAGCCAGAGGCCGATCAATTCACCGAAAACCTGGCTGATCTCGGGCGCGGTGGTGAAATCGCCTTCCGCCCCGATCGGGCTCTGGCGCATGTAATAACCTTCGTGGGGATGGCCGAGGGCGTCCGACATGTAATCGGCGACGGTGATCGGGCCTTTCAGTTTGATCAGGTCGATCAAGCGCTCTTCCAGCGGCGTTGTCTCCGCCGCGCCGCTTTCGCCGCTCATGAGGAGGCCTTTTTGCCGGCCGGCGCGGCGTGGTTCCGTGTGCGCCATATCATCCACAGGCCAAGCAGCAACATCGGAAGAGAAAGCAGCATGCCCATCGTCAAACCAAGGGGAAAATCGGGCATATGCGCATCGGGCTCTCGGAAGTTTTCCACGAGAATTCGCGAGGCGGCGTAACCGGCGAGGAACAGACCGATCGCTGCGCCGGGCCGTTTCAACAGGCCGAAAGAATGAGTGGCGATGCGAATTATGGCAAACAGGACCAGCCCTTCAAGGGCGGCTTCATAAAGTTGGCTCGGATGGCGGGCGACGCCAAACGGGTCGGTAGGGAACACCATCGACCACGGCCCGTCCCACGGGCGGCCGTAAAGCTCGGCATTGATGAAATTGGCGATGCGGCCGAAAAACAGGCCGATTGGTGCAGCGCAAGCGAACAGATCACCGAGCGACAGCGGGTTCAGCTTGTATTTGCGGGAGAAAAAGTAACCGACCAGCGTGACGCCAATCAGGCCGCCATGGAACGACATGCCGCCTTTCCACATCATCAATGCCGGCGGGAAGGGCAGGAAGCCGAGGATCGGCTCCCATGGTTCAATCAGCAGCGCCGGCTCGTAAAAAAAGACATAGCCCAGCCGTCCCCCGGCGATGACGCCGATCGCCACCCAGAAAATGACGTCGTCAAGCAGGACGCGAGTGAGCGGCGCGCCGGTATTGCCCCAGATAGCGGCGTTTTTGATGAGCCGCGTCAGGTACCACCAACCGAGCGCCAGCCCGCCAATATAGGCAAGGGAATACCAGCGGATCGGAAGCGGGCCGATTTGCAGCGCAATCGGGTCGATATTCGGATAGGGCAGGCTCATGAGTGGTTCCAGGCGGGCATTCAGCGTTGACGTCGTGCGTCTCAATAGCGCGCTTTGGCGCCCCTGTCGCCCCATTGGCGGACGTCCTATATTACCAGCGAATAAGGAGATCGGACGATGCAGACCCAAAGCGCTATATTCGATGAAATCGCCAAAATGATGACCGAGGCGGCCGGCGCCGCTGACGGTGTTCGGCGCGAGGCGGAAACGGTGTTCAAAAGCCGGTTGCAGAATCTTATAGCGGACATGGACCTCGTGACGCGCGAAGAGTTCGAAGCGGTGCGCGATATGGCGCGCGCGGCGCGCGAAGAGAACGAGCTGTTGAAAGCCCGGCTCGACGCGCTCGAGACTCGCTAAGTCCCACAGGGGCTTGAGGAAAACCAGTTTAATCGAATCATTTGTACGAATCACGAATCGCAGCGTCATGCGGGTTGTGAGCGGCGAGTTCAGTCGCGCCAACCGGGAAAAGGGACGCCATGTCGATTGAGCTGATCCGCAAGCCAAAAGCAACCGAGAACCCGTTGCGGGTGCTGGAGGCCGCCGCCGCTGGTCTTGAATTCGAGATGGAGCGCGCAGGCGACAATGAACTGCATGTGATGCTGCCGGGCGTATGGCGCGATATCGGCCTCTGGTTCACTTGGCGGCCGGAATTATCGACGCTGCAAATGGGGGCGCCGCTTGACCTCAAGGCGCCGGTCGGCCGCCTTGATGAAGCAAGCCGTCTCGTCGTCATGGTCAATGAACGTCTCTGGATCGGGCATTTCGATCTGTGGGCGGAGGACCATTCAATCGTCTATCGCAATTCTGCGCTATTGCCCGCTGAAGGCGGCCTTGACGGGATGCAGGGCGAGGCGCTGATCCGCGCGGCGAGCGAAGCGGTGGACCGTTTTTATCCAGCCTTCAATTTCCTGATCTGGGGCGGCAAGTCGCCGGAAGATGCGCTTCAGGCGTCGCTGTTCGAAACGGCTGGCAACGCCTAGCGAATTCTTTTCGCGCCGTGCGTTCCAATAGGCGCCGCCGCGCGATAGATTGCGCCCTATGACAGACAAAACGCGAGTGTCCTTGATCGGCGCGGGTGCTATGGGCGGCGCGCTCCTGAAAGGATGGTTGAACGCCGGAACTATCGACCCGGCGGGATCGGCTATATTCGATCCTGCACCAAATGAAGACATTCGCCGACGCGCTGCTGAGGCGGGAATGCGTCTCAATCCGGATATCACGCCTGATTACGATGTTATCGTCATCGCCGTGAAGCCGCAGGTCGCCGGCGATGTACTGCCGAATTATGCGCTGCTTGCCAAAGACGCTGTGGTGATCTCGGTCATGGCGGGCAAAGGCATTGCCGCCGTCGGGGGCGCGCTTGACGGCGCGTCTCGCGTCGCCCGCGCGATGCCGAACTTGCCGGCGGCGATTGGCAAGGGTGTGACGGGCGTTTTCGCTCCCCCCATTGTTGATGAAAACGACCGTGTGCGAATTGAGGCGCTGATGCGCGCCGCCGGCGATGTCGTCTGGGTTCAAAAAGAAGACGATATCGACCTGGTGACCGCCATTTCAGGCTCTGGCCCCGCCTATTTCTTTTTGTTCGCAGAGGCGTTGGCGGAGGCTGGAGCGGCGCTGGGCCTCGATCAGACAGCGGCGGCGACGCTCGCGCGGGCGACCTTTTCGGGCGCGGGCTCCTTGGTGGAGACGGACCAACGCGCTCTCTGCGCATTGCGCAAGGCAGTGACGTCGCCGGGCGGGACGACCGAGGCGGCGTTAAACGTCCTTGATGGCGAAAGTAGACCACTCCGTGAGCTGATAAAAGAGGCGGCTGCGGCCGCAGCGCGCCGGGCGGCGCAACTTACCGATTAAAGACGGTCAGACCGGAAGCCTGATGATCGCCCGCAACCCGCCGCGCAGCGATTTTTCAAGAATGACATCCCCGCCATGCGCGCGCGCGACGTCGCGAACGATGGTCAGCCCCATGCCGACGCCGCTTTGGTTCTGGTTGCGGGCTTCGTCAAGGCGCGTGAAAGGTTTGAAGACGTCGTCAAACTTGGCCGGTTCGATGCCCGGCCCGTCATCATCGACATAGATTTCCGCGTAGCGGTCGGTGCGGCGGGCCGATACCCAGACATTGTCCGCATAACGCAGCCCGTTATGGACGAGATTGCCGATGGCCCGTTTGAGCGCGCTTCGCCGGGCCGTCATCAATATTTGCGCCGGGATATCGGCGTTCACGCGACGCCCGGCGCGAACCGTGTCTTCGGCGATTTCGGCGGCGAGTCCTGATAGACGGAAGGAGGTCGGCTCTTCATCGGCGGCTTCGTTTCGCGCGAAGTCGAGATAAGCTTCAACCATCTTTTCCATTTCAAGGACGTCATTTTGAAGGGCGCGAATTTCGTCGCTCTCTGGCTGCATGGCGAGGGCGAGCTTGATGCGCGTCAATGGTGTTCTAAGGTCGTGGCTGACGCCGGCGAGCATCGCAGTGCGCTGTTCAAGATGTCGCTTGATGCGTTCGCGCATGGCGATAAAGGCAAAGCCGGCCTTGCGCACTTCCGTTGCGCCGGTCGGGCGATAACCTGGCGCGTCGCGCCCGCGGCCAAATGCTTCGGCCGCGGATGCAAGCCGCAAGATAGACCGCACTTGGTTGCGCATGAAGATAATCGCGGTCGCGCCAAGCAGAACAGAGGTGGCGATCAGCCAGAACAGGAAGATCGGTCCGGTTGTGGCGAAAACCCGGTCGCGCTGCGCGAAAAAAATCAACGCGCCATCATCAAGCTGGACGCGAATTTCCACATCATTGGGCCAGCTCTGAGTGTTCATCCAATAAGGCCATTCGAGCGCATCGCGAAGCCGCCGGTCGAGCGTCGCATTATAAACGTTGAACGGCGCAAGTTGGTTGCTTGCGGGAATGTCCATCATCGGCGCATGGCGCATGCGAATGTCGAGATCGTCGAACGCCATGTTGACGATCGCTTCGCGCTCTGTGTCGGATTGGGCGTCCCGGTAAAGGCGCGTTGCAAGAGCAATCTGGCCTGCGACATTCTCCGAAAGGTTCGCGGTGACGAGATCCCAATGTCGCGCAAAGAAAATATATGTGACCACCGATTGCGTTACGAATATCGGCAGGATGACGATCAGCATCACGCGCGCGAAGAGGCTTTTCGGCAGGTATCGCCTGAACATAGCCTAATCCGCCATCAGCGCGTAGCCGACGCCGCGCACAGTCTGGAGAAAAATAGGCGCGCGCGGATCCTCTTCGATTTTCTTCCGCAGGCGGGTGACTTGAACATCGACGGAACGCTCCATGCCGGCGTCTGATTGTTCAGCTAGCGCTTCGCGGCTGACGGGCTCGCGCGGTTTTTGCGCCAGCGCCCGCAATAGCGATGTTTCCCCGGCGGTCAGCCGGACAAGCTCGCCATTCTTGCGTAACTCGCCGCGTCCGATGGAAAAAACGCACTCGCCGAAACGCAGCTCCTGACGCGAGAGGCGCGTGGGATGCGCCCGGCGCAAAAGCGCATTGATCCGCAAGAGCAGTTCGCGCGGTTCGAATGGTTTCGACAGATAATCGTCGGCGCCGGCCTCAAGCCCCTTGATGCGATCTTCCGGCAACCCTCGTGCGGTCAAAACGAGGACTGGCACATTGGAGACATCGCGCACGAACTTCGTCAGGGAAAAGCCGGTCTCGCCCGGCATCATGACGTCGAAAATGAACAGGTCGAAGTCGATCGCAGTCATCAGCGTGCGTGCTTCAGCAGCGTCTGCGGCGACGGATGTTCGATAGCCGTTATCCTTAAGGTAGCGTTTCAATAATGACCGGATCCGGTCGTCATCGTCGACGACCAGTATATGAGGCGCATCGTCATGTGCCGGCGTCTTGGTCATTAATCAGGCGTGCTGCGCAATTCCGCTGGCGTCTCGCCTAGCATGGAAACTGCGCGGATGACATAGTCCGCGCCGGTCCAGGCGGTCAGCACCGCAGAGAGCCAAAGCACCCCGGCGGCGGCGGGAGCGAGCGTCTCTCCAACAACGCCGGTTGGCGCGGCGGCGAGCAACAGCCCGATTGCGATGAGCTGCGCGGTCGTTTTCCATTTCGCGAGCCCGGTGACGGGCAAGGCGGCGCCTCGTGCACCAAGGGCCTCGCGCAAGCCGCCGACCAGGAGTTCGCGCAAGATAATGACGAGCACGGCAATGACGCCGGGTCCGTGAATGACGCCGTTGCGGGTCAGTAAAACCAGCGCTGCGGCGACCAGCAGCTTGTCAGCGAGCGGGTCGAGCGCGGCGCCGAGCGCGGATGTCTCTCCGCGGGCGCGCGCGACATAGCCATCCGCGAAATCGCTCAATGCGGCAATGATGAATATGATCAGCGCCGCCGTCATGTTCCAGGGTGCGTTTACAAGGAACAGCGCCACGAAAGGAATGATCAGCGCGATCCGCGCGAGCGTGATGAGATTTGCCATGGAAGGGAGTGTATGTCGTGCTGCAGTGATAGGCCAGCCGGGAAAAATTACCCTTCCTTGTTGTCGCCGCCCCAGATCCGTTTCCACCACGGTTCTGGCGTCGGCGTGTTGAAAGCCTGACCGCCTTCGCGCATCCGGGTGCGAATGTCGTCTATGTCCCAGCCGGTCAGGCTTGCAAGGGTCTGCGCCTCATTTTCGAAACGCTTCGGCAAGCCGGCGCGATATTCTTCCGCAGCCTCGCAGGTCGCGTCGCCTTTATAGGGATGGCGCAACACGTAGCGTCCCTGAAAATTCGTCCGGTCGCCGGTTTCCTTGAACACAAGGTCTTCGGGGAATGTCTGCGCATCATAGGAAACATGCAGGCGCGTGACATAAACATCCCGCGCCGGTCCCGGACGGCGCGCTGGATTGTCGCCGCCATCAAGCCAGTAGGCCCCAAGCTCGCGCAGTTCATCGCCAGAGAGCGGATCGGTGGCGCAAGGGTCGCACCAATTCATGTCCCAGGCATATTCCAGAAAGACCGCGCGGCCGTTTTCGCGTTCCACTTGTTCATGGAACATGGATCTATAAAAACTTCCGAATTCCTGCTTCACATAGAGCGGAATATCCATCCCGGTCGGCAGCCTGACCGTCCGGTAATTGGTGGTTTCAATCCGCCCGGAACGGGTGAGCGCGAAAACGAAAAGCTCTTGCTTGCCATCCGCATTCAGCGTGCCGAGCCGGATCGGCAGGATGAATTTCGGCGATTCAAAAGCAATCTGCAGCGGGCGGAGATATTTAAGCCCGGTTTGCGCCTGTTCTTCGAGATTGACCTTGGCGACGAAGAATTTCGTCCCCTGTTTAATATAGCTGCCAAGCGTCGCCTCTGCGCCCTGTGGCAGCTTGTAACCATTTTCGACCAGCCATGCGGCAAGGCCGTCTGATTGCTCTGCAGACAGAATTTGAATGTCATATTCGCCGACGGTGTATTCCGCTTCGATCGTGACGCCGAGGCTGTCAGGCGCGCTTGGCGCCGCCTCGGCGAGTTCTTGCACCATGGCGCGTTGTCCGGTTACGACCACCTTGTCGTAAACCAGGCACGGATCCTCGTCGAAATATTCGACCAACCGCGGCGCCGTATAGGCGTCGAGATGGTCGAGAATGGCGTTATCGGTGACGTGAATTTGCTCTTCCTGTAAAACCACCGGGACCGGTATGACGATGGCGAACTCTTTCAGGTCTCCCTGATAATCATTGGCCATGGTCATGACAGTACGGTCGCCGTCGCGCATCAGGGCGACTTTTGACGCCTTGTTGAACAGTTTGGTATCGGCCTTGGCGACGTAAAATCCGCAAAACGCAACTGCGCCGCCGGTGAGCGTCAGCGCAGCGGCTGCCGATGCGGCGGCAAACAACGATTTTTTGAATGAGCGAGGCATGGGGTGGCTCCTATAGTTCATTCGGCGGGCAGGGGCGGCGATCCTTTGGGCGACTGGGCGGCGAACGGAAGGAAGGATGGCGTTCTGACCGGATCGCCCCATTGGTAGCGGGGAGCCGGATCGAGGCGCTCGAGAACCGGCCGCATGATACAGACGATCGCCAGTGCGTAAAAAAGTCCGTCTGCGATATAAAAATGATATGTCAGGATATAGGCGATGACGGCGGCGCTTGCGGCGAAAATAGCGCGCGCGCCTGTTCCGTCCGGCGTTGTTTTCGGGTCTGAGATCATGAAAAACGCAAACAATATGAGCGCGCCGTTCTGCAAGCGAAGGAGCGGGATCGCCAACGGATCGCCGAGCCAAATGGCGCGCAGGAAAGTCAGCGCCGCCAATACGCCCAGAAAGATCAGCGGCACGTCAATGCGCGCTGCGCGATAGGTGACGAACATCCCCGCGCCGGCCAGCAACATGGCGAACCAGAGCGCGGTTCCCCATTGTCCGGGCGTTGTCCAGGCGGCGTCAGGAAGCAGCCCTTCGGACAGGAGCAGCAGCGCGACTATGCCAGCATTCGCCGGGTTGAAAACATGTTTGTGGTCGAAACGCAGCATGTATTTCGAGCCGACGCCGATCAGCGCGGCGATGACGAGCGGGGCGATGGCGTCGGCGCGCAGCAACAAGGAAAGAGAAAGAGCGGTGATCAACGCGCTGCGCGGGTCGAAGCGACTGGCCGTCATCACGGCGCCGAGAAATTGGGCGAAGAGAGCGGCGGCGATGGTCGCGGCGATCTGAACGGGAGCGATGTCGAAGGCGCGCAGGGCGACGCCGAAAGCTAGCAATAAGGACAAAACGGCAATCTGATAATGCCGCGGGTCCTGGAATATCTTGGCTTTGGTTTTCGCGATCACATCCCTGTTGGGCGGGGCCGGCGCCCGCCGCGAACCGTCTCGCTGCGCGTTGATAACAGCGTTCAAGTTGGGCGGAAAAAGGGCGCCGGCGCGATGGTTTGGCGGCGCCGCAGTCGAACTTGCCGGCACATACGCCTAGCCGCCGTGGAAATGATCGTAAATCTTTTGCGCCAGCGCAGCCGAAACGCCATCGACAACCTGTAAATCCTGCGGCTTTGCACGGGCGATTTCTTTCGCCGAGCCGAAATGGTTAAGGAGCGCGCGTTTGCGCTTTGCGCCGATGCCCGGAACATCGTCGAGCGGATTGGCGGCGATTGCTTTTTTGCGCTTGGCGCGATGCGCGCCAATGGCGAAGCGATGCGCCTCGTCGCGCAAGCGTTGCAACACGAACAGGCCGGGGTCGCGCGGCGGCAGGGTAAAGGGCGCACGGCCGGGCATCACTACCTGTTCGCCGATCGCGCCCATGGTGCGGTCAATGCGTTTTGCGCCTGTGTCCGTTTCGCGGCGCCCCTTGGCGACGCCAATGATTGTGACTTCCTCCGCTTCCGGATCAATGCCAATTTCCTTTAGCGCCTCAAGGACGACGCTTAGCTGTCCTTTGCCGCCATCGATGATGACAAGGTCCGGCCGCTCTGCATTCTCATCTTTCATGAGCCTCGCAAAACGACGCGTAATGACCTCGCGCATCATCGCGTAGTCGTCGCCCGGCGTCAGATTGTCTGCCTTGATGTTGAACTTGCGATATTGGTTTTTCACAAAGCCTTCTGGCCCGGCGACGATCATGGCGCCGACCGCGTTGGCGCCCTGAATGTGAGAATTGTCGTAAACCTCAATCCGGGCGGGAGGGGCCTTGAGGCCGAGGATGTCCGCAAGTTGCTTGAGGCTTTTCAATTGGCTCGCCGATTCCGCCATGCGCCGCGACAACGCCTCGCGCGCATTCAAGGCCGCCGCACGCACGAGGTCGCGTTTTTCCCCGCGTTGCGGTTCGGCAAGGACGACCTTGCGATCAGCCTTGATGGACAGCGCCTCGGCCAGAAGCGCGGCTTGCGGCGGCGCATGCGACACGAGGATGGATTTCGGCGGCTCGCGCGAGTCATAAAATTGGGCGATGAACGCGTCGAGCACGGCATCGGGCCCATCTTCTCTGTCGTGCTTTGGAAAAAATGCGTGATTGCCCCAATTCTGGCCGCCGCGAAAGAAAAAGACCTGAACGCAAGACTGTCCGCCTTCGGAATGAATGGCGAATATGTCGGCGTCGGTCACGATGCCGGGATTAATGTCCTGTGCGCCCTGAATATAGGATAGCGCGCGAATACGGTCGCGCAAAACCGCCGCGGTTTCAAAATCGAGCGCGTTGGATGCGGATTCCATTTGCCCTGAAAGGGTTCGCTGAATGGCCGCGCTATCGCCGGAAAGGAACGACTTGGCTTCCTCGACCAGCGCGAGATAGTCGGCTTTGTTGATGAGATCGACGCAGGGCGCCGAGCAACGCTTGATCTGGTGCAACAGGCAAGGTCGTGTGCGCCCGTCATAAACGCTGTCGGAGCATGAGCGTAATAGAAACGCCTTTTGCAATGTGTTGAGTGTGCGATTGACGGCGCCCGCCGATGCAAAGGGACCATAATAGGCGCCTTTGCGTTTGCGCGCACCGCGATGTTTCATGATTTGCGGGGCTTCATGATCTTCGGCGACAAGAATATGCGGAAAGGATTTGTCGTCGCGCAGAATGACATTGTAGCGCGGCTTGAGCTGCTTGATGAGGTTGGCTTCAAGCAGCAGCGCTTCGGTTTCCGTGGCGGTGACGACGAATTCCATAGCGGCGGTTTCCGAGATCATCCGCATAATCCGGTTCGAATGCCCGCCGGATTTGGCGTATGACGAAACCCTGGATTTGAGGCTCTTGGCCTTGCCGACATAAAGGACGTCGCCCCTCGCGTTAAACATCCGGTAAACGCCGGGTTTCGCGGGCAGGCGCTTGACGTGATCGGCAATCAACGCCGCGCCGGCGAGCGGCGGCGTTTCACCATCGGGCGTTTCGATTTCCGCGTTCATATCCTATTGGTTAACCGGGCGTTCACGGTAAGGGCATTAGACATAGACTTGAGCTAATAGCGCCGGGTGGCGAGGTCAAATGTCAGCGGAGCTGAAAAGCAAGTCGGACATTTCAATAGTCCTGTTCTTTTTTACCGCGCTTGCCGTCTTCGGCTTCGCGGGCGGCGGTTTTTTCGTTCATGATTACGCCCGCGCTCGGGCGAGCCAATCCTGGCCCGCTGCGGAAGGGATCGTGCTGAGCCGGCTCCAAGGCGAGCCGTCGCGCGTGCGTTATGTCTATTCCGTCGCCGGCCGTAGCTATGAGTCGACGCGCGAACGGGTTTTTCTCGCCCGGTTGCTCAATGGGCCGGCCGGACAATACCGGCCGGGACAATCGCTCACCGTCTATGTCAATCCGGAAGAGCCGGCCTATGCGGTCATCGAACCAGGCGGCGCCGGTGCGGCTTTCATCTTGTGTTCGGTGCTGAGCGGGCTCGCGGTATTTTTCGGCGTCGGCGGTGTGTTCTGGGCGCTTACGCGCAGCGCCGGCGCGGAGTTTAACCTTGTCGGCGACGCTGCCTGAACGCTTCAGTATTTCGTTCGGATGATTTCAACGCCTGCGGCCTCGGCTTCCGGAATGGCCTCAGGCTTGGTGATCCGCACCAAGACGGAAAGCACCATCGCGTGAGACAGCGCCAGATCCGCAACGCGCTCCGCCAGTGTTTCAACCAGTTTGATATGGCCTTCGGCGAGGATCGATTTAACCCCATCGCTCATGCGGTCGTAGCAAACGACGTCTTCGAGTTTGTCGCTGACCGGGTTTGAAGGTTCGATAACCTCCATTTCAAGATCGACCCGGACCGGTTGGGTGACGCCCTGTTCCTTTTCATAGGCGCCGATATAGGCGTCGAGCAGGAGGCCATGCACGAACACCTTTCGGCGCGGCGCGCTGGCCGATCGGGGCAGAGCGGTAATGTCAAAAGATTTCGGCCTTTCACCCATCGCTTATTCCTTCACCAGAACATCCGGCGTGCGCCAGGCCAAATGCTGCCCGCCATCGACCGCGATCAGTTGCCCGGTCACAGCGGTTGCTGACAGCAGATATTTCATCGCCTCACAGATATCGTCCGGCGTAGCGCCATGGCCAAGAATTGTCGCCTGATTTTGCCGCCGCCAATCGTCGTCCGACTGGCGTGGATTCTTGATCGTCGGTCCGGGTCCGATCGCATTCACCCTGACGCCCCTTGGCCCAAGCGCCTGGGCGAGCGTGACGGTGAGGGTTTGAAGCGCCGCTTTGGAGGTCGTGTATGAAAGGAATTGCGGTGTCAATTTCAACACGCGCTGGTCGGTGATGTTGACGATGAGGTTATCCGTGCCGCTATCGGCCTGGGCGGCAAAATCCTGGGACAGCTTCAGCGGCGCGCGCAAGTTGGTTTCCAGATGCCGGTCCCAGCTTTCACGCGTCATCGTGGCGATGTCGTCATGTTCGAAAATCGACGCGGAATTGACGAGGACGGACAAAGGGCCAAGGGCCGTGCTGGCGTTTTTGATCAGCCCGGCGGTTTCCATCTCGATGGAAAGGTCGGCCTGAATCAGCGTTGCTTTACGGCCTTTCGCTTTGATCTGGGCGGCGACTTCCGCAGCGTCGTTTTTTGATGTTCGGTAGTGCAGGGCGACATCGTAGCCGCAATCCGCCAGCGTCAACGCCAGCGCGCGGCCGATGCGTTTTCCGGCCCCGGTGACGATGGCGGCGGTCACGCTGAAACGCCTCCGGCAAGCGCAGCGAGCGCCAGGATAAACCCAAGATAAGCGAGGAAAAAGACGCCGCCCGAAATGCGTCCGATATCTCGGCGGGTGAGCACATATGCGCCAAGCGCAATGGCTGCGAGGACCATCACGGGCAGATCGACGCGCAGCGAATCAGCGTCGAAAACAGCGGTTCCCGCAAGCCCCGCCGCGCCGCCCACAGCGAGAATGTTGAAAATATTCGAGCCGATTACGCCGCCGATCGCGACATCGGATTTTTTGTGGAACGCCGCAGCGATAACAGTTGCAAGTTCGGGAAGCGACGTCCCGAATGCGACGATTGTCAGGCCGATCAGTTCTTCGCGGACGCCAAGACCGGAGGCGAGCGCGGCGCCGTTAGAGACCAGAAGATGCGCGCCGATCGGCAGGCCGAGAAGACCGATCGCAAGAAAGACAATGGTCTTCGCGCCGATGCCGCCGGATTCCTGGAATTCCTCCACCTCGTCAATGATCGGTTCGCTCGATTTATTCATGCTCGCGCGAACCCACATATAGACCACATAGACGATAATCCCGGCGAACAGGGCGCCGCCAATCGCCCGGTCGATATGTCCGGGGCCGAACGCGGCGGCGATAAACGCCGCCGTCGCCAAAAGCATGATAACCGCGTGGCGCCGCAATCCGGGAACATGGGTGGTGATCGGATAGATCAGCGCAGGCAGCCCGAGCACGAGAAAGATATTGGCGATATTCGACCCGATGATATTGCCGAGCGCGATGCCGTCATTGCCGGTCAACACCGCCTGAACGGAGACTACCATTTCCGGCGCTGAGGTGCCGAAAGCGACAATGGTCAGGCTGACGACCAGAGCCGGCACGTTTAGCGCCGCGGCAAGCCCGACAGCGCCGCGCACGAGCACATCGCCGGCAACCAACAAAATCGCGAGGCCAAGCGTCAGGAGAGCCAGTTGTTGAACGATCTCGTGGATCATACGGAGCCTTTGCCGGTCTTCGGCAATGAGAAGCGGTAGAAGGCAAGACGGCCCGCGCCGCCGCGCTGCAGAACAGAAGTAATGGAACGGACATATAAGCGTCCGGACGGCGCTTTAAATCCGCCCGCGGCAATCTTTAGCGCCAAGGGAAGGGCCGCCAACCGGAAGCGGGCGCCCGGATTAGTCGGCCGAGCCTTTTTCCACGATATTCAGAATCGCCAGAACAGCTACAAACGCGACGATCATTGTCACCGCAATCCAACCAGGACCCATAGGAAAAACCCCTCTTATAGTGGAACCGGGCTTCTTATAGGGGCGCTCGTGCGGGCCGTCACCCCCTCGAAATAGGGGCGGGATTTGGCTTCATTCAAAATTGCAGGTCACATTCACGATAGAACGATCCAATTTTGAGAAAATTGCCGAGCCCCTGCGAACGCCTTTTTCAATCGGACCGCGATAGCGTTTCGGCGGCAAGAACAGGGTGGGCCGAATGCAAACAGGGATCGTGGATGCACCAGTCCGAGTGGCGGAACGCCGCCTAGCGGAACGTCGGTTGACGGAAAGGGTGCGACGCAAATGGGCTGAACTGGCGAAAGAACAATTGCCGTCTTTGCGACAGGTCGAAAGCTTAAATCTTGGACCAGACCGCGATTTTTGTTTCGCCGTTGATCTGCGGCTTTCAGATATCCTGCCCTATTTCGTCTTTATGGGCGATGCGTTGGCGCGATATTCGACGCTCTACCCAATGGGCGATCCGCGCCGGGAAAAAACGCTGCTCGATACGGCGATCTCGAAAATGGATGAAGCGGCGCTGGCCCGAAAGCCTGTCCGGTATGAGGCGGTGACCCGTCTCGATGGCGGACGTCGGATTGCATTCCGGAGCATCTTGCTGCCGGTCTCTGAAAACGGCGCTGATGTGAGCCATATTTTTGGCGCCGCAAAAGGCAAGGGCCTTTGAAACATCTGCGTTGCAGGCTGGCAGCCGTCTGACAGCGCCAATTTTATGAAAATTGCGCGCCGGCGAAAAATCGTCAGATCACAAACCTGTTATAAGACTCTTGCTGGAAAACCATCGCAACCTTGAGGGGCGCGGATGCTGAGCGATATCGCGGAACTTTTCGGGGACAACGCCATTGCGCCGCCAGCGGACCGGCGTTTGGCGCGCCGCCTTGTCGATCAATGGGCGCGCGCCGCGCGCGGGCATTTTCCAAGCTGGGAGGCGATGCAAGGCGCGGATCTTGGCGCAGACTGGGACTGGACCTTTGTGGTCGATCTGGAAAACAGCGTTGGATTTCCATATTTCATTTTTATCGGTGACCGGCTGGCGCGTCTGTCTGACGTTTATCTCAGCGGCGAGGGCGACTGGACTTTAACGGTGCTCGACAAAGCGACGGCGGATATCGAGGCGGCGGTCGCCGGCAGGGCGCCGCATTTCCGGGAGGACGCGCTGGTCTTGTGCGACGGCCGACAGATCCTGTTCCGGTCGGTGACCGCGCCGTTGGCGGAGAACGGCGCCGATATCAGCCATGTCATTGGCGCCGCGAATGGGCGGCTCGCGCCAGAAAGCTCGCCGCGGCTGCGGCTGGTCGAAGAGGCCAATTTCTGACATTCCGATGATCCGGCATTTTCTGGCGTCGCGGCGGTTCTCGACGGCGCTTTCAACTCTGCGATTGTCACGCATCGGCCTAAAGCTGCATTGCTTGCGAGCACGCGTCTTGGCGACTAGTTTCGCGCCAAATTCAAACGACTCGCCGACGGGGCTCGCCGGGCGGCGGGCGATCATTGGCGAGGAACAGACCCATGACCACCCACGGACATTTCATTAACGGCAAAGCGGTCGCCGGATCCAGCGGGCGCCTGCACGACATTTTCAACCCTTCGACCGGCGAGGTGCAGTCGCAGGTCGCGCTGGCCAGCCGGTCGGAGCTCGAACAGGCGGTCGATGCGGCCGAAAAAGCCTTCCCGGGCTGGGCGGCGGTCAACCCGCAACGGCGCGCGCGTGTTTTGTTCAAGTTCAAGGAACTTGTCGAAAAGGACATGGAGAACCTCGCGCATATGCTATCCTCCGAGCACGGAAAGATCCTTCCCGATGCGCGCGGCGACATCCAGCGCGGGCTTGAAGTGGTCGAGTTTGCCTGTGGCATTCCGCATCTGCAAAAGGGCGAGTATACTGAATCCGCCGGCCCGGGCATCGATGTCTATTCCATGCGTCAGCCGCTCGGCGTCGTCGCGGGGATTACGCCGTTCAACTTTCCGGCAATGATCCCGATGTGGATGTTCTCGGTCGCCATCGCCTGCGGCAACACATTTATCAACAAGCCGTCGGAGAAAGACCCGTCAGTCCCGATGCGCCTTGCGGAATTGATGATGGAGGCGGGCGCGCCGGAAGGCGTCCTCAATGTCGTCAATGGCGACAAGGAAGCGGTGGACGCGATTATCGAAGATCCGCGCATCAAGGCGATTTCTTTCGTCGGTTCATCCGACATCGCGCATTACATCTACGCCAATGGCGCAAAGCACGGTAAACGCGTGCAGGCTTTCGGCGGCGCCAAGAACCATATGATCATCCTGCCTGACGCGGATATGGAAAATGTCGCCAACCAGCTCATCGGTTCGGCCTATGGTTCTGCGGGCGAACGCTGCATGGCGACGCCGGTGGCGGTGCCGGTCGGCGAAGGCACGGCGGACCGGCTTGTGGAGATGTTGAAACCCAGAGTGGAGGGCCTGCGCATCGGCCCGTCCATGTCGGAAGATTCCGACCTCGGCCCGCTGGTCTCCGCCGCCCATCGCGACCGCGTGAAAAGCTATATCCAGATGGCGGTCGATGAAGGCCAGGAACTGGTGGTCGATGGGCGCGAATTTTCGCTTCAGGGCTATGAAAACGGCTTCTTCATGGGCGGTACGCTGCTCGACCGCGCAAAGCCGGGCCACAAGTCCTATGACGAGGAAATTTTCGGTCCGGTGCTTCAGGTGGTGCGCGCGCAGAACTTTGAAGAGGCGGTGGCGCTGCCGTCCGATCATCAATATGGTAATGGGGTCGCGATCTTCACGCGTAACGGCGATGCGGCGCGCGAATTTGCACGCCAGGTCAATGTCGGCATGGTCGGCGTCAATGTGCCGATCCCGGTGCCGGTCGCATATCACACCTTTGGCGGCTGGAAGCGCTCAGGTTTTGGCGACACCAACCAGCACGGCCCCGAAGGCGTACGTTTCTGGACCAAGATCAAGACCATCACCCAGCGCTGGCCGGAAGATATTCAGGGTTCGGAGTTTGTTATCCCGACGATGAATTAAGGCGTTTTGCGCTTTACTGCGATCGGCTTGGCTGGAGGTTTTAATGGCGTTACTCAATGGGAGCTGCATGTGCGGCGCAGTTGCCTTTGACTTCGAGAAGGATGAGCTGAATGTCACCGCCTGCCATTGCGGCCAGTGCCGCCGCTGGAGCGGAAACTACTGGGCGTCGGTGGCGGGGCCGCTGGCCGGACTTTCGATCAGGCGCGGCGAAGACCAACTCGGCTGGCTCAAATCCTCCGACATCGCCCGGCGCGGCTTCTGCCGGGAATGCGGCTCTGCGCTGTTCTGGCATGGCGAGGGCGTCGATGCCTATAAGGCTCGTATCGCCGTGGCGGCGGGTGCGATCAAGAACGGCGAGCGCCTGAAGTTGACGCAACACATATTCGTCGCCGACAAGGGTTGCTATTACGATATCGCTGACGGCTTGCCGCAGCTTGATGCGGAGTAGAAGCGAAGAAAGGTCGGGGTTTGTTCGGGATTGAAGCGGCCGACATGGCGATAATGACGGGATGGGTGCTTTATGCGGCCATTTTTTTGACGCCATTCATTCAGGAAGATGTGGCGGTGGTCGGCGCGGCGACGGCCTCGCTCGCCGGCGCGGCGCATCTTGAGTTCATCCTGCCGGCGATCCTGCTTGGCCTGGTTGCGTCGGATGCGTGGAAATACTGGATGGGCCGCCTCGCCCGGCGGTATGACTGGGCGCATAAATTTGCGGAGAAGCCGGGCGTTTCGATCGCCGGCGACCTTATTCGCAAGGAATTCATTCAGACCATGCTGACAGCGCGGTTTGTGCCTGGAACGCGTATTCCGACCTATATCGCCGCCGGTTTTTTCAAGGCGGCCTATCCGAAATATATCGTAACCCTCACATTGACCGCATCGCTTTATGTAGGGATCATTTTCGGCATGTTCCACGTCGTTGGCGCGGTCGCTGGCGAGGAAGCGATTTTCTGGCTGCCGGTCATCGCCGTCGTCTTGCTGGCGGGCTACATCATTTTTCGCTGGCTCAATCATGTGAACAGGCATGAAGGCCCGATGACGCCGCTGACCAAGGAATTCGACCATCCGATGCCGGACATGCCGGGTTTTGAAGGCAATCCGCTTGAAGATGGCGACGGTGAGGAAGACAATAAAAAGGAGTAGCAGCGATGGAATTCGCGCTTTCGGAAGAGCAGGAAGCCATTCAGGAAATGGCGCGCCGTTTTGCAGCGGATGAACTCAGCCCCCATGCCGCTGAATGGGATGAAAAGAAGCACTTTCCCGTCGATGTCATCAAAAAGTCGGCAGAGCTGGGGCTTGCCGGCATATACACGCGTGAAGATGTCGGCGGCTCGGGCCTTGGCCGGCTTGATGCGGCGCTGATTTTTGAAGCGCTTTCCGAAGGCTGCACATCGACCGCCGCGTTCATCTCGATCCACAATATGTGTTGCTGGATGATCGACCGTTTCGGCTCTGAGGAGTTGCGCCAGAAATATTGCCCGAAGCTGACATCGATGGAGATGATCGCCAGCTATTGCCTGACCGAGCCAGGGTCCGGTTCAGATGCGGCGGCGCTGAAAACAAAGGCGGCGCGTGACGGCGATCATTATGTGCTTAACGGATCGAAAGCGTTTATTTCCGGCGCCGGGACGTCTGACCTCTATGTCGTCATGGTGCGCACCGGCGAAGATGGTCCGAAGGGGATTTCAACCGTGTTGGTTGAAAACGGAACGCCCGGCCTGTCCTTCGGCGCGCAAGAACGCAAGATGGGCTGGAATTCGCAGCCGACCGCCATCGTCAATTTCGAAGACTGCCGTATCCCGGTCGCGAACCGGGTTGGCGAGGAAGGCGAAGGTTTCCGTTTCGCGATGATGGGGCTCGATGGCGGGCGGCTCAACATCGCCGCCTGTTCACTCGGCACGGCGACCGGCGCGCTCAAGGCGGCGCTCAATTACGCCAATGAACGCCAGGCCTTCGGCAAGCGCCTCAACCAGCAGCAAGCGCTGCAATTCAAGCTTGCCGACATGGCGACAGAGCTCGAGGCGGCGCGCGTCATGCTTTACCAGGCGGCGTGGAAGCTGGACAACAAAACGCACGACGCGACGCGCCATTGCGCGATGGCGAAGCGGTTCGTGACGGATGCCGGGTTCAATGTGGTCAATGATGCGCTGCAGATGCATGGCGGCTATGGCTATCTGAAAGATTATCCGCTGGAGCGAAATCTGCGCGACGTGCGGGTGCATCAAATTCTCGAAGGCGCGAACGAGATCATGCGGGTCATCGTCGCGCGCGATATGTTGAAAGAGTATCAGGCGTAAGGAGCGCGATGATGGCGAAGGGATACTGGATTGGCCGGGTGGATGTTCATAATGCGGAGGATTATCCGGGCTATCTGAAAGCGGCTCAGCCGGCTTATGAAAAATACGGCGCCAGGTTTATCGTGCGCGGCGGCAAGTGCGACGGCGTCGAGGGCGCAGCGCGGGCGCGCAACGTCGTCATCGAGTTTGAAAGCTACGAGCAGGCTGTCGCGTGCTATAACTCGCCGGAATACCAAGCGGCGGCGGAAATCCGTCGTGCGAACTCGGAAGGCGAAATACTGATCGTCGAAGGGGCGGAGTGACGTGAGCGAACAAACCCTATTTGAGCGGGCCGGTGATTGGGGCGTTGTTACGCTCAATAACGAAAAGGCGCTGAACGCGCTCAATTGGGAGATGGTCAAGGCCATGCGCGCCCAATTGACGGCATGGGCCGGCGACCGGTCGGTCAAGGCGGTGCTGGTGAAAAGCGTTGGCGAGCGCGCATTCTGCGCCGGCGGCGACATTCGCTGGCTGCACGATACGGCTAGGAAAGACCCGGCCCACGCGTCAGAATTTTTTCGCGAGGAATATCGCAATAATGCGCTGATCTATCATTATCCGAAGCCTTATGTGGCGCTCATAGACGGCATCGTCATGGGCGGCGGCGTTGGCATCTCGGTGCATGGCGATTTCCGGGTTGCCGGCGATGCGACATTGTTCGCCATGCCGGAAACGGGCATTGGCCTCTTCCCCGATGTCGGGGGCGGGCATTTCATGCCGCGCCTGCATGACGGGCTAGGGCTTTACTATGCGCTGACAGGCGCGCGGGCGAAGGCGGCTGACTGTATGGCCGCGGGGATCGCCACGCATTACGCGCCGGCCGACAAATATTCCGAACTTGCCGAAGTGCTGTTGAAAACAACGCTTACGGATCATGCGCATGCGGATATTGAAACGGTGCTCGATACATATGCGGGCGATCCTGGCCATGCGCCGGTCAATGATATTCGCCCGGCGATCGCCCGCCTGTTTCAGGGGCATGGCTCGCTGATCACGCTGATGGGCGCGCTCAAGGCCGATGGCGGCGATTTTGCGTCGGAAACGGTAAAAACCCTCGAACGGATGTCGCCTACCTCTTTGCTTTTGACTTTCGAGCAGATGAAGCGCGGCCATGAGCTCGATTTCGACGACAATATGAAAACGGAGTTTCGCGTCGTCCGGCGCGTTATGGAAGGTCACGACTTTTTCGAGGGCGTGCGTGCGCAGATCCTCGACAAGGACCGCAATCCGAAATGGTCGCCTTCTGCGCTTGGTGAGGTGAGCGATCAGGATTTGGCGGCGTATTTTGAACCGCTCGGAGCAGCGGAACTGGAATTGCCCTAGAAAAGGGCAGGAGAGGAAACCAAGAAAATGACCAAGACCGCATTTATTGGCCTCGGCAATATGGGTGGGCCGATGGCCGCCAATCTCGCCAAGGCCGGGCATGACGTAACAGCGACAGACTTGTCCATCGCCGCCATCGACCGCGCGGTCGAAGCTGGCTGCAAACGCGGCGAAAGCGTCGCCGACGCGGTGCGCGACGCTGATATTGTCGTCACCATGCTGCCGGCGGGCGCGCATGTGCGTTCGGTCTATACGGAAGATTACGGCGTTATCGCGAATGCTAAGGCGGGGGCGCTTTTCATCGACTCATCCACCATCGACGTCGACAGCGCGCGAGCGGTGATCGCAATGGCTGCAGACAAAGGATTCGCCATGGTCGACGCGCCGGTTTCCGGCGGCGTTGCGGCGGCGACCGGAGGCGCGCTGACATTCATGGTGGGCGGTGAGGCGCAAGCCTTCGAAAAGGCGAAGCCGGTACTCGAGGCCATGGGTAAGAACATCTTTCATGCGGGCGCGGCGGGTAACGGGCAGGTCGCCAAGATCTGCAATAACATGCTGCTCGGCATTTCCATGATCGGCACTTGTGAAGCGTTCAACCTCGCGGAGAAGCTGGGGCTCGACGCACAGACCTTTTTCGATATCTCGTCAACTGCTTCTGGCCAGTGCTGGTCGATGACGAGCTATTGCCCTGCGCCGGGGCCGGTTGCGGCGGCGCCGTCAAATCGGGATTACCAGCCTGGCTTCGCCGCCGGAATGATGTTGAAAGACATGCGCCTTGCGCAGGAGGCTGCGCATAAGGCCAAGGCGTCAACGCCCCTCGGTGCGCAATCCGAAGCGCTCTATGCGCTAATGGAAGCGGCGGGTAAGGATAATCTCGACTTTTCCGGCGTAATGAAGCTGATTAGGGGCGATCTTTGAGGCACGTTTGAATCCCGCCGCTATCAGCGGCGTAAATTGAGGGGGAGAATTAGTATGCGAATAGCTGCATGGCTTGCTATGGCGGCGATATTCAATGCGACGGCGGCGGCGAAGGAGCCGATTGTCGATGTGCATCTTCATGCGCAGCCAGTGTCGAATTACGGACCGCCAGGGCAGAAATTCTGTACGCCAATAACGGATTTTCATCCGTTTGATCCAGGCCAAGGCGTTTCATGGCCGGACGAATGGATTGCACGCAATTTGGAGCCGGATTGTGACAAGTGGGTTCCGGCGGCTGCTTCGGATGACGCGTTGATGCGGGAAACGCTCGCTGTCATGGAAAGGCGCAATATTATCGGCGTCGTCGGCGCCGACCCTGAGACCACGAAGAAGTGGCATGGCGCCGCGCCGGACCGCGTGATCAGGTCGCTTACATTTAATGTTGGGCGCGATAGCGCGACGTCGCCAGCAGATATCGCGGCTATGTTCGCTCGCGGCGACATCGACGTTCTTGGGGAGGTCACGAACCAGTATTCCGGCATCGCGCCGGGCGATCCAGCATTCGCCGCTTATTGGGCGATGGCGGAGGAAAACGATATTCCGGTCGGTATTCATATTGGCGGAATGCCTCCGGGTTCGGCCTATCTGTTTGGCGGTGATGCGCGCATTGCGCTTGGCGATCCTTTTCTCCTGGAAGAGGTGTTGGTGCGACACCCGAAATTGCGCATTTACATGATGCATGCGGGCTATCCGCATGTGGATCGGACAATCGCCATGCTGCGTCAGTACCCGCAGCTCTATGTTGAAATCGGCGTCTTGCCGGCGACCATGCCGCGCGACGAGTTTCATGGTTTTCTCGAAAGGCTTGTCGGCGCCGGGCAGGGCCAGCGCATCATGTTCGGCTCCGACCAGATGGCCTGGCCAGGCATCATCGAAGCGTCAATCGAGGCGGTCGAAACCGCTGATCTTACGCGCGAGCAGAAACGCGATATTTTTTACAACAATGCAGCGCGCTTTTTCCGGTTCAGCGAAGAAGACATCGCCCGTCATCATGAGCGAGAATAGCCACGCGTCATAAAGTCGGTTGTGCAGCCGGGGCGGATCTTCTTCATCCGTCGCCGCCTGCCTGGTCCGGATCGATGAATTCCAGCCCGGCCTCGACTTCCTTCTGCCAGACGACACGGCATTTTTTGACGAGGCCGGATTGCGTGAAGTGCAGGACAACCCGCTCCGGCAGCGGATGGGTGTTGTCCATATGAACATAAGCGCCGGTGGCGCTGACATTGCGGATGACGCAGCGAACATTGTGCGTTTTTGAAAGGAAGATTTTTCCTGGGCGGAAAACGGGTTCGCGGGGCGCGCGCCCCTTTTTACTGCTCCGGGTTTTGATCTCAGAAATACGCACATCGCCAGCCTTGGCCGACGCGTTGGAGATCGACGCCAGCCTGTTGGCGATTTGATCTTTGTCTTTTTTCCTGAACATCAAACACCACTATACCGGCCTGCGCGGCGAGCGCTGGCGGACCGGTTAGAAACTCTAGCGAATTCAGGATGCATTAGTACTAATGACGCAATTTAAAATTCGTAAGCATTTTACCTTGTTCGCCTGGAAATAAAGCCCTGAAGGGGCTGGCAATTTTGCGCGCCTGTCCCCATTTTGCCGCTTATGCCGCCAGATACCGATGACGATACTCACAGCGCACCGGCGCCCTTTGGGCGGTCGATTGCACGCATGTTTGCAGTTTTATTGCGGCCAGAGCTTGGTAAATGGCGTTTCAGGATCGTCCTGGCTTTTTTGCTGACCGTTGCCGCCAAGGGATTGTCGGTGGTCGCGCCGGTATTTATGGGCGAGGGTGTTAACGAACTTGTGAGCGAGGACGGCGCGAATGTTGCGGCGGCCGGCGGCGCATTCGTTCTGTTTTTCGTACTATTCGCAGCAGCGCGGTTTTCGGCCAGCGCATTGCCGGCGATCCGCGATGGTTTTTTCGCCGCCGTGACGCAAGATGCGCAGCGGCTTGTTGCGGTGGATGCGTTTCGCCATGCGCAAAATCTCGATCTGCAATTTCATCTGACTCGCCGCTCGGGCGCGCTGAATCGGACGATGGAACGCGGCTCCGGGGCGATGGAATATCTGTTCCGCTTCCTGGCGTTCAACATTGGGCCGACCATTGTCGAGCTTGGATTCGCCGCCGTGGTGCTGGCCGCGCTTTACGGCGTTCAGTTCTCGCTGGCGGCGGTGGTGACGGTGGTCGTCTATGCGATCTTCACGATCATTGTCACGGAATGGCGCAACAAGCAGCGCAGGGAATTCAACAAGGCTGATACGCGCCTTCGCGGTATTGCACTCGACACGCTCGCGAATTTCGAAACGGTCAAATCCTTCGCCGCGGAGGACCGCGAGGCGGACCGGTTCGACGGCGCGATGCAGGATTATAACCGGCATTATGTGAAGATCATGCAATCGCTGTCGGCGCTGAACGCCGGTCAAGAGCTGATCATGACCGGCGGGCTTCTCGCTGTGGCGGTCATGGCCGGACGCGGCGCCATAAACGGAACAATGCAAGCGGGCGATGTGACGGCGATTATATTGATGTTGATCAATATTTACCGCCCGCTCAACATTCTGGGCTGGGCATGGCGCGAGGTTAAGCAGGGCACGGTTGATGTCGAAAAGCTCTATGAGCTGATGGACCGTCGCCCGGCCGTCGCGGATGCGGATGGCGCGGCTCCGTTCGCTGCGGCGAAAGGCGCGGTGCGCTTCGACCATGTGTCTTTCGCGCATGAAGGGCGGGCCAGCGGCCTCAAAGATGTGAGTTTCGATGTGCCGGGCGGGTCGTTTGTCGGCATTGTCGGGCCGTCCGGCGCCGGCAAGTCGACTATCCTGAAATTGCTGTTCCGGTTTTACGATCCGCCTTCAGGCCGGATCATGATCGACGGCCAGAATGTGCGGGATGTGACGCAAAACTCGCTGCGCGCGGCCCTCGGCCTCGTGCCGCAAGAAGTGGTGTTGTTCAACGATACGCTGCGTTTCAATTTGTCTTATGCGCAGCCGGGCGCTAGCGATGACGACATCATGGAAGCGGTCGAGCGTGCACAGCTTGGCGAATTTATCCGTTCGTTGCCGGCGGGGCTTGATACGCGCGTCGGCGAGCGCGGCCTCAAGCTGTCGGGGGGTGAAAAACAACGGGTTGGCGTTGCGCGCGCGATCTTGTTGAACCCGCTGATCCTCATCCTGGACGAGGCAACCTCGTCGCTTGACTCGACGACGGAACGCGAAGTGCAAATGGCGCTGAAAGAGGCGGCGCGCGGACGAACGACCATCGCCGTGGCGCACCGTCTGTCGACAATCGCCAATGCCGATATGATCCTGGTTTTCCGGGACGGCGAGATTGTCGAGCGCGGCGATCATGCGCAGCTTCTGGTCAGGGATGGACTCTATGCGGATCTGTGGCGCCGGCAGACCGGCGAGCATGATCTGCCCGCCGATCTTGAGGTCGTCAAAAACGCCTGAGACGCGCACCGCGCAGGCATGTTGGTGCTAGCGGTTCTCATCCGATAATTTGTCAAGCTCCTTTCGAAGCTTGTTGGTTTGCTCAAGCATGTCTGTGATGTCATGCGGGCATGCCGTCTGCGTGGGGCAAGCATAAACACTCTTCGCGGCTGGGGTAATTCGTAATAAAAAAAACCGCTCACCAGGACGTTCCCTGATGAACGGTTTTGATTGTGCTCAGGCGAAATGCGTTGAGCCGGCGATTTTCCGGTCTTTACGCGTCGGCTGCACCGCCGCCATTGCCTTTTGCGCCAAGCGAGTCCTGGATGTTGCCGAGCCGGTCATACATGCCGAAAATGACGATGTAGACCTCGCACAGAAAGCGCCAGAATATAAGGCTGACAACGCCGCCAATCGGCGCGATGATCAGCATGCCGACGCCTTGGGCGAAGCCTTGCCCGAAGCTTGCAAAGGCGCCGAGAATGGCGATTAACGTGCCGATGGTGATCCCGATGACGCCCAGCCAGTACAAAACCTTGATCAGGCTGGTGGCGATCAGTTTTTCAAAACTCATGAACCTTTTTACGATTCCATCCATGATGAGACCTTTCAACGTTCGCTATGCGGCCGCGACCAGCGCGCTTTCGCCAAACTGGTTTGGTCCGTCTGAAGCTTTTGTGAAGAAGTAAACCCACGCAACCAGACCGGCTATCGGAATGAAGAAAACGAGGCACCACCAGCCGGACATGCCGATATCATGAAAACGACGGACACTGACGGCGATATTGGGGACGAGCAACGCCAGGCCGAAAAGAGCGGCGAGAAGATCCGCTGCGCCGACGATGCCGCCGATGATGTAAACAAGGCAA
Organism: uncultured Parvularculaceae bacterium; assembly: GCA_947259375.1. Lineage (GTDB taxonomy): Bacteria > Pseudomonadota > Alphaproteobacteria > Caulobacterales > Parvularculaceae > Hyphococcus. Next base: position 37,192 of record CAMYLZ010000008.1, on the reverse strand, counting down.
TACGCAATGACATAGGAAAGCACCCACCACCAATATTCCGAACGACCGGAGCGGCCGTTGAAATTGGCGTAATTGGCGAGCACCGTTTTTACTGACTGCATTAGATCCATGACTCTCTCCATGCGGTGGCGCATGGATGGCGAGTCTACAGTCGTTCGTTTTCCGTTCAAGGAACTTTTATCGCACCAGCGTCAGGCGTTCGGCCGCCCGCGTTACGCCCGTATAGAGCCAGCGTGCGCCGTGTTCGCGGAACATGTAACTCTCGTCAAAAAGGACGATATCGTCCCATTGCGAGCCTTGCGCCTTGTGGACGGTAAGGGCGTAGCCATAGTCGAACTCGTCCGCGCCCTTCCTTTGCAACCAGGGGACGCTTTCCGGTCCTTCAATGAAAAACCCGCGCGGTACGGAGACGCTTACCGCTTTGCCGCCTTCTTCGGGGCGTACCGAAAACCGCACGCGCTGGCCTTTTGGCTTCATTTGCCGATCGACGGTCCAGATGCCGCCGTTCAAAAGGCCCTTCTTTTTGTTGTTCCGCAGGCAGACGAGCTTTTCGCCGGCTTCCGGCGTCGCTTGTGTGAAGCCATGCAGTTCGCGCAGGCGGTCATTATAGCGTTTGCGGGTGCGATTGGCGCCGACAAGGATCTGGTCGGCCGCCATGATCGCATCCGTCGTGATGTCCTTGCGGGAAAGGAGCCGGCATTGATCGGATTGTTCGTCAAAGGGCTCGCCCGCGCGGATCGCCATGGAGAGGCGAATGATCGGATTGTCCGCTGCTTGCCGGTGAATCTCGGTCAGCATGAAGTCCGGATCGCCTTCGGTGAAAAAGCCGCCGCCTTTGACGGGCGGCAATTGCGCCGGGTCGCCGAGCACCAGCACGGGTTTGCCAAAGGTAAGGAGGTCGCGGCCCAGTTCCTCATCGACCATAGAGCATTCATCGATGATGATAAGGTCGGCGTCCGCCGCCGGTGCGTCTGGGCGCAGCGTGAATTGCGGCTCGTTCTCGCCTTCGGCGCCGGCAGGGCGATAGATCAGCGCGTGGATAGTCGATGCGCCGGCGCAGCCCTTCTGGCGCATCACATGCGCAGCCTTGCCGGTGAAAGCTGCGAATGCGACATCGCTGCCGGCATTCTCCGCAATATGGCGCGCCAGCGTGGTTTTGCCCGCGCCGGCATAGCCGAACAGGCGGAAAACCTGGCTGTCGCCCTTGTGCAGCCAACGGTCGACGGCGAGGAGGGCGTTATCCTGTTCGGGAGACCAGTTCATGCGTTTTTTGCCTTTCCGGATGGCTTTTTGCCGATTCGCCCGTGATTTGGCCAGCAGGAAGGCGGTTGCTTGCGCCGGCGCGGCGGGAACTTATATACCGTTCGTTCGGTTCAGGAAGGGTTGTCATGCCGGTCGTCAAGACATCGCGTGAGGAAGCTGTCGCCGCCATTGCGCGCGAGTTCCGCGCATTCGGCTATGATGGGGCGAGCTTGTCGCGCCTTTCGGGCGCATCTGGTCTCGGCAAGTCAAGCCTTTATCACTATTTTCCCAATGGCAAGGAAGATATGGCGAAAGCCGCCGCAGACCATGTCGGCGCCGCCGTGTTGGAGCTGGTCATCACGCCGCTTGCCGGTGAAGGCGCGCCAGCGGCGAGGGTGAAGAAAGCAGCCGCCGGTCTTTCGAAATTTTATGAAGGCGGAAAGGCGAACTGTCTCGTTAATCTATTCTCCATCGGCGATGCGCCTGAAGCCGCGCCGGGTGTTGCAAAAACCATGGCCGCGGCGCTTCAAAATGCGTTTCAGGCCGTTGCGCAAAACGCCGGCGCCAACGCCGGGGACGCCAGGCAGCGCGCTGAACAGGCAATCGTCGAAATTGAAGGAGCGCTTGTCGTCTCGCGCGCGCAAGGCTCGACCAGACCATTTCAGCGCATGCTTGCGCGCCTGCCGGGGATTATCGCCGCTGGCGAATAGCAGCGCATTGCGCGGCTTTTCCCTTTCCGAGGCGTTTTGAGCGTTTCACGGCGCGTGCTTCCGTCCCTTCTTTCCCTCTCATTAACGTGAATACCGTCTGCCTTGTTTCTCGCTGGCGGTCATAACATGTACCGATCGTTCGGTACAATTTGAATTCACATCAATTGAGGAGAGAACCTATGATCGCAAAGCTGAAAATTCCGTCCTTCAAAACCCTCCTGCGGGCGCATGCGGCTGCGTTGCTGCTTGTCGGCGTCGCGGCAGGGGCTGGGAGCACCGCCCATGCGCAACCGGTGTCTGAAACGGCGCTTGCGCCGAGCGGCGCTGTCGCGCATCGCACGATCGAAATCGACGGGCTTGAAGTATTCTATCGTGAAGCCGGCGACCCGGCGCGCCCCACCGTCCTGTTGCTGCACGGCTTTCCGACATCATCGCAGATGTTCCGCAACCTGATTCCGGAATTGGCGGAAAAGTATCATGTCGTCGCGCCGGATTATCCGGGTTACGGCGCCTCGGCCATGCCGTCGCGCGAAGAGTTCGACTATTCCTTCGCCCGCTATGCGGAAATCGTTGAAAAGTTCGCCGACGCAAAAGGTCTTGACCGCTTCGCCGTTTATCTGATGGATTACGGCGCGCCGGTCGGCTATCGCGTTTTTGCGAAGAACCCTGAACGCGTGAGCGCCTTCATCATTCAGAACGGCAACGCCTATGACGAAGGACTTGAAGAATTCTGGGACCAGATAAAAGCCTATTGGAAAACCGGCGAAACGACGGAGCGCGAGGCGCTGCGCAAGCTGCTGACCCTCGAGGCGACGAAGTGGCAATATGTTCATGGTCAGCCGGACCCGGCGCTGATCTCTCCCGACACATGGCATACGGATCAGTATCTGCTTGACCGGCCGGGCAACAAGGAGATCCAGCTCGATTTATTCTATGATTACCGCACCAATGTGGAAGAGTATCCGCGCTGGCAAAAACTGTTCCGCAAGCATCAAACGCCGACGCTGATCGTTTGGGGTAAGAATGACTATATCTTCCCGGAAGCAGGCGCGCATCCTTACAAGCGCGATTTGAAAAATGTCGAGTTTCATATTCTCGACGGCGGCCATTTTGTTCTCGAAAGCCATGGCGCGCTGATCGCCGACGAAATCGTCGACTTCCTTGATCGCGAAGTGAAGTAATGCCCGATTGGAGCTGGCTCAGGCCAGCTCCACCCATACAGGCACATGGTCGGAAGGTTTTTCCTTGCCGCGCTCGGCGCGGTCGATGCCTGCATCCCTGAAGCGGTCGGTGGCTTGCGGCGACAGCAACAAGTGGTCGATACGAATGCCGTGGTCTTTCGCCCAGGCGCCGCGCTGATAATCCCAGAATGTATAGCGTATGCCGGTCGGGTCGGCCTGTCGCAAAGCGTCGGTAAGCCCGAGATAGAGGATCTCGCGAAAGGCGGCGCGGGTCTCCGGCAGGAATAATGCGTCATCGGCCCAGGCGGCGGGGTCGTGAACATCCTCCGTCTGGGGAATAACGTTGTAATCGCCGGCGAGAACGAACGCCTCTTCGTTTATCAACAAGTCTTCCGCACGCTTTTTGAGTCGCTTCATCCAATTGAGTTTGTAGTCATATTTCGGCCCAGGCGCCGGGTTGCCGTTGGGCAGATAAAGCCCGCCGACCCGCACCGGTTCGGCGTCGTCCGGCGTTACCAGCGCTTCGATATAGCGCGCCTGTTCGTCGTCCTTGTCGCCGGGCAGGCCGCGCATCACATCTTCAACCGGGTGCTTCGACAACAACGCCACGCCATTATAGGTTTTTTGTCCGTGCACCTCGACATTATAGCCGCGATCCTCGAGTTCCACGCGCGGGAATTTTTCATCGACGCATTTGATTTCTTGCAACACGGCGACATCCGGTTTGGCCTTGTCGAACCATTCCAGGATGCGCGGCAAGCGCGCGTTGATAGAGTTGACGTTAAAAGTCGCGATTTTCAATGTATCTTACTCTCGGCTTTTTCTTTGACGCGGCGTAATGCGGCCTTCAGATAGCCGGGCCAGAAAAGTTTTACAATGAACCACAAAACCGGCTCGGCCGCGAGGCTCGCCGGGGTGAAGACATAAGTCCAGTCGATCTTGGTCTTGGCGGCGCTGACTTGGGTGAAGTGCCAGTCGGCGCGCGCGCCCTTGACTAGCGGCGCCAATGCGCCGGTAAAGCCGGTGAGGTGATAGCCGAAGGTTTCATCCGGCGTCAGCGCGATTAATTCTTCGCGTACGGAGGAGCCATCGGACATTTTCTGCAGGCGAATGTCGCCGAGAGCGGTCCACGGGGCGTCATGACCGTCAACATCGGAGATGCCGGGCATGATCCCGTGTTTCTGGATCAATTCGCGCGCATCAATGGAAATGGCGGCGCTGAATACGTCATGCGCAGGGGCGTTGACGATTTCGGAAACGGAAATCTGGACGGGCATCTGTCTTGCTGGCTAATCCGTGATGAATGAGGTGAACGCATCGACCGATACACGCGTCGACCGCAACTGATTCACCGCCGCCGCCTTGTCGGCATAACCCAAAGCCATGCCGCAATAAAGCTGTTCTTCTTCGCCGAGCCCCAAAAAACCCGAAACGGTTCTTGCGCGCATGGCCCATGCCTCTTGCATACAGGTGGCGAGGCCCGCTTCTGCGGCGGCGAGGGCGAGGGATTGCATAAACATGCCGAGATGCGCCCACTGGCATTTGTCGAACTGGCGATGGAGAGAAAAGAACAGCCCGACCGGCGCGCCGAAAAATTCATAATTGCGGGCGAGATGCGCAAGCCGCGCCATCTTGTCCTCGCGCGGGATGCCGAGCTTTTCGTACATGGCTTCGCCGACCTCGTAACGGCGGGTCCGCCAGGGCTCTCCAAGTTTCGGCGGATACACCCGCAGCTCGGATTCATCCGCCAGCGGATTTTCAGCGATTGCCTGGCGAACCATGGCAACCAGCCGGTCGCGGGCCGGCCCCATGACCACATGCACCCGCCATGGCTGCAAATTGCCGCCGGATGGCGCCCAGCGGGCGACGTCAAGCAGGGCGCGCACTGTTTCTTCGCTAACGGGCCTGGCGAGAAAGGCTCGGGTGGAAATACGGGTTTTGAGAAGGTCGGCGATGGTCATTCACATAGCCTTGCGTTCATATAGCCTTGCGCTGTGCTTATCTGTTTTCCATGGTGACGTGAGGAGCGGGAGGAAGGCAATCGCCGGTCACAGTTCTCTTGCGTGTTTAGAGGGTGAGTTTTGGATCAGCGTAAAAAGAACCGCCTGATGATGGCCGCCACGCTTGTATTGCTGGCGGCGACGGCGTTTCTCATAACCCGCAACGAGCAGTTCATCTTTCGCGATGAGGGCCGGCTGGAGGTATTGCGCGACCGGTCCGATCCGCAAACCCTTATCTTTACCTGGCGCAGCGACGTGGATGTGCCGATGGCGCGCCGTTTTGCCGAGGCGTTTGACGAATGGCGCGGCGAGGGAGACCGCATCATTCTCGATTTGCACTCGCCGGGCGGGGCGATCGCCGAAGGCGAGCAGGTGATCCGCGTGATCGAACGCATGAAGCGCACTCATATTGTCGATACGCGGGTGCGCCGCGGCTATAAATGCTATTCCATGTGCGTGCCGATATTCCTGCATGGCGAACGGCGCATCGCTGGCGAAACCGCGCGTTTCATGTTCCATGAACCGACCGTGCGGGACTTTTATTCGGGCGAGAAAGTGCGTATCCCCGCTTTTGAACAGGCGCGGACGACGCGGCGCTTTGTCGAGCGCTATTTCGTCAATTCGCCGACCGATCCTGAGTGGCTGGAGCGATTATTGGCCGAATGGGGCGGTCGCGATGTCTTCAAATCCGGCCACGCGCTGTTGGCGGAAGGCTCCGGGATCGTGACTGAGCTGGAGTGACGCTTTCTTCGCTTTCCGTCGGCTGAATCCGCATTTCCCAGTTTTTTGGCGGGCGTTGCGTCTTGACTCATTTCGATAATTAGCTAAATGTCGAGTTATGAATATGGTCTTCAAGGCTCTTTCCGATCCGACGCGACGGCGCGTGCTTGAGCTTTTGAAAGCGCGCCCGATGAGTGCGGGCGAATTATCGGCGCATTTCGATGTGTCGAAGCCGACCATGTCGGCTCATTTTGCGGTTTTGCGCGAAGCGGATCTTGTAGCGTCGGAAAAGCGTGGGAAGTCGATTGTCTACCAATTGAAGATGTCGGTTCTTGAAGAAGCGCTTCTTGGCTTCACCACTGCGTTTGGTTGGGAATTGCAGGATGCACGGGCGGACAAGCGAAACACCCGCAAGCAAAAGAGGGTAACGGAATGATGGATGAGTCCCGAGGCTCTCACAGAGGGGGCGCTGCGGCTTTCTTTATCTTTGTCGTGATCGCATTTGTTATCGGGATCGCTGCCGGTAAGGAAACCGGCTTCATTGATGCAAGTTTAGCCAAGCGTGCGATCGGCGTTGTTTTCGGCGGAATACTGGTCATCACCGGCAATGTACTGCCCAAATTGGTGCGCCCGCTCGCCGCTGAGGCTGGCGCCCTCGATCCATTCAGTGTGCTGACGCGTTTTGCCGGTTGGGCGTTTGTTCTGGCGGGGCTCGTTATTGTCGCGATCTGGTTATTGGCGCCGCATGAACATGCGATGCTTGGCGCATCGATCACAGGGCTAGGCGCTTTTGCGCTTGTGGGCGCGCGAGGGGCCATGCTCTCGCTACGTAATCCGACTCGGGACCAACAGGATAAAAAACGGGAAACAGATATGACTGAAAAATCACTCGGCAAACGCACTGCGATCTTTCTTATCCTTCATGCCCTTTTGTGGGTGTTCGGTATGTTCGCGGCGGATGCCATTTGGGGAGATCGAGTCGCTCAATGGGTCGCGATCATCTTTGTCTGGGTGCAGGGGCTTCTGGTCGCTTCGGTTTTGATCGGCCGGCCAAAGCGCAGCGAGTGAGTAGCGCTGCGGAGAAATGAGTTCGGCAGGGGGCGGATGGATGCGCTGTGCGTTAAAGCGAAAAGCTCGTCCCGCAGCCGCAAGATGCCGTGGCGTTCGGATTGTTGATCTTGAACGCCGCGCCGATAAGCTCATCGGAAAAGTCAATTTCCGACCCGGTCATATATTCGACTGATACTGAGTCGACGAGTACGTTATAGCCTTCCGCATCAAGGACGAGGTCGTCGTCGTCGCGCGCATCGACGATGTCGAACTTGTATTGAAAGCCGGAGCAGCCCCCGCCTTCCACCGCCACGCGCAGCATCGCGCCCGCCGGTTCCTTCGACAGGATCGCGGCGATTTTTTTCGCGGCGCGGGCTGAAACGGTGACAGGGCTTTTCTCGGTAACGCTCATGATCGGATCTCTTCACTCAATGCGGACACTACATAAGCGGTGTCTGGCGGTGTTTCGAGGGGGCATGCGGTCTCAATTCCGATAAGATCGTCGATGTTGCTCACCTGAATTTAACAACAAATCTTGACAGAATCGGCCGAAAAGGCGCTGAAAAGCCGAATCGCGCCCGAATCGCCCTTGAATCGGAAGACCAAAGCCATGCCGCACCAAGCCCCGCCAGCGCCGGCCCGCGCCGGAAACGCGCCCAAAGCCTTCCCGGCGCCGTTAGCGCCTTACGCCGCACGCGCCGACGAAACCCGCGGCCGGCTGGTGAGCGAGGCCGAAAGCACGATCCGCACGCCTTTCCAGCGAGACCGAGACCGGGTGATCCATGCCGTCGCGTTTCGCCGCCTGAAGCACAAGACTCAGGTCTTCATCTCTCATGAGGGCGATCATTACCGCACGCGGCTGACCCACTCGCTGGAGGTTGCGCAGATTGCGCGCACGCTCGCCCGCGCTTTGCAGCTAGACGAGGATCTCGCCGAATGCGTGGCGCTCGCCCATGATCTCGGCCATCCGCCTTTCGGCCATACGGGCGAGGATGTGCTGGTCGAATGTATGAAGCCCTATAATGGCTTTGATCACAATGCGCAGACCTTGCGTCTTCTCACCAAGCTTGAGCACCGCCACGCACAATTCGCCGGGCTCAATCTTACCTGGGAAACGCTCGAAGGCGTGGTCAAGCATAATGGCCCGCTAACCGGGCCGCTCGCCGACAAGAAAAAGCCGCTGCCCGCCGCTATCGTCGAATATGCCGAAACGCATGATCTCTGGCTCGACAGTTTCGCTTCGCTGGAAGCGCAGGTCGCCGCCATCGCTGACGACATTGCGTATAACAACCACGATGTGGATGACGGGCTGAGGGCTGGGCTGTTTGATTTCGAAGCGGCGCGCAACCTGCCGCTGGTGGGGCCGGGGCTCAAAGCCGCCGAGGAACGTTATCCGAATGCGCCGCGCGACGTCTTGATCGCCGAAGCGGTTTCTGACCTGATCGGCGCCATGGTCGAGGATGTGCTGGCCGAGACGACGCGGCGTATTGGCGAGCTCGCGCCGAAGGATGCGGAGGCGGTGCGCCGCGCGCCGCATGCGCTGGCGGCGTTTTCCCCAGCCATGGAGGCTGATCTTGACGGCCTGCGGGCTTTTCTTCACGCCAATATGTACAGGCATTACAAGGTTAACCGCGCTCGCAGCCAGGCCAAGAGAATGGTTAAATCTTTGTTCGATTTGTTCTTTAATGAGCCTGAGACATTGCCGCCCGAGTGGCGCGGGCGCTATGAGGGCGCGGATGAAGCGCGGCTTGCGCGCGTTGTTTGCGACTACATCGCCGGCATGACGGATCGTTACGCAACCCGCGAATATCGCCGCCTTTTTGGCGTCGAATTTGATGGCTAGCGTTCTGCGAATCTGGGCAAGGGTGCTAGAATACGCGGCAATGGCGATTCGGCGTTCCCGGCCAGGCGAGACTAGCAAAGCGTAGTCGGACGTGTGCGCCAGGCGGGAGCATCAGCGGCGCGGACGAAAATAAGATAACAGGCGCAATTCCGAACCGGCGCCTGCCAAGGAGCGGTGATCGATGACCAACGCAGCTGAACAGACACACGACGAGCCATACGAAGAAGACTACGAAGAATATGACGAGTTCGACGACGATGATGATCGCGGGCTGCCCGGCTTTGTCGTGCTGATCATGGGCATTGTCATGATCGGCGCATTCGTATCCGTCGTCTGGATCGCTTACAAGCAAGGGCTCAAAGTCGGCGGGGAGAACGCCATCGAAACGCCATATGTCGCCGCTGACCCTGACCCGATCAAGATTGAAACTGCAGATGACGGCACAACGACGGTCGAGGATCGCGAAGTTTATGACGCGCTTGACGGCGACAATGCCGCGCCGGTGACGACCCTGGCCGAAGGGCCGGAAGAGCCGGTGGACCGCTCGGTTGAAGATACAATCGGCGCATTGGCGGCGGGCGCGGAAGCGACTGAGGGATTGTCGGAAGAAGTCGAGGATCGGCTCGCCAGCTTGCAGGCTGAAGATGAGGCGGCCTTTGGCGACGAAGCCGCCGAGGCTCCGGCAACCGAAGAGGATGCAGGCCCGGCCACCACCAGCGTCACCCCGGCCAATGTGCGCCCGGCGTCGCGGGGGGCTGCGGCGGGGTCGGCGATCGCCGGCACGCATGTTGTGCAAGTCGGCGCGTTCCGGTCCAATGACGAGGCGATGAACCAGTGGGCGCGTCTTGAAAGCCGTCTTGGCGATTACCTCTCCGGCAAGGCGCCGGATGTTGAAATGGCGGACCTTGGCGACCGCGGCGTTTATCACCGCTTGCGGATCGGACCTTTCACGTCGTCCGATGACGCCAAAACCTATTGTTCGGGCCTTAAAGAACGCGGCCAGGATTGCCTCGTCAAATCGAAGTAAGGCGCTGCTGCAAGAAGGGCGGAGTTGAGTGATGCCCACGGCTGCAATTTTCGACTGCGAAGGGCCGCGACTATCGGCCGAGGAAAAAGCCTTCTTCAGGGAGGTTGATCCTTGGGGCTTCATCCTGTTCGCCCGCCATTGCGAGAGCGCCGATGCTGTGCGCGCCCATTGCGAGGAATTGCGCGAATGCGTCGGCCGGGCCGATGCGCCGATCCTGATCGATCAGGAGGGCGGGCGGGTCGCCCGCATGAAGCCCACGGCTTTCCCTGCCCATTGCGCGCCTGCGGCGTTCGGCGAACTCTACAAGCTCGACCCGGCAAAAGCAGGCGAGGCGGCGCGCCTTAATGGTTACCTGTTGGGGCGGATGGGGTCTGACCTCGGCGTCACGGTGAATTGCGCGCCGATGCTCGACACGCCGCAGATCGATGCCGATCCGGTGGTGATCGGCGATCGCGCGCTCGCCAAATCTCCGCATGTGATCGCCGCGCTCGGCGCGAAACTGGCGGAAGGTTTGATTGAAGGCGGCGCGCTGCCGGTGATCAAGCATTTGCCTGGACATGGCCGCGCGCTGTGTGACAGCCATCATGAATTGCCGCGCGTCGCGGCCCGGCGCGAGGATCTGGCGCAAGTCGATTTCGCTCCGTTCCGGGCGTTGCGCGACGCGCCCATGGGGATGACCGCGCATATCGTCTATGAAGCCTTTGATGTGGATCGTCCGGCGACGCTTTCGCCTATCATTATTAGCGAGGTCATTCGCGGCGAGATCGGTTTTGATGGTCTTCTTTTTACGGATGATCTGAAGATGAAGGCGCTAGGCGGCGCGCTTGCCAGTCGCATTTCCAGCGCTCTCGAAGCCGGCTGCGACATCGCGCTCAATTGCAACTTTTCGTTGCAGGAAAAGAAGCAGAGCGCCAGTGCGCTGCGCCCGCTTGAGGGCGCTGCGGCGGCGCGGGCCGCCCGGGCCCTGGCGCAATTGACGCCGGTTGAAAGGTCCGATACGGCTCCCGCCTATGACCGGCTCGCGGCGCTGTTGAAGCCGGTGCTGGCATAGGTCTTTTCGGGAAAGAAAGCGGTTAGGCGAGGGCCAGAATCGGCCCTAAAGTGGTTTGATGAAGGATGGCGACGACATTGTGTTGACGGCGATTGCCGACGATCCCAGGCCGGAAACGGAAGTTTCAGGCGGCGAGATTTCGGATGCGCCGGAATCGGATACGCAGGAATCGGAAGCGCAGGCTGCGCAATCGCAAGGCGCAGAGGAGCTGGCGCAGGACGCATCCGATGCGAGCGGCGACGAATTCGACGCGCCGGTGCGCATCGCCGCCGATACGGACGACGCGATCAACGCGTTGGTTGTCAATATTGAAGGCTATGAAGGCCCGCTCGACGTTCTGCTTGATCTCGCGCGCCGCCAGAAAGTCGATATCCGCCGGATTTCCATGGTCGCGCTGGTCGACCAGTATTTGCAATTCGTCGAGGCCGCCAAGGAACGCAATCTCGAACTGGCCGCCGATTATCTCGTCATGGCGTCCTGGCTGGCGTTCCTGAAATCCAAGCTGCTGTTGCCGGCGGTCGAAGATGACGGCGATGAGCCGACCGCTGACGAGATGGCGGCAAGGTTGGCTTTCCAGCTTCAACGGCTTGAAGCCATGCGCAAGGCGGTGGATGATTTGCAGGCGCTGCCGCAAGAAGGGCTCGACTTTTATACGCGCGGCGCGCCAGAGGGCGTGCGCGTCACCCACAAGCCCGACTGGCAGGCTGATCTTGTGGATTTGCTCAAAGCCTATGCGACGCAGCGGATTGCGGCGGTGGATCGCGAATATCATTTGCAACCGCCCGCCGTGTTTTCGGTCGAGGCGGCGCGCGCGCGGCTTGAACGAGTTCTTGGCGCGATCCCCGAATGGACGGAATTGCGGTCCTTGTCGCGCAATGCGGAGGTGGACGCGCCTGAAGCATCGGTATTGGCAAGCTCGTTCAATGCCGCGCTTGAATTTGCAAAGGCGGGGCGCATTGATTTGCGCCAGCTTGGAACCTTCGAGCCGATCTATATCAAGTCGCGTCAGGCTGAAGATGGAGATAAAGCGTCATGACGGATACGGACGCAGGTCGGGATTTCAAAGGGCTGGATGCGCGCGAGGCGCAAGAAGCGCTTGCAGAAGAATTGGCGGAAGAGTTGACGGAACACGTGTCGAATAAAGAAGAATTGACCAGCGCGGACGCAACGAGAGTCGATCTCGACGAGGCCGAAACGCAAGACGTCTCGGCTGACGACGAACGGGCGGAAGCGGAAACAGAAGTAGAGGCCTTTGAAGAGTCGCTTGATGAAGAAGCGCTGGAGGCGGCCCAGTGCGCAAGCGATGAAGTCGACGCGGCCGACCAAGAAAGGTCTGTAGACGAAGAGGGCGAACAAGGCGCAGCGGACACCGAAATGCAGGACGCAGATGACGGCGCTTCCCAAGATGCGGCCAAAGATGAAGAAAACGCCCGGCCTGCCGATGAAGATCAGGATGCGGATGAATCTGCGCCGCCGCCAGAGTGGAGCGAGGAAGACCAGGTCGAACAGACCCGCATGCTCGAAGCGCTTTTATTTGCGGCGGCGGAACCGCTTGACCCGAAAAGCATGGCGGACCGCCTGCCGGCCGGCGCGGATGTGCCGGCGCTGATCGAGCGCGTGAAATCCCATTATGAAGGCCGGGGCGTCGTGCTTGCGGCGATTGACGGCAAATGGCGTTTTGTGACGGCAATTGATGTCGCCCATGTGCTGCAAAAGGAAAAATCGACACAGCGCAAGCTGTCGCGCGCCGCGCTCGAAACGCTGGCGATCATCGCCTATCACCAGCCTTGCACCCGCGCCGACATCGAAGATGTGCGCGGCGTCCAGGTCGCGAAAGGCTCGCTTGACCAGTTGCTTGAAATCGGCTGGGTGAAAATGCGCGGCAAGCGCAGGGACGTTCCGGGCCGGCCGACCCTTTACGGCACCACGCAAGACTTCCTTGAGCATTTCGGACTTGAGGCGATCGCTGACCTGCCGGGCTTGGCTGATCTCAAGGCCGCCGGCATGCTGGATGCGCGCCTGCCGCCGGGCTTTTCGGTGCCGACGCCGGTCGACGGAGACGACGACGAAGAAGCCGATGACGAAGGGGAAGCCGGCGAATTTGCTCAGGATTTCCTTGAGGAAGAGGCGGACGAAATGGCGGACGCCTGATCATTTCATATTCGCGTTTGCGTCGGGACGGGCCCGGCACTACGTATAGCGTCTGAAAACGCCGGAGAAACGCACCATGAGTATAGGCCCTTGGCAAATCGTCATCATTCTCGTTCTGGCGCTGCTGCTGTTTGGCGGCGGCGGCAAAATCTCGGCGGTCATGGGTGACTTTGCAAAAGGCATTAATGCTTTTCGCAAAGGCCTGAAAGACGATGAAAAATCGCTCGACGACCGCAGTGACGACGCTAAAGACGTCACGCCTGTCGCCGAAGAGGAAACGGACAAGGCGCAATCCTGACCATTGTGTGGCCTGAACCTGCATAAAGCAGGTGAAAGGCCGCGAGACTTTTGCGCTATGCCGGAGGATGTGATGATCGCCATCCGAAAAAGCATCATTGATTTTTCGCTCGCCGTTTTCGCAAAGGCGGCGTTATGAATCTGTTACCGCAATTCGGGTTTTTCGAGCTGATCCTGATCGCCGTCGTGGCGTTGGTTGTGGTTGGCCCCAAGGATCTGCCGAAACTGATGCGCTCCGCCGGGCGGATGCTGGGGCAGGCGCGCCGGATGGCGGGCGAATTCACCGCCGCATTCGACCAGATGGCGCGCGAGGCGGAAATGGATGATCTGCGCAAGGAAATCGAGGAGTTGAAGCAAGGCAACCCTGTCGCCGACGCAAAACGCGCGCTGGAAGAAACCACGGCGCCGATTGCGCGCGACTTGCGCGAACAATCAAGCGCGCTCAATGACGCGGTCAACCAATCGCTCGGCGATGCAAATGAAACGGCAAGCGAGCAACAAGACCCTGCTGAAACGGTAACGCCGGCGAAAGACGGGGCGGCGGGCGCATGAGCGAAGCGGAAGGACAAGCGCCGCATTCCGAAGAGGACGAGCTGAAAGCCTCTTCCGCGCCATTGCTCGAGCATCTGACGGAATTGCGCAGCCGCATTATCGTCTCGCTTGTTGCAGTCGCTGTTGGCTTCGTCATCTGTTTTACATTTTCAATTCAGCTTTATGAATTCCTCGTGGTGCCGTTCAAGAATGCGGTTGACGCCGCGGGCGTCGAGCCGAAGCTTTATTTCGCACCGCTGGAGTTCTTCTTCACCCGCGTGCGGCTCGCCGCGCTTGGCGGCATTGCGCTGGCGTTTCCGGTCGTGGCCTATGAGATCTACAAATTCGTTGCGCCGGGCCTTTATCGCCGGGAGCGCAAGGCGGCGCTTCCCTTCATTGCGGCGATGCCGGTCCTGTTCACCGCCGGCGCGGCGCTCGTTTATTTCGTGATGATGCCCTTCGTCATGCGCTTCGCGGTGGGGATGGAACAGCAGCCGGGCGAAGCAGGGGGTGTTTCGATCGAGCTTTTGACTCGCGTCGGCGATTATTTGTCGCTGCTGACCACGCTGATCATGGCGTTCGGCTTTGCATTCCAGTTGCCGGTGTTCCTGACGCTGCTTGCACGCGGCGGCCTGATCAATGCGGCGTTTTTGAAAAAACATCGCAAGATCGCGATCGTCGTGATCTTCGTCATCGCTGCGTTCCTGACGCCGCCGGACCCGATCAGCCAGTTAGTGCTGGGGCTTTCGATCATCGCGCTTTACGAGATTTCCGTGTTCTGCGTACGCCTTGCCGAGCGAAAAGCCGGGGCGGAAGCAGAAGACGCCACAAAGGCGTCAGCCTAGCCCTGCACGCCTTCGCTCTGGACCCATTGCGGCAACCCGGCTAAACCGCGCCTCATGTTCGATATCAAATGGATCCGCGAAAACCCCGATGCTTTCGACGCTGGGCTGGCGCGCCGGGGGCTTGGGCCCCGCGCCGGGGAAGTGCTTGCTCTTGACGAGGAAGCGCGCAAATTCACGCATGCGCTGAACGATCTGCAGGAGCGGCGCAACGCTGCTTCCAAACAGATCGGCCAAGCCAAGGCCAAAGGCGACGAGGCAGAATTCAACCGCCTGCGCGAAGAAGTCGAGCGCATCAAGCACCAGATGCCGACGGCCGAGGCGGAGCAGAAGAAAAAACAGGATGCGATCCGCGAACTTTTGTCGGGCCTGCCAAACATTCCCGCCGATGACGCGCCCGAGGGCTCGGATGAAGAAGCGAATGTGGAAATCCGCAAATGGGGCGCGCCGAGAAACCTCGATGGCGCTAAAGAGCATTTCGACCTCGGCGAAGCGCTCGGCCAAATGGATTTTGAAACCGCCGCGAAAATGTCGGGCGCGCGCTTCGTCTTGCTCAAAGGCCAGCTTGCGCGGCTCGAACGCGCGATAGCGTCTTTCATGCTTGATCTGCATACGGGCGAGTTTTGTTACATGGAAGTGCAGCCGCCGTTATTGGTGCGCGACGAGGCGTTGTTCGGCACCGGCCAATTGCCGAAATTCGCCGAAGACCAGTTCGTCACCACGGCGGAGCTAACGCTCATCCCCACGGCGGAAGTCTCGCTCACCAATATCGTCAGCGGCGATATTCTTGATGAGGAACAATTGCCGCTGCGGTTCACCGCATGGACGCCGTGCTTCCGCTCGGAAGCGGGCTCGGCCGGGCGCGACACCCGCGGCATGATCCGCCTGCACCAATTCTCAAAAGTCGAGCTGGTATCGATTACGCCGCCGGAAAAGTCCGAGGCCGAGCATGAACGCATGACCGAATGCGCCGAGGAAGTCCTGAAACGGCTCGACCTGCCGTTCCGCACCATGATGCTGTCGACCGGCGATATGGGCTTTTCGGCGAAGAAAACCTACGACATTGAGGTCTGGCTCCCCGGTCAGGCGCGCTATCGCGAGATCTCGTCTTGCTCCAATTGCGGTGATTTCCAGGCGCGGCGGATGAATACGCGTTGCCGGCCAAAGGGCGAAAAGCAGACCAGGTTTGCGCATACGTTGAACGGGTCCGGCCTTGCAGTGGGCCGAACGCTGGTGGCGGTGCTGGAAAACTATCAGCAGGCGGATGGGTCGGTCGCCGTGCCGGACGTCTTGCGGCCCTATATGGGCGGCTTGACCAAAATCGAGGCGATGTAGCGCGATGCGTATCCTGTGTTCCAATGATGACGGCATTCACGCGCGCGGGCTGGAAAGTCTTGTCAACATCGCTCGCGAATTGTCGGACGATGTGTGGGTGGTCGCCCCGCAGGAAGAACAGTCGGGCGCCGCGCGGGCGCTGACCCTCGCGCATCCCTTGCGCTATCGGCAATATGACGAGCGGCGGTTTTCCGTCACCGGCACGCCGAGCGACGCGGTGTTGATGGCGGTGACGAAAATCATCGACGGAAAGAAGCCCGATCTCGTTCTTTCCGGCGTCAATAACGGCCAGAATCTCGCCGAGGATGTCACGGTTTCCGGCACCATCGCCGCAGCCTTTCAGGGCATGTCGTTGGGCGTGCCCTCGATCGCGCTTTCCCTGTCGCGCTTCGCCCGAGACAATGCGCGCTGGGAAACGCCGGAGCATTTCGGCGCGGGCATCGTTCGGCAATTGCTCGACGCCGGCTGGCCGAGCGATGTGGTCGTCAATGTGAATTTTCCGGACCGTGCGCCCGATGATGTCTCCGGCGTTGAAGTCACGACGCAGGGCCATCGCGACGCCTATCAGCTCTTCGCAGAAGAGCGCAAAGACCTCCGGGGCGGGCGCTATTACTGGTACGGCTATACGGGCGAGCTGTCCGATCCGCCGGAAGGCACTGACCTGCGCGCCATTTATGATGGCCGTATTTCCATCACGCCGCTGCATCTGGCGCTGACCCATGCGGGCGCTCACGCGACATTAACCGGGGCGTTTGGGGCGAAATCGCTAAAAAGCTGACAAATTCCTAACGATTATGGGAATCGTTAACGCGGCGTTAACCAAAGAGCATAAACGTCAGTCCGACTCGGCGGGACACTGGCTGCATCCAGGAGGGGTGATGAAAAGCGTGCGTAATGCGTTGCTGACAAGTTCGTTTTTGGCGGTTGCCGCCTGTGGGTCGCACAACCACGCACCGGTGGTGTACGGCAGCGATCCGGCGCAGCAAACGCGCGTCTATCACTCGCCGGATGACATTTACCGCGAACAACGGTTGGCGCGGGCGCGACAGGCGCAGGCGCCCGAATATACGCAGCCGGTCTATCAGCCGCCCGTCAAACGCAATCGGGAAGCCGCGCCGGCGCAATTGACGCCGGTGACGCCTGTCTCCGCAGTCTATCTCGATGCGCCGCAAGCCGCGCAGCCGGTATCGACGACGCCGCATCTGCATAAGGCGAAGGGCTATATCGAGGTGCAGCCGGGTGACACGGTATACGCGTTGTCGCGCAAATTCTCCGTCGCGCCTGACGCGATGATTGAAACGAATAATCTTGCGGCGCCTTATGCGCTGCGCGTCGGGCAGGTCTTGAAATTGCCGTCGGGCTCGACCGTCGTCACCCATGATGCGCCTGCCCGGCGGGTGACGGCGCAAGACCAGCTTTATCTGGTGCGCCGCGGCGATACGCTCTATTCGATTTCACGCAGGTTGGGCGTCTCCGTTGAAGAGATTGCGGCGGCGAACCGGCTGGCCGCGCCTTATACGCTCGATGTCGGCCGGCAATTGCTTATTCCGTCCGCGCCTGCGGATGCGTTTAAACCGCTGCAAACGGCGGCGGTCGCGCCCAAGAGCGAGCCGGCGCCGGTAGCTGAACAACGCGCGACGGCGGGCAATGTCGCCGACATCGCCCGCAATGTCGCTTATACGCCGCCGCCTGCGCAGTCGGCGGAATCGATGTTTTCATGGCCGGTGCGGGGGCGGATTGTTTCCGAATATGGTTCGGGCAATCTTGGTCGCCGCAATGACGGCGTGAATATCGCGGCCCCGGTGGGCGCCGCCGTGCGCGCCGCCGCTGACGGGCAGGTTGTCTATCGCGGATCGGAACTTGAAGGCTTCGGCAACCTGCTGCTGATCAAGCATGCGGACGGTTTTGTGACCGCCTATGCGCATAATGACGCCATGCTGGTGAAAAAGGGCGATCATGTGCGCAAAGGGCAAGTGATTGCAAAGGTCGGACAGACCGGCGCGGTCTCGACGCCGCAATTGCATTTTGAAATTCGCCAGGAGTTGCAGACGGTTGATCCGGTCGCGCTGCTTGGCGCGCCCTAATTCTTGTACGGCTTGGCGTAGCAGGTGGTTATGTAAAGCGTATCTGTAAAGTCAGTGTAAAGAAGAAAATATGTTGCGTTGCTATTGAGCGGGCCTTCAAGGCCCGCTTTTTTTATCTGGTATTGAATTGGGTTAGCCGACTTTTCCGGGGCGGCTGGCGATCAGCCGTCGGGCGAGAAATTCCGGGCTGGCGTTGAGCAGCCCTTCGGAAATGAACGGAGTTTCCGAAAAATGCGCCAGCGCGAGGCCGCATTCAAAGGCGGCGCGCAAACCGGCGCCAACCCGCTTGGTGGCGTCGAACTTGGTGAGGATGCATCGCCGGACGCCGATTTCCTTGAAGGCGCGGGCCCAGTCCAGATATTCCTCCGCATCGCCGCTCGCCGGCATCACCAGCACCGGTTCGGCATCCGCAGCATCGCGATAACTGCGCAAGGCCGCAACATCGCCGCTGTCGAACGGGCTGACGCCGGGGGTGTCGAAAATAATCGCGCCGGCCGGGCGGTTGGCGCGCAGGATTTGCTCAACATCAAGCGGGCTTTCCGCGATAAAATAGTCAGCGCCCAACGCTTCGCCGTAAGCGCGGATCTGGTCGATGGCGCCGGCGCGGCCGACATCGGCGGTGATCATGCACGCTTTTGCGCCGCTCGCTTGCGAGGCCGCGGCGAGTTTGGCCGAGCTTGACGTCTTGCCGGAGCCTGTGGGCCCGACAAGCATGATCGGGCTCGACGGCGTCAAATGCAGCGGAGCGAATGTAAAGGTCTCCCGAAATCCGGTTTCTAGCCGGTAAAGATCTTCGTCGATTTCAGACTTGCGCGCGCCGTCGGCGATCGCCGCCAGCAGGCCTTGGCCGACGCCGTGAGGAATAAGGATTTCCGCCATCGCGCGCACCGCCTGGTCGCTCATGTCTAACGAGCGCTTCTGCTTGCCGCCGGTCAGCGAGTTGGAAAGCTTGCTAAGGGCGTCGGCGGAGAACTTGGTCTCGATGCTTTCGCTGAGCCGTGCGCCGGCGCCCATCTTGAACGGGCCTTCATCGACTGCTTCGCGCGCGGCGCCGGCGAAACGCGCCTTGGGCGCGGGCTCAGGCGCGGCGGGCGCGGGTTTGTCCGATGCGGTGATTTCCACATCGCCGCTGGGAAGCTCGCGGGCGGATATCACAACCATGGCGTCGCCGAGGGCGCGGCGCGCCTTTTTCTTCGCCGCGTCCAGATCCGAGGCGATAAATCTCATCATGTGTGCTGCTACCGGGGGTTGTCGCCGGCGCGCGCCGCTTGCGGCGGACGCGTCAAAACGGCGGAGTTACACGACGGCGGGGATGTTAACGGCTTTGGGCCGGCTATTCCAGCCGGATAGAGGCATGGGCTGGCGGAATTGGCGGAAAAAAACCGCCGGCGCGACATGCGCGCCGGCGGGATTGGAAGTCTAACGGGTCGGAGGGGGCTTTATCGGTATTGCTGAACGCGGGTTGCGCGCAGACCCGGCAAGCCGAATTGATCGATGGCTTTTTGCCAGGACAGGAACTCTTCAACCGTGAGCTTGTAGCGCTCACAGGCTTCTTCAAGCGTCAACAGCCCGCCGCGCACAGCGGCGACGACTTCGGCCTTGCGACGGATAACCCAGCGCTTCGTCGTCGGCGGCGGCAGGTCTCGTAAGGTGAGCGGCGTTCCGTCGGGGCCGATGACATAAGCATCGGCTTTGGCGGTTGGCACGGCATTTTCGGCAGCGACGTTCATGACAACAGTTATCCCCGTATACGCAACTATGTTGTCTCGGAAGCTAGGCGGCTGCTTTTAAAAAACGGCTAAGCAGCTTGGTAAAAGCTTCCATAAGTGGTTGATTATTGGTGAAAATTCCGAATCAATCCTGTTTCGGATAAGGACAATTTTAGATTTATGATCCGTAATGGGATGGTGTGCGGGCAGGGCGCTTGCGCGTGCAATACGGCCTGCCCGCCCGGGGAAGAGCCCTCATAGGCGCGAATTCAAAGGGTTTGAAGGAATTGAGGATGATGTTGCGGCAAGCGAGGCGTGACGGCCCGATAGTCTGACGCGGCCGCGTGTTGTGCCATTACCGGACCAAAATCACCGCGAAATTTATTTTGATTTTTTTGTGCCCCGTCGCCGGTGCGTCAGCCCTCTCTTGTGTGTAAGCGATTCACGTCACGGCCCGATCGGGCGTACGCCAAGGCGATCGTCGCAGCGCAAGGGGTTGCTTTTTTGCCGACCCTGACACCACAAGGCTGCATTCGGTTCAGGGCCGGCAAACGGGTAAGAGCGGCCGAAGCGTTTCCTCAATTGCGATCCAGCGGGGCGTTTTACCGGTCGCGAGAGAAAGCCTTCCTCCACAATAAGCAATACTTCCAGTTACGCCCGTTTCTTTCGGGCTGTGCTCTTCTTTTTGGTCGTTCGGCGCTTTTTTGCCGTGGCCGCCGTGCCAAGACCAATGTCCTTGGCGAACTGCGAACGCCGCTTGGCGTAGTTCGGAGCGACCATCGGATAATCGGCGGGTAGCCCCCACTTACGGCGATACTCTTCAGGCGACAAATTGTAATGAGTTCGAAGATAACGCTTCAGCATTTTCAGCTTCTTGCCGTCTTCGAGGCAAATGACGAAATCTGGCGTCACGGATTTGTTGACCGGCACGGCGGGTTCGCGATTGCTGACAAAGGCGGCGCCTTCTTCAGCAAGCCCGGAAACAGCCGTGTAGACCTCGTGAAGCAAGTTCGGAAGTTCGTCAGCTTTTACTGGGTTGTTGCCAACATACGCAGCGACGATATCGCTTGCGAGGTGGATGGCGCTGACAGACTCCGAAACATCCTGTTTCTTAGTTACCATTCTTGACTTCTCCATTCCGGGCGAACCTCCTGTCAGCATTGAAACAACACTGTGGCATTGCCGAGCTTCGCCCAAACCACGTATAAATACGTGAACCTCGCCCCTCTATGGCGGTAACTTGAAACTCCAATTGTTTCAAGCAGCTAGAATATTAAGTTTCGATTTTTTTGCCGAAATTCACGGTTTTTGCAGAATTGCGCATCACTTTCGCTTGTTCTTGATTGCCAGTCGCAGCGCCACGCCTTGGTTTTGTGAAATGAATGTTACATTTCGTAACACAACTGTTAGTGCGATTGTAACGTTGCGTCTCGCGATTCACTCGCCTGGTTGGTGCTAATGGTAACTCCCGAAAAAGGCTGCGCGTTGCCGCCAAGGGGCGCTGCGCGTATATGTCTGGCGAATCTGCCGGGGCGGGCGCGGGCCGCCGCGGCGCAGTCGTCGCGTGAATGCAGGAGCAGCCTTGATGAGCGTCACCACCGCCTATGAATCGCCGGTTGGATTTTTCAGCGAAACTCTCGCTGATGCGGATCCGGACATATTTGCATCCGTGGGACGCGAGCTCACGCGCCAGCAAGGCCAAATCGAACTGATTGCTTCTGAAAACATCGTTTCAAAAGCGGTGCTTGAAGCGGCGGGATCGGTGCTCACCAATAAATATGCGGAGGGCTATCCGGGCCGGCGCTATTATGGCGGCTGTGAGTTTGTCGACGAGGTTGAAGACATCGCCATCGCCCGGGCGAAGCAATTGTTCAATTGCGCGGAAGCTATCGTGCAGCCGCATTCAGGCAGTCAGGCGAATCAGGCCGTATTCATGGCGGTGATGAAGCCGGGCGACACGTTTTTGGGCATGGATCTGGCGTCGGGCGGCCACCTTACCCATGGCGGCGTCGCCAACCAATCGGGCAAATGGTTCAACGCCGTATCTTACGGCGTGCGCGAAGACGACAACCGGATCGATTTTGACGAGGTCGCGCGACTGGCTGACGAGCATAAGCCAAAGATGATCATCGCCGGCGGCAGCGCCTATTCGCGGGTGATCGATTTCAAGCGCTTCCGCGAGATCGCCGATCGCGTCGGCGCGGTGCTGATGGTCGATATGGCGCATTTTGCCGGGCTCGTCGCCGGCGGCGCGCATCCCAATCCGATAGAGCATGCGCATGTGGTGACGACGACGACCCACAAGACCTTGCGCGGTCCGCGCGGCGGTCTCGTCCTGACCAATGATCCGGCGCTGGCGAAAAAGATCCGCTCGGCGCTGTTTCCGGGCATTCAGGGCGGGCCGTTAATGCACATTATCGCCGCTAAGGCGGTGGCGTTCGGCGAAGCGTTGCGCCCTGAATTCAAGGGCTATGCGCGCGCGGTGATCGACAACGCGCAAGCGCTCGCCGGGTCGCTGGTCGAGGCTGGTTATGCTGTTGTTTCCGGCGGCACTGACACCCACCTTGCGCTTATCGATTTGCGTCCCAAGGGGGTTAAGGGCAATGCCGCCGAAACCAGCCTTGAGCGGGCGAACATCACCTGCAACAAGAACGGCGTACCGTTCGATCCGGAAAAATTCACCGTTACATCCGGCCTGCGGGTCGGATCGCCTGCTGGCACGACCCGTGGTTTTGGCGTTGCGGAATTCCGTGAAATCGGCGCAATGATGGCGGAAGTGCTCGATGCGCTCGCCAGGGACGGCGCGCCTTCTGCGGCGGCGGAAACCGCCGTGGCGGCGCGGGTCAAGGCGCTGACTGACCGGTTCCCCATCTACGCCTGACCTGTTCATTGATTGACGGCCGCGAAGGGGCGAGGAGAACAATATGCGATGTCCTTTTTGCGGAAGCGATGACACACAGGTCAAAGACTCCCGTCCGGCGGAAGACGGCGCGTCGGTGCGGCGCCGGCGAGAATGCTCGGCCTGCGGCGGGCGCTTTACGACATTTGAGCGGGTGCAATTGCGTGAACTCATCGTTGTCAAAAGCACCGGCAAGAAAGCGCCGTTTGATCGCGACAAGTTGATGCGGTCGGTGATGATCGCTTTGCGCAAACGCGAGTTCGAACCGGATCGCGTCGAACAAATGGTGTCGGGCATTGTCAGGCGTCTCGAAGCGACCGGCGAAAACGAAGTCGAATCCAAAAAGATCGGCGAGCTGGTGATGGAAGGCCTCGCAAAACTCGATGATGTCGCCTATGTGCGCTATGCCTCGGTGTACAAGAATTTCCGGGAAGCGAAAGATTTCGAACAATTCCTGGGCGGCATGGACGAGGCGGAGAAAGAGTAGCGTGAGCGAGGCGATCATCATGACGGCGACATCAAACGCCAACTCTCATCAGCCCGAACCCCAAAAGGGGAAGGAGCGCGCGCCGGCGCGTTCGGCGGCGCGTCTCGCTGCGGTGCAGGCGCTCTACCAGATGGAAACGGGCGGGCAGGGCGTCGACGCCACGATCCGCGAATTTGAAGATTTTCGCCTCGGCGGCGAGCTGGAAGGCGAGCGCGTTCACGCAGCCGACAAGGCGTTCTTCGCGGATATATTGCGCGGCGCGGTTGAAACGCAAAAGCGGCTCGATCCTTACCTGCAACGTCAATTGGCGAAAGGGTGGCGCCTGTCGCGTCTCGATGCGACGGTACGCGCCATTCTGCGCGCCGGACTTTATGAAATGATCCGCCGCGCCGACGTGCCGTACAAGGTCGTGATTAACGAATATGTGGATATTGCCAAGGCGTTTTTCGACGGCGACGAGCCTGGCTTCGTCAATGCGGTGCTCGACGCTGCGGCGAAGGAAGCCCGCAATGATGAAATTCACGTCTAGCTGCTAACGGGCGCATGGGAGAATTCGACATTATCCGCGAAGTGTTCGCGCCGTTGACGGCGGCGACGCCGGGCGCGTTCAACCTTTGCGATGATGTCGCGCTGCTCGAGCAGCAAAATCTTGTGGTGACCAAAGACCTGATGGTCGCCGGCGTGCATTTCCTGCCGAAAGACCCGCTTGATCTCGTCGCCCGCAAACTCATTCGCGTCAATCTTTCGGACCTTGCCGCGAAGGGTGCAAAACCGCTCGGCTATTTTCTTGGTTGCGTCTGGCCGGCGCATACCGGGCGCGATGCGATCGAGATGTTCGCCAGGGGTTTGCGCGAAGACAATGAGGCTTATCGCATCGCGCTTTATGGCGGCGATACGACCGTGCACGGATCAAAAAATGCGCCGCTGACATTGTCGGCGACCTTATTTGGAACGCCGCCCAAGCAGGGGCTGACGCCGCGCGGCGGCGCTGAGCCGGGCGATGATTTATACGTATCGGGAACGATTGGCGATGCGGGGCTGGGGCTCGCGGCGCTGAAAAAGGAATTCAAATTCACCACCGTCGATAAGGCGTCTTTGGCGACCCGCTATCAATTGCCGGAACCGCGCCTGACATTCGGGGCGGCGCTTGCCGGGCTGGCGACGGCGGCGATCGACGTGTCGGACGGGCTGCTTGCGGATGCAGGACACATCGCCAGGGCGAGCGGACTGGCGGCCACCATTGAAGCCGTGGCGATCCCGCGCTCGCCGGGAGCGGGGGCCTGGATCGCCGCGCAGCAAAACCGCTGGCGGGCGCTCAGCGCAATCGCCAGTTTTGGCGATGATTATGAAATTCTTTTTGCCGCGCCGCCGGCCATGCGCCGGTCGGTGACCGTGGCGGCGAAAGCCTCGCGCACAGAAGTGACGCGCATTGGTTCATTGACGCGCGGCGACGGCGTCCGGCTGGTCGATGAAAACGGCGCCGAGATCGCGGCGCCGTCAAAAGGGTTTGATCATTTCGCCGAATGAACCGGCGGCAAGGCGTGCGGGGCCTACTGGCCGGGCACCGGCCCTTCCTGGCCGAGAGCCGAAGGCAAGGCGCCGACATTGCCGAGAAGCTGTTCCCAGAAATTCAGCGTTTTGCCGCGCGTCGGCGTTTCACGGGACACCATCTTGATGTTGTCGCCGTCTTCGAGATTGAATTTCTCGACGCTGGCGACAGTGCTGCCTTCGTCAAACTTGATGGCGACGACCGTACGGGCGGTGGTTTCCGGCCGGAAAAACGCCCGCGCCTGATCGGCGGAAAACAGGTAATACCAGCTATTGCGGTCGAATACGCCGATCATCGACGGCTCGCCATATTTGGCGAGAATGGAATCCTTGGTGTCAAAACCGGGCTCGGCGTCGAGCGTCGACTGGTCGCGCTCAAGCACGTAACCATGGGACGAGCGTACGGATACGCAAGCCTGAATTGATGCAAAAGCAAGGGCGAGAAGAAGCAGTCTGACCATTACGCGCTCTCTGATTCTTTCATTCGCGGCCGCGGCCGGCCCTCGGGCGCCGCCTCTCATGGGACCGCAAAAGGGTTGATCCCGGCGTGAGAGGAGCATAATTGCCTTTTCGATACCAGTGATTGCAATTTGCCGCAAATGCTTTGGGCGGCCCGTCAGGGGCGCAGGCGATTGCCGGCGACAGGAAAAACCCACGTGTTCAAACGGCTTTTCAGAAATAACCCGGCCCTTGAGGCTGGTCGCGCGCTTTTCACGGCCGCGGTGGAGCAGGCGCGCCGTGAGACGTTTTACGCAAGGCTTGGCGTTCCTGACACGCTCGATGGGCGGTTTGAGATGGTGACGCTGCATGTCTATTTGCTGATGCGGCGGCTGAAAGCGGAGGACGCGTTGCAGCTCAAGGGCGCGCGCAACGCGAGCCAGTGCCTGCTCGACGCCATGTTTCAGAATATGGACGATACGCTGCGCGAGATGGGGGTCGGCGACCTTTCGGTCGCGCGCAAGATCCGCAAGCTCGCGGAAAATTTCTATGGCCGCGTCGAAGCCTATGAAAATGCGTTCGCCGCCGATGACCCGACTGCGGCGATAGCTGATGCGCTGAGCCGCAATGTCTTTGAACGGGAAGCCGCGCCCCAAGGCCCGGCGCTTTCGGCTTATGTAGAAGCGGCGGCGCGCGCGTTGGCCGACCAGCAGGCCGCACGCATTGCTGGCGGCATTGTATTCTTTCCGGCGCCGGAACATGAAGCGGCGGGAAGCGAAGCGTCAGATGACGGCGCATCAGAAAAAGGCGCAATCGAACAATGACGACGCAGCAATCCGGGCCGGAGGCGCCTATGGCGGCGCCTGAGTTTTCGCATTCGCTGGAGCTCGGCGCGGCGATGCGCGGCATCAAGCATTTTCGTTTGACAGCGAATGACGCCGAGCGCGTGGCCGTCGCCGTCCGGCTTGGCGTTGATGCGGTCGCCAGCCTCGATGGGGAATTGACGGTCTCTGTCAGCAAGGCCCGGATCATTGTCAAAGGCGTGCTCAAAGCGTCGCTGGCCAGGGAGTGTGTCGCGAGCCTCGAGCCGATAACCGAAATCATCGATGAGGCGTTCGACGTCGAGTTCTTGCGCCAGGAGCCGGCGGATCGCGCCGTTGAGGCGAGCGAAGATGAGTGGGACGGCGCCGATATTCCGCCCGAAGCGCATGAAGGCGACGATTTCGATATGGGCGAATTCCTGGTTCAGCAATTGGCGCTGGCCATGGATCCGTTCCCGCGAAAGCCCGGCGCCGCCAGCCTGGCGGAAAAATATGGCCGAATCGGCGAAATTTCGCCTTTCGCGGTGTTGCAGGAAAAGTTCAAAAAAAGGGATGAAAATCAATAGTTTTATGCCCGTCGTCCTTGGTCTAAAAGAACCTCGCCGGCGCGTTGCATGCCGCTCCGGTCGCTCATATTCTGCCGCGCGCCTGACCGGCAGGCGCGGTTCAAAGGAGTACGCAGGTTGATTCAAGCAGCGGAGAACGCTCCGGCGGCGAGCGCGAAGGCGCTTGTGCTCGCGGTCGACGCCATGGGCGGCGATGCAGGGCCGAAAGTGGTGGTCGAAGGCGTCGCCCATGCCGCGCAACGCGGGCTGGCCGCGCAGTTCATTTTCTTTGGCGACCGGGAGCAATTGGCGCCGCTGATCGAAAACCGGCAGGAGCTTGCCGGCGCGAAAATTCACCATGCGGACAATGTTGTTTCGATGACGGACAAACCGATGCATGTGCTGCGCCGCGGACGCGATACGTCCATGTGGGCGGCGATCGCCGCGCTTGCCGCCGGCGATGCGCATGCGGTTGTTTCAGGCGGCAATACGGGCGCCTTGATGGCGGTGGCGCGCAAACAGCTTGGTATGATCGAAGGCATTGACCGGCCGGCGATCACGGCGCTGTGGCCGACGCCGCGCGGCCGCTCGGTCGTGCTTGATGTCGGCGCGAATGTCGAAGCGGACGAGAACCAGCTTGTGCAATTCGCGATTATGGGCGAGGCGTTTTTCCGCGCCCTGACGCGCGTTGAAAAGCCGACGGTCGGTCTGTTGAATGTCGGCGCTGAAGACCTCAAAGGTCATGAACTGATCCGCACGGCGGCGCGCGTGTT
The DNA here is from genome assembly GCA_947259375.1 of uncultured Parvularculaceae bacterium. Taxonomy (GTDB): domain Bacteria; phylum Pseudomonadota; class Alphaproteobacteria; order Caulobacterales; family Parvularculaceae; genus Hyphococcus. The sequence continues at coordinate 9,908 of CAMYLZ010000008.1, read as the reverse complement.
GCGCGAGGCTGACCCTGACATGGCGTTCAAGGGGTTTGTGGAAGGCAACGACATTTCCAAAGGCACGGTCGATGTCGTCGTCACGGACGGCTTTACCGGCAATATCGCGCTGAAGTCGGCGGAGGGCGCGGCGCGGCTGCTTGGCGGCTGGGTCAAGGAGACGCTGACCGGATCGCTCATCGCCAAGCTTGGCGCGTTGATGATGGCGTCGGGGCTCAGAAAATTGAAAGACCGGATCGACCCGGCGTCTAACAATGGCGGCGTGTTTTTGGGCGTGAACGGGGTTGTGGTGAAAAGCCATGGCGGTTCGGATGCGCGCGGCGTCGCCAGTGCGGTGAACATGGCGGCGAGCCTGGCGCGCCGGCCATTCCGGGACGAAGTGGCGTCGACGGTGAAAACCGTCATGAGCCGGCGGGTCCGCCTTGCTGGCGCAGTTGCGGAAAATCAGGAAATAAAAGCGGCGGTGGTATGAGTTTGCGAGCGGTAATGCGTGGTTCCGGAGCCTATCTTCCGGAAAAAATACTCAGCAATGACGATCTGTCAAAACGCGTCGATACGAGCGATGAATGGATTCGCGAGCGTACCGGCATCCGCCAGCGCCATATTGCGGGCGAAGGCGAGCTGACATCCGATCTCGGCGTCGAGGCCGCCAAAAAGGCGTTGGATGCGGCGGGCATGATCCCGGCGGATATTGATCTCATCGTCGTCGCTACGACCACGCCGGACCTTACCTTTCCCTCCACGGCGGCGATCATCCAGGCCAAGCTTGGCGTCGGCCCGTGTACGGCGTTCGACATTCAGGCGGTGTGCACCGGCTTCGTCTATGCGCTGTCGACTGTGGAAAAGTTTCTGGTCAGCGGCCAGCACAAACGCGCGCTGGTAATCGGTGCGGAGACATTCTCGCGCATCCTCGACTGGGAGGACCGGGCGACCTGCGTCCTGTTCGGCGACGGCGCCGGCGCCTTTGTGTTGGAGGCGCAAGAAGCGCAAGAGGCGGGCGAACGCGGCATGATCTCGAGCTTTTTGCGCTGTGACGGCAATATGGTCGATTTGCTTTATGTGGATGGCGGGGTTTCTTCCACAGGGTCGAGCGGGCATGTGCGCATGCAAGGCAACAAGGTGTTCCGCGAGGCGGTGACGCGCATTTCGCAAGCCATGGTGGCGGTATGCGAAGAGGCGAAAATTCCCGTTACCGACATCGATTGGTTTGTCCCGCACCAGGCGAATGAACGGATCATCCAGGGCGTTGTGAAAAAGCTCGACCTGCGGCCCGATCAGGTGATTTCCACAATCGCCGGGCAGGGCAATACCTCGGCGGCGTCGATCCCGCTGGCCTTCCAGGCCGGGGTTGAGGACGGACGCGTCAAGCAAGGCGACCTCGTCCTGTTTGAAGCCATGGGCGGCGGCCTTACCTGGGGCGCGGCCCTGATGCGGGTCTAGGCTTACCGGCCGCTGGCCGTCTTGTGAATAACAGGCAATATATTTCAACGGGTTATTGACCGCACCGCCGGTCAGCCTTTAACCTCGCATTTCGTTAGGGCGCAATTATTGCGGGCTGCCGGCGAGGCGATTGCCGGGCTGCAAGCCGGGGATGAGCAGGCATGACGGGAAAAACAATCACGCGGGCCGACCTGACCGACGCCGTTTATCGATCACTTGGCATTTCGCGCAACGAATCCTCGGCCTTTGTCGAACGCATTCTTGATGAAGTCGCAGGTGCGCTGGAAAAGGGGGAGACCGTAAAGATATCCTCCTTCGGTACGTTTTCCGTTCGCGACAAGAAACTCCGTATGGGGCGTAATCCGAAAACCGGCGAGGAAGTGCCGATTGCGCCGCGCCGGGTCATCACCTTTCGCGCGTCGCATGTTCTCAAGGACGAAATCAACCTATCCCATCGGCAGGCGGACGCTGCCGAATAAGTTGCATATTGGACGGGGCTAACAACGAGCTGGGCAATGCCTGTGGCGAAATCCGCCGAAGCCTTTCGAACCATATCAGAAGCAGCCAAAGAGCTGGACGTGCCTCAGCACGTTTTGCGCCACTGGGAAGAAGTCTTCGGGCAGGTGCGGCCCATGCGCCGCGCCGGCGGAAGGCGCTATTACCGGCCGCTCGATATTGATCTGTTACGCGGCATTCGCGTGCTGCTTTATGATCAGCGCTACACCACCAAGGGCGTGCAGAAGATCTTCAAGGATGAGGGCGTGAAATACATCTCCGAGCTGGGCCGGCGCGTGGCGGCCGGAGAGGCTATCGAGGTGCGCCCGCTGATCGCCGATGGTCATGACGAGGAGGAGCCGGCGGCGGCCGGCGGCGTGCTGGAGCTTGGCGCCGCCGAAGCGCTCGCGCGCCCGCTGACGCCGGAATTGCGCCGCATGTTGAAGGCCCTGCTGGCGCGGCTCGAAACGGTGCAGGACGCCCTTGACGAGGCGGCGCTGGCGCTTGAGGCCATAGAGGCGGAAGATGACGCGCCGGAAGATGAAAAGGGCGCGGCGACCGGCTAAACCGGTAAAATTTCTGAAAGAACCGGGTTTCCCTTTTCGCGCGGATGACTATAGTCCGCGGCTCTCGCGACGGGCGTCAGCGCCCGGGTGCGAGCCAAGGTCGGAGCGTAGCGCAGTCTGGTAGCGCACTTGACTGGGGGTCAAGGGGTCGTGGGTTCGAATCCCGCCGCTCCGACCATTTTTGAGCATTCTGAATTTTCAAGCTTCCTGAAAATGCGTCTCATAATGAATTGCACCGGGTGCGGACATTTCGCTGCCTTGCTTTGTGCGATCTGAATGCACACATCGGCAGTTAGGCAGGGAGAGAACACGATGTTTGCAAAACCTTCGCTGATAACGCGGATCGTGGTCGGCAAGTCGGTCGGCTTCGCGCTCGGCGTGACCGGATTTTTTGCAGCGCCAGCTTTCGGCGTCGACGATATAAAAATCCGTATCGGGATGTTATTCTGGTATACGGCGATCGGCGCGTTTATCGCCATGGCCGGCGTCATGACTTGGCATCCGATGCTGAAACTGAAATTGCCCTGGTGGTTCATGGGCGCGCTGATCGGCGGCTGGATGAACCTTCTCTTGATCCTGTTTGCGTGGGAGGTGTTCGCGCCAATGATGGAGGCGGCGCCGATCTTCGGCCTGACTTCGCCGTGGTGGGGCGTGTTGGAAGGCGCAATCATCGGGATGCTGATCGGCGGGCTTGCGACATTGTTCGGCGGCGAGGGGCCCGAGACCGTTCGCACCCTCAATGCCGATTAATCGGACATGTCACAAATCGATGCGAGAGCGCTGGTAGCGCGGGGCGGAGGGCGACCGCGTTTTTCGCGGCTCAAGACGATAAAGGCTTGCGACTTCGCATTGCGGGCGGGCGGTTTTGACGAAGTCGGCGGCGTCTGCATCGCTGCGCGCCGGGAAGCGATGGCCAAAGCCGCTGCTCGGCTCTCGCGCTGCGTCTTCTCGGGCGCAGGCCGCATACATGACCTCGTATTTCTGCGCGAACCCCATGGCGCCCTTGGCTTCAAGCACGAAATCGCGGCGTAACGCCTCGGGTTTCAGAACGAATGCGGCGCCGGCGATCGCAAGGATCGCCGGGATCGCAGCATAGCGCGGCGTTTCAATTCGTACGGCCATTGAAGCGGTCCTTCCGGCGTTTGGTGGAAAACCGCGCCCGCGACCCTTCTGGTCGCGGGCGCAGCCTTTCTTGCTGGGCGGTCGTGCGTCCGGGAAAGGGGCGTTACACCGGCCGCGTTACAGGCTGACGCTAGGCGCCGCGCCTTAGGAGGCGTTTAAGAGAATGGTTCGGATTGCAGCAACTGAAACAGGGTGAAAATCCGTACACGCATAAGGCGAGTTAGCTCGTGAAAATTACATCTTATTTGATGAAAATCGCTATGAATCCCGCTTTTGGTGGATAGTTATCCACGGGTTTCGCAGCGGGGGTATGATCCTCGCTGTTATGCGTTTTATATCCCCCATCCACGCTCGCGCGGCGATTTTGACGTCCCCTCAAAGGGAAGGTGATAGGTTGCGATGGCTGCGGGTTTTGCATTCACGGCGCAGGCGCGGCGCGGTCGATAATTTTTGCGGCGTCGATGTCGGCTGTGACGGCGCCGAATACGAAGGATCTGTTATCCGCATCGAGCCGAGCATTGCAAAATCCGTCAAAGACAAAGCCGGGCGCCGTTTTCATCAGCGCCGCCGCCTCCAGCGCGAGCGCCATATCCTCGGCGAAGGCGCGCGCGGTCCCTTCATTGAGCGCGCCGGGTGCGAACCATGTGTCGAGCGCGGCGATATGCGCGTCGAGATGGGCATTGGCGCCGCGCGCCGCGAGAATCTCACCGCGCACCGCTTCCAGACTTTCGGGCTCGCGCTGCAGGGCGCGCAAGATGTCAAGCGCGATGACATTGCCCGACCCTTCCCAGATAGCGTTCAGGGGCGACTGGCGGAAAAGTCGCGGCATTGGCCCTTCCTCGACGAACCCCGCGCCGCCATGGCATTCAAGCGCCTCGTAAACGACGCCGGGCTGGCGCTTGCAGACCCAATATTTGGCGATTGGCGTTGCAAGGCGCATGAAGGCCGCTTCGCGCTCGTCGCTTGCCGCTTTGTCAAAGGCGCCGGCGATGCGCATGGCGAGCGCAGTCGCGGCTTCGGTTTCAAGCGCGAGATCGGCGAGCACCATCATCATTGCCGGCTGGTCGATGAGCTTTTTCTGGAAGGCGGCGCGATGCGCCGCGTGCCACAGCGCCTGGGCGAGGGCCGCGCGCATGCCGCCGGCGGAGCCGGCGATACAATCAAGGCGCGTATGCTGCACCATGTCGATAATGGTCCTCACGCCGCGGCCTTCCTCGCCGACGCGCCGCGCATAAGCACCGTGATATTCGATCTCGGAGGATGCATTGGCGCGATCGCCAAGCTTGTCTTTCAGCCGCATGATGTGAAAGGCGTTGCGCGTGCCGTCCGGTCGCCAGCGGGGCACGAGAAAACAGGTGACGCCGGCCTGGGTTTGCGCGAGCGTCAAAAACGCGTCGCACATGGGTGCGGAACAAAACCATTTGTGACCGGTCAGCTCATATTCGTCATCGACCACATGCACGGCGCAGGTCGTGTTGGCGCGAATATCCGACCCGCCCTGTTTTTCCGTCATCGCCATGCCCATGGTGGCGGCTTTTTTATCCGCAGCCGGAATGAAACGCCCGTCATAAGCGCCGGCGGTAAGGCGCGGGATCCATTCTTCGGCAATCGCGGGCTCGCGGCGCAGCGCGGGCACGGCGGCATAAGTCATGGTCATCGGGCAGCCGACGCCGGGCTCGCTCGCCGCCTGCATGAAGGCGAGCGCCGCATGGGCGACATGCCCGCCGGATTTCGCGGTCCAGGCAAGCGAGGCGTAGCCGGCCGACAGGCCCAATTGCATCAGCTCGTGATAGGCGGGGTGGAATTCGACTTCATCGAGGCGGTGGCCATAGCGGTCAAAGCTCAACAGTTTCGGCAGGTTCTGGTTGGCGAGCCGAGCCCATTCGATGACTTCGGGCGAACCGACGCGCGCGCCATAAGCGGCAAGGCGCGCGTGATGCGCACCGGCGCCGTTCTTCTCAACGGCGCTTTTGAGCGCCGCGTCGGCCTCAAACAGGTTCACATTCTCAAAAGGCGGCGGCTGGTTGGTGACGTCGTGGGTCTCAAGGTCGGCGCGCGGATGGAAATGGGTCATGGCGCGCAGTCTATCCGATGGGGGGCGGCGCGAAAACGGGCAAAAGCAGGCGGATTGGGGCGTTTATCGGCCAGGCGCAAAGGCTGCGGTTTTTGCGTTTGTCTCAGGCGCAATGTCGAAATGACGCTTGTGACACGCCGCTCAGGAAAAATCGAGAATTCGGTAGAGTTCCTTGACTGCCGGCCGCACATCCTCAAACGGAACCTTGATGGTGGTCATGCCCATGGCCTTCGCCGGTTTCAGATTGACTCCGAGATCATCAAGAAAGACGCAGGATCGCGGCTGAACGCCAAGCGCTTCGCACATCATCTCGTAAATGCGCGGCTCGGGCTTTCGAATGCCGGCCTTCGCCGATTCGATGACATGATCGAAATTGCCATGGATCGCCTCGACGGCATCCCGGCTTTCGCTGGCCGCGAGCATGCCCTTGGAATCGAGCTTCGGCAGGTTGTTGGTGATGCAGCCGGTCTTGAACCCGGCCATTTTGACGCGGGCAAGCGCATCGATCATCGGTTGCTGGAAGGTGAGGGACAAAAGCCCGACAAGCATCTTGCCCCGGATTTCAAAACCGGCGGCGCGGCTTTCCTCGGCGAAGGCCGCGTCGAAGGTCTCTATGTCGATTTCCGCCCGTTCGAATCGCGCCCAGGCGTTGTCGTGCAGGTTGGTTTTGATGACCGCGCCGATAAACCGTTCCGGCAGGCCGTGTTTGCGCTCAAAGGCGGCGAAATTCTGGACGGGCGAGGTCGTAAAGACGCCGCCGAAGTCGAAAATGACTGCTTCAATATTCATCGGCGCCATTCAGTATTTTGTCGGCGGGCGGTGATAGGCGAAGGGCAACGCCTCGTCGCTGAACGCCTCGCCAATGGGTTTGTAATTTTCAGGTTTGTCGAAGACGCCAATCAGCAAATGAGTCTCGCCGGCCCATTTTTCACCCTGATAGGAGAGCGGCGTGCCGCAAGCAGCGCAAAACCCCCGTTTGACACCCGGCGAACTGGCGAAAAAGTCAGGCTCTTTCGTCAGCCAGCGGAGCTGTTCGTCCTTGAAGCCGACCCAGGTGGAGAACATGGCGCCGGTCGCGCGCCTGCAAGCGCCGCATTGGCAATTGCTGGTGAAGATCACCGGGCCGGCGGCCTCAAAGCGCACCCCGCCGCATTGGCATCTGCCGGCATGGTTGGCGCCGGAATGATTGGCGCGTGCGTGGTCGAGGTCGGCGTCTTCCATTATTGCATCCCGAGCTGTTGCAGATATTCCATGTTCTTTTCCACCGACCGGCGGAAAGCAGGGCGCAATTTGAGGCGATCCGTATACGAGGCAAACGGTTCCGTATTTTCAATCGCGCCGAACATCACGGCGAAGTTTAAGGTCGAACCGAACACCACGTCAGCGGCGGTGAACTTCTCGCCCAGCAAGAACGGGCCTTCCGCGATGGCGGTTTTGACCGCGCCAAGAACATCCGCCTCGCTGCCATATCCGACAGAGGCGGTGTTCTCGCGGGCAATATTCGCAAATTTGTCGAGCATCATCGGCTCGATGCAGGCGGGGGCGAAGAACATCCAGCGGAAATATGCGCCGCGTTTGGGATCGTTCGACGCCGGGGCGAGGCCGGATTGAGGAAACGCATCGGCAAGATAAGCGCAAATGGCGGCGGCTTCGGTCACAGCGACGCCGCCATGCATCAGTGCGGGGATTTTTCCCATGGGATTGATTTTCAGGAAGTCCGGCGATTTCTGCTCGCCTTTTTGCATATCGACGAGTTTGACGTCGCAAACGCCGCCCAGCTCTTCATTCATCCACAAAGTCGCGCCGCCGCGGGTTTTCGGCGTGTGATAGAGGACGGGTCTGGCCATGGCGCGCTCCGGTCTGTTGCCAGGGCGAGCCTAACGCGGCCGGCTGGCCTCGTACAAAGAAATTGCAGCGGCGTTCGAAACATTGAGGCTTTCAACGCCGGGCGCGATGGGAATGCGGAACAGCCCGTCACAACTCTCGCCCACAAGTTGGCGCAGGCCCGCGCCTTCCGCGCCCATGACGAGGGCGAGCGGCGCTGCGGGCAGTTCCGCAATGTCGCGGCCGGCCGCGCCGGCGAGCCCGGCGCAGAAATAGCCGAGCCCCTGCAAAGCTTCGATGGCGCGGGCGATATTGACCACGCGCACGCAGGGCACGATTTCGATAGCCCCGGCGGCGGCCTTGGCGAGCGCGCCGGCGAGCGGCGGGGTGCGCCGGTCCTGGACGATCACCGCGCGGGCGCCGAACGCGGCGGCGGAGCGGAAAAGGGCGCCGATATTTTGCGGATCGGTAATCTGGTCGAGGATCAGCACAGGGCGGCCGGGCGCGGCCGGCGCGCAGGCGTCTTTAAGGCGCGCGCGCGGCAACTCGTCCATTTGCGCGGCAAGGCCCTGATGCACCGCGCCGTCATGCACCAGCCGGTCGATCGCTTCCGGACGGGCGTCTTCAAGCCGGGCGAGCAAGGCCGGGTCGGCGCTGGATTTTTCCAGCCAGTCGCGCGCATTTTTGGTCGCGGCGACGCGGCGGATCTTGCGCGCCCGGTTGGCGAGCGCGGCGGCGACTGCGTGGCGACCGTAAATCCAGACCGGCCGGTGCGGGGGCTCGCCGCGTTTTCCCGCGGGCTTTTGAGGATGCTGTCGGTTGCGCTTTTCTTTGCTCATCAGGCCGACCTAGCCGGTTCTAATCATTCAGGAAACAACAAATCTGCAAATGCGCCGCCCGAGGCTGTTGCGAAGCGTGCGCGGCGCGGTTATAGACGCCGTTCTCCCGGCGGTTCTGCGGCATTGCGCGCCGTTTCTGTTCCGTCGTTCGTCTCCGGATTGGCCGTCTCGGTCCCGCCCGGAGAGCCTCGTGGAGGGGTGGGAGAGTGGTTAAATCCAGCAGACTGTAAATCTGCCCGCTTATGCGTACGCTGGTTCGAATCCAGCCCCCTCCACCAGCCATTCCGGCGGTTATCAAGGTTCAACGTAGTTCCGCCCTGAACCCCGCAATTGCGGGCGATTTTGCGCTCTGCAGAGACGTCTTGCCGTCGACGTAAATGGCGAATACCCGATTTCGCCCGGTTGTCTCCAAACGCCAAAACCGGGGTCCAACGAACGCGCGGCGCGATGGTTTGTTATCGTCCATTGGCTTGGGGTTGGTGGTAATTATCGACGCTCTTGCGGCGCCGCGACGCCAAAGAGACGGCGCTGTTCGGCCCAACTGGGCGGCAGGTCATTCAGTCGCCGAAGCTGCTTGGCGGTCAGCGAGAGATCGCCGTTTAGCACTGCGGTGACTATATCGGGTGCAAGAAAGGCGAGGCGCATCTCGCGGCTGATTTCAGCCTTGCTTATGGTTGAATCGCAGACGATTTCAGCAAGAGTCTTTTCCGGTGCTGAAAACCATCGTTCGCGCCAGTCATGAGCGCGGGCGAGCAACGTGCGCAAAGCAGCCTTCGGCTCTGTTCGTTGTTGCGTTTTTCCCAGGACAAGGCGCAGGCCCTGGCCGCGCGGCCCGATATTTATCCGTGAACGAACGTTAATGGATTCGACAAGAGTCAGCCGTTCCGCATCTTCGAACAGCTTTTCTGGTGCGAGCAAGATCGATACGCCTGACGGATCAAGGTCGATACGCGCGGGGCGTCGCGACCAGGAAAAGACCCTTTCGCGCGGCGCGAGACCGGACTGTGATTCAAGAAGCCGATCCAAAAGTTGACGAAGTCGCTGGTGCTCAACTGCTCGGGCGCCATCCTTGAGAATGTCTCGCGAAGATTCCGGCGACCGCAGCCAGTCATCGAGCGCCTTGGCGATTGCGGTTTCGAGCATATCGGCCGGAACGCGCCAACGTGATTTTCCGGCGGCCTCGCCAGCATCCGTATGCCTGGTGATGTAATAGCGATAACGCCGACCGCCTTTCTTCGAATGGGTCGGCGTCAGGCGCTCGCCGTCGGCGAAGAGCTTGCCGGTGAGGGGCGGGCGCGCCGAAGTTGTTGCGCCGCTACGCTGCGCCGCCGCCTTCAGTTGCGCCTGAACAGCCTCCCAGATGCGCATATCGATGATGGCGTCATGGGCGCCGTCATGGAGTTCCTTCCCGCAGCAAGTAGGGTGCATTAAGCCGGAGGCGCAATGCACCGTCAACGCTCGCCAAGGTAAACAGGGCTCCAGTCATCAGGCGGAATGGTCACCGGCCTGCCATATTCCTTTTTCCCTTTGTGAAATGTTGAAAAAGGC
>CAMYLZ010000007.1 GCA_947259375.1 uncultured Parvularculaceae bacterium | reverse complement strand
CGGCGCGGGCGCGGCAGCGGCCGGGCTTGCTACCGGCGCCGCCGAGCGCGGGTCCGCGGCGCCTTCAGTCAACATTTTGCGAATGCGCTCATGCACGTCGCCAACCGGATTTTGCGACGCGCCCGCCGCTGCAACTGTCGATGATAATGCAGCGTCGCTGGCCGCGGCGGGCTTGTCGACCGAAACCGGCTCGCGCCACGGCTTGGAAACGGCGCCGGTATTGACTTTGACTTGCGGGCGCGCCGCTTCACGCTCCGCGATATCGATGCCGGTAGCGACGACGGAAACGCGCACGCGGCCTTCGAGATCCTGATTAAATGTCGAGCCGACAATGATATTCGCATCCGGGTCGACTTCGGCGCGAATTCGGTTCGCCGCTTCGTCGACCTCGAACAGGGTCATGTCCATCGACCCGGTGATGTTGATGAGAACGCCTTTCGCGCCCTTCATCGACTGCTCGTCAAGCAGCGGGTTGGAGATCGCGGCTTCGGCAGCTTGGATGGCGCGCTTTTCGCCTTCCGCTTCGCCGGTGCCCATCATCGCCTTGCCCATCTCGCTCATCACCGTACGCACATCGGCAAAGTCGAGATTGATCAGGCCAGGCATGACCATCAAATCGGTTATGCCGCGCACGCCCGAATGCAGCACCTGGTCCGCCATGGCGAAGGCTTCATGGAATGTCGTGCGCTCATTGGCGATCGCGAACAGATTCTGGTTCGGAATGATCAGCAGCGTGTCGACATGCTTTTGCAACTCTTCAATACCGGCGGTCGCAAGACGCATGCGCCGCGCGCCCTCAAAATGGAACGGCTTGGTGACCACGCCGACCGTGAGGATGTCGCGTTCCTTCGCCGCCTTGGCGATGATGGGCGCCGCGCCCGTACCGGTGCCGCCGCCCATGCCCGCGGTGACGAACAGCATATGCGCATTGCCGACATGTTCGAGGATTTCATCAAGCGATTCTTCGGCGGCCGCGCGCCCGATATCGGGAATGGACCCAGCCCCGAGCCCTTGCGTGGTTTTCACGCCGAGCTGAATCTTCTTTTCGGCCTTAGACAACCCAACTGCCTGCGCGTCCGTATTCGCGACGACGAATTCGACGCCTTCGAGCTGACTCTCGATCATGTTGTTAACCGCATTGCCGCCGGCCCCGCCGACGCCGATCACGCTGATGCGCGGCTTCAACTCCGTGAGTTCAGGAACGCTTAGATTGAGTGGCATGAATATCTCCGGTTATGCGCAATGGAGGTGGGCCGCCCCGATTAAAACCCCGTTGGCGAATTCATTCGTTAAAGAATCGTTCAGAACCCTTTCCAAAAGGTTAACGCGCCCTTAACGAGTTAATGAATTCCCTAAAATTTCGCCCGCAGCCAAGCCTCAAGCCCGCCGAGTACGGACGGTTGTTTGCTTGCATGAGGTGATTGGCGCAAAACGCCAAGTCCGTTTTCGCCATAGCCGCCTGAATTTGCAAAATTCTGGATGAGGCCTGCACAAACCGAAAAGCCCGGCCCGCCGGCCGCCTCGGGCGCGCCCGGATAGGCCGACGGCCGGCCAAGGCGCCCTTTCATAGCAAGCGTGCGTTCGGCGATTTCTCGCGCCCCCACCAGCAGACTGCCGCCGCCGGTCAGGACGGCGCGGCGCAACCCTGATCGGCGCATCGGATCATCCGGCAGTTGTTCTGCGACAAGTTCGAATATTTCTTCAAGGCGCGGCAGGATCACCTCGCACACATCGGCGCGCGACGCGCGCACGGTTTCGCCTGCGACGCCGAGCTGCGGGAAGTCGACAAAGCGATGTTCGTCCCCCGGCCCCATCAGCGCGGACCCGTAAAGCGTCTTCGCCCGCTCCGCATGAGCGAGCGGCGCGCCGAAAATCTGCGCTATGTCGCGCGTGATATGATTGCCGCCGACCGGCACGCCGCCGCACGCCACCAGCGCACCATTATCGAACACCGCGAAGTCGGTCGATGTCGCGCCAATATCGATAAGGACGACGCCAAGTTCTTTCTCGTCGTCAAAAAGCGCCGCCTCCGCCGCCGCGAATGGCGCGGCGACAAACTCGTCGACCTCAAGGTCGCAACGCTCTATCAGGTCGGCCATGTTGTCGAGAAAACTCTGACGGGCGCCGACGGAAAACATTTCCGTCGACAAGACCGCGCCGGAAAATCCGATCGGGTCCGTGAAGCCGTCCTCGCCATCAACCTTGTAACCGGTCGGCATGACATGCAGCGTCGCGCAGTCGGGCGGCGTCGCGGCTTTTGCGCCTTCATGAAGAGAGTCGTCGACATCTTCGCGAGCGACGATCCCGCCGGTAATTTCAATATCGACGCCGATGCGGCGCGAGCGCAAATGCTTGCCAGGCACCGAGACGATAACACGGCGCACTTGTTCGCCCGCCATGCGTTCGGCGGCTTCGACTGCGTTTCGGATGCCCGTCTCGATGTCGTCAGGCGTCGCCCGTCCCTTTGACGGCGCCCCGTAAACGCCGACGCCGACGATTTCCGCCTGCGGCGCGAATTCCGCCTCCTGAGTCATCCGCGCGATAAAACAGGCGACCTTCGACGATCCGATATCGAGCGCCGCCGCCAGCGCATCGTCCTTCTTACGCTTACCGTTCTTGCGAAGCCGCGCCACGTCGCGCCCCTTTATGTATTGCACTCGGTGTCTATCGAACCGTTAAAAATCTCGAACCCGGCCAAGCGGCTCATCTCCCGTCGCACCGCCTTTTCGTCTGTAGACGAAGTTTTCCGGATTGCGAAGATCAACATATTCGAGGGGCTCGTCAAGCAGCATGATTTCTTCCTGCAAACGCGCAAGATAACGAACCGCATCTCGCTCGCCGGCTTCCGGAAACTTGATATCGACGCCTTCCTTGGTCTTCAGGTTCCAGCGCCGGTCGCTGACGCGAATGAGCGCCGCCGCCCGCCCCCAGAGCACCGGCTCGGCCTGCAGCGCGCGCAACATGCCGCTTGCGGCGCCCGGCGCGCCGGCGCCGACGATCAGCGGCAGGTCTGCATATTCAAATGCGCTCACGGTGCGAATGACCGCACCCTCCTGATCAATAAGATGCAGCTCGCCCGACAACTGCCACACGGCGGCCGGCGCGCGCTCGCGCAACGAAACATGCACGGTGTTCGGAAGCAGCCGCGAAACGGCGGCCGAGCGCACCCAGCCGATCTCCTCCACCGCCGCCCGGGCGCGATCAGCGTCGAAATGCAGGATCGACGTACCGATCACCGGGCCGACAGCGTCGAGGATTTCGCGGTCGCTCGCCTGGCTGACGCCGCGCGCGGTCACGCGTTCGATTTCAAGACCCGCGGCGACCGCCCTTGCGCCGGCAAAGCGGTTGATCTTTTCACCAGCCAGCCCGAAATAGCCGCCCGCCCATAACAGCCCGACGGCAATGACCGCCAGCAGCCCCATTGCGGCGATCGCCGCATAGGAAGCCCGCGCCCCGGCCTCGCGAACGCGCTCGAAAAAACCCGGCTGGTTTTTCTGGCTGCGCCGCTTTTGCGCGGGCTTTTTCCGGGCGGGCTTTGCACGCGAAGATTTGCGGGTCGTTTTTTTCTTTACCTTTGGCATGAGGCGTCCTCCACGATCCACGCGCAAAGTTCGGGAAAGGTAATTCCCAAATGCGCCGCCTGTTCCGGCGACAGCGATGTCGGCGTCAGGCCCGGCTGCGTGTTGACTTCAAGACAATAGACTTTCTCGCCCGCCGCCGTTTCGTCATAGCGGAAATCAGCGCGCGACAACCCGCGACAGCCAAGCGATTGATGCGCGCGCAAGGCGAGATCGAGACAGCGTTCGGTAATCTCAGCCGGAAGGTCGGCCGGCAGCACATGCCGCGAACCGCCAGCGGCGTATTTCGCCTCATAGTCATAAAAGGCCAACGAGGTCGTGATCTCCGTCACGCAAAGCGCGCGATCGCCCATCACCGTCACCGTCAACTCGCGGCCGGGAATAAATTTTTCAACCAGCACGTCCTCGCCCAGCGACCATTCCTTCGCCGTTAATTCCGCTGGCGGACGATTATCCCCTTCGCGAATGATAAAGACGCCGACCGAAGAGCCTTGCGCGTTCGGCTTGATCACGTAAGGCGCCGGCATGACGGCGCCGCCGGCGGCCTCGGCGCGCGAAACGATCACGCCATCCGGCGATGGGATCTTCGCGTCTTCAAACACCGCCTTGGCGCGCTGTTTGTCCATGGCGAGCGATGACGCCAGCACGCCGGAATGGGTGTAGGGAACGCCCATCACTTCGAGCAGCCCTTGCACGCAACCATCCTCGCCCCACTGGCCGTGCAGTGCGTTGAACACGGCCTCCGGTTTGGCGTCAGCAAGACGCGCGGCGAGATCGCGGTCTACGTCGATCTCAAAGGCGTCATAGCCGGCTTCGTTCAGCGCCCTGGCCGCTGCCGCGCCGGAGACAAGCGAAATCTCCCGCTCCGGCGACCAGCCGCCTTTCAGAACTGCGATGCGGTTGTATCGTCTGATCATAAGGCAATAGCCACTCGGCAGTAGGCAATAGGAATATGGCCGTTTCGGCAATGAATCGCATTCAAGGAAACATCCCGCTCATTAAGAATTTGTTTACGCTCTAAAACCGCGCGGTGCTTTGTGAATTTCACTATTGCCTACTCGCTACTGCCTAATGCCTCGCCTATGCGCCTGATCTCCCAACGCAGCGCTACGCCAAGCTCGGCCTTAACGTCCCGCCTTAGCGACTCTATTAACTCTTCAAGATCCGCCGCCGTCGCGTCGCCGCGATTGATTATGAAATTGCAATGGCGCTCGGAGACTTGCGCATCGCCGACAACGCGTCCGCGCCCGCCAATTTCGTCGATAAGTTGCCAGGCTTTGCGGCCTTCTGATTTTTCCGGCTCGGGATTGGCGAAAGTCGACCCGCCGGTGCGCTCGCGGATCGGCTGCGCGGCTTCACGCTCGGCGCTAATCTTGTCCATCCGCGCCAGAATAAGATCAGGCTCATCCGGGCGGCCTTGAAAACATGCGCTCGTAAAAATGTAATCGTCAGGCGCTTCGCTGTGGCGATAGGAAAAGCCTAGATCGGCATTGGCGAGAACATGTCGTTCGCCCTGCCGGTCATAAGCGAGCGCCTCGACCAGCACGTCCTTTACCTCGCCGCCATAGGCGCCGGCATTCATCCGCACTGCGCCGCCGATGGTTCCCGGCACGCCTCGAAAAAACTCAAGACCCGCGACGCCGCCCCGCGCCGCCGCTTTTGCAACTTGCGCATCGATCGCGCCAGCGCCAGCGGAAACGCGCATTCCCTCCACATGCACCTGCCGGAAGGGCGAGCCGAGGCGAATGACAACGCCCCTGACGCCGCCGTCGCGCACGAGCAAGTTGGACCCGACGCCCATGACGAAGACCGGGATCTTTTCCGGCGTGTTTTTCAGGAACGTCGCGAGGTCTTCCTCATCGGCCGGCGAAAACAGAACATCCGCAAAGCCGCCCACGCGAAACCAGGTGAGCGCGGACAGGTCCGCGTTTTCGACATATTTGCCGCGAACGGGTGGGAGGTTTGAAACGTCTATTTTCGCCACTTACCCCCTCCGTCCGCTTCGCGGACACCTCCCCCGCCAGCGGGGGAGGAATTCACGTAACACCCTGCAGGAACCCATTCTTCCCCCGTTCACGGAGGAAGTGGCCCACGCTGCCAAGCGTGGGTCGAAGGGGGTGTGAGCAACAAAAATACGCAACCTACTTCTCTATCTTTCCAAGCTCGCCCGCCAGCGCGTTTGCGTGCCTGGTGATGTCGCCGGCGCCAAGGCAGATGACATAATCGCCCGGCTCGGCTTCCGTCCCGATAATGCCCGGCAGGTCGCCAAAGCTTTTAAGCGCGCGGGCGTCGCGATGGCCGTGACCTTCGAGACCGGCGACAAGCGCATCGCGGTCAAAACCCTCGATCGGCGCTTCGCCCGCCGGGGCCACATCGGCGATCAACGCCACATCCGCTTCGTTGAGGCAGGCGCAGAAATCATCGAACAGGTTTTTGAGCCGCGAATATCGATGCGGCTGCACCACCGCGAAGACGCGGCCATCCGCAATATTGCGCGCAGCGCGCAGGACCGCCGCGATCTCCGCCGGGTGGTGGCCGTAATCGTCGATGATCTTGACGCCCTTCCACTCCCCCGCCGGAGAGAAGCGCCGCTTGACGCCGGCGAATTTCGCAAAGCCCGACTTGATCTCTTCATCGGAAGCGCCAAGCCGCTTGGCGACAATGGCGGCCGGCAGCGAATTGAGGACATTGTGGGCGCCCGGCATGGGCAAGCGCACATTATCGATACGGCCGACTTCCTTGCCGCGCTCGCGGAAGATGATGTCATAGACCGATATGCCGTCCTCAAAACGGATATTCGCCGCGCGAACATCCGCCTGCGGATTGACTCCGTAGGTAATGAGCCGCCGGTCGGTGACGCGTCCCACAAGCGCCTGCACTTCCGGATGGTCAAGACAGACGACGCCGAAACCGTAAAACGGCGTGTTTTCAATGAAATTGTCGAACGCACTGCGCAAGGCTTCGAACCCGCCCCAGTGATCGAGATGTTCCGGGTCGATATTGGTGACAATGGCGACAGTCGTCGGCAGGCGAATGAAGGTGCCGTCGCTTTCATCGGCCTCGACCACCATCCAGTCGCCCTCGCCGATCCGCGCATTGGCGCCGTAAGCGTTGATGACCCCGCCATTGATCACCGTCGGGTCGAGCTTTGCCTCATCAAGCAGCGCCGCGACCATGGTCGTCGTCGTCGTCTTGCCGTGGGTGCCGGCGACCGACACGGTCCATTTAAGGCGCATCAGCTCGGCCAGCATGTCCGCGCGCTTGACCACCGGAATGTGGCGCGCGCGGGCGGCGGCGACTTCCGGATTATCGCGGCCGATCGCGGTTGAAATGATCACCGCATCCGCGCCTTCCACATTGTCGGGGCTGTGACCGATGACTATCGGCACGCCCTTGTCGCGCAAGCGCTGGACATTTGGCCCGTCGGCGACATCGGAGCCGCGCACCTCATAGCCGAGATTGCGCATCACGTCGGCGATGCCGCTCATGCCGATGCCGCCAATGCCGACAAAATGCACGACGCCCGCGCCGAACGGCAAACGCACCTTGATCTCCGGCGGATCGATTTTCGAAAACTGTTCTTTATCCGTCATATTTTTTTACTCAGGCCGCCTCTTGCTTGGCGACAATGCCTTCCACCAGGTCGGCGAGCCGCGCGGCCGCGCCGGATTTGACCGCCCCCCTTGCAGCCTCGGCCATCGATTTGAGCCGCGCAGGATTGGCGAGCAGCGCTTCGAGCGGCGCGGCCAGCGCATATTGGTTAAACTCTTTTTCCGGCAAAATCACGGCGGCATTCCTGTCTTTCAGCGTCCGCGCATTGCCGGTCTGGTGATCGTCCATGGCGATGGCCAGCGGCACGAGGATCGACGGGCGGCCGATCGCGGCAAGCTCGGTCACCGTGGATGCCCCGGCGCGCGAAATTACCAGATGCGCCGCCGCCATGCGCGCGGGCAAATCGGCGAAAAACGGGGCGACTTCCGCACGTACGCCGGACCGGGCATAGGCGGCGCGGACCGCATCCAGCTCCGTTTCGCGCGCCTGGTGAACCACGCAAAGACGCTGACGCAAACCATCCGGCAAGCCGGCGATCGCCTCCACCGGCGCCTCGGAGAAAAGGCTCGCACCTTGCGAACCGCCAAAAATAAGAAGGTTGATATCGCCCTCAAGAGAAGGATATTCGGCGCCGGAACGCGCCGCAACCGCGTCGCGCACCGGATTGCCGACTTCAATGGCGGCGACGCCCTTTGGCAGTTTCTCCAGCACCGGGAATGCATGGGCGATGAAATGCGCGCCTTTGACAAGCAGGCGGTTGGCGCGGCCGAGCACGCCGTTTTGTTCGTGCACGCCATATGGAACACCCATCAACGCCGCCGCCTTCATGGCGGGCAGAGACGGATAACCGCCAAAGCCCACCGCCGCCTGCGGCCGGCGTTTTTTGAATTCCCGCAATGAAGTAATGAGCCCGCCGGCGATGGAAACCGCCGCAGCGGCTTTCGCGACCGGTCCGCCAATGGAAGGCGTCGCGGCGGAAATCTCGAAACGCTCATCCGCCGGAAAATCCTTCGCATAACGGGCGCCGCGCGCATCGGTGACGAGCAGCACCCGCCGCCCGCGCCGGCGCAACTCCTGCGCCAGCGCTTCGGCCGGGAACAGATGCCCGCCGGTTCCCCCGGCGGCGAGCGCGATCGGTCCATCTATACTCACGGCATAATGTCCTTGCGGCTAAAAACCCCCTGTTGCGTGCGCGTCAGGGCGAAAATAAGGCCGACCGTAAGCCCGGTCGCCAAAAGCGACGAGCCGCCGTAAGAGATGAAAGGCAGCGTCATCCCCTTCGCCGGCAGGGCGCGCAAGGAAACGCCAATATTGATAATCGCCTGTGCACCGATCAAGGCGGCAAGCCCGGTTACGGCGCATTGCGCGAATACCGATTTCAGCCCCGCCGCGACGCTCATCACCCGCAATGTAAACATCGCGAAAAGGCCGATAATGAACACCGTCACCATGAAACCGAATTCCTCGCCGGCGACGGCGAAAATAAAGTCCGTATGCGCATCGGGCAGCGTGCCCTTGATCGCCGCCGCATCGCCGCGCCCGATCAGCCCGCCATTGGCTATGGTCTCCACCGCGCGGTCGACCTGATATGTTTCATTGGCGCCGGGCTTTAAAAAGCCATCGACCCGCGCCGCCACATGGTCTGAAAACAAATAGCCCGCGGTAATGGCGCCCATGCTGGCTATCCCCAACGCGACGATCCACAACCAGCTCAAGCCGGCGATGAAAAACATCAACGCCCACACAGCGGTCACGAGCGCCCACTGCCCGAAATCGGGCTGCAACAAAAGCATTCCCGCAAATATCACGTAAAGCCCCATGGCGACCGCGTTGCCGGGAAATTTGGGATCGCGCGCCCCCTCTGCCAGCATCCACGCGGCGGTGACCACAAAGCCGGGTTTTGCGAA
Source organism: uncultured Parvularculaceae bacterium (assembly GCA_947259375.1). Classification (GTDB taxonomy): domain Bacteria; phylum Pseudomonadota; class Alphaproteobacteria; order Caulobacterales; family Parvularculaceae; genus Hyphococcus. Next base: position 107,282 of record CAMYLZ010000007.1, on the reverse strand, counting down.
TTCCGAAGGCTGGAACGTCGATCCGGCGAAATAGATCCAGCGCTTGGCGCCGTTTATTTCGCCGCCGAAAACCAGGATCAGCGCCATGACGACAAGCGCGCCGACAAAGATGAATACGCCCAGCCGGCGGGCCTGCAAGGGCGTCAAGAACGCCAGCGCCATGATCAAAAACAGCGTCGGCGCCAGAAAGATGATCTGGCGCATGGGAAAGTGAAATTCGCTAATGCCGCTAATGCGCGCCGCTGCGCTCGGCCCCGCCGCCATAAGGACGACAAAGCCAATGACGATAATCAGCGCAAGGATCGCCAGGCTCGGCCGGTCGATCGACCACCACAGGCGAACGAAGGGCGATTGATCAAGGCGCGACAGCCGTCTCACGCCGCTTCTCCATTGGTCGAGGCAAGGTCTGAGACCAGTGCGCGGAATGCATTGCCGCGCCGCGCAAAATTTTCAAACTGGTCATAGGAAGCGCAGGCCGGCGACAGCAGCACGACCGGGTTCGCCGCGTCGCTTGCCGCTGCGTCGGCGCTCGCCGCCGCCACCGCCTTTTCAAGATCGCCGCATTGCACGCAAGCAACCGCGCCCTTCAATTGTTCTTCGAAAACTTCAGCCGCCTCGCCGATCAGATAGGCCCCGCGCACGCGGCCCATCATTGAACGCAAACTTTCCACGCCGCCTTCCTTGGGTTTGCCGCCGGCGATCCAGTATATGTCGCTGAAAGCGGAAAGCGCGCGCGACGCAGCCTCAGCATTCGTCGCTTTTGAATCATTGACGAACAGCACCTTGCCGATACGCCCGACCTCCTCAAGCCGGTGGGCGAGCCCTTCAAACCGGCGGGCCGCCTTCACCGCCAACACAGGCGAAACGCCAAAACGCTCGCAAACCGCCACCGCCGCCGCGGCGTTCTGGTGATTATGCCGCCCGCGCAGGCTCCGCGCCCGGGCAAGATCGCCGGCCAGCAAGGTTTTGCCGTCGAAATTGCAATAGATCTCGCCATCAAGCGCATAAACGCCGCGCCCCAGCGCGCTGCCGGCAGAGACGGGCCGCACCTCGACCGCATTGCGCGCCATCAATTCGGTGCAAACGCCTTGCGCATAATCGTCATCAACGCCGACCACCGCCAAACCATCAGCTGTCTGATTAAGAAAAATACGTCTTTTCGCCTTCAGATAGCCGTCAACATCGCCATGGCGGTCGATGTGATCCGGTGACAGATTCAAGAACGCCGCCGCGTTTAGCCGCAAGGAGTAAGTAAGGTCGAGCTGGAATGACGAAAGCTCGAGCACGTAGATCGCATCCTTGTCGAATGCCGGCAGCGACAACACCGCTTCGCCGATATTGCCGCCGACATATACATCCTCGCCCGCCTGTTTGAGGACATGCCCGATCAGCGCGGCCGTGGTCGACTTGCCGTTCGATCCGGTTACGCCGATGACGCGCGGGCGCGCATGCGGCTCGGTCGCGTTCAGCGCGCGCGCAAACAATTCCGTATCGCCGATCACCGGCACGTTTTCCTGGCGCGCCTTGCGAACGATGGCGTGCGGCTTGGGATGGGTCAACGGCACGCCCGGCGAGACGACCAGCGCTTCCATTTCCTTCCACGGCCAGTTTTTTGGATGCTCGCATCGATACTCCGTCTGCGCCGTTTTATCCCGCGCCTCCCGGTTTTCGTCAAAGGAATAGACGCGCGCGCCAGACGCCGCCAGCGCTTCGCAGGTCGCGAGCCCTGACAGCCCCAGGCCGAATACGCCGTAATTCTTTCGCTTGACGTCGGGAATAAGAATCATGACCGCCCTAACGCAGTTTCAACGTTGCAAGTCCGATCATCGCAAGCACCATGGCGATGATCCAGAAGCGGATGACGATGGTCGATTCTTTCCATCCGAGATGCTCGAAATGATGATGGATCGGCGCCATGCGGAAGACCCGTTTACCGGTCAGCTTGAAGGAGGCGATCTGGATCATCACCGACATGCCTTCAAGCACGAACAGCCCGCCAACAATGGCGAGAACAATTTCATGCTTGGAAGCAACCGCGATCGCGCCGATGGCGCCGCCAAGCGCCAGCGAGCCCGTATCGCCCATGAAGATCGCAGCGGGCGGCGCGTTGTACCACAAGAAGCCGAGCCCGGCGCCGATAATCGCGCCGCAAATCACCGCCAACTCGCCCGCGCCCGGCACGTAAGGCACGCCGAGATATTCCGCATAGACGATATTGCCGACGAGATAGACGATAAGCGCATAGGCGCCCGCCGCGATCATCACCGGCACGGTGGCGAGCCCGTCGAGCCCGTCGGTGAGGTTCACCGTGTTCGATGCGCCGACAATCACAAAGGCCGCGAAAGGAACGACAAGCAGCCCAAGCGGCACGCCCGGCGCATTAAACCAGTTCTGGAAAATATCGAGCGGCACGAACGGCACCGGCACCGAATTGGCGAGGCCCGCCGGCGCATCCGGCGCGGCGCTCAGCGCGTCCATGCAGAAATAGCCGGCGGTCAGCGCGACCGCGAATTGCACGGCGAGTTTCAAGCTGCCGACAACGCCGCTCGCGGTCTGCTTGGTGACTTTCAGATAATCGTCGATAAAGCCGAGCGCGCCAAAGGCCAGCGTCACGCCCATGACGATCCACACATAGACATTATCAAGCCGCGCCCACAAGAAAGTGGCGACGACGAGCGACAGAAGGATGAGCACGCCGCCCATGGTCGGCGTTCCCGCTTTCTCGATGATGTGGCTTTGCGGCCCGTCCGCGCGGATCGGCTGGCCCCGCCCCTGCTTGCGGCGCATCCAGCGGATCAGCGACGGGCCCAGCAGAAATGCAATAATCAGCGCCGTCATGACGGCGCCGCCTGTGCGAAACGTCAGGTAGCGGAACACATTGAAAAGCTGAAACTCGTCTGCGAGCGGCGTCAGCAAATGGTACAACATCAAGACCGGCTTTCTTACTAATCTTCGTCTTTTTTCACACTGTCCTTCAGCGCGCGCGCAACGGCGCTTACCTTAGAGGCGTTTGATCCCTTGACCATGACAATATCGCCAGCCGCAACCGCGTCGCACACCGGCCCGACAAGGCCGACGGCGTCGCCCGCATAAAGCCCGCGCATTTGCGGCGGCAGCGCATCCCAGAGATGACGCATCAACTGGCCCGCTGCGTATACCCGGTCAACCCTGGCGGCAACCAACGCTTTGGAAAGGTTCGCGTGGAGCGCCGGGGCTTGCGGCCCAAGTTCGAGCATTTCTCCCAACACCGCAATGCGGCGGCCGCCTGGCGCGGGCGCGCTCGCCCCCAAAAGACCAATCGCCGCCGCCATAGAGGCCGGATTGGCGTTGTAGCTTTCATCAATCAGCGTCGCCTCGCCGCCATAGACCGGAAACGATGTGCGCGCGCCGCGCCCTTCGGCCGGCGCAATATCGGCCAGCGTATCGATCGCTGGCCCAAGCGGCGCGCCGACCGCGTCGGCGGCGGCAAGCGCGGCCAGCATGTTCAGCGCCTGATGGCGCCCCGGAACGCCAACCGAAAACGCCCGGATCTCGCCCTTGATCTTGACCTTTAGCCGCGCGCCTGCGCCTTCGGCCGCATATTCGAGAAGCTGGAAATCCGCGCCGTCCGTCTCGCCAAAACTGACGAAGGACGCCGCTCCCGCCTCCCCAGCCCGCGTTTTGAGCAATTCGAAGAAATCATTGTCGCGCGGCAGGACCGCGACGCCGCCGGGCGCGAGGCCGGTGAAAATCTCCGCCTTGGCTTCGGCGATTTCCTCAAGCGAAGAGAAAAACTCAAGATGCGCCGCCGCGACAGTGGTGACGATCGCCGCATGCGGCCGCACCAGCCCGGTCAGCGGCGTGATCTCGCCGGGATGGTTCATGCCGATCTCGAAAACCCCGAAATCAGCGCGCATAGGCAATCTCGCCAAGGTCAGCGGCACGCCCCAGTGATTGTTAAAGCTCTTGTCAGCCGCATGGACCGAACCCGCTGCGCCAAGCACCGCGCGCAGGATTTCCTTGGTGCTGGTCTTGCCGGCGCTGCCGGTCACCGCGATGCGTTTCCCGAAATTGCGGGTGCGTGCGGCAAGTGCAAGATCGCGCAACCCCTCTAGCGTATCGCCGACCACCAGCAATGGCGCACCTTCGGGCGCATCCTCCGGCGCATGAGCGACAAGCGCGGCGGTGGCGCCCGCCTCAAAAGCGTTTTTGAGGAATTCGTGGCCGTCGCGCGCATCGCGCAAGGCAACAAAAATATCGCCCGGCTTTAGCGTGCGCGTGTCGATCGAAACCCCGCCGGCGGCCCATTCCTCCGCCGTCCAGCGATCAGGATCGCCGCCGCGCGCGCATAACGCGCCCCCGGTCGCCGCCGCCGCCTCATAGGCGGTCCATAAATTCTGCAACGCGTCTGTCATCGCCCGAGCTCCTTGATGCGGTTCGCGAGCGCGCGAGAAGCAACCTCCGCGTCGTCGAACGGCAAGGTTTCATCTCCCACCACTTGTCCGGTTTCGTGCCCTTTCCCCAAAATCAGCAGCACGTCGCCGTCTTTTAACATCGCGACCCCCGCCGCGATGGCCTCAGCCCTGTCGCCGATCTCCGCAGCCTCAGGGCAACTTTCAATGATCTTCCGGCGGATCGCCGCCGGGTTTTCTGTGCGCGGATTATCGTCCGTAACAATCACCGCGTCGGCGTTTTCGCGCGCCGCCGCGCCCATCAGCGGGCGTTTTGCCCGATCACGATCGCCGCCGGCGCCGATAATGGCGATGACGCGGTCAGCGGCGTGCGGGCGGATCGCCCGCAACGCCGTCGCCACCGCATCCGGCGTATGCGCATAATCGACAAAGACGCCAGCGCCCTGAACCTGCCCGACAAGCTGCATCCGCCCCGGCGCGCCTTCAATAGTCGCCAAATGCGGAATGACATCTTGCGCGCCGGCGCCGGTCGCCATGACGAGCCCAATGGCGAGCGCGGCGTTTTCGGCCTGGAAGGCGCCGATAAGCGGCGCATCAACGTCCATGCGCGCGCCTTGCGCGGCAATGGTCAGCTTGAGGCCGCCGGCCTGCGGCGCCGCGGCAATAATCGTCACGTCTTTGCCTTTGGCGCCGGTGGTGATGAGGCGAAGCCCGCGCCTTCGCGCAAGCGCCGCGATCTCTTCGGCGCCCTCGCCATCCATATTGACCACGGCGACGCCGTCTTTCGGCAACATTTCGAACAGCAGCGCTTTCGCCGCGAAATAGTCGTCAAATCCCGCGTGATAATCGAGATGATCCTGGGTGATGTTGGTGAAGGCGGCGAGTTTGAACCGCACGCCGTCGGCGCGATGCTGGGCGAGCGCGTGGCTCGAAACTTCCATGGCGAGATAGTCGACGCCTGAGTCCGTCATTTGTTGCAGCGTTTCATGCAGCGTCACCGGCTCGGGCGTCGTATGCGCGAGCTTGCGCGCATAGCTCGCGCCTTGCGCCCCGAGCGTGCCGAGACTGCCTGACGCGCGACCCAAGCGCGACCAGAGTTGCGCCGCGAAACGCGCTGTCGAGGTCTTGCCGTTAGTGCCGGTAATGCCCGCAATCACTTGCGGCTGGCGCGGATAAAACCGCGCCGCCATTTGCGCCAGGCGTTTTCGGGGCTCCGCATCGGTCACTATCGGCAAGGATGAGACAGCGCCCGGCCCCGCCAGAACTGCGACCGCGCCATTCTCCTCCGCCTGCGGAATGAACTTCGCGCCATCGGCGTTAACGCCCGGCAGCGCCGCGAACAAAAAACCGTCCGTCACAGCGCGGCTGTCGGCGGTGAGGCCCTTGATGTCGGGGTCGGGCGAGACGGCGTCGCCAGTTAGCTCGGAGAGTTTCAACGCACAGCCTCCCCGCCTTGCGCCTCTAGGCGCGCTTCGCGCCGCAATTGCGGCGGCGCGCCGGTGATGAAGGATGCGAGCGCAACGGTTTCGCTCACTGGCGACAGGCCCAAAAGCGGCGCCGCGCGCTCCACGAAGCGCGAAAAGGCCGGCGCGGCGTTCCAACCCGCCGTCGCATAGCCGTAAGTGCCTTCTATCGCTTGGGGGTTGTCGAGCGAGATGAGAACCGCATAGCGCGGCGCATAGCCCGGCACAGCGCCGATGAAACTCGCGATGCGTGCATCTTTCTCGTAGCCGCCATGCGCCGCAACCTTGTCGGCCGTCGCCGTTTTGCCAATCGGGTAATAGCCCGCCGCCTCCGCATAGGTCGCGGTCCCGTCCGTGATGACCCGGCGCAGCACCCGGCGCATGGCGGCGCTGGTTTCGGCCTTGAACACCCGCCGCCCTTCCGGCGTGCTATTCGACGCCAGGAAAGACGGCGTTCTGTAAACGCCGCCATTCACCACCGCCGAATAGGCCGCCAGAAGGTGCAACGGAGTAACCGATATGCCGTGCCCATAAGCGATTGTCGCGGCTTCAACCGGCCCCCATTGGCGCGGCAATTGCGGCGCGCGGTTTTCATTAAGCTCGATTGGCAAGGCGTCGAACAGGCCGAGTGCGCCGAGGACGCGCTGTTGCTCTTTCCTGCCCATTTCCATCGCCATGCGCGCAACGCCGATATTTGAAGAATGCTGCACCACCTCCGATAACGTCAGTATACGGTTTTCTCCGTGAAAATCGGTGATGCGCCGGTCCGCCACCTGAAAACCGCCGCGCGCATCATATTGAGTGCGCTCCGTGGCGAGACCCGCATCGATCACCGCCGCCGCGGTAATGGTCTTGAATGCCGACCCCAACTCATAATTGTCATAGGTGGCGCGATTGCGGCGAGAATCGACCGGCGCGGCGCCCGGCTCATTGGGATCGAAATCCGGCACATTGGCGAGCGCGATGACCTCGCCGGTTTCCACATCCATCACCGCGCCCCAGGCGGCTTCGGCGTGAAACTTCTCCATACTCTGCGTCAGCTCTTCTTCGAGCACCTGCTGCACGCGAATGTCGATGGACGCGCGCAACGGCCCCTCTCCGCCATCCGGCGCGCGAAAACGGTTAGCGACCCGCTCCAACCCCATCACGCCGCCCTTGCCGGGCTCGTCGTGACCGATCACATGCGAGGCAAGACGGCCTTGCGGATAGAAGCGCTCAACCCGCGCGGCGAAGCGAATGCCGGGCAGCCCGAGATCGAACACCGCCTGGCGCTCGGCCGGCGTCAGGTCAGCACGCACTTCCTTATAGCGCCCCGCCGCCAATTCCCGCGCCAGCGCATCCGCATCGAGGCCGGGCAGGATTGCCGCCAGCTTGGCCGCCGTTTCATCCGCATCCCACACTTCTCGCCCGGCGACTTCGAGCGCAATAACAGGCAGGTCGGCGGCAAGGAGCGCGCCATTTCGGTCAACAATTTCCGGGCGCGCATGACTCGCCTCGCGCGCATCCGCAAAGTGCCGGCTCGGCGTAACATGACCGAAGGACACAAAAGCGAGACGCACAACCAGAGTCGAAAAGATGAAGAAAAAAACGACGGCGCACATCATCACCCGCGCGCGCGCGCGGGTGACAACGCGCGCGCCGGAAGCACGCACCTGGATCGACGGCGCGCCGCGGTCTTCCGCGCCCGCCTCCGAAATCACGTAAACGCGCGGTTTGCCTCGCTTGTGTCTCCTGCCAAACACCGAACCTTGCCCATCCCTTTATCTAATTCGCTGCGCCGAGCCCTTCCGCATCGGCGAGTTGCGCCATCGCCATGGCGTTGAGAATAACGTCGCTTGGCGGCGCGTAATCTTCCGGGCTTGCGCCTTCGATGCCGAATGCCGCGGCGAACTCCTGCGCATTAATCATTTGCGCGGCATTTGACGGGCGCAAGTCCGTTTTCGCGTCGGCCACGCGCGCCAGTCGCTCCGGGTTCTCAAGATAGGCGATTTCCGCGCGCAGCATTTGAATTGCGCGCAATTCCTCGACCTGGCTGGTCTCTATCTCTTCAATTTCATCATGCAGCTCGCGCACCGACACCTCCGCCCGGTATCGACCAAACGCCGCCGCCGCCAATACGACACATAAAAATATAGTGGTGATACGGATCATTTATACACCTCCGTCCAAAAATGATAACTCTACAGGTCGCGGCGCGCCGAGCGCCGCGTCATCCAATGTCGAAGGCGGCGCATCAGTGCGCTCGCCCGCCCGCAGCTTCGCCGATCGCGCGCGCGGATTTTCGCTCGCCTCTTCGTCCGACGCCGCAATCGCCTTGCCATGACGCAGCGAAAAAGACGGCGCGGCGGCTTGCGCCGGCGGCAAATGGCGCGAGGCGCCGCTTCTCGCAGCCTCGCCACCCGCCAGAAACCGTTTGACGATACGGTCCTCAAGCGAATGAAAGGTCACGGCGACAAGCCGGCCGGCCGGCCGCAATAATCGTTCCGCCGCGCGCAAGCCCGCAATCAGCTGGCCGATCTCGTCATTGACGAAAATGCGCAAACCCTGAAAGGCCCGTGTCGCCGGGTGAATGCGCCCGCGCGCCGGCGCCGGCGTCGCCGCCTCAATCACCGCCGCCAGCCGGCCAGTGGTTTCAATCGGCTCCGCATCCCGCGCCTTGACGATCGCCCTAGCGAGCTGGCCGGCGCGTTTTTCTTCGCCATAGGTGCGAAAGATCGCCGCGAGGTCCGCCGCCTCAGCCTTCGCGACAATATCCGACGCATCGGGCTTGCCGCCATCCATGCGCATCGAAAGCGGCCCGTCATGACGGAACGAAAATCCTCTGATCGCCTCATCGAGTTGCATGGACGAAACGCCGAGATCGAACACCACGCCATCGACCATCTCGACACCCGCATCTTCCAGCGCATCGCGCATTTCAGCGAATGGCCGGTTGATGAGGATCAAGCGCCCGGCAAAATCCTTCGCCCAGCCTTGCGCGCGCTCAATCGCTGTCGGATCTCGATCAAATCCGTACACGGTGCAATTTGCCGCACCCAGGATGGCGCGCGAATATCCGCCGGCGCCGAACGTCGCATCGACGTAAACACCGCCATCATGCGGCTCAAGCGCGGCCAGCACTTCGCTCAGCATCACCGGCGTATGGGCGGCTTCCGTCATGACGCGCCCCCCGCCGGCGCCGGATTGCGCAAGGATAGCCGCGCTTCGCTGGAGACGCGCTTGGCGTCTTCAAGCGCCTTTGCAAACGCCTCCGGGTTCCAGATCTGAAACGAGCGCACATGGCCGGCAAACAGCGCCTCGCCATTAAGCCCGGCATGGCGGCGCAGCTCCTCCGGCAGGTTGATGCGCCCTTCCTTATCGGGCGAGACCGGCGTCATTTGCGTGGCGATGGTGCGCTCAAGACTGATGCGCTCGGGCGAGAACGGATCGAGCCGCTCAATCATTTCCATCAGATTGTCGACATAATCCGCGCCGCCGCATTCAATGCAGGGCTCTTCGGTCGAGGGGATGCAATAGACGACGTTTTCTTCAGGCAGATTGAGCGCGCGGCGAAACAGGGCCGGCGTCGCAAGCCGTCCTTTCGCATCGATTTTGTTGACATAGGACCCAAAAAAACGAGCCCCGGAATCGCGCCGCATGCCGCTCCCTCTCCGTCGCCGCGCCGGTAGCCGGACAGACCGGCAATTGGGCGCGCGCCGCCCTAGCCCCGGAAATATGTGGGCACAAATGGGATAGCATGGGATTTCATGGGCGGTCAAAGGTTCAATCGCCCTGAAACTGGATTTTTGCAACGCTGATTACGGAACAGAAACGGAACACGCCCGAATCAGTTGGGCGCATCCTCAAAACGCATTCCTTAAAAAACGATGAATTTTGCCAAAGACCCGCCGCGAGCGTCGAAAACTCAGCCCCCTCGCCGCCCCAGGCGCTGATTTTGAGGCGCTGGCTGTGAGGCGGCGGCTGTCAGGCTTCTTTGCAGCGCGCCGCCAACACGGCGAGACGGTCGGCCTGTGCGGTTTTCTCCGCCAGCTTCAGGCGGATCGCATCCTCGCTTGCCTCTAGCGCGCGCAATAGTCGGCAAAGGGCGTGACGGCGCTCGCTGTCTATCTTCGGCAGAACGTCCAGCGAAGCGCTGGCCGCGCGCCGCGCCGCCGCCACCTCGTCAAGGTCCGCCGCCAGCCCGGCCTGCTCTTCCCGGACAAGCTGCAACAAAGGCGCAAGCCCCGCCGGCCGGCCGGCGGCCGCCCCGGCTTTTCGCGCCTGCTGATCGCCTGGCTGTTTGCCCATTGCGCACCCTCGCCGCCGCTCAGCGCATGAGGATGCCCCCGGCGCCGTTTCGGTTTCGATACGGATGAAGCGTACAAAAAACATCCCGCTATTCGCCCGCGATGACAAGCGCCCTTCTTTAACAAACAAGGTGAATGAGCGCCGGCTTAAGCAGGGGTAAATTGGTGAACCGTCTTAACCTCAAAAAAAATCAACATGCTTAATGACAGGAGCTGCAAATCAAGCAATCACTGGGATCGGCCGGTAAGGAAAGTTGGCGAGGAATTAAGACGCCTTGGCCAATTCGGCCAATGCTGTTCATGTCGTTAACCATTATGAAATCTTATCGTCGTTAGCTGTCAGCGACAAAGATGAAGAGCGCGTTCAGGTTTCGAGGGGATCGTCGCGCCGAACAGGAGACGGACAATGCGTGTTTTGCTGATCGAAGACGACGGCGCCACTGCACAGAGCATTGAGCTGATGCTCAAGTCAGACGGGTTCAACTGCTACACGACGGACCTCGGCGAAGAAGGCGTCGATCTTGGCAAGGTGTACGACTACGACATCATCCTTCTCGACCTCAATCTGCCGGACATGACCGGCTTTGACGTCTTGAAATCTCTGCGCGTATCGAAAGTGAATACGCCGATCCTTATTCTCACCGGCCAGGGCGACATCGAAACGAAAGTGCGCGGCCTCGGCTTCGGCGCCGACGACTATATGACCAAGCCGTTCCACAAGGACGAGCTGGTCGCGCGCATCCACGCTATTGTGCGCCGTTCGAAAGGCCATTCGCAATCGGTCATCACCACCGGCAAGCTGGTGGTCAATCTCGACGCCAAGACGGTTGAGGTCGCCGGCCAGCGCGTGCACCTGACCGGCAAGGAATACCAAATGCTGGAGCTTCTTTCCCTGCGCAAGGGCACGACCCTGACCAAGGAAATGTTCCTCAACCATCTTTATGGCGGCATGGACGAGCCAGAGCTGAAAATCATCGACGTTTTCATCTGCAAGCTCCGGAAAAAGCTCGCCGCCGCCACGCAAGGCGATCATTACATCGAAACCGTCTGGGGCCGCGGCTATGTGCTGCGCGACCCGCAGGAAGAAACCGCCGCCGAAGTGGCGTAACGACGTCGACCAGACTATTTGCGACCAGACATTTGCACCGTCTGAAAAACGCCCCGGCCTCGCCGGGGCGTTTTTTTTACGCCGCGCTGACAGCGCCCTCCATCGCCAGCACAGCCTTCTTGCGCGCAACGCCCCAACGGTAATTGTGGATAACGCCGGATGACAGGATCACCCGGTGGCAAGGGATCAATATGGAGACGAGATTGGCGCCGACCGCCGCCCCGACCGCGCGATTGGCTCTCGGCGACCCTATTTCGCGCGCAATATCGCCATAGGTGACGCAGGTTCCGTAAGGGATCTTCAACAACGCCTCCCAGACCTTGAGCTGGAAATTGGTGCCGCGCACATGCAGGCGTAATGGTTCATCAGTCTTGCGGTTAAGCGCAAAGACGAAGGCGCGCGCCGCCAGCGGCGCGACGAAGCCGTGATCCTCGACAAACTCGGCCTGCGACCAATCATGCTGCATTTCCGCCAGATGCAGGGTCTCGCCGCCCTCTTCCGCAAAACTCAACCAGCACACGCCCTTATCGGTTGCCCCAATCAGTACGCGTCCCAACGGCCCATCGACAAATGCATAACGCACGACGAGCCCCTCCCCTTTTCGCCGATAATCACCGGGCGTCATCGCTTCTGCTGCGAGGAACAGATCATGCAGGCGCGAAGCGCCTGAAAGCCCTGCCGAAAAAGACGCAGACAGAACATTTTTCCCATCGGCGATGGCGCGTTTGGCCTCTTGCGCCGCGAGATATTGCAGGAAGCGCTTCGGCGACACGCCGGCGCCTGCCTTGAAGACGCGTTGGAAATGCCCCGGCGACAGGCCGACATGGGCCGCAGCTTCTTCCAGCGAGGGCTGCTCGCCCGCATGCGCGGCGAGATAGTCGATAGCGCGCCCTACAGGCGCGAAACCGTCAAGGCGTTTGAGTGTTAATGGTGCGTTCATGGTCCTGTCGATCAATGCCGAAACCGCTCTGCCGGTAATGAAACGTTAAGCGCCCGGGCCTTCAAAAAACACCCGTTTCTTGCGTGTAAACAGCCGCATTTTACGCGGAATTAACCCTACTCTGGCGTAAATGCAGATGTCACGAATCTCAGAGGACCGACATGCAGGACCTTAATTACATTGTCGGCATCGGCTTTTCCGGCGCCGACCTCCCGCGCGCACTGATCCTGGCGTTTTTGTTCGCCATGTTCGCGAAAAGCGAAACCAATCTCTGGAAGGCAGGCCTTCTCGCTTTGTTGATTGACCGCACTGTCTGGCCGATCGCCGCCATGGGCTCGTCAGGCGCGGATCTTCAATCGATCTACGCCGCCATCGGCGCGATGTTCAAAAGCTTCACCGACGACCTTGGCATCTATATCGTGCGCTATATCGGCCTTGTGTTGATGATCGGCGGTTTCCGCTGGGTGCGCTCGACAATTCACGCCATCCCCGGCAAGCCGGCCGCCGCCTGACGTACAACGGCTAGACCTTTTCGAATGCGACCACCGCATTCAACCCGCCAAACGCAAATGAATTGGAGAGCGCGACATCAATGTCTCGCTCTTCTGCATTGTTGGGGGTATAGTTGAGATCGCAATCCGGGTCCGGCTCGTCGTAATTCACCGTGGGCGGAACAATGCCGTTTCTGAGCGCCAGGATCGCGGCGATATTTTCAACGCCGCCGGCCGCGCCGAGCAAATGGCCATGCATGGACTTTGTCGACGAAACGCTCAGCGCGTCCGCATCCGCGCCAAACACGGAACGGATCGCCTTGGTCTCCGTCGGATCATTCAGCAGCGTGCCCGTGCCATGGGCGTTGATATAGACTTTCGACGCATCTTTGACGGCGGCCTTGTCGAGCGCCAGCGACATGGCGCCGGCCGCCCCCTCGACCGCCGGGTTGATCATGTCCTTGCCGTCGGCGTTCATCCCGAAACCGGCGATGCGGCAAAGAATATCGGCGCCGCGCGCCTTTGCGCGTTCTTCCTCTTCCAGCACAAGCACGCCAGCGCCCTCGCCGATGACAAGCCCGTTGCGATTTTTCGAAAACGGTCGGCAGGTTTCATCGGCCAGGATATGCATCGCCCGCCAGGATTCGAGCGCGCCATAAGCCAGGATCGCCTCGCTCGCCCCGGCAAGCCCGACATCGGCCGACCCTGCGCGGATCAGGTCGGCGCAAACGCCGATCGCATGCGCGCCGGTGGCGCAGGCGCTCGACACCGCAAAGGCCGGCCCGCGAATGCCGTGGCGGATCGAAAGCTGGCTCGCCGGCGCATTGGGAATGACCTTGAGGATCGTCAAGGGATGCGGGCGGCGCTCGCGGCACAGCATCGCCACATAGCTGTCATCGAACGTCGTCTGTCCGCCAATGCCGGTGCCGATGATGCAGGCGGTGCGCGCGCCAAGCGCTTCATCGAACTCAAGGCCCGATTGTCCGATCGCCTCTTCGGCCGCCATCACCGCCATTTGCGAGAAGCGGTCGGCGCGCATCATCTGAACGCCAAGACCTTTAATGCGCTCTTCAAGCCCGTCGACGGGCGCGACCGGAACCGTCAGTGAAAACCGGTCGGCCGTGTATTCCCGCTTGATGATGGCGCTGCGGCCCGCGATGAGCCCGTCCCAGAATTCGGGAACGCTGGCGCCGTTCGGCGCCACAACGCCCATTCCGGTTACGACGACATTCCGTGTCATGAATGATTATTTCTTGATCAGCTTGTCGAGCGCATCAATGAGATCGCCCACCGAATTCATTTCGCCAAACGGGTTCTCATTGGCGTTGAACGGCACTTCGACGCCGAGCTTTTCCTCGACTTCATAGATAATTTCCACAACGGAGAAGGAATCGATGCCGAGATCGGCGATCTGCGTGTCGCGCGTCAGCTCCCCCGTCAGGCCCACTGCGTGTTCCTTGATAATCTCCAACAGCGAGGCTTCAAAATCGGCCATTAGGCGGTCACTCCATTGCATTGATCGGTCATAGCCAATGACGGCGGGAAATTCTAGGCAAACGGGCAGCCCCTAATCGCGGAAATTCTCATATTGGAAAGGCTGTTCAAGCTTCATCCCCTTCACAAAGGCGATGACTTCCTGAAGGTCGTCGCGCTTCTTTCCAGTGACGCGCAGGGCCTCGCCCTGGATCGCCACCTGCACCTTGAACTTTTCACCCTTGATCGCCTTGACGACTTTCTTCGCCAGCTCCCTGTCGATCCCCTGCTTGATCAGGACGCGCTGGCGCACCGACTGGCCGGCCGCCGGCTCCTCTTTTTGGTAGTCAAGCGAGCCCGGCTCGATCCCGCGCTTTTGCATATTGCCTTGCAGGATTTCATGCATCTGGCGCAGTTTCAGATCGTCATCGGCGAAAATGGTGATAACGCCGTCTTTCAGCTCGATCGTTGATTTCGAGCCCTTGAAATCGTAGCGCGTCGAAATTTCGCGCGAGATGTTTTGAATGGCGTTATCGGCCTCAGACAGGTCGACTTCCGAGACGATGTCGAATGACGGCATTGCTGGTCTCCATTGCATTCCGAATAAGATTAGATACGCGACTCGATAATAAACGCCAGACGGCCTGTAAGCCGGGTTCTGTACGTCTTGCGACGTGACGACCATTCCTCTGGGGCTGCGCTTGCGCGCAGCCTCAAGCAACCAACCCGGACGGCTCAGCGCGAAGACACGCCTGCTCAATGAGCGCGCCATCCCTATTCGGTCTTGCTCCAGGCGGGGCTTGCCATGCCCGTCCCATTACTGGTCCGGCGGTGCGCTCTTACCGCACCTTTTCACCCTTGCTCCGGGCGCGGCCCGAAGCGGTTTGTTTTCTGTGGCGCTTTCCCTCAGGTCACCCTGGCCGGGCGTTACCCGGCGCCTTGTCTCCATGGAGCCCGGACTTTCCTCTCAAAGGGGCTTAACGCCCCCAGAGCGGCCGTCCGGCCGTCTGACGGCGTCTGATGTGTCCTTTTGCGCCGCGCCGGTCAAGGCCAAAAGGCGCACGCCCTGGTTCGACATTCGGTTTGGCGGCGGCATAGAATGCTGCAATGAAGCGGATTTCCTTGTTGCGGCATGCCGCCGCCGTCGACCGATCGCCGGGAATGGACGACCGCGACCGGCCGCTGACGCCGCGCGGCCGCGAGGACGCCATGGCGGTCGGCGCATTTCTGGCTGAAAGCGGCGCCCCGCCAGACCTCGCTCTCGCCTCGCCGTCGGCGCGCACCCGCGAAACGCTTGCGGGCGTGTGCGCACGCCTTGCCGCGCCGCCCGACCGGATTTTCAACCCGGCGATATATGATGCGTCGGCGCAGGTGCTGCTCGCCGCCGTCTGCGCCTTGCCTGACCGGTTCGGCCATGTGCTGGTCGTCGGCCACAATCCGGGCATTCACCTGTTCGCGGCAAGCCTCGCCGCGCCGCAGATCAGCGACGATACGGCCGTGTCGCGCATCGCCGCCGGTTTCGCGAAAGGCGCGCTCGCGACTTTTGAACTCGATATCGAGACATGGCGCGAGACCGGTTTCGGCGCCGGGCGCCTGACCGGATATGTGCGGCCTAAAGACCTGCGCAGGAAATCAGCCTGCTGAATATATGGCGGCGATAGCGATAAGCGCGGCTTTCGTTCGGCCGTCAAAACCCTGCCCCAGGGATTGCGGACAGAACCGACGCTGGAAAGCGAGCAGCCCGGCGGCGTGATCGCCCGGCGGCGCATCATAACCGATGCTGGCCAGCGCTTTCAACGCATCGTCGTAAGAAACGTCCCTTCCCGCCGCCGGATCGCCGTCAAACGGCGCCAGCGCGAGCCCTTCGCCGGCCAGCGCCGCCCATGGAAATTTCTCGCCGGGATCTTCCTTGCGGCGCGGCGCCACATCGGAATGGCCAAGCACGCGCGCAGGCGTCACTTTATGGCGCATGCGGATTTCTTTCAGCAGGGCGATCACTGACATGATCTGCGCGCCGGGAAAGTCGCGATAACCAAATTCGTGACCGGGATTGACGATTTCGATGCCGATTGAACGCGCATTAATGTCGATCTCGCCGCGCCAGGCCGAAATGCCTGCGTGCCAGGCGCGCTTTTCTTCATCGACAAGACGATAAATGTCGCCGTTTTCTTCCACCAGATAATGGGCGCTCACCCTGGCCGCCGGATCGCGCAGACGATCCAGCGCCTCCGCGCCGGTCCGCATGCCGGTATAGTGCAAAATGGCGGTGTCGATATCGCGTCCGCGTTCGTCGAAATTTGGCGACGGCGCCTCAATTCGTTTCATGGGTGTACCCTGCCGGTTCTGCAAGAACGACTGTTTTGGGCTGTTTCTTTACATTTCGCAAAAGCACGACGCCGACACCCGCCAGGGTCAACAAGCCGCCAAAGGCCATCCGCGCGCCAAATGGATCGCCCAGCAACAACACGGAAAACAACACCGCGAAAATCGTCGTCAGAAGCACGCTTGGCGCGACGACGCTAACCGGCAAGCGGTGCAGGAGCCAGTAATAAGTGGCGTGACCGATGATCGAAGCGCCGATCGCCGAATAAAGAATGGCCCCGGCCAACAGCACCTTGTCCGCCGCTGCAAACGCCGCCCATTGGCCGGTTTCGAAAATCAGCGTCATCACGGACAGGCCCGCAGCGCCGATGAGCGAGAACCAGGCCAGCAATTGATGCGGCGTAAAAGAGGTCGAACGCTTGACGAACACGGCGCCCATGGCTTCGGAAAACGCCGCCGCGGCCACAAGGGCGACGCCAAGGCCGACCCGCGCGGCCGGATCGTCTGACGCGGCGCCGCCGGTTGCGATGATCGCCACGCCGGAAAAGGCGAATGCGATGCCGAGAAATCGCCGCCAACCCGGCCGGTCGCCAAGGAACACAATGGCGAGAATGGTCGCAAAGGGGACGTGCAGCTCAATCGCGATCGCCGCAGCAGAGGCCGGCGCCAGCTTGACGCCAGTGAACATCATTGCATAGTTAAAGACGCCGAGGCACAGCCCGCCGAGGAAAATGCGCCCCATCTGCCCGGCGCGCCAGCGCAGGAACGGCGCCATGATCGCCGCCACCAGCACCAAACGAAGCGCGGCGTAGAACATCGGCGGAACCGCGCCCACCACCGTCTTGATAACAACGAAATGGAAGCCCCAGACAAGACACATTAGCAGCAAGGCGCTGATTTCGCGCAGGCTCATGACAGGCTCCCAAGATGGCAGGGTTCGCATAAAAGCTGGCGCAAGGAACAATGCGCATGACGGGCCGCTTACGCCGAAACCCACCGGCGGGGCAATCGATAATATCTATCAGCGATTGATAGCGTTACGCGCCGGCAGAGCGCCATCGTCGCGGCGGATGATTGCGCGTAACAATCGCGACGATTGCGGTGATTGCAAAAATGAACGGCGCTGCGAGCGCCAGTGCGATAACCACGAGCGAGGAAAGAACGATAACGCCGGTCACAATAATCGCCTCGACAGCGCGAGCGGCAACGGAACCGCCGGCTTTGTCCGGCGCAAATTTATGAGCGATGCGTTTCACCAGGCTACTCACCCCAACTCGCACTTGCCTGCATATCAAATCAGACGACGCCCGCCGCGTCCAGCACGTGATGCCGCTGGAACGCACGCAACCTTAGGCGTAATCCGTTAAAATCTGCTCATAAGCCGCATTGATGGCGGCCATACGTCCTTCGGCAATGCGCACAAGGTCCGGCGGCACGCCGCGCGCCATCAGCGCATCGGGGTGATGATCGCGGGACAAAGCGCGATAGGCGGTTTTGACCGCCTCAAGGCTGGTCCCCGGCTCAACCCCGAGGACGAGATGCGGATCATCATCACCGAGCCCCAGATGCGCCGCTTTGAGACGACGATAGGCCGGCGCCGCGATACCGAATGCGTCCGCGGTTTCGTCCAGCAATTCGATCTCGCGCGGATGCGCAACGCCATCGGCCACCGCGACGTGAAAAAGGCAATCGAGCACATCTTCAAGCACCGCCGGCGAGTCTTCGAAAATTTTTGCAACGCGCCGAACATATTCGCTGTAGCCGGCGACGTCGCGCTGGGCGAGCCGGTAAATCATCCGCACCTTGTCGGCTTCCTGTTCAGGGAAATGAAAAAAATCCTGAAAGGCGTTGATCTCGTCGTCGGTGACGATGCCGTCCGCTTTCGCCATCTTGGCGGACAGCGCGATCAGCGCGATCGAAAACGCCGCTTCGTCGCGCCGCCGGCGGCGATCGGCAAGCGCTTCAAGCAAAGCCCCGAGGGTTCTTTTGCGCGCATCGGCGAGGCTCGCCTCTATCCGGTCCCAAAAGCTCATCAGCCGCTATTAGATCGCTCCGCGGCGCAGCGCCAGCCGCCGCCATGCCGCGCCTGCATCGCACCACCGCCGGCGCGCAGCGCTGGGGAAAAATAACGCAAGAAAGATTCCCGCCATTGGTGCAAGCGCTTAGGCTCATGCTTGCGCACGGGTTGCGCCGGTAAACTGTTGTTAAACTTTGCTAAAATGAAAATCTCCTGACACACTTCTTACACAAAGGGACGAGCGCGAATCGATGCCGCGCAAGGAAATGAACGCAGAAGGGGTCCAGCGATGGGGCGAGCGTTTCAAGGACTTGGCGTATTGTTCAGTGGGCTTTGTTGCGGGGCAGCCTTTACAGTCATCGTTCTGGTGATCATCGGAATCCTCAATTGAGCTGACGTTTCAGGCGGCCTTTCGCGATCGCGCTTCGGGGCGGCGCTGACCGGCCGCGCATAGCCAGATTTTAACCGTCAGCTTCTCCCTGTCCGAAGGCGCGGGCGACAGCGTCTCGACTCGCTCGACCTGCAGACCGGCCGCCGCACACCAGTCGCGCACTTCGTCATCGGAAAATCCCAACCGTCGATGAGCGTGCTCTTCTCGCAGAAATTCCAGCTCATGCGGGGCAAAGTCGGAGATGATCAGCCGGCCCGCCGGCTTGAGGAGACGCGCCGCCTCATGCACCGCCGCGCCGGGCTCCGCGAGATAATGCAGCACCTGATGCAGGCAAACGACGTCGGCGCTATGGGCTTCGAGCGGTAGAGAGAAAAGATCGCCATGGCGCGCCTGCGCATGCGTAATCCCCGCCTGATCCAGATTGGCGCGGGCGATCGCCAGCATTTCATGGGAAAGGTCATAACCGACGGCGGATTGGTAGCGAGCCGCGAAAATCTCCAGCATGCGCCCGGTGCCGGTGCCAAGATCGACAAACAAGCCGATATCTTTATCGCCAACCAGGGCGGTCATGCGCGATTCAATATCGTGTTCCGGCAGATGCAGCCGCCGCAGCCGGTTCCACTCTTTTGCATTCGCTTCGAAATAGGCCGCCGCCTGGGCTGCCCTCGCCTGCCGGGCCTGCTCGAACCGTTCGCCGTCGCGCGCCAGCACCCGATCATCCGCCCGGGCAATCTCGGTCACCACCGCAAGGACGGCGCGCACAGAAGGGTTTCCGCCCCCATGCTCCGCCAGTCGATAGAACATCCAGGCCGCTTCGCGATGACGCTCGGCAAGGCCCGCATCGGCAAGGATTTTGAGATGACGGCTGACGCGCGGCTGGCTCTGCCCGAGAATCGCAGTGATCTCGCTGACGGTCAGCTCGCCGCGGCTCAAAAGCGCCATAATGCGCAGGCGCGTCTCCTCGCCAATGGCGCGAAAAATATTCAACGCGGCGTCAAGGGCCATCACATCGCCTTCTTGCTGGTTCGTTTTTAAAGATAAAGATATCTTTATATCGTTGCAATCTCACTGAAAATTCATCGCAAAGTGACGCCCGAGCGGACCCGTCGCGGATTGTTCATGCGGGCAAATCGCCTATATCGTTGCAGTCAACGCCATTACTTTTTTGAAAATCGTAGTTCGGGGGGCGTCGCCGCCATGAGATTTACCGCCATCATCGCCGCCTTCATCCTGCCGCTAGGCGGCCTTGCCCATGCGCAATTGACCGGTGCTGGCGAAGCGGAAGACGTCGCGCGCGAACTGGAAGCCGGCACGCCCGAAGACGGCTCCGCCGACGCCGATCCCTGGGAAGGCTTCAACCGCGCGATGTTCGAGCTGAACGATACGGTTGACGGCGCCCTGTTCGTGCCCGCCGCCAAGGCCTATCGCGCCGTTACCCACAAAAAGCAGCGCAAGGGCATTCGCAACTTCATCTCCAATCTGCGCACGCCGGTCACATTCGCCAATGATATTTTGCAAGGCGAGTTTGGCCGCGCCGGCAATACGCTTGGCCGCTTCGCCGTCAATTCGACCATCGGCTTTGGCGGCATGGGCGATCCCGCGGAAAGACTGGGCATGGACCAGCATACGGAAGACTTTGGACAGACACTCGCCGTCTGGGGCGTGCCGTCCGGCCCTTATGTGGTGTTGCCGTTCTTTGGGCCGAGCACGGTCCGCGACGGCCTTGGCTCCGCCGCCGATCTCGCCGCTGACCCGGCCATCTGGGTGCGCACCGAGCCGGCAAGATATTTCCGCTACACGCGCACCGGCGTCGGTTTGTTGTCTGCACGCGAGCCGCTGATCGAACCGCTTGCCGACATCAAGGCGGACTCGCTTGATTACTATGCCTCCATTCGCAGTTTCTATTTGCAATCGCGCAAACGCGAAATCGCCAATGGGCGGACCTCTTTCGAAGACCTGCCCGACATCGGCGAATTCGAAGAATTCGACGAGTTCGAAGACGAGCTCGAATAGGCGGTTTTGTTCCCTTCGCGTTTCCTGGAGACCCTGATGAGCCTGTTCGCACCGACCCGCCGTTCCGTTCTGCGCTGCGTCGCCGCCTTGGCTGTAACCGCCTCGTGGAGCGCGCCTGCGCTTGCCGATGAAACCGCTGAAACCTTTATGCAGGGGATTCTGGACGAGGCGGAGCCGGTCCTCAATGCATCGACAAAGGCCGAATTTTATGTCGGCATTGAAGAGCTGGTCGGCACATATGTGGACATGCGCCGGGTTGGCCGTTTCGTGCTCGGTCAATATGCGCGGCGCATGAGCGATGAACAGGCGGCGGAATATTTCCCGCTGTTCAAGCGCTATGCGACGATCATCTACCAGAACACCCTTGAAGAGTATGAAGGCCAGCGCCTGGTCGTCACGGGCTCCGTCGACCGCTCGGAACGCGATATCATCGTGAATTCAAAGATCGTCGATCCCGAACCGGGCGATCCGTTCGCCAATGCGGTGATCCACTGGCGCGTTTATCGCAGCCGCGACGGCGAAATGACGGTTTTGGACGCCGGCGCGGACAATGTCTGGCTGGCGATTGAACAGCGCAGCCAGTTTACGTCATTGATCGCGAATAACGGCGGCGGCGCAAGCGGCATCGACGCGCTGATTGCAGAGCTGAAAACTCGGGTGAACAAATAAGCCGCAAGGCTCGCCGCTCGGTCCGGCGAGGCCCGTAGAGCGTTGCGAGCCATGCGCGCGCCAGATTTGCGAATTGACGCGCTGACAAACAATCCTCCGGCCGGCGAAACCACGAACGCCAGATTCACAATGAACGCAGACTTCCGCGTTTGCATGTCCACATCGTGAATCTCGCGCTTGTTTAGCGCCGCCGCCCTCTTGGCGGCGCGAACGGCATCCGCCCGCCCGTAATGATCGACCTCGACGCTTATGATGCGTCCGATATCCAAAGCAGAAAAAAACGCGCCCCGGCGCTGGCCGGGGCGCGCTCAAAGCGCCGTAAAAGGGCGGTCTCGTTTAGTTCAGATCAAACGAGAACCCTGCATAGACGAACCGGCCGATGGAATTGACCGGCGTGCCCAGCGAACCAATATCCGGCTCCTGATCGAGGAAGTTGTTGACGCCAACATAGACGTCCGCATTGTCGCGCACCTGGTAACGGACCTGCACGTCATGAGTCGACAGAGCCGATGTACGCGCCGGGTCGATCAAAACCTCTCCGGCTTCTGCAGCCGCCGCGATCTCGTCCGTTTCTTCACGGAAGATCCGGTCGCGGAAGCGCCAGCGATAGTTCAATGACAGCTTGTCATAGAGCCAGGTGAAGTCGAGCGCGCCCACATGCACCGGCGCATCGTCGCCGAGCAACGTGCCCGCTTCATCACGCTCCGCATCCGCCTGCTGGCCCGGAAGACTGACAACATCAAGCCGTTCCAGATAGCTGCCCACATAGCGGATGTTGAACTGGCCGATATTATTGAAACCGATATCAGCCGGATCGAACAGGTAGTTCACCTCATAATCGACGCCGGAGGTCTCAAAAGACGCGACGTTGATCGGCAATACTTCCAGAGAAGCAAGGCCGCCATCCGAACGACGGGTGATCAGTGAACAGAACGGATTGTCGATCGATGCGAGATCAACGCACTGGTCGACAACATCCTGGCTGGCTGGCGTGATAATGCCGTCTTCGACATTGATGCGGAAATAGTCCACCGTCACCGTCAGATTGTCGATCCAGCGCGGCTGCGCCACGAAACCGACCGTCCAGGTTGTCGCTTTTTCTTCCAGCAAGTCCGGGTTGCCGCCTTGCAGGCCAGGGAACGTCGCATTGAGAATGTCGTCGCCCTGGAATGTCGAGGCGTCAACACCAAGCGGTGTCAGGATCGCCGCGCAGTTCGCCGCCCGCAGCGCCGGGTCTGCAGCTTCGCTGAAATTGTCGATGTCGCACGGGTCATCCGGCAGGAAGAAAGACTGGTTCTGCGGGTCGAACAATTCACCGATATTCGGCGCCCGGATCGCCACGGAATAAATGCCGCGGAACCGGATGTCGTCGATCGGCGCCCATGTGCCGCCTGCCCGCCAGGTCGTTGTGGTGCCGACGGTCGAATAATCCGATACTCGGAACGCCGCATCGACGGTCAGGTCTTTGGCGAGGAACTGATCGCGCAGCACCGGCACGGAAACTTCGCCGAAGCCTTCATAAACGTCAAAGCTGCCGATAGTCGGGAAAATCCCGTTGCCGAACGTAAAGCCTTGCGTGTCGATAACCGGCGGCGTGTCCTGGCTCGACTCGTCCCGATACTCACCGCCAAAGGCGAAACCGATCGGGCCCGCCGGGAGTTCAAAGACGCCTGCTGTATCGCCGGAAATAATGCCGGAAACGACATATTGCTCGAGATTCGCGCGGCGCAGGCTATCGTCGTTGACGAAGTCGATGGCAGCCTGAGACGCATTGCCGAGGCCGAACAGGTTGAGCGGCTGACAGCCGCTGTCCGGACCAGGCGTGAAGAACGGCGTCGTGCCAAAATTCTCCGGCGTAACATTAGTATTGAAGGCGTCAAAGAAGCCTAGGAAGCCAAAGCCGCCCGGGAACGGGATCTGCTGCGGCAATGCGCTCGGATCAAGATTGGTCCGGCAGGTCGCCTCGCCCGTCGCCGGATCGACAACCGCGTCGAGCGCCGCATAGAAGCGGTCCAGCACAAGGTTGTTTTGCGCAAAGAAGCGTTCATCCGTCCGGCCATAAACAAACGACAGCTCAAGATCGAGATTGTCGAATGTGTCCGTAAAGAGTTGCGCATCAATGCCGGTCGCGACGCGATAGGTGCGCCGACGGATCTCTTCCGCACGACGGCCAAGTTCAAACAAATCGTGCGAAATGAAGACCTGATCGGCGCCCGCCGCGATGGCGGCGTCGGCGATGTTCTGTGGCACGAATGGGTTGTCGGCGACACTGATCGGAACGAGGTCGCTGAATGCCGGGCTCGACTGCGAGAAGCTGTCGACCTGCGCGAATTTGAATTCAAGGAAACCGGTAACTTCCGGCGTGAAGTCGTAATGGGTGAAGATGTTGGTGACGTAACGTTCAACATCCGACGTCAGGCTGCCGGTAAAGTCAGCGATACGGGTCGAGCTGCCGCCAATGGAGTTACGGAAAGTGATAACCTCGCCCTGTTCATAGGGGTCGCCGTCACCTTCAAAGTCAAAGAGCAGGTCAAAACCATCAAAGAAGTCGACCGCAACGCCGCCTTCCGGGCTCGCAAAGCGAATTGTGGCGTTTTCGAGGAACACCCGGCGGCGATTGTCGCCGTCAATTCCGAAATTCGGATTATCGACGAGCGAGGCGCGGCCGCGATTTGCAAACCGGCGATCGGACGCGTTAATGCCTTCTTCTTTCGAATACTCGAATGACAAGGCGATGTTGCCGCGTCCGTCAGCGAAATTCTTGCCCGCAACGATGGAGCCAAAATAGCGTTCCGCATCGCCATGATCAGGCGTCAGTCCGCCTTGCCCGCGCACTGCAATGCCTTCAAAATCATCCTTGAGTACGAAGTTGACCGCACCTGTCACCGCGTCAGCGCCGTAGATCGCCGATGCGCCGCCTGTGAGGACGTCGACCCGCTCAATCAGGTCCACCGGGATCGTATTGGTGTCGACCGCGGCCGAGCCTGCCGAGCCGCCTACATGACGGCGACCATTAACCAGCGTCAGCGTCCGGTTGGAGCCAAGATTGCGCAGGTTAAGCGTGTTGAGGCCCGTCGACCCGATGCCGCCGAAAGTGGCGTCATCATTATCGACAGAACCGACAAGCGCCGGCACTTCGTTCAGAAGCTCGACGATGCTTGTCTCACCCGAACGTTGAATATCAATGGCGCCGATGCTTGTGACGGGCGATGGCGCTTCGAGCGACAACCGCTCAATCCGCGAGCCTGTGACGATGATCCTGTCTTCAGTATCCGCATCAGCCCCATCCTGGGCGAATGCCGGCGCGGCCAACATCAAGGCTCCCGTCGACGCCGTCGTCAAAAGCGCGGCGCAGGATTTTAGAAAATATGACTTACTCATTAGAGTTACTACTCCCTCAATTACGCAAAACAGCCATGTGCGATGACGCGTTCTTGCTTTCCGACGCCTACTGATTGTTAAGGGTGAAAATCGAGCACGCTCGCAGCAATATTCGTATCGCATAATGCGCAAACCCGACACGTCAAGCTCATTGACAATAACTCAATCACACTCACGCATACGTGATTGTCGCAGCTTGCTTCGTATAAGGATAATTATGCGAGCCCACCCCTAAATACAGACAATCCATACATTGACTGCAAAGTGACCCGGCGAATTCAAATCTCGCCGTGGGCTGTTGCACAACGGTTACGAAAATGGCGATGCGATGGTCGATAGCCGACCGCCAATAAATAAGACCGTGGAAAAAGCGCGCGATGTTAGTCGAATCTATTGCTTGGGTGGCACAAAACGTCACCCACGCCGCCCCGCCTTCTGCCCAATTTTTTGGTCACATCCCATCCGAGCAGCGCCGCAAATTGCGCTTCAGCGAACCTGCAAGGTTTTAATTCACCCAACACAACGGGCGCAGATCAAAAACGCATCACGCCTCGTGCCGAAAACGCGAGAAATGCCATCCCGAAACGATGCCCCCTGTCGCGGCTCAAAGAAAAAAGGCCGCCCCGAAGGGCGGCCTTTGAATGCGATCATCGATGGCGCGGCGCTTAGGACGCGTAATATTCGACCACGAGATTCGGCTCCATCGTGCACGGATACGGCACTTCGGCGAATTCCGGCACGCGCAGGAAGGTCGCCGTCATTTTCTTCGGATCGACTTCCACATAATCGGGAATATCGCGCTCGGCGCTTTGCAGCGCCTCAAGAACCAGCGCCATGTTTTTCGATTTGTCCTTGATCTCGACCACGTCGCCGACTTTCAAGCGCATGGACGGGATGTTGGTGCGAACGCCATTTACCTTCACATGACCGTGGTTGATAAACTGGCGCGCTGCGAAAACCGTCGGCACGAATTTCGCACGATAAACGACAGCATCGAGGCGACTTTCAAGAATGCCGATCAGATTCTCGGCGGTGTTGCCTCGCTGGCGGTCCGCTTCGTTGTAAATCCGCTCGAAATGCTTCTCGGAGATATTGCCGTAATAACCTTTGAGCTTTTGCTTGGCCCTCAACTGCAGGCCGAAATCGGACAGCTTGCCCTTGCGGCGCTGACCGTGCATGCCCGGTCCGTAATCACGCTTGTTGATGGGAGATTTCGGCCGGCCCCAGACGTTTTCGCCGACCCGGCGGTCAAGCTTGTGCTTGGCGCTAATGCGCTTGGACATTCTTTCCTCACTTCCGGCGCGGTCCGGCGCGCGGGGCCCATCCCCGGCGCTCTTGCAACGGCGGTCCACGCGCCACCCGTTTGAAGCGGCGGGCTATAACGACAGAAAATCGGCTTGTCAAATTCATGAAGAGCCCGCCAAAGCGAGCTCTTCACGCCATGATCTAGGGGGAATTAGATCAAAGCTAACGACCGCTAGACTGGCCGTTTCTTGCGCCGCCCGGCAAAACCAAGACCGGCAATCCCCGCGCCCATGAGCCAGATAGCCCCCGGAATCGGTATCGGCTCCACCTCGCCAAATTCCGTAACGTGGCTGAGGCCAAAACCGCGCCCGAGATCGGAAAGGCTGATGGTGAGCTCTCCGCCGGTATTGTTGTGGAGAAATACCGCGACATTACCGAGCTTCAGGACGACATATTCCGCAAATGTAGAAAACATCAGCGACGGACTTTCGTCCCGCGTTGCGTCGCTCATGTCAAAACTGGTCAGCCCGCCTGTCAGAATATTGAGACGATCCGCTTCAGCCGCCTCGCTCGACGGCGTTCCATCATAATACCAGGCGACTTCCGTGATGGGGCTGCCGTCGATCAGCAAGCCCGCGCCATCCGGCTCGGTCCCGAGCCCGCCTGACGCGCCGCCGGAAAATGCAAGACAGGCCGGCTCCACCGCCCCGGTGCAGGTGATGGTCCCATTGCCGCCAGCAACAGTAATGACATTCGCGCTGGCTGGCGCCAACGCCAAAAATGCAACGGCCGCAGCCGACGCAGCAAAAGTCGAAATCGTTTTTAACATGGCCAATCCCCCACGACTGCCGTTCTCTCGAAGGCTAAATCATATGCCGATATTGCGTTGCCGGCAAGCTTTCCTGCATATTTCAGGCCAAAAGAGACAAACCCAGAAAAAGAAAACGCTTTTAACGCGTTAGCGGCAATTATGACTCGCCAAAAACGCGAAAAGCTGGCACAGCCGCAACCTCAAGTCGCGCAACCGGCGCCCTCGCCGCCGCCAGCGTAAATTCACCCATATCCGGCGTTTTCATCTCCCGCAGAAATTGCCGCACCGCATGCGGATAAAGCGTATAATTGCGGCCGTTTTCATCAATGTACCAGGCGCCGCAATCGGCCGCCCAGACCCGCTCCTGCAAACTGGCCTGCAGGGCGGCGTCAAACGCGGCGGCCGCCTTAGGACGCGGTTCAATCAGCGCCCCCGGCCATGACGCGTTTTTCAGCAGCTTGATGATGTAGTTCACCTGCGCTTCGATCATCAAGATCACCGAATTATGGCCGAGCGCCGAATTCGGCCCGAGCAGCATAAAGAAATTCGGAAAACCCGGCGCCATAATGGTTCGGTGAGCGGCGGCGCCGCCCGCCCAGGCTTGACGCAAACTTTTGCCGGAAGGACCAACCACATCGAGCCGCTCGAGAATATCGAACGGCTTGAACCCGGTCGCCAGGATGACGATATCGGCAGCGCGCTCTATTCCCACTTTGTCGCGCAGGCCGCGCTCGGTGAAGGAGGCAATCCCCGACGTCACCAGCTCAACTTCAGGGCGCTGGACGGCGTCATAATAATCATCCGAAATCAGCACGCGCTTGCAGCCGACAGGATAATCCGGCGTCAGCCTGGCGCGCAGTTCCGGATCCTTGACCGCGCGCTTCATATAATGCTCGAACTGCCGGCGCGCGACGCGCTTGACGCGATTGTCGTCCTTCAGGAAAGCGGGGAACCGCCCTTCCATCATCGCAAAAATCAAGCCGCGATAGGCCCGCGCCAGCCATGGGGCAGCGGCAAATATACGCCTGACCCATCCCGGATAGCCATAATCGTCGCGCGGCGCGATCCAGTTCGCCGTACGCTGATAAATATCGAGATGCGCAACCTCGCCGACAATTTCGGGAACCACTTGCAAGGCGCTCGCCGCCGACCCGATAATCGCCACGCGCTTGCCCGCAAGGTCAACGTCATCGCGCCAATTGGCGGTATGAAAAACCGGCCCGGCGAATGCGTCAGCGCCCGCAAAGTCGGGAATGTTCGGTTCATGCAGGCCGCCAAGGCCGCTGACGACTATGTCCGCTGCGACAACCGCGCCATCGGCGAAGTCGATCCGCCATTGCGACCCGTCATGCTTTATTCCAGTGACCGTCTTGCCGAATTCAATCGACCGATAAAGGTCATATTTCTCTGCGCAGCGGCGCATATAGTCCCAAATTTCACCGCCCGGCGAATAACGCCGCGTCCATTGCGGGTTGGGCTCGAAGGAAAAGGAATAAAGATGCGAGGGCACGTCGCAGGCGACGCCGGGATAGCGGTTTTCTCGCCAGGTGCCGCCAACCTCATCCGCCTTTTCATAGATCGTGAAATTCGAAAAGCCTTCCTCGCGCAGGCGGATCGCCATGCCCATGCCGGCAAAGCCGGCGCCTAATATGGCGATGCGCGGCCCGCCACCGGCATCGCGCTGGTCAAACTGCGGCGCGTCGAAACGCTGATCGTCGGGCATGCGGCGAAGTCTTCCTGCTTTGGTTGCGGCTGACGCAAAGCATGGCGCAGCCCGCCAGGACCGGCAACAATGCTCTACAGCGCCTGCAGCGCTTCTGCGAGATTAACGAGCCGCTGCCGATAAACGGCCATGTCGCTGATTGGCGCGGCGGCAACACCGTCCTCCATCGCCGCTTCGGCGACAGCGCCGGCGACCTCCGGCAACAAGCGCGGGTCGAACGCCTTTGGTAAAATGTAGCCGGGACCGAATTCAAATGCCTCGTCGGGATAGGCCGTTCGAACACTACCCGACGCTTCAAGGCGCGCCACCGCGGCGATGGCTTTGGCCGCAGCGCGCATCATGCCTGGCGTGACCGTCGACGCCGCAACATCAAGCGCGCCGCGGAACAGGAACGGAAAGCAAAGGACATTGTTGACCTGGTTGGGATAGTCCGACCGGCCGGTGGCGATGATGGCATCGGGCGCCGCCTCGCCCGCATCTTCCGGCCAGATTTCCGGTTCCGGATTGGCAAGCGCGAAGATGATCGGTTTTGCCGCCATCATGCGCACCATCTCCGGCGTCAGAACGCCGCGGCGCGATACGCCAAGGAAAAAGTCCGCGCCATCGACCGCGTCGGCAAGCGTGCGCTTTTTCGTCTTGACGGCATAGGTTTCTTTCTGCGCCGTCATGCCATCCTTGCGGCCTTTGTAAACGACGCCCCGGCTGTCCGTAAGCAGAATATTTTCTTTTCGCGCGCCGCCCGCGACCAGCAATTCGACGCAGGCGATCGCCGCCGCTCCGGCGCCCGACACCGCAATCTTGGTTTCGGCGAGCGTCCGGCCTGTAAGCGCCAGCGCGTTCCACAGGCCGGCGAGCACGCATATGCCGGTGCCGTGCTGATCATCGTGAAAGACCGGCACGGATGTGCGCTCGCGCGCAAGGCGCTCAACTTCGAAACATTCCGGCGCCTTGATGTCTTCAAGGTTGAACCCGCCAAAGCCCGCCTGAAGAGAGATGATCAGTTCGGCGAGCCGCGCCGGGTCTGTCTCCGATACGCATAAGTCGACCGCATCAACACCGGCGAACCGCTTGAACAGCGCCGCCTTGCCTTCCATCACCGGCTTGGCGGCTTGTGGACCGATATCGCCAAGCCCCAGCACCGCCGACCCATTGGTGACGATGGCGACGAGATTGGCGCGGTTGGTAAGCGTCCGCGATTTTTCCGGCGCCCGCTCAATCTCGCGGCAAGCAGCAGCGACGCCCGGCGAATAAGCAAGCGCCAGATCCCGCTGGGTGGCCAGGGGCTTGGTCGGGATGCATTCCATTTTGCCGGCCGGCGCGCGGCGATGATAGTCGAGCGCCGCATCATCCAGCGAGGGCGGCGCCTTTTCCGCCGCCAGCGCATCATATCGAACAGCGTAAGACGCATGGGTCTCACCGCCGCGAAAAGCCTTCAGCAATTTCTGGAACATCAACGCCCTACGCTTCCCCAAAAAACGGAAAGTCTAAGACCGGATTGAAAAGGGCGTAAAGGCCGTATCGCTGTCATAAACATCAACTCCTTCGGCGCGCTTCAAACTGGCGACGACACGATAAGTCACCGGCGTCAAAAGCGCTTCCCACAAAACCTTGAGGAGATAGTTGGTGACAAGCACGGTCAGCACCTGGCCTGTCGTCCAGACGCCTAAAAATGCGAGCGGGTAAAACAACAAACTGTCGACGCCTTGCCCCACCACCGTTGAGCCGATGGTCCGTTGCCACAAATATTTGCCTTTGGAGATCACTTTCATACGCGCCATCACAAACGCGTTTGACAGCTCGCCCGCCCAGAATGCGACCACGGAGGCAAAGACGATGCGCGGCGTTAGGCCGAACACTTTTTCATAGGCCGGTTGATCGCCCCAGCCCGGCGCCGGCGGCAGCGAGACGACGACCCAAGCCATGAACGCCATGAACAGGACCGCGCCGAACCCGGCCCAGACGACACGGCGGGCGCGCGCATAGCCATAGACCTCGGTCAGCACGTCGCCGAGCACATAGGAAAGCGGAAAGAACAGAACGCCAGCGCCGAAAATCCCGGCATTCCAGCCGCCAATATTCAGCTCAAAAACCTGCACCAGTTTCGCCGCGCCGATCAGGTTCGAACAGATCAAGATCGCGACGAACGCCGCCATGGCGAAGTCGTAATATTTGAACCGGTGCCGGCTCAGCGCATCGGCATGGTCGATGCGCTCGATTGCGGTTTGATTTTGCGTCACGCGGCGCTCGTCTTTCGTTGTCACCAGATGCGTACGCGGTCTTCCGGCGGCAGATACATGGCGTCGCCCGCCTGAACGTCAAACGCTTCGTACCATTCGTCGATATTGACCACCATGCCATTGACCCGGAGATTCATCGGACTGTGCGGCGCAGATAGCAAACGCCGGCGCATGGATTCTTCCGTTTGCTTGAAACGGCGCGCCTGCGCCCGGCCGAGAAACACCCGTTGCGGGCCGGTAAACCCGTCCAGTACAGGCGGTTCTTCGCCATCGAGCGACAAGAGATAGGCATGATAGGCGACGACGACGCCTGCAAGGTCGCCGATATTTTCGCCGAGCGTCAGCCGGCCGTTCACATTGACCCCGGGCAGCGGTTCATAAGTGTCAAATTGCGCGGCCAGCCGGTCGCCCAGCGCATCGAAGGCTTTTCGATCCTCAAGCGTCCACCAATCGTTCAAAACGCCGTCACCGTCATATTTCGAGCCTTGGTCGTCAAAGCCATGGCCGATTTCATGACCGACGATGGAACCGATGGCGCCGTAATTGAGCGCCGGATCCGCATACGGATCGAAAAGCGGCGACTGGATATAGCCGGCCGGTATGAACGCCTCGTTTCGCGACGGGCTGTAAAAGGCGTTGACGGTCTGCGGGCCGGTGAACCATTCGGCCTTGTCCACGGTCTCGGCGAGCCGCGCCGCGTCGCGCGCTGCGTCGAACCGCCGGATCCGTTTGATATTGCCGACAAGGTCGCCGGAACGGATGCGCAGCCCCGAATAATCCCGCCACTTTTCGGGATAGGCGATCTTGGCGGTCATTTTTTCGAGTTTTTCGAGCGCGCGGGCTTTCGTGGCCGGCGTCATCCAGGCGAGATTTTCAATACGCGCGCGAAGCGCCGAACGCACATTCTCGAAAAGCACCGTCATCTGACGTTTGGATTCTTCCGGAAAATAGCGGTCAATATAGATCTCGCCGACCGCTTGATCGAGACTGCGATTGACGAGATCAACACCGCGCCGTTCGCGCGTGCGTTGTTCAGCCTGACCGCTTAGTTTTTTGCCGAAAAAGTCGAAATCTTCATCGTCATAGGCTGGCGGCAAATAGGACGCGAAACTGCTCAAGAGATGAAAGGTAAGATAAGACCGCCACGCCTCAACCGGCGTTTCGGCGAACAGTGTCGCGAGCGCCGGGAACGCATCCTTCTCGCGCAAAACAACTTCCTGCGCGGCGTCGAGCCCTGCGCTTTCAAGATAGGCCGACCACGGAAAACCGCCCGCTAAGCCGTTGAGTTCCGAACGGTCCATCTTGTTATACGTGCGGTTGGCGTCGCGCCGGTCGGCCCGCGCCCAGTGCATTGCGGCGATCGCCTTTTCAAGCGCGAACACCGCGTCGGCCTCGGCTTGCGCATCTTCCGCGCCTGCAAGGCTGAGCATATTGGCGATATGCGCGCGATAATGCTCGCGGGTTTCGACAAGGCGTTCATTATCGCGCTCATAATAGGACTTGTCCGGCAAGCCGAGCCCGGAATGACCGATCCAGACAATGAACCGATCCGGATTTTTGGAATCAATCCAGACGGACGCGCTGAATGGTCCATCAAGGCCGAGCGCGGGGTCGGCCATCGCGGCGGCGACTTCTTCATGAGTTTTGATCTTCGCAATGCGGTCCAGGTCTTTCGCGATGGGTTTGAGGCCGCGTTCGCCAATCCGGTCCGTATCAAGAAAGCTGTTATAAAGATCGTGAATGCGCTGTTCGTTTGTGCCGCGGCGCACCCGCATCTGCGCGAGGCTGTCGATGATCGCCGCAATCCGCGCTTCATTCCGGTCGCGCATCACCGTCGAAAACCCGACGCCGGAACGGTCCGCCGGGATCTGCGTCGCATCGAGCCAACCGCCATTGGCGAAGCGGTAGAAATCATCGCCGGGCGGCGTTTCACGGTCGAGCGCGCTCAACGGATAACCCCAGGGTTCGATCACCGGCGTCGCCGTCGTCTCGTCCTGACCGGCGGACTCTTGCGCCGCAACACCGTGCGCGCCGGCAACCGCCGCCGCAAACAACATCGATAAGACTTTTACCGCTTTACCCAACATTCTTCTCCTTCGCCGCCGCGCTTACGGCGATTGCTTGTCCCAAGCTCGTTTCAGGATCGTGCTCCGCTCGCCCGAGCTTTCTATTGCTTGGCGCCTTTGACAAGAGCCTTGATAACCCCGCGCAAAGACCGCGTCTCGCTTTCGGTGAGGCCGGCCCGCTGAAACGCGACTTTGAGGTTGCGCACCATATTGGCGCGCTTTTCCGCCGGGAAGAAATATCCGGCCGCGTCCAGTTCGCAGATGAGATGGTCGAAAAACCCCTCAAAATCAGCTTTTCGCGCTGGCCGAGCCGCATCCATATCGGCGCCGAGGCCCTGGCGTTCATCGGCTTTCGCCCACTCATAGGCAACCACCAGGGCCGCTTGCGCCAGGTTCAGGGATGCAAAAGCCGGATTGACCGGGATCGAGATAATGCCGTCGGCGCGCATCACGTCTTCGTTAGATAGCCCCGCCCGTTCGCCGCCGAACATCACCGCGCATTTTTCACCGCGCCCGATTCGCGCTTTCATTTCCGCCGCCGCCTCGGTCGGCGACAACACCGGCAACAGCGCCTCGCGCGGACGTGCGGTCGTCGCCAGCACGTAATGGCAATCGCCGAGCGCTTCGCCGCTCGAAGCGAAAATGCGTGCATCGTCTATGACCACAGTCGCGCCGGCGGCCATGGCGGCCGCCTTTTCATTAGGCCAGCCATCGCGCGGATTGACGATTCTGAGCCCTGACAGGCCAAAATTGAGCATGCCGCGCGCCGTCGCGCCGATATTTTCGCCCATTTGCGGCTCTACCAGCACAAAAAGCGGGGCCGGGCGCAATTGCGTGCGAATCTCGCGCCGGGCGACGCGTTTCGGGCCTTGCGGGGATGATTTTGCGTTATCGCTCATGAGTGCTCGCCAGAACTCCAAAAATGCCTTGTCCGGGTGACCTTTAGGCCCCGCCCCCCTTCCACCTTGAGGCGCCGGATGCTAAGAGCCCGCCGATCCATCCAGAATGTTGTTCACAAGCGCCGCTCTTGAAAGAAGCGCTCATGAAGTCCGGTAGGGAAATCCATGCAAAAAATCAAAGTCGATAATCCAATTGTTGAAATGGACGGGGACGAGATGACCCGGATCATCTGGCAGATGATCAAAGACAAGCTCATCCACCCATATCTCGATATCGACCTCAAATATTTCGACCTGGGCATGGAAAGCCGTGACGCCAGCGACGACCAGATCACCATCGAGGCAGCGGAAGCCACGAAAAAATACGGCGTCGCCGTCAAATGCGCGACCATTACGCCGGACGAAGCGCGGGTTGAGGAATTCGGCCTCAAGAAAATGTGGCGTTCGCCGAACGGCACCATCCGCAACATTCTCGGCGGTGTTGTCTTTCGCGAACCGATCATTATCCGCAATGTGCCGCGCCTGGTGCCGGGCTGGACCCAGCCGGTGATCATCGGCCGTCATGCCTTTGGCGATCAGTATCGCGCCACCGACATGCTGTTCCCCGGCAAGGGCAAGCTGACCATGAAATGGGAAGGCGAGGACGGCGACGTCATCGAGCACGACGTTTTCGACGCACCCTCCTCGGGCATTTACATGGGCATGTACAATCTCGACGCGTCGATCCGCGATTTCGCCCGCGCCTGCTTCAACTACGCCCTGATGCGCAAATACCCGCTATACCTGTCGACCAAGAACACGATCCTCAAGAAATATGACGGCCGCTTCAAGGACATCTTCGCGGAGATGTATGAGACCGAATTCAAGGACGTTTTTGCCGAACATGGCATCAGCTATGAACACCGCCTGATCGACGACATGGTTGCGGCCTGCATGAAATGGTCTGGCGGCTATGTCTGGGCTTGCAAGAACTATGATGGCGACGTGCAGTCCGACACCGTCGCGCAAGGCTTCGGCTCCCTCGGCCTGATGTCGTCAGTGCTGATGACGCCGGACGGCAAGACGGTTGAGGCCGAAGCCGCGCACGGCACGGTGACGCGCCACTTCCGCGCCCATCAGCGCGGCGAGGAGACGTCCACCAACTCGATCGCCTCGATCTTCGCCTGGACCCGCGGCCTCGCCCATCGCGGCAAGCTCGACGACAATGAAGCGCTGAAAAAATTCGCAGCGACGCTCGAGCAAACCGTGATCAAGACGGTAGAGTCCGGTTACATGACCAAAGACCTCGCGCTGTTGATCGGCGCGGAACAGAAATGGCTCACCACAACCGGTTTCCTCGAAAAAGTCGATGAGAATTTCCGCAAGGCCATGAGCGCCTGAGGCGGGGAAAACCACTGCCTTCCGGGCCTTTAAGGCCCGCGCTTCCGGTGAGAATTCACCAATTCCGGCGACCGCCCGCAGATTCCGGGCGGTTCGCCGCATGATCCTCGCAATCGCACGCGTTGCATGCCAACATGGCCTTGGCGGACCTGCAAACCGGTCCGGATAAGGAGACTTGCCATGAACCGCTTCGCGTTTGTCATCAGCCTTGCCGCCGCCGCGTCGCTTGCGGCGCCCGCCGCGGCCGAAACGCGAGACTACGACCTCCCCGAATTTGACAAGATCGACATATCCGCCGGGCTCAAGCTGGTGGCGACTGCCGGCGGGTCGCAATCCGTATCGGTCACGACCGAAGACGGCGATTACTCCGATCTCGAGATCGGCGTGAAAAACGGCGTCCTCGTCATATCGCGCGAATGGAACCGTTTGCGGTGGCACCAGAAAAAAGCCGATTACGAAGTCACCGTCTCGGCGCGCGCGCTCAATGGCATTGACGCTTCTTCCGGTTCTCATTCAACGCTTTCGGCCATCGACGCGCGTCGGTTTTCCATCGATGTTTCCAGCGGCGCGCATGTCGCCGTGAACGGCGCCTGCGACGATTGCGATGTCGATCTGTCGAGCGGCGCCAATCTCGATGCGCGCGAGCTTTCCTGCGACAACGCCAATATCGATGTTTCAAGCGGAGGACATGGCGTCATCACCGTGCGCACGTCAGTTATTGGCGATGCGTCGAGCGGCGGACATGTGGCTGTTTACGGCAACCCGCAGCGCGTCAATGTGGACCGTTCGTCAGGCGGCCGCATCAAGGTCAAATCCGCTAGCCACCAGGCGAAACGGGATTGACCATGTTCTAAGACCGTCAAAACTCGAAAAAGGCGCTGAAAACACAACAACACTGCGCCGAAAAGAAAAGGAGAATGGGATGAAACGACCCTTGCAAATTGCGCTTGCGTGTAGCGCCGCGTCCATATTGGCGATTTCCGCCGCACAAGCCGAAACCAAAACCTATGACTTCGACGGTTTCACGATCGTCAAAGCCGCTGCCGGCGTCGATGTTGAAATTACCGTGGGCGGAGCATACTCCGTGCGCGCCGAAGGCGATCCGAAACAACTTGAAAAACTGAAAATGCAGTTGAGCGGCGATACGCTCAAGATCGCGCGAAAGCGTTCTGGCGGATGGTTTCAGAACAACCGCCGCAGCGATTTCACCATCTATATCACCACGCCGGTGCTCGAAGGGGTCGAGGTTTCCAGCGGCGCTGAGGTGAATGCGGATGCGATTGATGCCGGCGAATTTCGCGCCTCCGTTTCCAGCGGCGCCGACGCATCGCTCAGCGGGCGCTGCGCCATGATTGACGCGTCAGCGAGCACGGGCGCCGATCTCGATGCGGCCGAGCTGCAATGCGAGACGGCGAATGCGAGTGTTTCGACCGGCGCGGATCTGCGCCTTTACGCATCATCGAGCATCAAGGCATCGGCGTCGACCGGCGGCGACATCACCGTCTATGGCGGGCCGTCAATAACCGAAATCGACAAGTCTACCGGCGGCGACGTCACCGTTCGAAATTGACGCGAAAGTAAGACGCGTCAGGCGCCGATCGCCTGCTCGATCGATTTGATCGCCTCGCCCGCCTTGGCGCCGTCCGGTCCGCCGGCCTGCGCCATATCGGGACGCCCGCCGCCGCCCTTGCCGCCAACCGCTTCGGCGCCGACACGCACGAGATCGACCGCCGACAGCCGGTCTTTGAGATCGTCGGTGACGCCGACGGCAAGCGCCGCCTTGCCGTCATTGACGCCGATAAAGGCGGCGACCCCTGAGCCCATGGCCGATTTCGCCTGATCGACAAGCCCGCGCAGATCCTTCGCCGCAACGCCGTCAAGCACCTTGCCGATGAATTTGACCCCGCTGATTTCGGTGAATTCATCCGCAGGCTTGGCCCCGCCGCCGCCCAGCGCCAATTGCTTTTTCGCCTCAGCGAGTTCGCGTTCGAGCTTCTTGCGCTCGGCGGCCAGCGCCTCGATACGCCCCGGCAATTCCTCAAGCGTCGTTTTCAGCGCGTCGGCGGCCTTGCGCGCCAGCCCGCCCTGCTCTTCTAGATAAAGCCGGGCCGCCTCGCCGGTCAGACACTCGATCCGGCGGACGCCGGCCGATACAGCGCTTTCCGACACGACTTTGAACAACGCGATATCGCCCAGCCGCCGCACATGGGTGCCGCCGCAAAGTTCGACCGAGTAAGGCTTTCCCGCACCGCCCAGCGCGTCGCCCATGGTCAGTACGCGGACGTCTTCTTCATATTTCTCGCCAAACAGCGCGATAGCGCCGGCCGCCACTGCATCGTCATAAGGCATGATGCGGGTTTCAACTTCGCCGTTCTGGCGAATGACGGCGTTCACCCGGCATTCGACTTCGGCGATCTCCTCGGCGGTAATCGCCTTTGGATTGGTGATGTCAAAGCGCATGCGCTCAGGCCCGACAAGCGAGCCTTTTTGTTGAACATGTACGCCCAAAACCTCACGCAATGCCGCATGCGCAAGGTGTGTGACCGAGTGATTCGAGCGGATGCGATCGCGCCGTTCAACATCGATCGCCAGATGGGCGGTATCGCCGCGGCGAATCGCGCCTTTCATCACCTTGCCGATATGACCGTGGAGCGCGCCGGTGCGCTTCTTGACGTCTTCGATAATGATTTCGGCGCCGGATTCGGTTGTGATGCGCCCAGCATCACCCACTTGCCCGCCGGATTCCGCGTAAAACGGCGTCTGATTGACAATGATCTCGATTTTGTCGCCGGCTTGCGCCTCCTCAACGAGACCGCCCTCCTTGACGATCGCCTGTACCGCGGCGTCGGCCTCGTCGTGGATGTAACCGAGAAATTCACTCGCGCCATGCTCAGCACGCAAATCGAACCACACGCTTTCATCCGCAGCATCGCCTGACCCCGCCCAGGCGGCGCGGGCCGCTTCGCGCTGCGCCTTCATGGCGGCGTCGAAACCCACCGTGTCGACCTCTCGGCCCTCGCGGCGCAACGCGTCTTGCGTAAGATCCAGCGGGAAACCGTAAGTGTCATAAAGCTTGAACGCCGCCGCACCCGGCAAGGGCTCGGCGTCGCTTAGCTTCGCCGTTTCTTCATTCAACAGCTTTACGCCGCGATCCAGCAGGCTGCGGAATTTTTCTTCTTCAGCACGCAGCGTCTCGATGATTAGCGCTTCGGCGCGGACAAGTTCCGGAAAAGCGCCGCCCATCTCCTCCACCAGGACCGGCGCCAGGCGCGCCAGCAACGGATCGCGCACGCCCAGCGAATGGGCGTAACGCATGGCCCTGCGCATGATGCGCCGCAGGACATAGCCGCGCCCTTCATTGGACGGCGCAACGCCGTCTGCAACGAGGAAGGACGTCGCGCGCAAATGGTCCGCAATCACCCGGTGCGCCGGCGCATCATCGCCTTTGGCGGCGCGTCCCGTCATTTCTTCAGACGCATTGATCAGCGTCCGGAACAGGTCAATATCGTAATTGTCATGCACCCCCTGCAGCACGGCGGCGATGCGCTCAAGCCCCATGCCGGTGTCGATAGACGGTTTAGGCAACTCTACCTGACGCCCGTCAGCCTGCCGCTCGAACTGCATAAAGACAAGGTTCCAGATCTCGACAAAGCGGTCGCCGTCTTCATCCGGCGATCCCGGCGGGCCGCCGGGGATATGCTCGCCATGGTCGTAGAAGATCTCCGAACACGGCCCGCAGGGGCCTGTGTCGCCCATGGCCCAAAAATTATCATTCGTCGCGATACGGATAATCCGCTCTTCTGGCAGACCGGAGATTTTTCGCCACAGATCGAAAGCCTCATCATCGGTATGATAAACCGTGACCGTCAACCGATCGGCCGGCAGGCCGAATTCCTTGTTGACCAGCGTCCAGGCGGCGTCGATCGCCTGCTCCTTGAAATAGTCGCCGAAGGAGAAATTACCAAGCATCTCAAAAAACGTATGGTGCCGCGCGGTGTAGCCGACATTGTCGAGGTCGTTATGCTTGCCGCCGGCGCGCACGCATTTTTGCGACGAGGCCGCGCGCTTGTAATCGCGGGTTTCCGCGCCGGTGAAGATGTTCTTGAACGGAACCATGCCGGCATTGACGAACATCAGCGTCGGATCGTTTTGCGGCACTAACGGGGCCGACGGCGCGATATGGTGGTCGCGCGCGGCGAAAAAGTTCAAAAACTGCGAACGGATGTCTTTTAGCGACGTCATCGAATGGCCTGTCTGAAATGATAAAACCCGCGCCGGGCGAGCGGGCCCGGCGCGGGATCTGGTCTTAAGGCGCGCGGACGCGCCCGTCTAGGCGAAGCGAACAATGCGCCGCCCCCTCGTGGCGGAGATGGGCGGTCGCCCGTCCTTATGTCATGCAGAATAAATTCAGCTTGTTGCCGTCCGGATCGCGGAAATAACCGGCATAGAAGGTCTCGCCGCGCGGGCCGGCAGCGCCTTCATCCTTGCCGCCCAGCTCCAGCGCCTTTTTATGGAGACGGTCCACCGTCTCCGGCTTGTCGCAAGCGATGGCGACCATGACGCCGTTGCCGACGGTGGCCGGTTCGCCGTTAAACGGCTTGATCAAACCAATCCCCGGTTTATCCATGCCGGCGCTCCAGGCGATAAAGGTTTCCCCTTCCATCATGCGCTTCGCGCCCAGCTCTCCGAGCAAGGCGTCGTAAAAGGCCGCCGCTTTTTCAATGTCGTTGGTCCCGAGGGTGACATATCCAATCATGGTGCGTTTCTCCTTTTTTATGTTGCAAGCCGACGCCGCGCCATCACTGGCGCGGCATCAGCGTTAGTGTGAACATTCGCGCAATCCCGTCGCGCGGCAAAGCGTTGTGCGCAGCCGCCACCGGGATAATTACAACAATGGGGAGAAATCGGACCTTTCTCAGCCTTCCGCTGCGGCGTCTTCGTCATCCTCGCCGCCGCCCGTCAGCATATCCTCGGCGACGAGCCCGGCATTCTGACGGATCGCCCGTTCGATCTCGGCAGCCATCTCCGGATGATCTTTCAGGAACTGCTTGGCGTTTTCGCGGCCCTGACCAATCCGTTCGGAATTATAAGAGAACCAGGAGCCGGACTTCTCGACCACTTCGGCCTTGACGCCGAGATCGAGAATCTCGCCCATCTTTGAAACGCCTTCGCCATACATGATATCGAACTCGACCTGCTTGAAGGGCGGCGCGACCTTGTTCTTGACGACCTTGACGCGGGTCTGGTTGCCGACCACTTCGTCGCGATTCTTGATGGCGCCGATGCGGCGGATATCGAGACGCACAGAGGAATAGAATTTCAGCGCATTGCCGCCGGTGGTGGTCTCCGGCGAGCCGAACATGACGCCGATCTTCATGCGGATCTGGTTGATGAAAATGACAAGACAGTTGGAACGCGAAATCGAGCCGGTCAGCTTGCGCAGCGCCTGGCTCATCAAACGCGCCTGCAGACCAGGCAGCGAATCGCCCATCTCGCCTTCAAGCTCGGCGCGCGGCGTCAGCGCGGCGACCGAATCGATAATCAAAACGTCAATCGCGCCGGACCGCACCAGCGTGTCTGCGATCTCAAGCGCCTGTTCGCCGGCATCCGGCTGCGAGACGAGCAAATCATCGAGATTGACGCCAAGCTTTCCCGCATAAATGGGATCAAGCGCATGTTCGGCGTCGATAAAGGCCGCGGTGCCGCCAATCTTCTGCGTTTCCGCCGCCACATGCAGCGCCAGCGTCGTCTTGCCCGAGCTTTCCGGCCCATACACCTCGACGATCCGGCCTTTGGGCAGGCCGCCAATGCCAAGCGCAATGTCGAGCCCCAGCGAGCCGGTGGAAATTGATTCGATATCGACAACCTCGCGGTCGCCAAGGCGCATCAGCGAGCCTTTGCCGAAAGCCTTGTCTATCTGGGAAATCGCTGATTCCAGCGCTTTAGACTTATCCACCTTGCCCGCCTCCACAACTCGCAAACCGCCTTTGATCATCACCGCCTCCGTTGCCTGACCGGGACCGCCCCGTCAATGACGCGCATATGTACGCTATTTGTTCTAGCTTGGCAATTGGCGTTAGTAATCTGTTTTTACGTAATTTCTCCGATTTGTTCCAATTTTGTCCAAGATCGCAAGACCGCTTTTTCGCATCGTGATTCAGCCCGGCTGGCGGCGGCCCTTCACGCGAATCGTAAAAAAGCGCCGCGCGCTGCGGCGCGATCGCCGCCCTAGCCGCGCTCCTCGCCGGCGAGATAGCGCCAGGCAACGCCGGAAGCGGCGGTCCAGAAAGAGACAGTGACAATGGTGTAGACATAAGTCGCCCCCGCATAGAGCCAGTAACCGGGCCTTGAAACGTCATACATTTCCAATTGCGCTTCCTGCATGCGGCGCTCGATTTCTTGCATCGCCGCTTCGTCGCCGCCGGTCGCGATCATTTCCGGGATCAGGGAAAAAATGTCACTCGCGGCGAAACCGGCATAGATGGCGCCGATGACCATCATCACGATCACCCAGAGCAGCCAATAAAAAAACAAGCTCCATGTCGCGCCGCCGGTAATCTGCCACGACCGGCCAATGCCGATGGTCCGCTCGGCCACCGAGGCGGCGAAGAGCAGCGACATGCGCAGCAGGAACCAGATGAAAGCGACGATCGCGGCGACCGCCATCACGGCTGCGATGATCCCGCCGACCGTACTTGAAATAAGGGCGGCGACGGCGCCGATCACGGTCATCGCCAATGCGCCGGCGATGGCCGCGACCATCACCATGACGATGAAAAGAATGTAAGCGATGAAGACGCGAAGCTCGTCAGCGCCATACCACAGGTAAAACGGCAGGCGCGGCGTCTCGCCGTGCAGAACATGCTTTAGAACGCCGGCGATCATCATCGGATAGAATAAGGCCGAGGCCAGCATGATGAGCCCGTTGGCCTTCACCACCTCGCCCAAGGCGCCAAATATGGCGCCCTGGCCGCCGCCCGCTTGTTCGATGGCGATCATGTCGAGCTGGGCCTGCGACAAAGCCGGCATGACATAAGTCATCACCGCCATCAGCAACAGCGCCGGCGCCCAGGTGATGCGCAGCAAGGTCAGAAAATGCGCGGCGATATAAGAAACTGACGCCCCGAATGCCGTGAAAACCGGAAGCCGCATAAATCCCCGTCCCTCTTGTTCTTTACCGCGCAATATTTCGTTTTATTGAGCCTAACGCGGAATGGCGCATCGGAACAACAAGCGCGAGCCGCCGCCTCGCCTCATGCGCGCAATGGCGCCAATCCGGCTGCCGAAATCACTGGAATGGGCGCCGCGACAGGTTCTCCCGCGCCGAAAGCTGCGTTATTGAAAGGCCGTGATCTTGCCGCATTGGCGCTGCATCATATATCTCGCACGCCATCGGCGGCGCACTGCTTTCGGGGAAGGTTTTTATCATGGGCCGGATCTTGTTTTTCCTTGTGGCGCTTGTCGCTTTGGCGCTCGCTGTCATTTTGTTCCTGCCGGGGCTTATTCCCGTTGCGGCGTTCAAGGACCGGATCGAGATTGCCGCATCCGACGCACTCGGCCGCAAGGTCACGATCGCCGATGATCTGAGCTTTCGGCTTTTTCCGCGTACAGCATTTCGCGTCGCCGCTTTGGAAGTGGCCAATGCAGATGGGTTTGACGCGCCTTACCTGATCCGCGTCGAGGAAGCCGATATCGGCGTCGGACTGATCCCGCTGCTGTCGCAATCGGTGGAGATCGACCGCTTCATCCTCACCCGGCCCGATATCCGCTTGGAACGCGCGGCGAACGGCGCCGTCAACTGGAACCTTGCCGCTGCAGCCCCGCAAGACAAGGAGCAGGACGGAGCTGACAGCGCCGGCGCGCCGCGCGAGCTAAAACTCGGCGATGTGCGCATTGTCGACGGCGCGGCGCGTTTCGACGACGCCGCCGCCGGTCAATCTTTCGCGGCCGATGAGATCAACTTTGCGGTCGTCCTGAAAAGCCTTAACGAACCGCTCGAACTGCGCGGCGAGATGCGCTTTCAGGACACGCCGTCGAAAGTCGACCTCGTGCTGACAAGCCTCGCCGCAGTGCTCGATGACAATCCCGCCAATCTCAAACTCAATCTCGAAGTGGGCGCGACTTCCGCCGGCGCGGACCTTACCGTCAGCACCAATGGCGGCATCGGGTATTCAGGCCCGATAACGCTCGGCGCGCCGGATTTGCCGGCGCTTGCAAAGCTCGTCGGCGCCGAAC
This sequence comes from uncultured Parvularculaceae bacterium, assembly GCA_947259375.1. Taxonomy (GTDB): domain Bacteria; phylum Pseudomonadota; class Alphaproteobacteria; order Caulobacterales; family Parvularculaceae; genus Hyphococcus. The sequence continues at coordinate 63,741 of CAMYLZ010000007.1, read as the reverse complement.
TTGCCGACGCGCCGGGTTTCGACAAGCTGTCCGTCACCGGCCAAGTCAATGGCGGCGACACCTCGCTGCGGCTTGAAAATGCGCAGATCGCCTTTGACGATATCGACGCACAAGGCGCAGTCAGCCTTGACTGGGCGAGCGCCCGGCCGATAGCGCGCGGCGTTCTGTCTACGGACAAACTCGACCTGCGCCCCTATATGCCGCCCCCGGCGCAAAGCGCCGAAGGCTTTCCCGCCTGGTCCGACGCGCCGATGGATTTTACCAGCCTGCGCAATATGGACGCCGAGTTTGACATCTCGACAAGCGCGATCTTCGTCAACGATCTCAAATTCGGCGAAAGCCGCATCAAAATGACGCTCGACAATGGCCGCATGACGGCGGAAATCCCTGAATTGTCCATGTATGGCGGGCAAGGCTCGGGCCGCGTGGTGGTCAATGCGCGCTCAAGCGTTCCGTCTTTCGCCGGCAATTTCGATGTCGCGGCCGTCGAGGCCCAGCCATTGACGCTTGACCTCATGAAGCACGACAATTTGCTCGGCGTCGGCGCGCTCAAATTCAACTTTCAGGCAAGCGGCGCGAGCCAAGCGGCGATCATGCGTTCGATTGACGGCTCGGGCGGCTTTGACCTCGCCAATGGCGCACTCAAAGGCGTCAATATCGCCGCGCTGGTGCGCGCCGCCGGCCAATTGCAGCAGGGCTTTAACCCCGCGGCGCTGCAACGCGCCGCAACGCAAGCGCGCGGCCCTTCGCAGCAGACGGATTTTTCGGAATTCCTGTCCAACTTCACGATCGAAAACGGGCTGGTCACCGCGCCGACCATCAACCTGACCGGGCCTTATCTCACCATGACCGGCAATGGCGCGATCAACCTTGCGGAACAGACCATCGATCTGCGCCTGCGGCCGCGCGGTGCCGCCACCGCCAGCGGCGAGACCGGCCGGACCGTCGCCATTCCTGTCCGGGTTGGCGGCACGTTTTCAAAGCCGACTTTCGGGATCGACGCCGAAGCGCTGGCGCGCGGCGGACTTGAACGCGCGCTCGGCGATGTTCTCAATCGCGGCGGCGATACGCAAAACGACGACGCGCAAGGCGACCCCGCCAAAACCATCCTCAAAGGCATTCTTGGCGGCCAGCAACCGCCGGCGCCGGAAAGCGAAGGGACGAGCGAAGAAGGAGCCGGCGGCGGCGACGAAGCGGCGGGCGAAACATCGCTCGAAGAAACCCTCGTCACCGAAGGGCTCAATGCGATTTTCGGCGCGCGAAAGAAAAAGGCCGAAGACACGCCCGAGGAAAAAGAAGACGCACCAGAATAGGGCCGGAACAGGAATTGGAACAGAAAACCGCCCTGCCATAAACAGGGCGGCTTTGCGCGGCGGAAACCGGGCTCAACGCGCTTGGCGACTATGCGCGATTAAAGCGCGTTGCTGATGGGCGTCATTGATGCGCATCTGGGTTTGGGCAATCCGCCTTCGGCCGGCGCATCAACAAAACAAGCAGGATGATCGCGATAATCGGCGAGCCGATAATGAACAAGGTCACCGCCACCGCGCCGCCTGCGGCAACAAGGCCAATCAACGCGCCAAGCAGCCCCAAAACGATACCGACCACGGCGCCGATCAAGCCGACAAGAATTCCCGCCAGCGCGCCAAACCCGGCGGCGATCGCCTCGACAATCGTCAATTGCGTATCGGCGTAGAAATACATGCCTATCGACATTGCTCCGCCCAGGAACAAAATCAAAAGCACTGGAACATAAAACCATGCCGCGCTTGAGCGCGCCGGTTCGTGATAATCTGATGTTGTCATTTTTCGCACCCCTTCAAGCGGAAATTCCGCCCGCCTTTTCTTTCATGTTTGGTTATACGCGGTACTGATGGACATAATGGGCGCAGCGGCCGCGCGCGGCAAGGCGGTCTCAAGGCGCACTGGCGCGTTTTCCCCGCGCCTCGTCGCGTCGCCGCCATTACTTGATGGAACCTCCAGCCTTTGCTACGCGGTTCGTCCTTTCAGGCAACCGGTTCACCTTGGCGACGGAATTATGGCGACGCGCACACCACCACATTCAACGCAACCGCCGCGCGCCTGGCAGCGCATGCTTTCCGGCCGGCGGCTCGATCTGCTGGATCCCTCGCCGGTGGATGTGGAAATCGAGGACATCGCCCATGGGCTCGCCCGCGTCGCCCGCTGGAACGGACAGACGCACGGTCCGTTGGCGTTCAATGTGGCGCAGCATTCGCTGATCGTCGAAGATTTTTGCGGGCAGTTGAAACCGGGATGGCCGATGAAATGGCGGCTTGCAGCGTTGCTGCACGATGCGCCGGAATTCGTCATTGGCGACATGATATCGCCCTTCAAGGCGCAGCTCGGCGGTCATTACAAGACGATCGAATCACGGCTGATGCAGGCCATTCATCTGCGCTTCGGCCTGCCGGCGCACCTTCCTCAGACCGTCGAAAAGCTGATCAAGCGCGCCGATCACGCCAGCGCCTATTTCGAGGCGGTCCAGCTTGCCGGCTTTGAACCCGCCGAAGCGCGCAAATTCTTCGGAACGCCGCGCGATGTGCGTCCCCTGACGCTTGACGTGATGACCACGCTCGACGCCCAGACCGCTTATCTCAAGCGGTTCAAGGAGCTTTCCAGCGCCTGCGCCGCCTGAGCGCTGGTTGCGGGCGGGCGATAACATCAGCGCGACCTCAAGCGCCCGTGAAACAATTAACCCTTCACATTTATGCCTGAAAAATCATATTTCTTTTCAGAACGCGACGGCGCACGAGGCTTGGGCGCTCATTTATATTTGGCAATGGCTTTTAGATGGCGATGATTATAGTCAGCGCACTGGAAACGGTTGAGGACGTCTTCGACCAATACAAACCGGCATTTGCGGTATCCATTCTGGATTCCGATGATGACGCGCCGGCATGTCTTGGCGGCTTGCCCGATGACCATCATCTCAGGCTTGGCCGGGCCGATTGCAAGCATGGCGAAGACGAAGCCTGTTGGTGCCCCGACATTCTCGACCTCGCCAAGCGCTGGGCCGCAACCGAAAATGAGAACATTCTCGTCCATTGCCATCGCGGCGTCGCCCGCTCCATGGCGATCGCCTATATTCTGATGTGCGTGAAAGAAGCCGGCGCTTGCGAGCAACATATCGCCGAACGCCTGCGCAAGGCCGCGCCGCATGCCGACCCGAACCTGCTGCTGGTCTCCAACGCAGACGTGGCGCTCGGTCGCGACGACCGTATGGTCTCGGCCATTCTCGACATGTGCCCGTCCTGCCCGACCGTTTCCGCACCGGTGGTGGCCTTGCCTGTAGCGGGCTGAATCCGTCATAGAAAGGCGCGTGAGTGACAATGCGCCAACCCCTTCGCTCGCCACCAATGTGGCGATCGCCCTGAACGCCGTAATCGCCGTCGTCGACGGCGATCAGCCAAAGGCGCTGACCGTGCGCGGGGCCGACCGGGCGCTGGCGCTACCCTATGGGCCGTTCGACCCCCAACGCCACCGCACCTTTGAGATTGGCGTGCGCGAATGGGTGGAACGCCAGACCCATGTCTCGCTCGGCTATGTGGAACAGCTCTACACCTTTGGCGACAAGGGCCGCGAGGCGCCCGCCGCGGCGCTCGCCGGCGGCGATGGCGAACGGGTCGTCTCGGTCGGTTATCTTGCGCTGGCGCCGGCCGCCGCGGATGTGCTCGCCACGGGCGCCTTATGGAGCGACTGGTACGGCTTTTTCCCCTGGGAGGACTGGCGCAGCGGCGAGCCCGCCATGCTGCGCGATCGCATCATCCCCGGCATCGCCGCTTGGGCCGCGCGCGGGCGCAGCCCTGAAATGATCCGCACCCGGCGCGCCCGCGCCAATCTCGCTTTTGGCCTTGATGGTTTTAATTGGGAGGAAGAACGCACGCTCGACCGCTATGAGCTGATGTATGAAGCCGGCCTCGTGCCCGAAGCCTGGCGCGACCGGGAAGCGGCCGGCCTCGCGCTGCCCTTCGGCGAACGCCCGCGCGGCGCGGCGATGGGGCACGCAATGATTTCCGACCACCGGCGCATTCTCGCCACCGCCATCGGGCGCCTGCGCGGCAAGCTCAAATACCGCCCGATCCTGTTCGAGATGGTCGGTCCGTCTTTCACGCTGTTGCAGCTTCAGCGGACGGTCGAGGCAATTGTCGGCTTCAATTTTCACAAACAGAATTTTCGCCGCAGCGTCGAAAAATCCGGGTTCGTGGAAAACACCGGCGAGACCACGGGCGACGCCGGCGGGCGGCCCGCCGCCCTGTTCCGCGTCGACCGCAAGGGGCTTAAAGACCGCGCCGCCGCCGGCCTCGCCATCCCGCGCCTGCGCCGGCCCGGCGAGTGAGGACCGCGCAGAAAAAACGGCTTTAACAGCCGCATTCCGGCGCTTTTTTAGCAAAACCGTCGGCGGAGCCCGCATCCGTGATGAACACCCACGCACATTCTATCCCGCTCATTTCCTTCACTTCGCCGCAGATAATCTGAATTGACCCGCCCCGGAAATTCGCTAGGTTGCCGCCTCGCCCCTTGCGGGCGTATATTTTGATCACATATATGCTCTAATTGAGCATAATTGGTTTTCGGCCCACTCTTTTTCTGGACGAAAACCGAAGGGAGACGATGATGCCCGCATTTGGCGATGAAACTCTGAAAACGGCCTTGCCCTATACGGATGCGGTGCGCGCCAAGACCGACCATATTTACGCGCGGGTCGCCGATGTCATTCCGGAAATCGAGTGGCGCCTGCACGCGCCTTACATCGCCGCGATCAACGACCTCAAAAAAGAAAAGAACGCGGTCATCCTCGCTCATAATTACATGACGCCGGAGATTTTTTACGGCGTCGGCGATTTCGCCGGCGACAGCCTGCAACTCGCGAAAGAAGCCGCCAAATCCGACGCCGACATCATCGTTCAGGCAGGCGTTCACTTCATGGCGGAAACATCGAAAATTCTGTGCCCGGAAAAAACCGTGCTGATCCCGGATTTGCGCGCCGGCTGTTCGCTGGCCTCCTCAATCACCGGCGCCGATGTGCGGCTGATGAAGCAGAAATATCCGGGCGTGCCGGTGGTGACATATGTGAACACGACCGCTGACGTCAAAGCGGAAACCGATATTTGCTGCACGTCGTCGAATGCGGTCGAGGTGGTCGAACATGCTGCCAAAGAATTCGGCACGGACACGGTGATCCTCATCCCCGACCAGTTCCTGGCGAAAAACGTCGCCGCCATGACCGACATCAAGATCGTCACCTGGGCCGGCGCCTGCGAAGTGCATGAGCGCTTTACCGCCGACGACATTCGCGAGATCCGCGAAGGCAATCCAGGCGTTGTGGTGCTCGCCCACCCCGAATGCCCGCCGGATGTTCTCGCCGAGGCTGACTTCGCCGGCTCAACCAGCGGCATGTCGAATTATGTGAAGGAAAAGCAGCCCGACAATGTAGTGCTGATTACCGAATGTTCGATGTCGGACAATGTGGCGCTCGAAAACCCGAAAGTGAATTTCGTGCGCCCGTGCAATCTCTGCCCGCATATGAAACGCATCACCTTGCCGGGCATCTTGCGCGCGCTGCAGACCATGGAGCATGAGGTTGAAATCGACCCGGAGATCATTGAACGGGCGCGCAAACCGATTGAACGGATGATCGCCCTGCCCCTGACCCGTCAGTCCATGTATAATCACGCCCATGCGCCGGAAGTCGCGGCGATTGAGGCGCGGGCCTGAACGGACCCAAAAGAGGGGCGATAATGGAAATAGTTGAATCGTTTTCTGCGGCGCTCGCCGCCGGCCCGCAATGGGTTTTCTGGTGGGTCAACTTTATGGGCCTGGTCTTTGTGTTGGCTATACCGGTCGCTTTTTTTCGGCCGGAAGGACGCTGGACCCTTATTTCTATGGCATTCGCCTTTCCCGCGATGATGTGGCTGTACAGTCAGGTCGGCTTTGTCCGGCTGCTTGGCATTGTTCACGTCGTTTTCTGGACACCGCTGGCGTTTTATCTTTGGCAACGCCGAAACCAATGGCGGGTCAAGGAGACATTGGTGGGCAAATGGATATTGCTTTTGTTTGCGACGATCGTTGCTTCTCTCATCTTTGACTACACAGACGTCCTTCGTTACGCCCTCAGCGAACGCGGATAATCAGGCGAGCGGCATTTGACGCAAAAATCCGACATCCTCATCATCGGCGCGGGCGTTGCGGGGCTATACACGGCCCTGAAACTCGCGCCCCGGCCGGTCACGATCATCACCGCGCGCCCGCTGGGCGAAGGCGGCGCCAGCGTCTGGGCGCAAGGCGGGCTCGCCGCCGCGGTCGGCGCGGACGACACGCCGAACCTGCATTTCGCCGACACCATGCAGGCGGGCGCCGGCCTCGTCGATCCGGAAGCGGCGAGCGTGCTGGTGGATGGCGGCCAACGGGCCGTTGACGATCTGTTGCAGTTCGGCGTTGCGTTCGACCGCGATGAAGCAGGCGCCCTCATTCTCGGGCGCGAGGCCGCTCATTGCCGCGACCGGATTGTTCACGCCACCGGCGATCAGGCTGGCGCGGCGATCATGCAAGCGCTGATCAAGGCGGCGCGCGCGGCCAAACACATCACCATCCTTGAACGGATCGTTGTCGAAGACCTGCTGACCGATGATAATGGCGCTGTCGGCGGCGCACTTGTCTATGACGTTGGGGCTGGCGATCGCGCCGCCTTCGACGCCGGGGAAACCGTGCTGGCCACCGGCGGGCTCGGCGGGCTCTATGCCGTCACCACCAATCCGACGCCGGCGCAGGGCCATGGCCTTGCTTTCGCTGCTCGGGCTGGCGCGGTGATCCGCGATCCGGAATTCGTGCAGTTTCACCCCACCGCGCTCAATCTCGGCGCCGACCCGGCGCCGCTCGCGACCGAGGCCCTGCGCGGCGAAGGCGCAAGGCTCGTCAACAAGGACGGGCGCGGCTTCATGAGCGACTATCATAAAGGCGGCGATCTCGCCCCGCGCGACATCGTCGCCCGCGCCGTCGAGGCGGAAATCAAGGCCGGCCGCGGCGCGTTTCTCGATGCGCGCGAGGCCATCGGCGCAAAATTCCCGCAGCGCTTCCCCACCGTGTTCGCCTCGTGCCAGGCGGCGGGGCTCGATCCGCGCACGACGCTTATGCCGGTCGCCCCGGCGGCTCATTATCATATGGGCGGCGTGATGACCGACCTTGACGGCAAGGCGTCCATCGAAGGGTTGTGGGCTGTCGGCGAAGTCGCCTCGACCGGCGTGCATGGCGCCAATCGGCTGGCGTCAAACTCACTGCTCGAAGCCATCGTCTTCGGCGCGCGCATTGCCGATCAATTGCGGGAGAAAGAAATTTCTTTGCGCGACGAGCCCGGCGCCCCGGCAGACCGCATGGACCTGCCGTCGAAACCCGCCCCGCCGGCCGCCATGGCGCGGCTGCGCACGGCGATGGGCAATGGCTGCGCCCTTATCCGCTCCGCCGACACGCTCGCATCGGTGCTCAACGCCATTCACGAATTAAATGCGGCCGAAGAAATGACCAGCGGGCTTAAAAGCGCGCTGGTGACCGCGGAACTGATTGCGCAAGGCGCTATCATGCGCGAAGAATCGCGCGGCGGGCATTATCGCAGCGATTTTCCAGAGACGGATGAAGATCCGTTCCATACGGAAATATGTGCGACCGCCGCTTATGAGGAAGACGAGGAGGAGATCGACGCATGACCGCTCCCAAACGCCTCTCACCACTGATAGTCGAGGAGGCCGTCGCCCGCGCCCTTAAAGAAGATTTCGGCGACGCCGGCGACATCACCACCAATGCGACCATTCCGCCTGACGCCAAGGCCGAGGCGGTCATCGCGGCGCGTAAACCCGGGCTCATCGCCGGCGTCGATGCCGCCTTCTGGGCGTTCCGGCTGGTCGACCCGTCTATCGTCGTCACGGTTGAAAATGGCGACGGCGCGCGCGTCAGCAAAGGCGACGTCATCATCCGCCTGCGCGGACCGGCGGCGGGCATATTGTCGGCGGAACGCGTCGCGCTGAATTTCCTCGGCTGGCTTTCCGGCATCGCGACGGCGACTGTCACCATGGTCGACGCGGTCAAAGGCACCCGCGCGAAAATCGCCTGCACGCGCAAGACGACGCCGGGCCTGCGCGTCTTTGAAAAATACGCCGTGCGCTGTGGCGGCGGCTGTAATCACCGCTTCGGCCTTTATGACGCCGTGATGATCAAGGACAACCATATCGCCGCCTCGGGCGGCATTACCGCCGCCCTCGCGGCGGCGCGCGATGCTGTTGGGCACACGGTGAAAATCGAGATCGAAATTGATCGCCTCGACCAGCTCGACGAAGCGCTCGCCGGCGGCGCCGACATCATCTTGCTCGACAATATGAAACCGGACGAATTGAAAAAGGCTGTCGCCGCCGTTAATGGGCGCGCCGCGCTGGAAGCCTCGGGCAATGTCACTGCGGAGACCGTGCGCGCCATTGCCGAGGCCGGCGTCGATATTATCTCGTCAGGGTGGATCACCCATTCGGCGCCCTGCCTCGATCTCGGCCTCGACTTTGAGGGCTAAGCGGCGGACGATAAATCACTCGCCGGATTTGATCCGCTCCATGATCTTTTCCATCGCCGGGTCGCGCCGCTCGCGAAACGCCGCCAGGCTCATTGGCGCAGCAATATCCGGCTCGAGCGTCGGCACGGCAATCGGATGGTCGACAATGCTCTTGTGGCAATCATCTTCCGGACAGCCCGTCATGTAATTGTGGCGTTCGGTAGCATAGAGCACCTCGGCGCCTGACTGAGGCAGCTTTTCAATCGGCCCCTCGGCCCAGAATTCAAGCCGGTCGCCGACAGGCTCGCCGACAATAACGACGCGCTCCCCGCCCGCCTGCTCAAGATAGCCGACACTCGAAATTGCGGCGGAAAACGTTTTGCCGGAAGTAATCACATAGACTTTTCCAGCCGCGTCGGTCAGCGACGGCAGGGCTTGCATCAGATGGCGCGAATAATTGAGATCGCCGCCTGAATTGAACCGCTGATCGACAATCACATGACGCGGCATGCGTTCGCTCAGCCTACGGATGACATCGTCGGAAAAAGAAACCGTATTGAAACCGGCCCATTCACCGGTATTCGCCTTGAACTGGATATAAGCGACATCGCCCTCGAGCCATGCAAAGCGAAACAGCGCCTCGCCATCGCGCAAATATAGCGGCGCATCGCGCAACTCCCTGCTGAGCTCGACAAGGCGCGAGGGAGGAACGTAACGCGCATTGCCCTCGCGATACTCCGGCGCCATCGCTACGCCGACGATCTCCGCCGCAAATGGCTTGCCGTCCGCTAATACGCCCTCAAGCGCGAGCCGGTCCGAGGCGGCGGCGAATCCGACAGCATGCATAATTTCCGGCGATTCAACGAAAAACCGAAGGAACTCATCTTTCCATTGCTGCACCCCGCCCTGATAGCGCGCAAGCGCGCTGCGGATTTCAGCCCACGGCGCGCCGCCAATATGGGTGACCTCCGCCCAGACCAGTCCGGCATATTCCGGCCCCGCCGCGCCAATATAGAGTTTTTCTTCAAGGACCAGCGTTTTGATCGGCGCGCGGTTGAATTTCTCTCGCCACAAGCTGGTGAAGAAAATCGTGTGCCCGTTATCCGCTCTGGCGACGATTTCCGCCAGCCGGAGCTCGAACGTTGCGTCGGACAGCCTATCCGCCTCGCCTTCAAGCGTCTGCAACAACGCCTCAGCCTCGGCCCGCGCATGCACCGAGTAGCTCTTGTCTTTTTCAAAGATCTCTTCGCGGAAAACTGCGAGATCGCCGGTGCGGTCCGCCGCGAGCGCTTGCGTCAGCGCGGAAACGGCAAACACCATCAGGAAAGCCAGATTACGCATCATCGTTAAATGCCCCCGTCTCTTTCCGGCATCATGACGGCGGCGGCGACGGCGGACAATCTCGGTTTAACCCGCTGCATTCGCATTTCGGCGCATTTGACGAAGGCGGCTTTGGCATTCGCGCTCGATCGCGAAGCGGATTATGAAGAGACCGGCCCATGAACGAAGGGAGAGCCGCCATGCGACGCTGGAGCCGACGCGCCATTTGCTTGCTCGGAGCGCTGATTGCGGGGTCGTGCGCGCCCGAACCAGCGCGCGACGAAAGCGCTTGCGCCGTCGGGCTGCATATTCTCGGCGTCGCGCAGGATGCCGGCCGGCCGCAGATCGGCAATCCGCGCGACCCTGCCTGGACGGACCCCGCCTTACGGCGCCTCGCAACCTCGCTGGCGCTCATCGACCGGCGCGGCGAAACCCCAAAGCGCTGGCTGTTCGAAGCAACGCCCGACATCAAGGAACAAATGCACCGGCTGAACGTCGCCGCGCCGAGCCCTCGCCCGCTCAACCTTGCCGGCGTGTTCCTCACCCATGCGCATATCGGCCATTATGCCGGACTGATAATGTTCGGACACGAAGCATCTGGGGCGCAAAATATTCAGGTCTACGCGATGCCGCGCATGGCTGACTATTTAGGCGAAAACGGGCCGTGGGATCAGTTGTTGCGGCTTCACAATATCTACCTGGCGATCATGACCGCTAATATGCCGGAAGCTTTGGGCAATGACATGACCGTCACACCCTTCCTCGTACCGCACCGGCAGGAATATTCCGAAGTCGCCGGGTATCAAATTCAGGGCCCGGAAAAAACAGTGCTTTTCATTCCAGACATTGACAGTTGGGAAGATTGGGATGCGCAAGGAACGCGTATTGAGAACAGGATTGCAAACGTCGATATCGCCTTGCTGGACGCGACTTTTTTCGCCGATGGCGAAATACCGGGACGCGACATGTCAGGCTTCCCGCATCCATTCGTCGCGCATTCCATGGCGCGTTTCGCCGCCTTGCCCGTCGAGGAGAAACGCAAAATTCGTTTCATTCACATGAACCACACCAACCCGCTGCTCAATCCCGGCGCGCCTGAGCGCGAACAGGTTCGCCGGGCCGGTTTTAATATTGCTGGGGAAGGCGAAGAATTTTGTCTTTAAGGCGACAATTAGCGCCTTTCAGCTACATCGCGGCCGGCGCGGCGGCGGCGACCCGCTTGGACGGGAAGCGATAAAATTTGTGCGTTCCGATTGTTGCTGTCGGCGTCAGCCGACCGGCCCAGACCGGCTCAACATAATTCGCATGATAATGCGTCGCATTGCGGCTGACCGGCGCGCGCAAGCCGGCGAGCACAGCGCCCGCAAGCTCTTCGGACTCCGCCCATTTGCGGCGGCTGAGCCGCGCTTGCATGGAGCCGTCGCAAGTAAACGAAAACTGGCAACCGGTGCGCCGCTCTGAACCCTGGAAGACAACACCGCAAATGGTATCCGGATAAATCGGATTGGCGACGCGGTTTAACACGACATCGGCCACCGCAAGCTGACCGATGCGCGGTTCGGACCGGGCTTCGTAATAGATCGCCTGGGCAAGGCAGCGGCGCTCATCGGCGTTTACTTTCGCCGCCTGGAGCTCGGTGAAATCGAATGACGCGAGCGTCGCGATCGGGTCGTCATCGCGGATAAGGTCGCGTGTCGCTTTTGCCGGCTTGAGGCGCGGCCCATCCAGCGCTTCACGCGCCGCCGCGGTTTCCGCCGCCAGATAATTGGCGAGGTCGGCAACCAGCGCGGCTTCTTTTTCCAGAGCGAGCCTCTCCTCGCGCGCCGCTTCCGCGCGGTTGATATTGATGGTCGCACTCATGGCGCTGGCGACAGCGCAAAGCGACAGGACGCCGGCAGCAAACAGGCTGCGCAATGTCCAATTGACCTCATGGGCATATGTGTGGCGTTGCTGGCTCACCTGTTTTCCCGTTGTCGCCTTCCGTCTTCTCGTCGTCATTTCGTCACTGTCATTTCGCCAGTGTCGCTTGCCGCGTCTTTGCAAATCGTTTCCCGCCACCTCGCAAACGTCTCTTTTCAGCCCGTTGATCCTACGTCCCGCATTAGAGCGCGCTGCGTCTCGCGACGCAAAAAACGCGCCCTTGAAGCGCGCTTTTCGCCGGCAATATGGGGCTTTGATCACGCTGGCGCAAATAAAATCCGCGCGCGTTAACCTTTTGTTAACCCGAATAAGGACGAGCTAAGCGGTTGATTTTTCGCAGGTTTTAAAAACCCTAACGTAAACTTAACCTTCTAGGCCGTTGAGCCGCCACGGGTTTTGGCAAGGCTCGCTTGCGCTGCAGCAAGACGTGCGATCGGCGTGCGATAGGGCGAACACGACACGTAATCGAGCCCTGCGCCTTCGACAAAACGGATAGAATCCGGATCGCCGCCATGCTCGCCGCAAATGCCGAGCTTGACGCCGGGGCGGGTCTTGCGCCCCTTCTCCGCGGCGATCTTGATCAGCGCGCCAACGCCGTCCGGGTCGATCGTTACAAACGGATCGCGCTCGAACACGCCCTGGCGCATATAATCGGGCAGGAACGCGGCGGAATCATCGCGCGACAGACCGAATGTGGTCTGGGTCAAATCATTGGTGCCAAATGAGAAAAACTCCGCCTCATGCGCGATATCGTCAGCGGTGAGCGCCGCACGCGGCAATTCGATCATCGTTCCGACGAGGTAATTCAGCTTGACGTTGTTTTCCCTCAGGACAGAAAGCGCCACCTCATCGATGCACCGCTTTAACAGCGCCAATTCTTCGCGTTTGGCGACCAAAGGCACCATGATCTCAGGCGTTACCTTTTCGCCGGTCTCTTTTTCTATATTGCAGGCCGCTTCCATAATCGCGCGCACCTGCATCTCGTAAATTTCCGGGTAAGAAACGCCGAGCCGGCAGCCGCGATGGCCCAGCATCGGGTTGAATTCCTTGAGCTTGTGCGCGCGATCTTTCAATTTGCCCGCATCCATGCCGGAGGACTTTGCGACTTCGTCGATCTCATCATCTGAATGCGGAAGAAACTCATGCAGGGGCGGATCAAGCAGGCGCACAGTCACCGGCAGACCGGTCATGACGCGGAACAATTCTTCAAAATCCGCGCGCTGCATCGGCAAAAGTTTCTCGAGCGCCGCCTCGCGCCCCGCCTTGTCTTCAGCAAGGATCATCTCGCGCACCGCGATAATGCGATCCGCTTCAAAAAACATGTGCTCGGTGCGGCAAAGGCCAATGCCCTCAGCGCCAAAATCACGCGCGACTTTCGCATCATGGGGCGTTTCGGCATTGGCGCGCACGCCCATGCGCCGCGATTTATCGGCCCACGCCATCAGCTCGCCGAAATCGCCGGAAAGCTCCGGCTGCACGGTCGGCACGGCGCCCGCATAAACCCTGCCCTCGCCGCCATCGATGGTAATGAGCTCGCCCTTCTGGACCTTGCGCCCCCCAACCGTGAAGAATGTCTCGCTCTTGTCGATTTTCAACTCGCCGGCGCCGCATACGCAGGCCCGGCCCATACCGCGCGCCACGACCGCCGCATGGGAGGTCATGCCGCCGCGCGCCGTGACGATGCCTTTGGCCGCATGCATGCCGTGAATGTCTTCGGGGCTCGTTTCAACGCGAACGAGAATGACGGACTTGCCTTCCTGGGCGAGCCGTTCGGCCTCGTCCGAATTGAACACCACTTCGCCCGAGGCTGCGCCCGGCGAGGCTGGCAGACCGGACAGCACCTGGTCGCGCGGCGCATCTGGGTCAAGCGACGGGTGAAGCAACTGGTCAAGCGAGTGCGGGTCAACACGCCCCACCGCCTCTTCTTCCGTAATCAAACCTTCCTTACACATATCAACGGCGATCTTGAGCGCGGCCTTTGCCGTGCGCTTGCCGTTGCGGGTTTGCAGCATCCAGAGTTTCTTGTCCTGAATGGTGAATTCGATATCCTGCATGTCGCGATAGTGGTTTTCGAGCTTTTCGAAGACCGCAGCGAGCTCGGCGAACGCTTCGGGCATCGCCTCTTCCATGGAGAGCGCATCCTCGCCCTGCGCTTCACGCGCGCGGCGCGTCAGCGTTTGCGGCGTGCGGATGCCGGCGACGACATCCTCGCCCTGCGCATTGATCAGGAATTCGCCATAAAAATGATTGTCGCCCGTCGACGGATCGCGCGTAAACGCGACGCCCGTCGCCGAGGTCTCGCCCATATTGCCAAACACCATGGCCTGCACATTGACGGCTGTGCCCCAGCTTTCGGGGATATGATGCAGGCGGCGATACGTATTCGCCCGTTCATTGCGCCAGGAGCCGAACACCGCGTCGATCGCGCCCCAGAGCTGTTCTTCCGGGTCTTGCGGAAATGGCCGGCCAAGCGCGCTTTCGACGATTTGCTTGTACCCGGCGATGACCGTTTTCCAGTCGGCGGCGGTCATTTCCGTATCGAGGAAATAATCGCGCTCTTCCTTGTAGGTTTCAAGCAGCTCCTCGAATGCATGGTGATCGAGCTCGAGCACCACATCAGCATACATCTGGATGAAGCGGCGATAGCTGTCATATGCGAAACGCGCATCGCCGGAGAGTTTTGCAAGCCCCTCGACCGTTTCATCGGTCAGGCCGAGATTGAGAACCGTGTCCATCATGCCCGGCATCGAAGCGCGCGCGCCGGACCGCACCGAGACCAGCAGCGGGCGGGCCGCATCGCCGAAATCCATGCCGACGCTGGTTCCAATTTTCACCAGCGCACCGCCGACTTGTTCCCTGAGGCCCTCTGGATATTGGCGATTATTCTCATAAAAGGCCGAGCAAACGTCGGTGGTGATCGTGAAACCCGGCGGCACCGGCAGACCGAGGCTCGCCATTTCCGCAAGGTTCGCGCCCTTGCCGCCCAACAGGTTCTTCATCGAGGCGTCGCCTTCCGCGTCGCCGCCGCCAAACCCGTAAACCCATTTCGTTTTGTCGCTCATGGATACCGCCATCTTGCTTCGTCGTCTCCCGCATCGCCGGCAATAGCGTCAGCGCGCCAAGCCTTAAGGCGCCGCATCGCAACAACCAAGACGAAATCTGCCGCAGACCCATGCGAATGGCAGTCGCTGTTACCGACGCACCACATATTCAAAGCGTCAGCCCATGCAAATCACTGCACGTAACCTTTTTGACTGTCAGGGTTAGCCTTGCCGCGTTTTTTGCGCTTTACTTGGAGAGGACTTGAAAACTTCAGCGGGTAAAACCCGGCGACAAGTCGCGAGGGGATCGGATGGGGCGGCAAAACCGCGAGCGAACGCGGGCAAAACCGGTTGGGGCGCAAGCGCGCAGGGTCGCGCTTGGCTGTCTGTCGTTTTCTTCCCCCGGCGCCGCCCAGGCCGGGGCCGGCGCGCCAGACCAGGCCGCCAACACTATTGGCGGTTTTTCCCTGCCCGCCCTGATCGGCGCCAGCGCAGTGATCGCCCTTATCGGCGTCGTGCTCGCCCTGGTCCTGACGTCGCGCCGGCTGCATGGCTCGTCGCTTTTCAACCGGCTGTTCGTCGCGGTCGCCGTCACCGCCGGTTTTTTCAGCGCGGTCAGTTCGGCGATCGGCTTTTCGCTCATCACCTCGCAAGAATCCGATGACTTTTTCCGCAACGCCGTCCTGCCGCCGGCCTTTGGCGCTTTCGTCTTTTGCCTGGCGGTCGCGATCTGGGTCGGCGGGGCGGAATTCGTCCGCCACCGCGACTGGTTTCGGGCGATGGGCGGCGGCCTCATCGCAGATATGGCGTTTTTCATCGAACGGGCGATCAAACTGTTCATCGTCGTGCCGGTGCTGGCGCTGATCCTGTTTTTCGTTTCCACTTGGACCACCGTGGTCGGGATCGGCGGCGTCGACGCAGTGCGCCACACCTATTCGGCGGAGATCGATCGCCTTGCCGCCGAATGCGCCGGCATCACCGCCTATCGGCAAAAGGACTTCCTGTTTCTCGAAGATTTGCGTCTCGCCGCCGCCGATGTCGCGCGGGTCGCCGCATCAGAGCGCAATGGCGGCACGCAGTCGGGCGCGGCGGGCGCCGGCGCCGTGGCCGACTATTTCGACGCGCTCGCGGTCTGGTTCACCGCGCTCGAAAACAGCGTTGCGGCGATCATAAACGGCGCGCACCCTTCCGGCATCGACCCTTATGATCCGGAGATTTGCGCCGCGAAAACCGCTGAACTAAAGCGCCTGCTCTCGCGCAACGCCTTTGACAATATCGACCGTTGGAATCGCGAATTCGAGACTGCATTCGACGATTTTGCGAGCGTTCTCAATCGCTGGCGCCATGACAAGCGGATCGAACGCTTGCTCGATGCGCAGCTCGACAATTTCGCGCGGGCAAACCCAAAGCCGGTCTCGTCGCGCACCAGCGCGCGCCAGCAGGCCGCCATTGATGCTTACGCCATGGAGGTCGAGGACGCGCTGCAATCCTTGATCCGTTCGCAAAAACTGCAAAAGCCGCCCGTGCCCCTCTTGTCGACGGCGGAAAAATCCCCCGCCCGCGGGCTCGACATTTTTCGCGACATGCTCGACCCGCCAGAACCGCCGGCGAAACCCGAAGCGATCTCGCGCCGGCAGGAAGTGGTGGACGCGGAATTCGTGCCGGGCCTGTCGGTCATCACGCCGCGCGACGCGGTATTGAAACACGCCAATATTTTTTCCGACGTCTGGGCGCTGGCGCTGTCATGGGACTATGCGCCTTACATCTTGATGCTGGCGTTCTTGCTGTTCCCCAGCGCCGAGCGCGCGCCGGGCTTCAAGGATTAGAATTATCCGGCGTTGCGCCGCCCCCTCAAGGGGGAGGTGAAAACATCGATTGTTTCGAGGCTAGCCTTCGAGTTTTGAAAAATCCGCGACGCGCGCCGTGGCGGCGGTCAGGCGCGCCAGCAAGGAAAGCCGGTTGGCGCGGCGCTTCGCATCGTCCGCATTGACCGTGACCTTGTCGAAAAACGCATCGAGCGGCGCGCGTAATTGGCTGAGCGCCGCCATCGCCGCTTCGAAATTTTCGTCGGCAATGGCCTCGGCCGCCTTGGCTTCCGCGTCGCTCAACGCCGCGAAAAGCGCTTTTTCTTCCGGCTCGACCAGCGCGCCCGCCTCCACCGCATTCGGATCGGCCCGCTTTTTGTCTTTCTTTGCTTCGGCCTTGAGGATGTTCGCCGCGCGCTTGTAGGCCGCGACAAGATTGGCGCCGTCATCGGTCTTGAGGAAGGCTTCGAGCGCTTCGAGCCTGGCGACGATTAGCACCAGATCGTCCTGAAGATTGCCGTCCGCATCGACCAGCACCGCGTCGATGTGGTCATGCCGGTGGCCCCCATTCTTGCTTGAAGAGTCGCGGAGATAGACTTTCAGACGGTCGTGGAAGAAAGAGACCACGCTTCTGCTTTGTTCTCTATGGTATGTCGCATACTTTCGGGCGCGGGTTAACCCGTCGCTATTTTCATTAAAAACACTTCGTATGTTTCTAACGAATGAATCATCAATAGCTTCGGGATTGATTGCTAAAGCAGAATTAAAATAGGTTTCAAAGTTGTTAAAATTTAACTCCAAGCCGCCACTATTTGCCGTTTCGAAGAATTCAGAGAAACTCTTCGCCAAAATTTCAAAAACCTGAACATTTATTTTTATCAGGCTTAAAATCTCAACCACCCCCAGCGCCGCGCGCCGTAAAGCAAACGGATCGCTGGAGCCTGTCGGCTTCTTGCCGATGGCCCAGAAAGCCGTGAGCGTGTCGATCTTGTCGGCCAATGCGACAGCCACTGAAACCGGCGCGGTCGGCACGGCGTCATCCTGACCGGCGGGCTTGTAGTGATCGCGGATGGCGTCGGCGATGTCGGCCGCCGCGCCCTGCTCAAGCGCGTAATACCGGCCCATCACCCCTTGCAGTTCCGGGAATTCATAGACCATGCCGGTGACAAGGTCGGCTTTCGCCAGCAGGGCCGCGCGTTCCGCCGTCTCAGGATCGGCCCCCACCGCCGGGGCGATTTCCTTGGCCAGCGCCGCCACGCGCCGCGCCTTTTCGCCGACGCTGCCGAGCCCTTCGAAAAACGTCACCTGGTCTAGATCGTCTATACGATCCGCCAGCGGACGTTTCAAATCCTGATTGTATAAATACCAGCCATCGGAGAGCCGCGCGGTCAGCACCCGTTCATAACCGACGCGCATGGCCTTGCCGCCATCCGGCGCGTCGAGATTTGCGACATAGATAAAGCGGTTCGCAAGGCGGCCGGTTTTCGGATCGCGTACGGAGAAATATTTCTGATGCCCGCGCATTGATGCGGTCAGCACTTCGTCGGGCAGCGACAGAAATTTTTCGTCGAACGCGCCCATCATCACCACCGGCCATTCGGCAAGCCCGGTAAGCTCCGCCAGCAGCCCCGCGTCCTCGACCAGCTCAAGCCCTTGCGCCTTGCACAGGGTTTCCGCGTCGCGGTCGATCAGTTCTTTACGCTCCTCGGCGTCGATCAGGACTTTCGCCTCGCGCAGGGCCCGTTCGTAATTTTCAAATGAGCGCGCGGTGATCTCGCCCGGCGCCATGAAGCGATGGCCCTCGGTAACGTCGCTGCTCACAACGCCGCCGATTTCGAACGGCACGATCTCGCCATTGAACGTACACAGGACGCGATGCAGCGGACGCACCCAGCGCAGATCGCCGCCATCCTCGTTTGAATCGCCCCAGCGCATCGATTTCGGCCAGGAAAAACCGCGCAGGATCTGCGGCACGAACTCGGCGATGAGGTCCGCCGTCTCGCGGCCCTTGCGATCGATCACCGCGACCCAAAAGGCGCCCTTTTTGTCCTCGCGCTGTTCGCATTGATCGAGGGAGGAAAGCCCCGCCGATTTCAAGAACCCTTCAACCGCTTTTTCCGGCGCGCCGACGCGCGGGCCTTTTTTCTCCTCGCGCCGGTCGGGCTGACGCGCGGGCAAGCCGGTCGCGACCAATGTCAGGCGGCGCGGCCCGGCAAAGGCTTTCACCCCTTCCGGCATGAAACCGGCGTCAAGCAGCGCCTTATTGACCGCCCGCTCCAGATCGGCGGCGGCGCGGCCCTGCATGCGGGCGGGAATTTCCTCGGAAAACAGTTCTAAGAGAAGCTCTGACATGGCGGAGGTTTCTAGGGGGGGTCAGCCTTGGGCGCAAGCGGCGCGGATGTCGGCATTCAACTCAGCCGGTCAGGCGCCGCACCTGCACGGCGTTCACCCGCACGGCGCGCTTTTCATGCCGATCGGTGAAATCCGCCTCCACATGGATAAGGGTTTTCGACGCATTGGTCACCCGCGCTTCGATCAGCGCCAGCGGCGCCGTCAGCGGCCGGAAATAATTGGTCTCAAGCCGCGAAGTGCGAAAGCGCTCGCGATCGCCGGTCAGCACCGTCATGGCGGCAAGCCCGGCCACATGATCGGCGACCGAGGCGATATGCCCGCCAAACATCACCCCGTCCGGCATGATGAAGCGCTCATCAATGTCCCAGCGCATGGAAAGCGCGCCCCATTCCCAGCGCAGCAGAGTGAAGTCCCCGAGCTTTTCGCGGCTCCACTCATTGAAGCGGGAGCCGCCGGCCTTGTAGCCGTTCAATATATCCGTATGGCGCTCCGAAGTGGTGCGGGTCATCTCCGCCTATTCCGCCCGCCGGACATTGCGGATTTCCACCCGCTCGGCGAGAACCTGCCCGGCGAAACCTTCGCCCGGCCCTGTCGGCGCGGCGTTGATGGCGCGCACCACATCCATCCCGGCGACGACTTTGCCAAAAGCGGCAAAGCCCTGCCCGTCCGGGTTCCGCGTCCCGCCGAAATCGAGCGAAGGGTTGTCGCCCACATTGATGAACCATTCCGACGATGCGGTGCCCGGCTCGACCCGCGCCATGGAGATAACGCCGTCCGTGTGGGAAAGCCCGGTCATTTCCGTCGTCTCATGCGCCACTGGCGGGTAAGGCGCGGCATAATCCGCATCCATCCCTTCCTCCCAGGGCTTCCACAGCCCGCCCTGAATGACGGAGATCAGCGGATCATTGCCGGGCCGCGTCGCGCGATAGATATGCGCGCCGTCAAAAGCACCCTGATCAACATATTGAAGGAAATTCGCCGCCGTCGCCGGCGCCCTGTCGGCATAAAGCTCCAGCGTGATCGCGCCGGCGCTTGTTTCCATGGTGACGCGTACATTTTCGGTCTTTTCCTTCGCACATGCGGCGGCAAGGAACATAAACGCCAAGGCAAGAAGTCGCATGGGATTTCCTTTCCGGCGCGAATGGCGCGCCTAGCCGAGATCGACCGGTGTGAATGAGGCGAATATTTCTTTCGATTCCGCGAGATCGCCAATGCTCACATAATCACAGGCCGCCGCAAATTTCTCCCACGAGGCGAGAACGGCCGCGTTTTCATGGGCCGCGTCGATCGCTTCCTTCGACTTCCAGCAAAAAACTTCGACAAACGTTCCGTCGCTCGCACGTCCGCAAAGGGATGGGTCTTCGCCGACAAGTCCCTCGGTTCGCAAGACCGGCTGATGAGTTTTTATCAATGCCGTGAGGTCGGCGTCCTTACCCGGTTTCGGCCGATAGCACGCAATCACCATCACGCTCATGGCGCCCTCCTCATGGTTTCAGCACGCAGGCGTCGAGCCCGTCCCGGCGAACCTGAGCCATCCGCGCCCGGACCGTGCCCGAGCGTTTACGCACGTAAGGCCCAGGCGGGTCGACGCGCCATTTATGCGGGTTTGGCAGCACGCTCGCAAGCAGCGCGGCTTCATGCGCCGTCAAATGTTTCGCGCTCTTGCCGAAACGGGCCTGTGCGGCCGCTTCAGCGCCAAAAGCGCCGTCGCCCCATTCGGCCACATTAAGATAAACCTCCATGATCCGCCGCTTCGGCCATAAGGTTTCGATGAGAACAGTCATCCATGCCTCGCCGCCCTTGCGCAGCCAGCCGCCGCCATTCCACAAAAACGCGTTCTTGGCGGTCTGCTGCGAAATGGTTGAGGCGCCGCGCAGGCGTTTGCCGTTTTTCAATTCTTCAAGCGCCTGGTCGATCGCATCAAAATCAATGCCGCCATGCAAGCAAAAGCGCGTGTCCTCCGCCGCGACCACCGCCGTGACGAGATGCGGCGAGATTTCCTCAAGCGGCGTCCACGGATGATTGACGGCCTGGCCTGAAAGCGCGCGCTGCGCCATCAGGAGCGTTCCCGGCGGCGGCGCTGCGCCGTAATAGCCGGCCCAGAATATCGATCCGACGACGAGCGCGACAATGCCGAGGCCCGCAGCGCGCGCAAAACGGCGCAGCCGGCCCTGGGGACGCTTCTTTTTCCCGCGCCGCCGTCTTTTACGTTTTCTACCGGGCGCCGCTGACGCCATGCCGTTCCCTTCGCAAAACAAAAGAAAGGGCGGCGCGAACGCCGCCCCTCTATCTCTGATGATGCGTCCCGCGCCCTATTTTATCAAGGTAAGCGCCACACCCGAGACAAGCCAACCGGCGAGCAGATGCGTCGCGTCCACTACCAGCAAAGTCTGACTGTGCGCGACGCCGTAGAGATATCCGTAATGCGCGAAAGGCAGCGCCAGAAACAGCCATAACAACAAGACCGTCTTGATCGCATCGCTGAGCGAGGCCGCGCCTTTCCATTTCAGCACCAGCCCGATGCCGATCACCTGCATGACCGTGATGACGAACCCGCCGGCCATCCAGACAGCCTGATTGTCGCCTTCAAAGTCCGCTTCGGCGACGCCTAACAGATTGAGACCAAGGATTTTGGGCATCTCGACCCTCCCATTTTTATGATGAGGGCGGACTATAAAGTGTGTCGCATCATCGCCGCAATGGTGGAAAAAACGGCGGCATCAAAAGGTTATGCAGAAAATTCCACATAAGAGCGGAACCGCTCGGCGATCGGCCCGTAATCTTTCGGCTGCTCATCGAAGAGCAAATCGCCCTCAGCGAAGGGAAACCAGCTTTGCGCGCTTTTCACCCAGATATGCGCGGCTGGCCGCACCCAGCTTTTGTCATCAAACGTGCCGGCGCGGAGGCTCAAAATTCCGTTGGTCGGCGTCTGCCCATTGGCGATGCGTCCGCCGCAATCGCCGCAAAAAAGGCCATAGCGCTGCGTCCCGGAAGCGGAGACCCATTCGGTTTTCGAAGGCGCCCCTTCGGTAAAAGATAAAGCGCTTTCGACAATCGCCGTCGACAGGACAAAGGCGCCGCCGGTTTGTTTCTGGCAATTCGCGCAATGACACGCGTAAAGCATGAGCGGCGGCGCGGTCAGCGCATAGCGCAGCTTGCCGCATTGGCACCCGCCTTCAAGCGGTAGAGAGATCTTGGCCACACCCTTAATCCGTATACCCCTTAAGGCGCCCGTCCATCACATAATCGAGAATATCGACAGCCTGCGCCGGCGTTTCGATGACGGCAAACGCGGCCGCGTCGATTTCCTTCAGCGGATGATTGATGTCGGGCCCGTGCATGATGATCAGCGGCTTGCCGAGCGCCGCCGCATATCCCGCATCGAACGCCGCATTCCATTGCCTATATTTGTCGCCGAACCGCACAATGACGATATCGGCCGCCTTGATCAGCGTATTGGTGCGGATGGCGTTGATCCCGGCGCCTTTCCGGTCATGCCAAAATTTGTCGTCCTCGGCGCCCAGAATGGCGGCCCCGCAATCATCCGAGGCCGGGTGATCGGTCACCGGCGCTGTGAAGACGACATCAAGGCCGCGCGCGCGAGCCATGCGCTCAATCTCGCCGCGCCATTCGGTGTGGATCTCGCCGGAAAGATAAACGCGCCAGCTCATGTCAGATTTCATCCCGTTTTCTACGCCTCTTCGTAATCGACGACGCCCGCGCCTTCGGTGCGCCCTTGCGGGCTCGCCAGCCAGGCCTCGCAGCAGGCTTTCGACAAGGTTCTGACCCGCAAGATATAGGACTGGCGTTCGGTGGCGGAGATCACCCCGCGCGCATCGAGCAGGTTGAACAGATGGCTCGCCGCAATGCACTGGTCGTAAGCCGGCAGCGCATAGGACTTGCCCGCCGCCTTGCCTGCCTCAATGATCGCGAGGCACGCCGCTTCGGCTTCCTTGAACTGGTCGAACAAGACGTCAGTGTCCGCATGCTCGAAATTATAGCCGGAAAATTCCACTTCCTGCTGGTGGAAGACATCACCATAGGTGACGCCCTCTCCGTTGAAGTCAAGATCAAAGCCGTTATCGACGCCCTGCACATACATGGCGAGGCGTTCGAGCCCGTAAGTGATTTCGCCAGTCACCGGCTTGCAATCAAAGCCGCCGACCTGTTGGAAATACGTGAACTGCGTGACTTCCATGCCGTCGCACCAGACCTCCCAGCCGAGCCCCCAGGCGCCGAGCGTCGGGCTTTCCCAGTCGTCTTCGACAAACCTTATATCGTGCACGGATCGATCAACGCCGATCGCATCAAGCGAGCCGAGATAAAGCTCCTGAATGTTTTTCGGGCTTGGCTTCAGGACCACCTGGAACTGGTAGTAATGCTGAAAGCGGTTCGGGTTCGCGCCATAGCGCCCGTCGGTCGGCCGCCGACAGGGCTGCACATAGGCCGCCTTCCACGGTTTCGGGCCGAGCGAGCGCAAGGTGGTCGCCGGGTGAAATGTCCCCGCCCCCATCTCCTTGTCGTAAGGCTGCAGGATGACGCAGCCCTGGTCGGCCCAATATTGCTGCAGGGTCAGGATAAGCCCCTGAAAGGACTGTTTCTTTTTGAGATCTGTCATATCAGCGATGGTTTTCGAAAAGGTCGCGGGACGCTAGGCGCGGAACCGGGAAGGGTCAAGCGCCCGCGTCCTTTTCCCCGCCATTCGCCGGCGAATTGACCTTGCAACGCAATTCATGATTGATCGGCCCATGAGCGAACGACCGATGACCGCAGCGCTGATCGACATTACCCCGCCCGTGAGTGCGAAAACTCCGATGTTTCCGGGCGACACGGTTTTCGAGGCGACGCGTAGCTGGGCGATCGGCGCGGATTGCCCCGTCAATGTCTCGCGCCTCGTCATGTCGACCCATACGGGCACGCATGCCGACGCGCCGCTTCATTACGACGCGCACGGCGCCGCCATCGACGAGGTGGACGTGTCTTCTTACATTGGTCCGTGTGCGGTTGTTCACCTGCTAGACCAGGCGCCGGCCGTCAGCGCAACGGCGCTAGCCGCCGCCCTTGACGAAATTCACGCAGTTGCGCCGGAACGGGTGCTGATCCGCACTTATCACCGTCTGCCCGAGCGTTGGGACCCGGATTTCACCGCTATCGGCGCGGACGCCATTGACTGGCTCGCGGCGCGCGGCTGTGGCCTGATCGGCGTCGACACGCCCTCGCTCGATCCGTCAACCTCCAAAAGCATGGACGCCCATAACGCGGTAAACCGCGCCGATATGCGCATCCTTGAGGGCTTGCGGCTCGACCATGTCACGCCGGGCATATATGAATTGATCGCCCCGCCCCTCAAACTGCAAGGACTGGATGCGGCGCCGGTCCGCGCACTGCTGAGAACGATAAAAAGTTGAGATCGCCCCGATGACCATTTCCTCCAGACAAGAAGCGCTCGCGCTCGACCGGCAAGACCCTTTGGCCGCGCTGCGCGCGCAATTCGACCTGCCGGACGGCGTCATCTATCTCGACGGCAATTCGCTGGGCCCGCCACCGCGCGCCGCGCTCTCGCGTCTTGCCGAAACCGCCGCCGCGCATTGGGGCCGCGACCTCATCAAATCCTGGAACAGCGCCGGCTGGATCGATCTGCCGAAACGCTGCGGGGCGAAGATCGCGGCGCTGATCGGCGCCGCCGCCGGGGATGTGATCGTCTGCGATTCGGTTTCGGTGAACATTTTCAAACTCGCCAGCGCGCTGATGAAACAGCATCCTGGCGCCCTCGCCTATGAGCATGATGAGTTCCCGACCGACGGTTATATTCTGCAAGGGCTCGCATCGCTGACCGGCGCGCCGCTCATCAAACGCGAACCGGGCGAGCCGGCGAACGCCTTCAAGGATAACGTCTCTGTACTGATCAAGAGCGCAGTGCATTACAAGACCGCCGCCGTCGTCGACATCGCCGCATGGGAAGCGGAAGCCGCGAAATCCGGCGCAGTGATCATCTGGGATTTAAGCCATGCCGCTGGCGTCATCGATATCAACCTCGAAGGCGCCGGCGCGCGCTATGCGGTCGGCTGCGGTTATAAATATCTGAATGGCGGGCCCGGCGCGCCGGCTTTCGTCTTTGTCGCGCGCGCCGCGGCGCAATCGCTCGACCAACCGCTTTCCGGCTGGATGGGGCATGCGCGGCCGTTTGATTTCGGCGGCGATTATGCGCCTGCCGCCGGCGTCGGGCGTTTTGCCTGCGGCACGCCGCCAATCCTTTCGCTCGCATCGCTCGACGCCGCGCTAGACGTTTTTGACGGGGTCGAAATGGCCGCAATCGAGCATAAAGCGAAAGCGCTCGGCGATATCTTCCTCGCCCGCGCTGAGGCGCTGGGCCTTGAAAGTGTTTCACCCGGCGCTGATGAGCGGCGCGGCGGCCATGTCAGCCTCAAATTCGCGGATGGATACGCGGTCGTTCAGGCATTGATCGCCCGCGGCGTCATCGGCGATTTCAGAACGCCTGATCTGATGCGTTTCGGCTTTGCGCCGCTTTATCTTCGTTATGCGGACATCTGGGACGCCGCCGACGCCCTCGAAGAGGTGCTGCGGTCCGAAAGCTGGCGCGACCCAACTTTCGCGGCGCGCAAGGCGGTGATCTAAAGCCGGTTCATCGCCGCAACGATGCGGTTTGATTCTTCGAGCGGCGGCGGCGCATTCAGCGCATCCTGAAAATACCGCCGCGCAACACTCTTTTCGCCCGCCTGCCAGGCGATCAGCGCACGGCCTACATGCGCTTCGTAATTATCGGGCGTGTATTCAAGCAATCTGACCAGCATTTGCTCCGCCTTGGCGGCGTCGCCGGCGGCGGCTTCGCAAAGACCGACATTGACCATCTGCTCAAGCGCCCAGGGGTCGGCCTGCAAGCTCGCGCGCGATGAAGCGCAAAATCCCGGCGACAAGGTCTTGCCGAGCAGCGCGCGCACGCTCGCCGCATAATCGAACGCAACCTCGGCGACTGGCGCCGCGTCGCGCATGATCGGGGACGGATCAATCGCCGGCGCCTTGACTGGGCGCACCGAGGCGAGCCGCGCGCCCTCGGGCGGCATGTCCCGCGGCGGCGTCAAGCGTTCAGGCGGGCCAAGCCGGGCGAAGCGCGAAAGCCGATCGGTTTCACTTTCCCGCAGAACCGGCTTTGGCGCCGCTGAATTCTGCGCCGCGCGGTTCGGGGCCAAAGTCGGCGTTTCGATGCTCGCTTCGCGCGGCCCCGCTTCCGCGAAAAAAATATCCGCGCAGGCCGCCTGACGGCCGTCAATGCGGCAGGGTTTGGCATTGGCGTATTCGATGACGCGCGTCGGGCTGACAGTGACGAGGCTGCCTTCCGCATCGTGGCGAATGGAAAAGCCTTCGATATTGCGGCTGCGATCGACAAGGTCGAGGGTCATTTCCGCATCGACGCCCGGCAGGAAAAATACGGCGTCGCTGCGCTTTTCCAAAACACAGGGCTCGTCGCAGATAAATGCTATCCGGGTTTGCAATTCACGTTCGCCCACCTGCACGTCCTGAAGTCCGCCAGACGCCGATGCCGGCGCAATTGCGCAGGCGACGCCGGCCGCGACCGTTATCAGTAATGCGCGAGACAAAGCGAACATGTGAAACCGGGAAATCCCTACACCTCAGACCGCCTTGTCTCCGGAGTCGGGCGGCGCGGTCAATGCTCGCGAATCGGGGCCGGCAAATCAGGACAGCCCGAACATTTGGCGCCGCCGCCCAAACCGGCGCCGGCGCCCATTTGCCGTTCAATGCCGCCTACCAGGACCGATGGACCCGGCGGCTGCCTGGCCTGATATAGCCATAGCCCCAGGCGTCATAACAAAGCACCGCCACTTCCTGATAACGCCGGCCGCGGCGATAGAAGGTCTGCGCCACCACCTGGCAATCATCGAGATAATAGGACGGGTATAGATCCCAGCCGAAACTGACAAACAGCCAGCCAAAGGGATCATAGCCATGGCGATAATGGAATAGGCGGTGCGTCGAACACCAATAGCCATGGCCATGGCGCGGCCCATAACCATGGCGGAAATGCCGCCCGCCATAACGCACGCGGGGATGGTGATATTTCGACCCGATCCGGTGACGACGCCGGTCGGCGTGGCGCTGGTCGCGCCGCCCCTGCCGATACGCATCGCGCGCGCGTCCCCGGTCGCGATAGCGCTGGTCGCGGCGACCATCGCGATAAGCATCGCGCCGGTCACGGCGCCTATCCGCCTGACGACGCCCGCCATCACGATGGCGATCCGCGTCCCGGCGGTCGCGTCGGTCTCTGGCGCGGCGATCATGATCACGATCGCGGCGGCGATCTCCGTCCGCATTCCTGCGCCGTTCGCGATCGTCAGCCCGGCGCTCACGATCCTGATTGCGCTGCCGGTCAGCATCGCGGCGGCGTTCGCCCTCGCCAGCCCGGCGGTCCTGATCGCGGTTGCGGCGGCGATCGGCGTCGCGCCGGTCGCGCCGTTCTCCGGCGCGGCGTTCCCGATCCTGATTATCCGCTGTGCGCCGGCGTTCGCCTCTGTCATATTGACGCTCGCGACGGCGTTCGCGCTGCGCGTCATTACGGCGGGAATCGCGACCTCGGGCGCGATCATCGCGCCGCCGCTCATTATTATCCGCCGAGCGGCGCCTTTCGCCGCCATTGCGTCTCGCGCCGTCTTTGCGGCGGTTGTTATTGCGCGCGCCGTCCCTGCGCCGGCGGTCATTATCGCGCGCACGGCGCCGTTCGCCGTCTTGCTTATCGGCGCGATCATCGCGCTCGCGCGCCATGACCACGCGAACACGTTCGTCAGGCGCAACGCCCGTCACCTCTTTGGCGGATTGTTTCGCCGCCACCGGCGTTGAAAGCGCAGCCGCGCCCATCGTCGCAACAAGAACAGCCGCAGCGACTTTCCATTGCAAGATTGATCTTAGATTCATCAAGGGCATTCGCCTCTCCTTGAGAATGGAGCGAGGCCCCCTAGCGCCCGTCATCAATCTGCGCCGTCAATCCGCCAAGGTCAACGCGAAGGGATGCAATCGCTGCAACAAAGCCCTTGAAATAAGGCGGAAACACGGCAATCGTGACGGAATTACGGCAGGCGTCCCGTGCGTATGCGGATGATTATGGCGGGAATGCGGCAAGGCGAATTTTTCGCTGCGCTACAGCACGAACAGGGATAACATCGAGGCGTGTCAGCGAATCGCACATTTCTGGAATTTTTCGCCGGCGGCGGCATGGCCCGGCTGGGTCTTGGCGCGCACTGGCGATGCTTACTGGCGAACGACCTAGACCCGCATAAATGCGCCGCTTATGCCGCGAATTTCGGCCGCGGCCATCTCTGGCAAGGCGACATCGCCGCGCTGACCCTCGCCGACATGCCGGCGGCGCCCGCCGATCTCACCTGGGGCTCGTTTCCCTGCCAGGATCTGTCGCTCGCTGGCGCGCGCGGCGGCATGAGCGCAGCGCGCAGCGGCGCGTTCTTTCCATTCTGGCGATTGATCGAACAATTAAACGCCGACGGACGCGGCCCGAAAATCATCGCTATTGAAAATGTCGTCGGCCTGTTGACGTCAAATGACGGACGCGACTTTGAGGCGGTGATCGAACGCATCGCCGCCGCCGGCTATGCGGTCACGGCCTGCGTCATTGATGCGAAAGCGTTTACGCCGCAATCGCGGCCCCGGCTTTTCATTCTCGGCTTCGCGCCGGGCCTCAACCCACCTATGACTGACAGTCCGCCAACGGATGAAATGGCCCCACCGTCATTAACAGCCGGCGTTGAAAACCTCCCGTCCGCGGCGCGCGCACGGTTTTTCTGGCTGGGTGCGACGCCGCCGCGCGGGCGCAATATCCGCCTTGCGGACATCATCGACTGGGACGCGCCTGACTGGCATGCGCCGGAACAGACCGCGCGGCTGGTCGCGATGATGAGCGCGCATCAAAAACAGCGGCTCGACACGCTGATCGCCAGCGGCGCGCGCCGGGTCGGCGCTGCGTTCCGGCGCACGCGCAGCGAAAACGGCGTTTCCGTTCAGCGCGTCGAAGCGCGCTTTGACGGGCTCGCCGGTTGCTTGCGCACCCCGGCAGGCGGCTCGTCGCGGCAGCTCATCTTCGCCATTGAGAACGAAAAAGTCCGCTCGCGTTTGTTGTCGCCAAGGGAAGCCGCGCGGCTGATGGGCTTGCCTGAGGATTACATATTGCCGGCGAACGCCACCGCAGCGCTTAAACTTGCCGGCGACGGCGTCGCTGTTCCGGTCGTGGGCTGGTTAAGCGAGGCGGTGTTCGAACCGGCGCTTTCCTCGGTGCGTGCGCGCAAGGCCGCATGACCGAGCAGCGCCGCACCGACGTTTTCTCAAAAGAAAAACGTTCGGAAGTGATGCGCGCGGTCAAGGCCAGGGATACCGGCCCGGAAATCTGCTTGCGAAAGGCGTTGTTCGCGCTCGGGTTTCGCTATCGCCTCAATGTCAAAAACCTGCCGGGCAAGCCGGACATCGTCTTTCCGAAGCATCGCGCGGTGATCTTCGTTCATGGCTGCTTCTGGCACGGCCATCACTGCAAGCGCGGGCGGCGCACGCCAAAAACCAACGCCGATTACTGGCGCGAGAAAATCGCCCGCAACAAGGCGCGCGATGAAAAGAACGCCGCCGCGCTTAAGGACCTTGGCTGGCGGGTCATCACTGTTTGGGAATGCGAGTTGAAGACGCTCGACCCGGCATCGCTGAAGATCGCGCGCGGCTGAGCGCGAGCGCACACCCTAAAGCACGGCGTATAATAACGACGGCAAATCTCCCGGCGCCGGCACATGATGCGCCGTCATGCCGGCGGCCCGCGCCGCATTGATATTGGCCGGCATATCGTCAAAGAAAATGATTTGACCGGCCGTCGCGCCGAGTGACGCAATCGCCTTTTCATAGATGGCGGGTTCCGGTTTGCGCGCGCCCATCTCATGTGACAGGAACGCGTGCTCGAACCAGCCGCCGAGCCCCAGCGCCTCGGCCTGGCGCCAATGGGCGGTGTTGATATTGCTAAGGCAAGCGAGCCGGTAGCGGCCGCGCAACCGGTCAATCGCCGCTTTCGAACCGGGCAGCAGGCGATCCGGCCAGGTTTCAAAATCGGCGATGAAATCTTGCGGCGACATATCAAGACGCCACTCGTCAATCGCGCGCGCGGCGAACGCCTCTTCTTCGATTTCGCCGCGCTCATAGGCATGAAGATTTGCAGAGCCGCCGAGCGCAGCGCGCGCATCTTCAAAGCTCATCGCGCCTTTCGACAGCGCGGCGAGGCGTCCGGGGCCGTCATAGCCGACGACGACCCCGCCAAGGTCAAACAACAAGACTTGCATATGGGCGGCTTAAAACGCCTCCGCCGGCATCGACATCATCGTATCGGCGCCGGTCTTGACCTTCTCAAGATGCATGCCGGTATCCGGCAGCAGCCGCTCGAGGAAATATTTCCCGGTGATGAGCTTGTTTTCGTAAAACGCATCGCCGGAGCCTTTTTTCTCAAGCGCGGCCTTCGCCGACTGAGCCCAGGCAAAGGCAAGGCAGGTCAGCGAGAACAGGCTGAGATAATCCATCGACGACGCACCGGCGTGGTTGAAATTCTGCATGGCGTTTGCAGCCAACCATTGCGTTGCTTCGGCGGTGCGGGATTTGGCGAGAGCGAGGCCGTCGAGGAACGGTTTCAATTCCTCATTATCCTGATTGTCGGCGATGAACTCGTCCACATCGGCAAAGAAAGTTTGCCAGGCGCGCCCGCCATCCTTCATCAATTTGCGTCCTACAAGGTCAAGCGCCTGAATGCCGTTCGCGCCTTCATAGATCATGGCGATCCGCGCATCGCGCACGAATTGCTCCATGCCCCATTCCTGGATGTAGCCATGGCCGCCCAGCACCTGCTGCGCATTGGTTGCGTGCCAATAGCCTTTCTCGGTGAGGTAGGATTTCAGCATCGGCGTCATCAGGCCCATATAATCGTCAGCCTTTTGCCGGGTCGCCTCATCTTCGGCCTTGTTGTGCAAATCGCCCCACAAAGCCGACCAATACATCCAGGCGCGCGCGCCCTCGGTAAAGGCGCGGTGATCCATCAGCATACGGCGCACATCCGGATGAACGATGATCGGGTCGGCGGGCTTTTCAGGTGCGGCCGGCCCGGTCAGCGCCCGGCCCTGCAAGCGGTCCTTCGCATAGGATGCGCCGTTCTGATAGGCGACCTCGGAAATCGCCAGCCCCTGCATGCCGACGCCGAGCCGCGCTTCGTTCATCATGGTGAACATGGCTTTGAGGCCCTTGTCCTCCTCGCCGAGAAGATAGCCGGTCGCGTCGTCATAATTGAGAACGCAGGTCGAATTGGCGTGGATGCCCATCTTCTCTTCAATGGAACCGCACATCACGCCATTGCGCGCGCCGAGCGAGCCGTCCTCATTGATATGGAATTTCGGCACGATAAACAGCGAGATGCCTTTAACGCCTTCCGGCGCGCCTTCGATCCGCGCGAGCACGAGGTGGATGATTTGTTCGGTGAGATCATGCTCGCCGGCGGAGATGAAAATCTTGGTGCCGGTGACCTTGTAAGAGCCGTCGCCTTGCGGAACCGCCTTGGTGCGCAGCATGCCGAGATCGGTGCCGCAATGGGGTTCGGTGAGGTTCATGGTGCCGCCCCATTCGCCGGCGATCATGTTGGGCAGATATTGCTGTTTTTGCTCATCCGTGCCGTGGGCGTAAATCGCATCCGCCGCGCCGCGCGCCAGGCCCGGATACATGCCGAAGGCCATATTCGCCGCGGAGACCATTTCCGACACCGCCACCGCGAGCACGTAGGGCAGGCCCTGCCCGCCATAGTCCGGATCGAAAGACAGCCCCTGCCAGCCGCCCTGCTTGTAGGTCTCATAGGCTTCCTTGAAGCCCTTCGGCGTTGTCACCGAACCATCCTCATGCCGGGTGCAGCCTTCCTTGTCGCCGGAATGGTTGATCGGATGCAAGACATTCGAGGCCAGCTTAGCGCCTTCTTCGAGAATCGCCTCGACGACGTCTTCGCTTGCATCCGCAAAGCCCGGAAGATTCGAATATTTCGACATTTGCAGCACGTCATTGAGAACAAACTGCATGTCCTTGAGTGGCGCGTTATAGGCAGTCATCGCGGCGGCTCCTTGGCGAAGAGAAATTGATTTTCGCCCGCAATGTAATCACCCGCCGCGCCATGGCAAAGCGCGGATCGCAGCAGATTGTGCAAGAGGGGAAAAATGTCGCCAAAGCACGGTGCGAATCATCGTTAATCTGCAACGGGCAGGCGAAAAATTCTTTGCCCGGCAAAGGCTTTGCCCGCCTTGCGAAGCAGCTTAACGGTGATGTGTTCGCCTTGGCGCATGCCGCGCCGGCTAGAATAAAGACAGGCGACAAATTTGGGGCGCGCCGCAATCGCCAAGCGCCTCTCGGGAATGACGGTGGAACGCCATGAAATCGAACGCGCCCTGGAGCGTCAAAGGAATTGAGCGCGACGCACGCGAAACGGCGAAGGACGCGGCGCGGCGCGAAGGCATGACGGTCGGCGAATGGCTCAATCAGATGATTTACAGCCATGGCGAGGAAAGCGCGTCTTCCGGCGAGGTCGAAGGACTGAAGCTGCGCGATATCGTCACCGCAATCGAACATTTGCGCGCGCGCGT
Organism: uncultured Parvularculaceae bacterium; assembly: GCA_947259375.1. Classification (GTDB taxonomy): domain Bacteria; phylum Pseudomonadota; class Alphaproteobacteria; order Caulobacterales; family Parvularculaceae; genus Hyphococcus. The sequence continues at coordinate 31,082 of CAMYLZ010000007.1, read as the reverse complement.
CGCTGAAGCGGAAAAAAAGAACACCGAATCCGTTTCATCGCTGTCGCGCAATGTCGGCGGCGTCGTCGAGCGCCTGCAGCGCCTTGAACGGGTCAAGCCCGCCGAAGGCACTTATGACGACCTCGCCTCGCGCATCGACCGGCTCGAGAAAAACGGCGGCGATCGCAATCGCATTGAAGCCCTCAAGGCGCTGGAAAAAGCGGTCTCCCAGGTCGCGGTGCAGTTCTCGACAACGCAAAAGACCACGCTGCGCCGGCTCGACTCCGCTGAACAGCAATTGCAGGAATTCGCCGAGCGCATCGACCGCGTTGGAACCGGCGAGAGCGAACCGGCCGATATGAGCCCGCTGCAAAAGGCGATCGAAGGGCTCGCCGAACGAGTGGCGCGCGCCGAGAAAGTGGCGCATGAAGCCGCCGCGCTGAAATCAGCAGCGGCGCAATCGGCCGATCCGGCCTTTGTCGAACAGACCGGCGCGCGGCTGCGCGTCCTTGGCGACGAGATCAAACGCGGCGGCGACCAAATCCGCGCATTTGAAAAGACCATCGCCAAACTGTCCGAACAGATTGAAGCGGCTGAACAGCGCAGCTCCGACGGCGTCCAGAAAGTCGCCGACACGATCGCTGAAGTCCGTAAGCAGGTGATGGACCGGGTCGAAGAAGGCGAGGCTTCCGGCGAGACCGGCGAGGCCGTGAACGAAACCAATGCGCGGCTCGATACGCTCCAGGATTCCTTCGACCAGATGCGCGAACGCGTTGAAGCCTTGAGCAAGGCGCGCGCCGCAACGCCGCCAGCCGACGAGGCCGCGCCGGAAATCGACGCCGAAAGCGATAAGACCGCGGATCAAGCCGCCTCTGACGCCGAAGCGCTCGAATATGACGCCGAAGCGCTCAAAGAAGCGGAAGCAGTCGTCGAAAACGACGCGTCGCCAAGCGAGCCGACAACGACCGAGCCGGAACCAGAACGCGACCCCTTCGCCTTCGCCGACGAGTTCGAGATTGAGGCGGATGACGAGGACGCCGCCGCGCCGGTTGAGGATTTCAGCTTCGAGCTTGATGAGGATGAAGACAGCGCGCCGAACGCCGCTGCCGGCGCGCCCCAGGCCCCAGCAGAAAATAAAGCCGGCGATGCGCAATCACGACTGGCGCGGGTGCGCAGCGCCCTCACCGGCGGCGGATTTTCTCGACAAGACGGGGCCGACGAGGCTGAAGACGATATCAATGCGCTCCTGTCTGATCTCGACGAGGAAAACGCGCTCGACGACGACGACGACCAACAATCAGACGAGACCGCCTCACTAATGCCGGCGTCCGATGTCGACGCCCATGATGAAGCCGATAACGAAGCGGACGCCTCAGGCGCTGAAAGCCGCGACGATGTCGTTGCCTTTGAAGACAGCGAAATTGCGGACGAACGCAACGACCGGGGAGAGGACAGCACATCCGCCGATGACGACGGCATGGATGCGGGCCAGCGCGCAGAGGACGCCGCGCCGCTTACCGCTGGCGGCGCCGGCCGCGCGACACGGCGCAACCTCACCGCGAAGCAACGAGCGATCCTCGCTGCGCGCGCCAGACAAAAGCGCCTGACCGCAGAACTCGAACGCGCCCCGGAGCCTCATGACGGCGAGCCGATCACCAAGCCATCAGCCGCCGCGCCGGAGACCGATAACGATGAAGACGCGTCGCCGAGCGGACGTTTCGCTAAAATCACCGAGGCGATCTCCGCAACCCGCGCGCGCCTCAGCCGGCGCAAAGCGGCGTCGGATACGACGCCGTCAGCCGACGCCGGCCCGCTCGATATGGGCGGCGATGAGGAGCAACAAGGCCGCAATAGCGATCGCGCGGCGTTTGAAACCCTGCAACCCAACGCATCGGCGCGCCCGATCACGCTGGCGCTGGGCGGGGCGATAATTCTCGCCATTGTTGCGCTCGGTTTTCTTGTAAAGGATTTCGTATTCAAGCCGGAAGACGCAGCCAGCCCGTCACTCACGACGGCGCAACCCGCCGCAGGCGAAGCGCCAGCGGCGCCCGCTTCGCAATCCGAAGCGCTGCCGACGGTGCCGGAAGCGCCGGCGATCGATCCGACAGCGCTCTATGAGAAAGCCATGAACGGGCTCAGCGCAGCATCGAACGAGACCGCCGCGCGCCAGGCGATCAGCGATCTGCAGGACGCCGCCGCGCTCGGCTATCCGCCGGCGCAATTGCAGATCGGCGAGCTCTACAAGACCGGACAGGGGGTCGAGCAGGATCTCGGCCAGGCGCGGGTCTGGTTCCGGCGCGCAGCCAATGGCGGCAATGTGCTCGCCATGCACCGTATCGGCGTCATGACCGCGCGCGGCGATGGCGGCCCGGCGGACAGCAGCGAGGCCATTGGCTGGTTCGAACAGGCGGCGAATTTCGGACTGGTCGATTCCCAGTATAATCTCGGCGCGATCTATCATCCGAGCGCCGAAGGCAGCGCCATTCAGGACGCAGAAAAAGCCTATTTCTGGTATTCGCTCGCCGCGCAAAACGGCGATCAGGCGGCGCAGCCTCTTGCGGCTGGCGTAGCAGCCGGGCTGACCACAAGCGAGCGCGCCGCCGCCGATCAGCGCGTTAGCGCCTGGATCGCGCAGACGCCGAACCCGGACGCGAATGCCGCAGGCGGCGAGGCCCGATAACACGGCTGAGCCGTTGCGGCGTCTCACACGCATCGTTCGATCCGGATCACAGACCGAAAGCTTCCGCTCGCTTGCGCCGGCGCGCCGGGCGCGCCTATAACGCGGCCAATTCAGCGTAAATTCAACTCTGGCCCTTGTTCATGCTGCTTTATCTCCCCATTGCGGAGATCCCGGTCGATCCGCTGGTGATCATCGCCATGGGGGCTGCGGTCGGCTTTCTGTCCGGCATGTTCGGCGTCGGCGGCGGCTTCCTGATGACGCCGCTTTTGATTTTTTACGGCATCCCGCCAGCGGTAGCGGTGGGCACTGAAGCCTCGCAGATCGTTGCATCATCCGTTTCCGGCGTGTTGGCGCATCTGAAAAGAAAGACGGTGGATTTTCAGATCGGCGGCTTTCTGGTGATTGGCGGCGCCGCTGGTTCCGGCGTGGGCATTCTCATCTTCCGCGCCTTGCGCGAAAGCGGCCAGGTGGAGACGCTGATCTCGGTTTCCTATGTCGTATTCCTTGGCATTATCGGCGCCTTGATGATGATAGAAAGCGCACGGGCGTTGTTGCGTGCGCCTAACCAAAAGCGCCGGGCGCGCAAGCGGCGAAGCCCGGCCTGGATGGCCGCCCTTCCCTTCGCCATGCGGTTTCGCACCTCCGGCCTTTACATCAGCCCGATCCCGCCGATCATTCTCGGCGCTTTTGTCGGCATGCTCGCCGCCATGATGGGCGTCGGCGGCGGCTTCATCATGGTCCCGGTGATGCTGTATATCCTCAATATGCCGACCAATGTCGTTGTCGGCACGTCGCTGTTCCAGATCATCTTTGTCACCGCTATCACCACGGTCTTGCATGCGGCGGCGAACCAGACCGTCGACATCGTGCTCGCCCTGTTGCTGATCACCGGCGGCGTCATCGGCGCGCAGCTTGGCGCACGCGCCGGCGTGAAGCTGAAAGCGGAGCACTTGCGCGCCTTGCTGGCGTTGATCGTGCTGGCGGTCTGCGCGCGTTTGTTGATCGACCTCGCCCTGCCGCCCGCCTCTCTCTTCATTCTCGAGGCGGCGTCATGAGAGTCCTGCTTGCCGCGCTCCTGATTTTTTGCGCGGCGGCGCCGGCGCGCGCTGCCGATATCGAGATTGCCTTCACCGATGATCAGGTTGCGGTCGACACCGGCTTTGCCGGCGTGCGGCTGACACTATTCGGCGCGGTCACCGGCGTTGAAGCCCCTGCCGCCACGACGGATATCGTCTCGGTCATTGAAGGGCCGGCGGCGACGTTCAAAATTCGCCGGATGGAGAAATCGAATCTGATCTGGACGCCGGGCCGCGCGCGCCTTATCGAAAATGCGCCTGGCCTGTTCCATATATATGCGACCCGCGCCGTTGACGATATTGCGCCATTGCCGATGCAGGCCGCCTATCGTCTTGAGGCGGACTTACTCGGTTTCACCGTGAACCAATCTCTGTCGGAAAATTCCGGCGCCAATCAGGAGACCGAGGAAACAACACGCTTCCGCCGGGCCTTCCTGACACAGGCGCAAGCGCTCGGCCTTTATCGGGCGCGCGCCGCCGGCGTCGAATATAAAAAAGGCGCGCTTTTCACCATCGACGTCGATCTGCCGGCCAACACGCCGGTCGGCGATTATGCAGTGTCTGTGTTTTTGTTCCGGGACGGCGAATTGCTCGGCTCCGACACGGCCAGCCTCACCGTCAACAAAGTCGGCGTTGAGCGGCGCATTTTCGAGCTCGCCCATAACCGGCCGGTGTCATATGGCGTCTTCTGCGTCGCTCTGTCGCTTTTTGCGGGCTGGATCGCCGCCTTCGCGTTTCGCAAATAGGAATTGTAGGTTAACGTGACGCCAGGGAGGGAATCGCATGACCCAGGCTGCTCCACGCATGGCCGCATCCGGCGCGCATGAGTCCTCAGGCGCATCGCAAACCGGCCTATCGCAGCAATCAGCCCTGCCGCAGGCCGCCGCGGTTCTCGCTTATGCGGGCGCGCTGCCGCTGATTATCGCGGCGATGCTGGTCTGGTTGCGACCGGTCGATTTTGGCCCCGGCGCCGTCAATTTCATGATCGTTTATGGCGGCGTCCTGATCGCGTTTTTCGGCGGCGTGCGCTGGGGCATTGCAGTGATGCGTCCCGGCGGGCCGACCTTCGCCGGACTGCTCGGCGGCGCATTTCCGCTTGCGCTTTCCATGCCTATTTTCTTTCTTGAAGACATTCGCGCTCGTTTCGCCATCATCATCATTGCGCTGCCGATCCTCCTCTGGGACGATTTACGCGCGACTCGGCGCGGCTCCGGGGCGCCTCAATGGTATCTCGGCGTCAGAACGCCGCTCACCATTCTGATGGCCGCCTCTTTCGTCATCGCCTTCGCGCAAATATTGGCGAACGGATAATTTTCGTGGCGCGCAACCGCCAACGCGAAGAAATGACGCGACTGGGACTCTATGGCCTCGCGCCTTTCGTCATTTCCGCCGGCGCCCTCTGGCTGAGCCCGTTCATCCTGCCGCAGCATATCGCCCTCGATTTTCACCAGATTGCGTTGGTCTATGGGGCGGTGATCGTCGCCTATCTTTCGGGCGCCGGCGCGGGCGTCACGCTGGCGCCGCCGCAGACATTGCGCGAATCGTTTCTGCCCGGCCAGTTGATCACGCTGGTTGCATTTGTTGCAGTCATTCCCAATGGCGTATTTGTCATGCAGCTCGGCGCCGCCTGGCGCCATCTCATCATTTTCGTGCTGCTCGTCTATCTCCTGTTGCGCGACTTGAATGCGACATCGGCCGGCCTGTTTCCAAAATGGTACGGCGCGCTGCGCATGCGCCTTACATTCTGGGCGGGGCTGGCTATTGTCCTGATCACCTCCCGGCTCCTGATCTGGGGCTTTTATTAACCGCGCGTTTTCGCTTCTAGCGCTTGCAGGACGAGGACGCGGCCAACAAGCGAATTGATGGACGCGCAAACCCTCGATCAGTTGACCATCGCACTCGACCCGGCGGCGCAGGCCATGCTCGGCGGCGCGATTGTCGTGATGATGTTCGCGATAGCGCTCGGGCTTTCCCCTGCGCATTTCTCGTTCCTGCGCGCCAATCCGAAACTTTTCTGGGGCGGCCTCGCCGCGCAGCTCATCGGCCTGCCGGCAATGACGCTTGCGCTCGCCGCGCTGATGGCGCCGCCGCCGTCGATCGCGCTCGGCATGATCGTCGTCGCCGCTTGTCCCGGCGGCAATGTTTCGAACTTCCTGAGCTGGGGCGCGCGCGGCGACACCGCTTATTCCGTCTCGCTAACCGCTGGCTCCAGCGTCATCGCGGCCATTTGGACGCCGGCGGCGATCCTTTTGTGGTCCGAACTTTATCCGCCCACAGCGACGCTGCTCGACACGATCGCCTTTGATCGCGCTGCGTTCGTTCTGCAAACAACGCTCATGCTCGCCGCGCCTCTGGCGCTCGGCATGCTCACAGCGCGTTACCTGCCGGCGGCGGCGGCGATGCTGCGCAAGCCGCTCGCGCTTGCCGGCGCGGGCGTGCTCGCTTTCGTTATTATCCAGGGCGTTCTCGATTTCTGGCCGCTGATCGTCGCCGGCTGGATGCTGATCTATGTGCCTGTCGCGCTTCATAACGGGGCCGCCTTCGCGCTTGGCGCCGCCGCCGGCCGGCTGCTCGGCGCGGAGACCGCACAGCGGCGCGCCCTCACCTTCGAGGTCGGCATTCAAAACGCCGGGCTTGCCGTGGTGCTTTTGCTGGCGCAACTGGACGGGCTCGGCGGCGCGGCGGCCATCGCCGCTGCATGGGGCGTTTGGCACTTCTTTTCCGGCGGCGCTATGGTCGCCCTGTTTCGCACGCTCGACGCAAGAAAGGCTGATGACGCATGAGTTTTGATCTGAAGATTACCGGCGGTCTTGTTTTCGACGGCGACGGGGGCGAGCCCGTCCGCGCCGACATCGCCATCAAGGACGGGCTGATCGCCGAGGTCGGAGACTGCTCAGGCGCGGCGGCGCGCATTGTCGATGCGCATGGCGCTATCGTCACGCCGGGCTTTGTCGATCTTCACACCCATTATGACGGCCAGATTTCCTGGGATCAGGAGTTGAAGCCCTCCGTCAATCATGGCGTCACCACGGTGATCATGGGCAATTGCGGCGTCGGTTTCGCGCCGGTCAGAAAGACCGATCATGACCGCCTCGTGCGGCTGATGGAAGGGGTTGAGGATATTCCGGGTACGGCGCTTCATGAAGGGCTGTCCTGGGATTGGGAGACCTTCCCTGAATATATGGACGCCATAGACGCCATGCCGCACACCATCGATTTCGGCGTGATGATCGGCCATGACCCGGTGCGGGTCTATGCCATGGGCGAGCGCGCTTCCTCTTTTGAACAGGCCAATGACGAAGACATCGCCGAAATGCGCCGCATCGTGCGCGAGGCGATGGAGGCGGGCGCCGCCGGGTTTTCAATCGGCCGCACCGACGTGCACCGCACCGCCGACGGCGACTGGACGCCGAGCGCCGAGGCCAGTGAAAAGGAGCTGACCGCGCTTGCCGGCGCCCTCGCCGATCTCGACCATGGCGTCTTGCAGATCGTCAATGATTTCAATCTTGAGCGCGAAGGCGATCAGTTTGCTGAGGAGTTCTCGATTGTCGAGAATTTCGTGCGCGCCGGAGGCGACAAGCCCGCCTCGATCTCGCTGATGCAGCGGGACATGGCGTCGAATGATTGGCAGCGCATTCTTGATGAGACCGACCGCCTCAATGCCGAGGGCGTTCCGTTCCATGTGCAGACCGCGCCGCGCGCCATCGGGGTCTTTCAAGGGCTGCAATGCACCTTTCACCCGCTGATGGCGCAGCCGAGCTATATCGGGATCAAGGACAAGCCGCTAGAAGAGCGTGTCGCCATCATGCGCGATCCGGCATTCAAAAAGAAATGCCTTTCAGAGCAACCGGTGAAGCTCGCCGGCCCCGGCTCTTCCGTGCCGCCGATTGCCGATGTGATGATCGCCGCCATCGAAATGGTGGCGAACAAGTTTTTCCGCCTTGGCGAGAATCCCGATTACGAGCAGCCGCAGGACGCCTCGCTTGGCGCCGAGGCGCGACGCGACGGCGTCACCGCCATGGAAAAGCTCTATGACACGCTGCTGGAGCTGGACGGCAAACAGCTCATCTATTTCCCGATCTATAATTACACCGACTTCAATTACGAAAATGTCCGCACCATGATGACACATCCGAAAGCGCTGCCCGGTCTTTCCGACGGCGGCGCCCATGTGGGCACCATTTGCGACGCGAGCTTTCCGACATATCTGTTGACGCACTGGTGCCGCGACCGGGCGCAAGGGAAAATCCCGCTCGCCCGCGCCATCCAGATGCTTACCGCCGACGGCGCGGATTATCTACGGCTCAAGGATCGCGGCCGGCTAATGGTCGGGCTGCGCGCCGACATCAACATCATCGATCATGATGCATTGCGGCTCGGTCCGCCGCGCATGGTCAAAGACCTGCCCGCCGGCGGCCAGCGCTTGCTTCAACCCGTCTCAGGCTATCGCGCCACTTTCGTCAAAGGCGAACAGGTGATCGCCAATGATGAGATCACCGAGGCACGGCCGGGGCGATTGGTGAGGTTTCGGTGAGCTGCGACATCCATTTGCCGCTCGTCACCGCGAGAGCGGAGATCTATAACGGCATAGCAACCAGGTCCCCGCTTTCGCGGGGATGATCGGGGGAGCCATGAACTTCAGCTTCGACACTGTCCCGCAGATCGTTTTCGAAACCGGCGCGGCGGCGCGCCTTGGCGAAATCGTCAGCCCCCGCATGAAGCGCCCTTGCGTCGTCACCGATCGGGGCGTGATTGAGGCCGGGCTGATCGACGACGCGCTCCAAAGCCTCGAAGCCGCAGGGCTCGATTATCATCTCTTTGGCGGCGTTGAGGCCGACCCGCCGGCGAAGGTGGTGCGCGCGGCAATCGAGGCCGCCCGCGAACACAATGCCGACGGCGTCATCGGTTTCGGCGGCGGCTCCTCCATGGACACGGCGAAGGTGATCGCCTGCCTTATCAACACTTCGCAAAGCCTCGAAGAAATTTACGGCATGGACAGGGTGGCGGGCGCCCGCGCGCCGCTCGTGCTCCTTCCCACCACCGCCGGGACCGGCTCGGAAGTCACCAATATTTCGGTGATCACGTCCGACGACGATCAGAAAATGGGCGTCGTCGCGAGCCAGCTTTACGCCGACATGGCCGTGCTCGATGCGGCGCTCACCGCCTCCATGCCGCGTCATGTCACCGCCGCCACCGGCATCGACGCCATGGTGCACGCGATCGAGGCCTATACGTCGAAAATCAAGAAGAACCCGCTTTCCGATGCGCTGGCGCGTCAGGCGCTAAAATTACTATCGGCAAACATCATTCATGCTTGCGAGGCGCCGGACGATATTAAGGCGCGCGAGAACATGCTGCTCGGCGCCATGCTGGCAGGACAGGCCTTCGCCAACGCGCCCTGCGCCGCCGTGCATGCGCTCGCCTATCCGCTTGGCGTGCATTTCCATGTGCCGCACGGGCTCGCCAATTCGCTGATGCTGGCGCCGGTGCTGCGCTTTAATTGCAAGGTCGCCGCGCCGCTTTATGCGGAGCTTGGCGACGTCATCGGCGCGGGCGACACTGGCGATTTTCAGATGCGCGCGGAAAGCTTCGTGGCGAAAATGGCGGAGATCTGCGCCGCCACGGGCGTTCAAAGCCGTCTTTGTGAGGTCGGCGTGTCGCACAATGTCCTGCCGAAACTTGCGGAAGACGCAGCGAAGATCGAACGGCTTTTGAAAAACAACCCGCGCCCGGTGACGCAAGATGACTGCCTTGCGCTTTATACGGAAGTTCTCTGAAAGTTTTTCGTCAAATCCTGCAAGCCTCGCCGCAACCGGATAGATAGGCGTAAAGCCGCGCCGGCCAGGCCGCTTGCGCCGCGACCGCGAAGGCGGCGATCACCACCACTGCAACGATCGCGATAATCCCAAGCGGCGCGAGCAGGACCAGCGCCCCCGCTCCGATCATGCTCGCGCCGAGGGCGCTGGCCAGGCCGAGCACAAGGCCCGCCGGTACAAACAGCGCCAAGATGAAAATGATAAGCACCGCCTCGAAGATCGCGAGGAACATCGCGCCGGACAGCACCAGCCGCCAGAAATTCCCTTTGGTCATGTTCCAGGCCTCGCCGAAAGCGATGCGGTTTTCCACGGCCGCGATCGGCAGCACCGGCAGGAAACGCAGCACCACCCACAGCCAGATAAGGACGAGCCAGACCCCCGCCGCAACCGCCGGCGTGATGATCAGCGCCTCGTTGACGCTGGGCGCCGCGCTGACGATGCCCGCCGTCACCGCAGCGAGTCCCGCACCCGTCGCGCCGATCAGCAAGGTCGCGACAATGATGAGAATGGCGTAAAGAATGCGCACCACGAAATAGCGGAGCTCGCGACCGCCCAGCGCAATATAGAAAGGCATTTCGGGCGGTTCATAATCGGCCAGTGTCGATGCGCGGGTAATGGCGACATAGACACAGGACATGACCAGCATCTGGACCAGCGAGAATGCAAGGCTCTTCAGGAAAAACATGCCGGAAGGCGCAGGGGATGAGACAAAAACCGACTCAAATATGCGTTCGGGGTCTTCACCAGCCTCCGCCAACGCGAAAATTTCTTCCGGGTCGATGAGGAGGCCGCAAAACAGAAAGGAAAGCGCGATGGTGATGACAATCGGCAACCAGGCGATGCGGATGACCATGCCAATTCGCTCAAAGCCGAACAGCACCGCCTCCGTCGCCGGACGCAATATGGGTGTTTTCATGTTATTCGCCCCTGCCCCGAAATATCCCCGGGCGGAAGAAGAACGGCGGATGGGCGATTTGTCAATATTGTATGATAACCACAGGACAACTCAGGGAGATAAGCGTGGCGAAACCGGGCCTGTCCGTGCGGAACGATTTCAGACACTTTCTTGCGCTGCAAACGCGCTGGGCGGACAATGACGTTTACGGGCACGTGAACAACGCCGCCTATTACGGTTATTTCGACACTATCGTGAACGAGTATCTGATCGGCGCCGGCGCGCTCGATATTCATGAAGGGCTGGTTATCGGCCTCGTGGTGGAGACTGGGTGCCGATATTTCGCGCCGCTGGAATTCCCGCAAAAACTCGAAGGCGCGTTGCGCGTCGCGCATATCGGCAATTCATCCGTACGCTATGAATTGGCGATCTTCAAAGCCGGCGAAGATAAACCCGCCGCCGAAGGTCATTTCACCCATGTCTATGTGGAGCGCGAAACGCGGCGGCCGTCGCCCCTGCCGGATGCGCTGCGCAAGGCGCTGGAGCGAGTACTCGCTTAACCGCGTGCTCCGATGGTTGCCCCGATGGTCGTGCGATGCAACAGCCGTGCATGGCCGTCATAACCGCCAGTCGCCATGTGCAACACCGAGCGATTATCCCACATGACCAGCATATTCCGACGCCATTTGTGACGATATTGAAATTCGTCGCGCGTCTGCCACTGATAAAGCGCACCCAAAAGCGCCATGCTTTCCATGTCGCCCATTCCTTCAATCCCGACGATATAACCGGCGCAGCCAAAAATCGCTTCGCGGCCCGTTTCAGGGTGCCGACGGATGATCGGGTGGCGATGTTCCATCGTCAGCGCGTCATCCGACGGGCGAATATCCATTGACCGTTTTTCGCGGTCACCCTCGCCATAAACCCCTTCCCGCGCATAAGGGATGCGGGCGGAATGAATGGCGGTTTTTCCCTCGAGCTTTCGGCGCAACGCATCGGGCATGCGCGCCAGCGCGAGATGCTGGTTGGCGAAGAGCGTATCGCCGCCAGACGGCGGGATGGCGATCCCGAACAGGCAGGTGCCCGCCGGCGGCGTTTCCTGAAAGCTCCAATCGGTATGCCAGCTTTCGGCGAACACCGGCGCGCGCTCGTCGGCCGCGCGCTTTACCGCAATGACATGATCTCGCCCCGGAATGGGTGCAATGAAAGGATCGTCGCCAAACGGACCAAAATAGAGCGTAAACCGCTCCATATCGTCGTCGCTCATGCGCTGATCCGGAAAGGCGAGCACATGATGCGTGAGCCACGCCTCGCGGATGTCGGCAATCGCCGCGTCCGATAACGGCCGGGTCAAATCGACACCGGTGACGCTCGCGCCGCAGGCGCCGCCCATCGCCCTAACCTCCATGCTCTTGCTCCTGTTCCCTTCCTCGCCCGCCTTTGATAGACCGTTCAAAACAATAGGGAAACGCCGGACCACATGCCCGTCATCCAATCCAAAATCGACCCGCGCGCCGAAAGCTTCGCCGCCAACGCCGCCGCCATGCGCAAGCTGGTGGATGATCTGCACGCCAATATCGACCGCATCGCCGAAGGCGGCGGGCCGGCCCGCGCCGCACGGCACAAGCAACGCGGCAAGCTGCTCGCCCGCGAACGGGTCTCGCGCCTGCTCGACCCCGGCGCGCCGTTTCTTGAGATCGGCCAGTTCGCCGCGTGGGAAATGTATTCCGGCGACGTGATGAGCGCCGGCGTCGTCGCCGGCATTGGCCGCATCGCCGGCGTCGAATGCATGATCGTCGCCAATGACCCGACGGTGAAAGGCGGCACCTATCACCCGATGACGGTGAAGAAGCATTTGCGCGCGCAGGAGATCGCGCTCGAAAACCGCTTGCCTTGCGTTTATCTCGTTGAATCCGGCGGCGCATTCTTGCCCATGCAGGACGAGGTTTTTCCGGACAAGGATGATTTCGGGCGGATCTTTTTCAATCAGGCCAATCTGTCCTCACGTGGCATCCCGCAGATCGCCGTGGTGCACGGGTCTTGCACCGCCGGCGGCGCCTATGTGCCGGCAATGTCCGACGAGGCGGTGATCGTCCGCCATCAGGGCACGATCTTTCTGGGCGGCCCGCCGTTGGTCAAAGCCGCAACCGGCGAAGTGGTCTCCGCCGAAGATCTTGGCGGCGGGGACACCCACACCCGCATCTCCGGCGTCGCCGACCATTTGGCGGAAGATGACGACCATGCGCTGGGCCTCGCGCGCAATATCGTTGGGCGCCTCAACTGGGTGAAACAGGGCGACGTCACCCTCGCCGAACCAACCCCGCCGCTATACGATCCGCAAGAGCTTTACGGCGTTGTCGAGGCCGATGCGCGAAAGCCCTATGACGCGCGCGAAATCATTGCGCGCGTGGTCGATGGCTCCGAATTTGACGAATTCAAACCGCTTTACGGCTCGACGCTGGTGACGGGTTTCGCGCGCCTGCACGGCTTTCCGGTCGGCATTATCGCCAATAACGGCATCTTGTTTTCCGAAAGCGCCAAGAAAGGCGCCCATTTCATCGAGCTGTGTTGCCAGCGCAAGATCCCGTTGATCTTCCTGCAGAACATCACCGGCTTCATGGTCGGGCGCGCGGCGGAAGAAGGCGGCATCGCAAAGGACGGCGCGAAACTCGTCACCGCGGTTGCAACCGCGAGCGTGCCGAAATTTACTGTCGTCGTCGGCGGGTCATATGGCGCAGGCAATTACGGCATGTGCGGGCGGGCCTACGGTCCGCGTTTTATGTTCATGTGGCCGAATGCGCGCATCTCCGTCATGGGCGGCGAACAGGCGGCAAGCGTGCTCGCCACCGTCAAGCGCGACGGCCTGCCGAAAGGCGAGGAATGGTCGGCGCAGGACGAGGAAAAATTCAAGGACAAGATCCGCGCCAATTACGAGGCCCAGGGCTCGCCTTATTACTCCTCCGCGCGGCTCTGGGATGACGGCATTATCGATCCGGCGCAAACCCGCGATGTGTTGGGCCTGTGCCTCTCCGCCTCGCTCAATGCCCCAATCGAAGAGACGCGCTTCGGCGTGTTCAGGATGTAAGAGGAAAACCGAAATGACAGAACAAGTCCTCATCACCACCATCGACAAGCGCGGCGTTGCGCGGCTGACCATGAACCGGCCGGAGATCAGGAACGCGTTCAATGAAAAACTGATCTGCGAGATCTGCGATACGATGGGGCAGTTGAATTCCAACGCCGATGTGCGCGCCATCGTGCTGACCGGCGCGGGCAAAGCATTTTCCGCCGGCGCCGATCTCAACATGATGCAGCGCGCGGCGAAGTTTTCCGCCGCCGAGAACAAGGACGATGCGCGCCGCCTCGCCCATATGCTGTCATCCATCTTCCATTCGCCGAAGCCGACCCTCGCGCTTGTCAACGGCCCGGCCATGGGCGGCGGGCTCGGCCTCGTCGCCGCCTGCGACATCGCCATCGGCGCCGATACGGCGTTTTTCGCGCTGTCCGAAGCGCGCCTCGGCCTCATCCCCGCAGTGATTTCGCCCTTCGTCATTCAGGCGATCACCGTGCGCCAGGCGCGGCGCTATTTCCTCACCGGCGAGCGTTTTGATGCGGCGAAAGCGGCGGAGATCGGACTGCTGCACAAGGTCGTTGCGGCCGATGCGCTCAATGACGAAGCCGATGCGATGCTGGGCGAGCTGCTCGCTTGCGGGCCGAATGCGCAAGGCCTCGCGAAAGAACTGATCCGCCGCGTCGCCTATCGCCCCTTAAGCGATTCCGTCATGGAGGAAACCGCCGGCATGATCGCCAAGACCCGCGCCAGCGATGAAGGCAAGGAAGGCGTCGCCTCGTTCCTCGAAAAACGCAAACCCGGCTGGGTCGCCGGCGAATGAGCCGTAGACTGACCATACGCGAGTCGACGCAAGGCGATCACGGGCGAATTCTCGCGGTGATCGAAGCGGCGTTCGGTCAGGATGATGAAGCGCGCCTCGTCAAGGCCATGTGGGCGGAGGATGCAATGGCGCTCGACCTCGTCGCTGAAGAAGACGGCGAGATCGTCGGCCATTGCGCGTTCAGCCTTGTGACCGCCGACCCGCCGCTCAAAGGCGCGGCGCTCGGCCTTGCGCCGCTCTCAGTTGCGCCGTCGCGCCAGAAATCCGGCATCGGTTCGGCGCTGATCGATACCGGCCTCGATATTTGCAAGACACGCGGCGCAAGCCTGATGGTTGTTGTCGGCGAGCCTGCTTACTATGCGCGCTTTGGTTTCAGGCCGGGCGCGGAACAGAATATCGCCTGGGGCGCCATGGATGCCGGCGAGGCATTCCAGATCATCGACTGGGCGGGCGTCGGCGACGCGCCGCGCAAGATCAATTACCACCCGCTATTTGCGGCCATGTGAACGGAAAAATTCATGTTCAAGAAAATCCTCATCGCCAATCGCGGAGAAATCGCCGTCCGGGTCGCAAGGACGGCAAGGGCCATGGGCGTTTCGACCGTCGCGGTTTATTCGGATGCGGACAAAAATGCGGCCCATGTGCGCGCCTGCGACGAAGCTGTGCATATCGGCCCTTCCGCCGCGGCGGAGAGCTACCTCAAAGCCGACAAGATTATCGCCGCCTGCCAGCGCACCGGCGCCGAGGCCGTGCATCCCGGTTACGGCTTCCTGTCGGAGAATGCCGCCTTCGCCGACGCGCTCGAAAAGGCGGGGATCGTCTTCATCGGCCCGACATCCGAGACCATCAACGCCATGGGCTCGAAATCCGCCGCCAAGGATCTGATGGAAGCCGCAAAGGTGCCGACGACGCCCGGCTATCAGGGGGCGGACCAGTCGATCGACACCTTTAAGCGCGAAGCCGAACGCATCGGCTATCCGGTGCTGTTGAAAGCGACCGCCGGTGGCGGCGGCAAAGGCATGCGTCAGGTTGCGCGACCTGAAGACCTTGAAGAAGCGCTCACCTCCGCCCAGCGCGAGGCGAAATCCGCCTTTGGCGACGATCGTTTCCTGATCGAGAAATATGTGACCCGAGCCCGCCATGTGGAAGTGCAGATCTTCGGCGACGGCAAGGGCGCGGTCGTGCACATGTTCGAGCGCGATTGTTCCGTCCAGCGCCGCCACCAGAAGGTGATCGAGGAAGCTCCAGCGCCGAAAATGCCCGCCGCAACGCGCGAAAAGCTTTTGAAAGCAGGCGTCGATGCCGGCCGCGCCGTCAATTATCGCGGCGCCGGCACGGTCGAATTTCTTTACGACGAAGACGCCGGCGCGGTTTACTTCATGGAGATGAATACGCGCCTGCAGGTGGAACACCCGGTTTCGGAAATGATCACCGGGCTCGACTTTGTCGAATGGCAATTGCGCATCGCCGCCGGCGAAGGCCTGCCGCTCCAACAGGACGCGATCACCGAGAGCGGCCATGCCTTCGAAGCGCGGCTTTATGCGGAAAACCCGGCGCAGAATTTCGCCCCATCCATCGGCACACTGAGCACTTTGCGCCTACCGCATGATGCCGCGCGCATCGATTCCGGCGTTGAAGAAGGTCAGGCCATCACGCCTTTTTACGACCCGATGATCGCGAAGATCATCACCCATGGGCGCAGCCGCGCGGAAGCGCTCGGCGCCATGCGCGCGGCGCTCCGCGGAACCCGCGTTGCGGGGCTTGAGACCAATGCGCAATTCCTGCACGCGCTCAGCGCCCATGACGATTTTATCAAAGGCGATGTCTCGACCCGCTTCATCGAAGACCATGAGGCCGCGCTCTTCCCGGACGCCAAGCCTGACAATCGCGTCTTTGCGGCGGCGCTGCTCGCCCGCCACACGCAAGCGCGTAAAGGCGGCGGCGCCGACCCGTGGGACGCGCTGACCGGTTTTCGTCTCAATCGGCCGCAAAAAGCGGTCTACTGGCTCACCATCAATGGCGATGCGGCGCTGGCGACGCTCAACAAGACGCGTGACGGCGTCGATGTGATGATCGAGCCGGATGCGGCCGCCGCCGCCCGGCGCGAAGGGCGCGAATTGCAAGAGCCGATCTGTTTTTCCTTCACGCCGCCGGCAAGCATGGGGGCAAGCATGGATGAAGGCTTGCGGCTTTCCGTCGACGGCGAGGATTTCACCGCCGACACCGCGCCGCATAATGACGTCTTGCGCGTGTGGATCGGCGCCGATCATTGGGATATCGCCCTCCCCGACCCGCTCGCCGGGTTGTCGACGCATCATTCAAGCGAGGGCTCGCTCACCGCGCCCATGCCCGGCGTCATCACCATGCTTTCCGCACAACCCGGCGATGCGGTCGAGGCCGGCAAGCCGCTGCTGGTCATGGAAGCGATGAAAATGGAACACGCCATCAAGGCGCCGTTTGACGGCGTCGTAAAGGCGTACAAATTCAACCCCGGCGACCAGGTGAAAGACGGCGATCTGCTGGTGGAGTTTGAGGAAAGCGCGTAGCCCGACCGTCGCTCATCCCCGCGAAAGCGCGGATCCATTGGCGACATATTTATGGATTCCCGCTTTCGCGGGAATGACCGGACAATTGTGTTAGGTTAGAATAATGACCCAAACCATCAATCTCGTCGAAGTCGGCCCGCGCGACGGGCTGCAAAATGAAAAACAGGCAATCGATGTCGCTGACAAGATCGAACTGATCGAGCGGCTTGCCCGCGCGGGGATGAAAACAATCGAGGGCGGCGCGTTTGTGTCCCCGAAATGGGTGCCGCAAATGGCCGCCTCTGACGAGGTGATGGCGAAGATCGACCGCGCCAACGGCGTTTCCTATCCGGTGCTGACGCCAAATATGAAAGGCTATGAGGGCGCGCGCGCCGCCAAGGCCGACACGGTGGCGGTGTTCGGCGCCGCTTCGGAAAGCTTCAGCCGGAGGAACATCAATTGCTCGATCGAGGAAAGCCTTGAGCGCTTCCGCCCGGTCATCGAGGCGGCGAAGCAGGACGGCGTGCGCGTACGCGGCTATGTCTCTTGCGTCCTCGGCTGTCCTTACGAAGGCAAGATCTCCCCGGCGCAAGTGGTTCCCGTCGCCGTCGCGCTTTATGAAATGGGTTGCTATGAAATTTCGCTGGGCGACACGATCGGCGTCGGCACGCCCCATGAGACCCGCGCGCTGATCAAAGCGGTCGCGCAGGAAATTCCGGTCACCGCCATCGCCGGGCACTTTCATGACACTTACGGACAGGCGCTCGCCAATATCTGGACGGCGATCGAAGAAAACGTCGCGACCTTTGATTGCTCCGTATCCGGATTGGGCGGCTGCCCCTATGCGAAAGGCGCCTCCGGCAATGTCGCCAGCGAGGACGTCGTCTATTCGCTTGAACGCTCCGGCCTGAAAACCGGCGCCGATCTCGATGCGTTGATCGAGACCAGCCTGTGGATTTCTGAAAAGCTCGGCCGCAAACCCGGCTCGAAAGTGACGCTGGCGAAAACGGCCTAATCCGCAAGTGCCTCCAGAATATCGGCGGTAAAGCGCTCAATATCGAACCCGCCGCCATCGTCAAAGCCGCGTCGCACGATCAGGACGTTCCGTGAGGGAATGATCATCAAGATCTGCCCGCGATTGCCGCGCGCGGCATAGGTTCCTTCCGGCAGCCCGTGGCGCGGACCATATAACCAGAACTGGGCGCCATAGCCGGGAAATTGCGAACCATCGGCGCGCGTCATCGGCAACGGCGCGGGCGCCGGCGAAGCTGCATATTCCGCCCAACCTTCAGGCAGGATGCGCCGGCCCTCCCACACGCCGTCATTCAGATAAAGCAGGCCGATGCGCGCCAGATCCCGCGCTGTCGTCCACACTTGCGACGACATGACAAAATCGCCATTCCAGTCCGCCTCAAGAAAGGTATGGTTCATGCCCAGCGGATTGAGCAGCGCCGTGAACGGAAATTCGAGATATTTCCGGTTATCATCCATCCGCTCGCGCAGCGCGCGCATCGCCGCCATGGTGTCATTATTGGCGTAGGCCCAGCGCACGCCCGGCTTCGCGACAAGACGGTTGGTAATCGCATAATCGACGACGCGCCCGCCGCCGAAATAAACATCGTCCGTGCGGTTGCCGACCGTCGGCGTGGCGAGCCCGCTCGACATATGCAACAGGTTTTCGATGGTGATGTTCGCCCGCGGGTCGCCGGGCGAAGACCATGCGTCAAGCCCCGCCGGTTCATCGACCGCCATCAAGCCTTTCTCCACCGCGGCGCCGATCACCGTCGCGGCGATCGATTTTGCTACCGACCAGGTGCGCTGGGACGTCCAGGCGTCGAAGCCTTCGCGATATTTCTCCGCGACGATAACGCCGTTTTCCACCACCAACACGGCCGTGGTTTCTGTTCCCTCGCCATAGCTCGATCGGTCGAAAGCGTCCGCGACGACGCCCGCGAGATAAAACCCTTGCGGCGTATCGGCGAAAATCTTGCCACTGACTTTATCGCCTAAAGGCCATGCTTTGCCGGACTGGTCTTTCCGTTCCAGGTCAATCACCGGCGGATCGAAAGCCGCGCCCATGGTCGGCGCCTGCACGCATCCTAAAAGCGGGCGCCATTGCACAAAGCGCGGCGGCGCCCCGTCCATATAGGAAACCGAAACGGTTTTCTTTTCCTCATCGACCACCGCATCGGGAAGCCTCGCCATGGCCTCGCGATAGCCCGGATAGATGCGGTTCAGCTCATCGCCGGCGATTTGCTCGACACCGCGCCCGGCATTGAAATGCGCCGAACAGGTAAACGCCGCCTTGTAACCGGCGACCAATGACAGATGCGCCCGGTCAGGCGTTTGGGCATCGGCCGACGCCCACATTGTCAAACTCATCGCCGCACACAATGCCGTCGATTTCAGCATTCCACCAAACTCCTACAATTTGTCAGCATAAACCGGCTGGATATCCACCGGCAAATATTCGAGCGAGGCGATCACCGCTTCGGCGTCAGCGTCGAGTTTCGCGTAAGTTTCAAGGAACGCCTTGGCCTTATCGTAATCACCATCTCCCTGAACAATCACCACATCGCGGGTGAGGTCCGATATCGCCTGCTCCAGCACCGCAAAGTCGAGCATGAACTTGCCGTCTTCGACCGCAAACGCGCCAGCGTCTTTAAAGTACGTATACTGAAACGACGCGCCTTGCCCGTGCGCCTCATTGATGCCGAAACGCATGGCGCGGAAAAGCCCGGTGAAATAGGTGGCGAGGAAATTTTCTTTCTCCGCCGCCGGCAGCTCGCCGCGCTCCATCATGTAAAGAATGTTATAGGCCCCCATGACATCGGCCTTGCCTTCCTCAATGGCGGAATAAAGCTCCTGCAGCTGTTCGTTCACCGTCGTTTCTTCGCCGTCGACCATGATGGTGCCCGGCCCGAGGCTGTGGGAAAGCTCGTGGAACAGCGTTTCGCCAGACATATATTCCTTCATCAGCAGCGCGGCTTGGTCGGCGACCAGCACGCTCTCGGCCATGGGCGCGAGAATGCGTTCGAACTTGGCGCCGAGGACATTGTTCAACAGAACTTTCTTCGCGCCCTTGGCCTCGCGCACCCGCTCGTCATTCGGCAGGTTAAAGGCGACCGTTTGCACCGCTGGCACATTGTCGCCGCCGCCATGGACCTGATAGGTCACGGCGATGGGCGAAGCGAAACCGCGCTGGAAGTTCTTGTAGTGCTCATCAACAGGAAGGTTCGCCTCCATGTCGCGCAGGAAGTCCTTATACTTTGCAAGCGCCGCGCTTTCTTCCGGGTTTTTCACCGTGATGAAGGCTTCGAATGCGGTCTTGTAGCCGAATAACCCGTCCGTATAGACCTCGTAAGGACCGATCGCCGCCTCGATGGGCCCGTCAAGGTCCATCCACGCCATTTCCGATTCAAAATAGTCGTCGGACCCGAAAGCGTCGGCGCGCAGCGTCAGGAACCGCTTGAGGCTGTCATTGGTGGTAACCGCCGCCGCCTCGCGCAATAATTGCGCCGCCGGCTCCAGCCATTCGCGGTAATGCTCCGAATACGGAATGGCGACGAGACCGCCTGCCCCATCGCGGCGAATGACCGTATAGCCGCTGGTGAAGGCTTCTTCATCTTCCGGATGCGCCTCGATCCAGCCCTCGAATTCCTCTTTGGTCATGTCGGCCGGGTAAAAAGCCGCGCCCGCCGGCATTTGCGTCTCGCCATAAAACGGCTTGTTGTGATCGAGCGCGTCCCACGGCCCGAAATGCAAATCGAAGAGGTCAAGCAGGAGATCGCGGTCAGGCCCGTCGCTCGCGGCGATTTCCGCGCGCCAGGCGGGGTTCATTTCACTGCGCTGGCGCAGATAGATTTCCGACATCAAATCGCCCACCTGGTTGAGCTTGTTGATGACGGCGCGTTCCTCATCGGTGAGGAACGAAGTGTCGGGGTTCATTTCCACCACCGCGAATTGCGCGCGCTTGGCGTTAAGATGGTCGCTGTTGGCGGTCATGGCGGCGTTTTCTTCTTCAGTTTCAGGCGCAGACGTTGCTTGCGGCGCGGACGCTTCGCCAGCATTTTCCTGTGCGCAGGCGGCGGCAAGCGCCAGAACGGAAACGGCAAGCGCCGAACGAGTAACGATATTTTTCATGGACAGTCCCCAGGTTCACTTGAACGCCGCCGCCTCTACCGCAGCGACGGCGCATTTGGCGCCAACCTAGCCGTGATTTCACTTTCCTCAAAGCGCGCCATAATCCGGCCTTGCGGGTATGTCAGGGTTTGAATATTGCTAGAGGCGCGTCGAAATTGGCCGATATGGTGAAGCAGCGTTTCTCGAAGGGGGCGGTATGAAGAATTTGCTGGCGGGCGCGAGCCTGATGGTTGCGGCGTTAATGTCGAGCGCATTGTCGTCAGGCGCGCATGCGGCTCCGGCCGATTTCGAAAGCTGGCTCGCCGGCTTCCGCGCCGAAGCCGCCGCCGCCGGCATTTCCCAGGCAACGCTCGACCTCGCTTTCGAAGGCGTTTCCGTCAATGAGCGGGTCTATGAGCGCAATGACAACCAGCCGGAATTTTCCCGCGCCATCTGGGACTATCTCGACAGCGCCGTTTCGGCGACGCGCATTCGCAACGGCCAAGCGAAATACGCCGAAAACAGTAATCTCCTCGCTCTGATCGAACAGGCCTACAGCGTTGATGCGGAAATCATCGCCGCCATTTGGGGGCTTGAAAGCTCCTATGGCGCGGTGCTTGGCGGTTATGACCTCATTGAAGCGCTGGCGACGCTCGCCTATCAGGGCAGGCGCACCGGCTATGGCCGCAGCCAGCTGATCGGCGCATTGAAGATCATCCAGCACGGCTATGCGGGCCGGAACGAGCTGAAAAGCTCATGGGCCGGCGCCATGGGCCACACGCAGTTCATTCCGACTACGTATCTTTCCTACGCGATCGATCATGACGGCGATGGGCGGCGCGATATCTGGAACAATCTTGGCGACGTATTCGCATCGACGGCGAATTATCTCAGCCTTTCAGGCTATCACCGCAATGAGCCCTGGGGCGCTGAAGTGCGCCTTCCCGCCGATTTCGACTATTCGCTCGCCGACCACAATGTAAAGAAAGCGACCGTCGAATGGGCGGCGCTCGGCCTGACGGCCATGAACGGGCCTGGCCTTCATGAACAATATGATCCGAATTTGCGGGGCCGACTGATCATTCCGGCCGGCGCACGCGGACCGGCATTCCTTGTGTTCAACAATTTCGAGGCGATCCTCAAATATAACCGCTCCACCGCCTATGCGCTTGCGGTCTCATTGTTGTCGGAAAAAATCGCCGGTCGCAGCGGCGCGGTCGCCAGCGGCTGGCCGCGCGATGACCGGCCGCTCTCCCTCGCGGAGCGAAAATCCCTGCAACAGGCGCTCAAAGACCGGGGCTTTGATCCCGGCCCGGTGGACGGCATTATCGGCGCCGGCACCCGCCGGGCGCTTCGGGACTGGCAGCGCGCCACCGGCCTGCCGGCGGACGGTTATGCGTCGGCCGCGATCCTCAACGCCTTGAATTAAGCCAATCTGCGCCCCTTTTTAGCGGATCTGTCGAACCCTCTTGTTGCAGCGCAAAAAGGCTCTTATATTCCGCCCCAATGCTGCACCGCACAATCGTGTGGCGTGCAGAACGCACTGGGAGCACAGGAGACCGTAATGGCCACTGCGAAAACAACGGCGACCAAGAAAACCGCCGCGAAGAAAACCACGGCGCGCAACGGCGCCGCCAAACCTGAAACCGCTGACATCATGTCCTTTGGCGATAGCGCTGAATGGGCGAATGCTGCGAAAAATCAGTTCGACACGATGCTCAACGCCTTTGGCGGCGATTTCGAAGACATGCGCGCCAAGGCCGAAGAAATGAGCGAAGAGGTGCAAGCCCGCTTTAAAGCGACGCAGGACCGCGCCGCGCAAACCAACGCGATGCTGATCGAAGCAGCGCAAGAAGAAGTGACGGACGCGGTGCAATTGGCGAGCGACCTGTCGGGCGCCAAGACCTTCGCCGATGCGCTCACGATCCAGCAATCCTATTGGACGAAGCTGTTCGAAACGCGCCTCGAGCGCGCGCGGGACATCACCGAAGCAAGCGTTGAAGCAGCGCGCGACACGCTGTCCCCGGTTGAAGCGCCGTTTGCGAATTTCAATCCGTTCGAAAAATTCTTTGCGTTCCCGGCCAAAGCCTGAACCGCATTGTCATTGAATATCTAAAAGCCCCGCCGGAGCGCTCCGGCGGGGCTTTTTTGTCTTTGGCGGCGCACCGGCCGAACCGGCTTTTTATAGAACAGCAGGGGTACTTTATTCCCCCACCCACTCCATTTTTCCGCACGGCGCCGCTTCCGCTCGGCACATGCGGGGGCTATGCCTCAAAACATGAGCGACCGGCCGATCGAAAAAGCGGAACTTGACTGGCGCGCGGGCGACGGCGCGGCGTTTCCCGCCTCCGCCCGCTTTGATGATGTTTATTTCTCCGGCGATGGCGCGGCGGAGACGGCGCATGTCTTTCTCAACGGCAACGGCTTGCCCGAACGCTTCGCTGCCGCGCCGCGCTTTCATATTGGCGAGCTGGGCTTCGGCACCGGGCTCAACCTGCTCGTCGCCTGGGACGCCTGGCGCAAGGCGGTAAAACCGCAGGGCGCGCGTTTGCACTTCCTCTCGGTCGAGGCGTTCCCGTTGTCGGCGGGCGACATGGCCCGCGCTCATGAAGCCTGGCCAGCGCTGGCGCCGCTGGCGAAAGCGTTACGCGAAAACCTGCCGCCGACGCATCCGGGCGTACACCATGTCGCCCTTGGGGACGGCGTCACGCTGACGCTGTTTTACGGCGACGCGCGCACCGGACTCGCCCGCATGGAAGCGCAGATCGATGCGTGGTTTCTTGACGGTTTCGCCCCGGCGAAAAACCCCGCCATGTGGTCGGCGGAACTGTTCGCCGAACTCGCCCGGCTGTCCGCGCCGGGCGCGCGTTTCGCCACTTTCACCGTCGCCGGCGCAGTGCGCCGCGCGCTCGAAGCCGCCGGTTTCCATTGGGAAAAGCGTCCCGGCTTTGGCCGCAAGCGCGAAATGCTGGCGGGCCGCATCGATCATCCGCCGGCGCAGCCGATCCGCGCGCCCTGGTTTACGCCGCAATCCGAAAGCCTGAAACCCGGCGCGCGCATTGCGGTGATCGGCGCCGGGATCGCGGGCGCCAGCCTCGCCCATGAACTCGTCCGTGCCGGATTCGCCCCATCCGTATACGACCCATCAGGCCCAGCGGCCGGCGCTTCGGGCAATCCGGCGGGCCTTGTCATGCCGCGCCTCGACGCTGACGACACGCCCGCGGGACGCTTTCACGCAAGCGCTTATCTGCACGCGCTAAAGCTGATCGCCCGACATGAAGGGGCCAGCGTCTTCAAACCCTGCGGCGTCCTGCGCCATGCGGGAGACGACAAGGAACGCGCGCGTCAGGCGAAGCTGATCGCGCGCGCCGCCCTGCCCGATGGCTGGATCGAGGCGCGCGATGAAGGGCTGTTTTTCCCGCAAGCCGGCATTGTCGACCCACCCGCTTTCGTGCGCGCGCTGCTCGGCGAGACGCCGCTCTTGCGCGAACGGGTCATGCGCATTGAAGCTCTCAATGACCGCTGGCGCGTCGCGACCAACGCATCCGCGAATATTTTCGACGCGGTGATCATCGCCAACGGGCTCGATGCGCTGCGCTTTGAACAGGCCCGCACCCTGCCGCTTGCAGGATCGGCAGGCCAGATCGATTGGTTCCCGGAGACGCAAGCCCCAGCCCATGCCCACGCCTTTGGGCCTTATGCGGCGCCGGTGGGCGAGAACGGCCTCGTCATTGGCGCGACTTACGCGCCAGCCGAGATCGGCGCGGAGCCGCGCTTCACGCCGGAGGCGACGCAATCGAACATCGCCGCTGTCACCCGCGCCTTGCCGGACCTCGCAAAAAGGCTCGACGCTGCGGCCTCGCGCCCGCGCGCCTCGGTGCGCTGTACGACGCCCGACCGCTTGCCGATCGCAGGGCCGGTTCCCGATTGGGGCTATTATGGCGGGGCTTATGACGATCTGCGCACCGGCAAGCAAAAGGACTATCCCGCTGGCGTCATGCGGCCCGGCCTTTTCATCCTCACCGGGCTCGGCTCGCGCGGGCTCGTCACCGCGCCGCTCGCCGCCGCCATGATCGCCGCGCAGTTGTCGGGCGCGCCCGCGCCCGTCGATGCAGACGTCGCACAGGCGCTGCACCCGGCGCGGTTTTTCATTCGCGATCTCAAACGGGCGAAAACCACCCATTAACCCCGTCGCCTTGCCTGCCCGGCGCGCTTCGGGTTAAGTCCCAACAGCCCGCGATTTACAGGATTTCCCCTATGAAAGAGACGCCTTTCGGCCCGGTATTCGACAATGTGCTTGAAGGCATCGGCAAGACGCCAATGGTGCGGATTTCCAATATCGACACCGGCCCATGCGAGCTGTTCTTGAAACTTGAAGCCAATAATCCGGGCGGGTCGATCAAGGATCGCATCGGCGTCGCCATGATCGAAGCGGCCGAGCGCGAAGGCACGTTAAAGCCCGGCGGCACGATTATCGAAGCGACGGCGGGCAATACCGGCCTCGCCCTCGCCTTGGTCGCGGCGCAAAAGGGCTACAAGACGATCATCGTCGTGCCCGACAAGATGGCGCAGGAAAAGATCTTCCACCTCAAAGCGCTGGGCGCGGATGTGCGCCTCACCCGCTCCGATGTGGGCAAGGGGCACCCGGAATATTATCAGGACATGGCCGAGCGCATCGCCGAAGAGACCGGCGCCTTTTATGTCAACCAGTTCGGCAACGCCGCCAATCCGAAAGCCCATGAAGATACGACGGGCCCGGAAATTCTCGGCCAGATGGATGGCGATGTCGACGCCATCGTCGCCGGCGTCGGCTCGGCCGGGACGATCACCGGCCTGTCGCGGTTCTTCACCGAAAAATCGCCGAAGACGGAAATGATTCTCGCCGACCCGAAAGGCTCTATCCTCGCGGATCTTGTCAACACCGGGGCCGTGCCGAACGTCCTCGGCTCCTGGCTGGTCGAAGGCATTGGCGAAGATTTCATTCCCGACATCGCCGATCTTTCGCAAATCAAGAAAGCGTTCGAGATCACCGACAAGGAAAGCTTCGAGGCGGCGCGCGACCTGTTGAAGAAGGAAGGCATCCTCGCCGGCTCCTCCTCGGGCACGATCCTCGCCGCGGCGCTCAAATATTGCCGTGAGCAGAAAGACAAAAAACGCGTCGTCGCTTTTGTCTGCGATCGCGGCGACAAGTACCTGTCGAAAATGTTCAACGATTACTGGATGTATGATCAGGGCTTTTTAAAGCGCCAGCCGAAAGGCGACCTCACCGACATCATCTCGCGGCGCCACTCAGAGCACGCGACCATCACCGTCAAGCCCGACGACACCCTGATGCAGGCCTATGGCAAGATGAAGCTTTACGACATTTCGCAATTGCCGGTGCTCGATGAGGATGAAAACATCACCGGCCTGCTCGATGAGGAAGATTTGCTCTTCGCGGTCGTGCGCAATCGCGACAAGTTTCAGGACCCGGTGAAATCGGCGATGACCTATCGCGTCGAAACCCTTGACGCGGGCCAGCCAATGGAAGAGCTCCTGCCGGTCTTCGCAAAGGGCCATGTGGCGGTCGTCCTCAAAGGCGACAAATTCGAAGGCCTCATTACACGGACGGATTTGCTGAATTATCTCCGATTACAGGTGGCGTGACATGAAACTCTTTGGTCTGAAAAACTGCGATACCTGCCGCAAGGCGCTGAAAGCCCTCAAAAACGCCGGGCTGGAGCCTGACTTTCATGATGTGCGCGCCGACGGCGTCACGCGCGCCTATTTGTCGAAATGGGCGAAAGCGGCGGGCTGGCAGGCGCTGCTCAACACCCGCTCGACTACCTGGCGCGGGCTGTCTGATGCGGAAAAGGCCGATTGCGACGAGAAAAAAGCGCTCGACCTGATGGAAAAGCACCCGACCCTGATCAAACGCCCGGTGATCGAAAAAGACGACAAGGTCACTATCGGCTGGACCAAGGCCGTCGAAGACGCCGTGCTGAAGTGAGCCCCATTCGCATTCTCGTCGACGCCGACGCCTGCCCCGTCAAGGAAGAAGTCTACAAGGTCGCATTTCGTTACGCCGTGCCGGTGACGCTCGCCGCCAACCAGCCGATCCGCGTGCCCAGGCACGAATTGATCACCCGCGTCACGGTCAGCGACGGCTATGACGCCGCCGACGACTATGTGGCGGGCGAGGCCGGACCGCACACGCTCGTCATCACCGCCGACATTTTGCTGGCCGAGCGCTGCCTTTCGAAAAACGCGATCGTCATCGCCCCCAACGGAAAGCCGTTCACGCAAGACTCAATCGGTTCAGCCATCGCGGCGCGCGCGCTGATGGCGGATTTGCGCGCCGGCGCCAGCGACATTTCGGGTGGCCCGCAGCCCTTTCAGAAGACCGACCGCTCGCGTTTTTTGCAAACCCTTGACGAAGCGGTCACCCGCCTCAAACGCGCCGCGCAATAGCCCATGCAACGCACTCTCAGTTGCAAGAACTTTCTCCCCTTGACGAACGCTTTGCCGTTTCTATCTCCATAGGGTCAGCGGGAATTGGTCCGGTTGGCGTTCCCGTTTGACATTGTTTCGCATCAACGAAGAAACACAGGAGACAATGTCATGTTCAGACCTTTGAGCGTTTTCAATCGCAATCGAGAAGCGCTGCCCGCGCGCCAGTCAAGCGCCGGCGATCCGTTTTTCGAATTGCACCGGGAAATGAACCGCCTGTTCGAGGACTTCTTTCCGGATTTCGGCGCCCCCGCCTATTTCACCGGCGATCGCGGCCGTGAGCGGCCCGTTCACGTGGAGTACAAGGACACCGGCCGCGCGCTGGAGATCGACGCGGAACTGCCCGGCGTCGAGGAAGACGATATCGACGTTCAGCTTCACGACAATCTTTTGACCATCCGCGCCGAGAAGCGTTTTGAAGAAGAAAAGGGCGAACGCGCGACGCGCAGCTATGCGTCTTTTTCGCGTTCCATCGCGCTTCCTTTTGACGTCGATGGCGACCGGGTCGAGGCGACGTTCAAAAACGGCGTTTTGAAGCTCACTTTGCCGAAACCGCCGGAACTCGAAGCGAAGACGAAAAAGATTGAAGTCACGAAAGGGTGACGGCGCTTTGCGCAATCAGCGCAGCGTTTGCGTTATGGGTCCCGGATCTGCGCCGCAGCGCTGCGCGCTGCATCGTGTCCGGGATGACAAAATGAAAGGCCGCCATTAGCTCGCCGACTGCACCACCTGCGACTCCCCACGCTTCAAGCGTGGGGCCCAGCTCCTGCCTTTGCCGCCAATGCACCGCATGCGGATGGAACCGGTGATGGGCACCACGGTCAAGCCGTGGCGAATCAGTGCAGGTGGAGAGGGCGCGTCCGGGACGCCCCCCCCAAAAAACCACCTACACGCATGACGCGCATACCCCTGTCGAAAATACCTCATATCTGATGAAAACGGCCATGAATCCCGCTTTTGGTGGATAGTTATGGGCATTCTATACTTGACAAACCCAAACTGAAGGACTAGGTTATTCCTACGATTCGGAGTGACCGCAAATGTCTATTTTTTCTAAGAAATTCTTCCATGACGAAGCGGCGGCCTTTGCGAAGTTGGAAAGCATCGTATGGCCGGACGGCCCGACGTGTCCGCATTGCGGCAACGCTGGCAAAATCTACGAATTGAAGGGTGTACGCTCCAAGCCTTCCAAGAAGAATCCGGAAGGCGTTGAACGCCACGGCCTGAAAAAATGCGCTGAGTGCCGTAAGCAGTTTACGGTGCGCGTGGGCACGGTATTCGAAAGCTCTCACGTGCCGCTGCACAAGTGGCTGCAAGCCGCTTATTTGATGGCGTCGAGCAAGAAGGGCGTTTCCGCGCATCAAATGCACCGCGCGCTGGAAGTGACGTACAAGACGGCATGGTTCATGGCGCACCGCTTGCGCGAGGCCATGCGTTCGGGCGCGCTCGACCCTTTTGGGGGCGAGGGCAAGGTTGTGGAGATGGATGAAACCTATTTCGGCACTATTGATAACCCGTCGACGCACAAGGTCACTGGCGGTGAGTTCAAGGGCTCCCGGCTCGGTCGCGGTCCGTCCAACAAACGCGCGGTGATTTCGCTCGTGGAGCGTGGCGGTCAAGTGCGCTCGTTTCACGTTCCTAAGGCGACGCGCGCCGGTGTTGAAAAGATCGTAGCGGAAAACGTCGATAAGGAGTCTCGGCTCCATACGGACGAAAGCCAGCTATACAACAAGACCAAGCAAAAGGGCTTGGTCGCAGATCATGAAACGGTGCGCCACAGCGCCGACGAGTACGTGCGCGGCGATGTCTATAGCAACAGCGTTGAGAACTACTTCTCAGTGTTCAAGCGGGGCATGCGCGGTGTTTATCAGCACTGCGCCGAAAAGCACCTGCACCGCTATCTGGCGGAATATGACTTCCGCTACAACCTGCGCTCCGGCTTGGGCGTTAACGACATGGAACGGACGGACGCCGTTTTGACGGGCATTTCCGGCAAGCGGCTGACGTATCAAACAGCTGATTGACAACGACTGAGGCTTGACTCAGAATGATATTGGCGCCCGTAGCCCGAATACGTTGGCTAGACCGACCGTGACTCTTAACAGGGTCTAGGGCTACGGGGGACCGATTTACTTTTGTGGTTCCAGACCGTGAAGAACCGTTCAGTATAATGGGTATTGCACGCCCAATCTGAGTGTTTGGACGTTTTTAGCATATGTTCGCAAAGATCTCCTTTAGCGGATGCGAAGGTGCGGCCGTTTCGTTTTGCGGCAACTGCTCCCACGATTACGTCAGCCATCTGAACAATCCCTGAGCGCATCGAGTCCATCGCTTCAATGCTGCGCACACAATTGGGCATTGCATTGTGTTGAGAGTATGCATCGGCGCAAAGCTGGTTACGCATCCCTATTATGTCTGCACAATCGTTTCCTGAATCTAGACGGAGGTGAATTGCGCGTTTTTTGCCGTAAAACCGGCACATGCGGTGCAGAGCCAGTTGATAGTACATCCGATTTACGCTGGTATCGCGATTTTCGTTCGGAGCGCGCTTGTGATCGTATCCATGGAATTGCGCAATGATGAGGTGTAGTGCAGCTTTCCTCTGCTCAATTAAGCTAAATGCATATTCAACAAGATCTTCGTAAGCAGATTTTCTGGCGCCGCCTCGATAAGTTTTCCAGTGAAATTCGGACCGGATTCCGGCCGCGTCTCGGCGGCGCTTAACTTCGTCTTCGATTTCCGGTATGCGCTCGCCTGCGACGGCAAACCCGCCAGCCACCATAAATGCGCTATCGCGACTACTGCTGTCGCCAAAAAATGATAGATTAGGAAGTGTACTGGTAGGTTTTGGAAGGTGCATTGGATGCCAAACAAAAAAACTCAATCTCAAAAGTTCAAGGACCTCGCCCGCGAAGCGGAGTGTGAGGATGGCGAAAAAGCCTTTGATGAAAAGCTGAAACGAATCACTCAGGCTGATGAGGATTCTGAGAAAAAAGCATCCGGCGCCAAGAAGAACAAAAGCTAAATTTATCCCCAATGCTAGGGGAATATTTCAAGGGAGCCCGCCGGATGGCGGGTTTTTTCTTATGAATTACTATCGGATTGAAGACGATGGGTCCTTGACCATTGTGGAAGGCTCTGATCTTCGAGAGATTCCTTTAGGAACCTACATTCTACTGGAGTGTAGAGACCTTCTTTCCCGGATAGCTCACAGGCTTCGCGCCAGTCGGGCGGGTCGAAGATCATTTTCACAGTACGCTCACCAGCCTGACGGACGGTGATCTTTAGTTTGCATCTATAGCAATGGGACTTCTTCAGCATCATGGCGCGGCTCGCGAATCGACATTCCCGTTTTACGTGTGGCCCATGGGTTTGTCAAAGGCATAATGCCCATAGTTATCCACCCCCCTGGCCGGCGCCCCTATACTGCGAAACAGTCCGGACACGGAGAGGCGTCAAGGCCTACCGTCCCTTACGGTTCGGACCGGCGGCGCGCGGCCTGAGAGAGGCGTAACGGACCTCAAGCTCAGGAACCGGCCGGCCGAACGCCTGGATCTTGCGCGGGCGGCCCCTCGAAAGGGGGCTGTGGCGAAGGAAACGGTTTTAT
>CAMYLZ010000006.1 GCA_947259375.1 uncultured Parvularculaceae bacterium | reverse complement strand
GGGGCGCCTTGCGGCGCTGTGGCGGCGGGCTCGATTCCTCGCGCGGCGGCGGCGCAGCCCGTCGCGGCGGCGGCGATGACGGCGCTGTTGATGGCGATGATGATGGGGGCGCTGACGAAGGATCGGACGGCCGATCGTCAGGCGTCACACGCTTCCATTCGGGCGGCCCGCGACGGCCTCGCCGTGGCGGCGAAGCTGGCGGCGGCGTTGCGGAAGGCGGTCGCGCGGCAGGCGGTGATGCAGGCGGTGATGCAGGCGGGGGCGGCGAATCACCCTGGCCCCGGCCATTGCGGCGATCGCCATCCCCGCGCCCGCTATCTCTGCCCCGCCCATCGCCATCACGCCTGCGCGGACGCTCACCGCCATGGTCGCCGTCATAGCGCCCCCGCCAAGGACGGTCGCGATAGCGATATCCCGGATGCGGCCGGCGATAATGCGGATAGCGCTCGAAATAGGTGAAGTCGAAATAATAGCCCCGGCGCGGCCCCCAGCCGCCATAGCGCCCATACCACGGCCAGGCGCCATAGCCGGTCGAAGCATAAGCGCCGCCCGAATAGGAATAGGCGTCATAGGCGTTGGCGAAGCAGCGATTGGCGCCAGCTTCGCAATCCGCGTGGCACGCCCCGTAATCATAAGGGTTGGTCGAAAACTGCTCGCAATATTGGTAACAGGCGCCGGCCTCGCTGTCGCAAGTCGCAAAGGCGGACTGATAAGGATAGGTAACGCAGCCTGTCAGCAATAAAAGGCCCGCAACCGCCAGAATGGCGCCGAAACCGGCGCCCAATCGGATATTCCCCATATGCTCTCTCTACGGCCCCCACAGCCCGGAAAAGAGCATAAGCGCCAGCGCAGCCCAAATGCAAACGCCGCCCTCAACGGGGCGGCGTGCAATCTCACTCGGCCTGCAATGTTGCGCGGCTTAGTCTTCTTTCGGCTCCAGCACCTGGCGGCCGCGATATTTGCCCGTTTTCAGGTCAATATGATGCGGACGGCGCAGTTCGCCGGAATCCTTGTCTTCGATATAGGTCTCGCCATTGATGCGATCGTGGCTGCGACGCATGCCGCGCTTCGCCGGCGTGACTTTCCGCTTCGGAACGGCCATTGGAACCTCTATTATCCCGGGGCCAGACGGAACATGGTCCGGCTGGCGTTCAAACAAGAGCCCGGTCGTCTAAGCCAGGATCGCCCCATTGGCAAGGGCCTCAAGCGGGTAAATCGCGTCACAGGCCCGGTTTCTTTGCGCGAACGCACCCGCGCGCCCGTCTTAATCCAAGATTACCGCCAATCCTGAAAATGCACGCTTCGCTTTCAATCAACCGCAATACGGCCCTGATAAATTGCGCTTCTCTCAGGTTCGGTCGGGATTTCGTCATTGCGCAAGTCTGCTTTTTCCATCGCCGCTCTCGCTCTCATCATATTTGCCGTCACGCCGGCCAGCGCCGGCGGTCCGGGCGCCCAAACGCATCATGCCGCCGGGCTCGGCGCTCCGGATGCGTTCGTCGATCTGGTGGCGGCGGATTTTTATGAAGCACGCCTCCGACTGTCGCAGTCGCGCAGGATCGAGGCGGCGACGGCTCGGCGTTATCTTTCGCTGGCGCCTGACGAGCGCGCGCGGTTTCGCGCAGCGCGCAAACGCGCCTGGCGGGAAATGAGCGAGAGTGAAAGGGCGTTGCTGCGCAACGCAAAGCTGCCGCGTTTTTCAAATTTGACCGAGGCGCAAAAATCGCCTTTCCGGCGCATCGCCTCTGAGGAGCTGGGCGTTATCGCCCCTGCTCCGCGCATAACCGGCGAAGACGTGTGAGCCGCGCGGCCTTCTGGCCGCGCCGGTTACGCTTGCGGCCGGGCGCGATGGGTCGACAGATATTCACGCGCGAGGCGCTGCGCCTCGGCGATTTCCTCAGACGTCATCTCATTGGCCAGTTCCGCACGATAGGCGCGCGCTTCAAGATTGCCTTGCATGGCGGCAAGGTTGAACCATTTATGCGCCGTGACGAGGTCAAAATCTCCGTCATCGCCGCCCGTCGAGGCTTCCAGCCCCAGCCGGTACATTTCAATATCGCTCATCAGCGGTTCGGCCGCGTCAAGCGCATCCACACCCAGTAAAATCGTCATCCTTGAACCCCTTCATTCATTCCGCCGCTGGCATGCGAACGGATTAACCATAAGGAGGATGATCGTCTGCGGACTAAAATCCGGTTAATGCGCTATTATGAATTTGTTTACGTCCCGGCAAGCATTTGTTAACAAATCACTTGCTCCGCATAAAGATTGCCGAGCAGGCAACAAACATCTCCGCCGGGACGCGCAATCCTCGCAATCAGGAATCTGCGTTTTCGATCTTGGACAGTTTCTCAAAATTCCCAAGACCGCAGCCGCCGCGCTCATTGCCGAAATTATCAAGAACGCGAATAATGTCGCCGCGGCACATTTGCGAAAGCGATGATTGGTGCACGAACCGCTCTTCGCTCTTCAAACCTATGCACCGCCCGCGCAGCTCATTCAGATACACCTCGCCGCCGGACACCTCGATGAGCAGGGTTCCGTCATCGATTACTTTGGTGTCCTTGATTTGGCGCAAAGGCAGGCAAGCCTTGCTTTCACCGGTGCGCTCATATTGCGACAGCTTGGCGAGCGCTTCATCGCTCTCCTGCGCCAATGTCGCCGCATGGGACGCGGCTGCAACCGCCCCGGCAATCACGATCAGCCGAATGCAACTCTTCGCCATCGTCCATCCTCCCCTTATTCAGAATCGCCCTCGCCATTCCCGGCGCCGTCTTCCGGCGTCTCGACCTCTGCCAGTTTTTCAAAGCTGCTAAGGCCGCAAGAACCGACCGTGAAGCCGTTCGTATTGTCAACGATGCGAATGATCTGGTTGCGGCATAATTGACCGCCGACAAGCTCGTACTGAATCCGATTGCCGAAATCCCCGGCGCCGCTGCACCGGCCCGAAACCTCGTTCAGATAAGTTCCGCCGCCGCTCGTGGTGACGAGAAAACGATAATCGTCCAGCGCCGTCATGCTCCTGATCCGCGTCGGGCTGAGACAGCTTTCCATCTCCCCGGTTCGCTCGAACTGCGCAAGCCGCGCCGCGACCTTTTCAGAAATTTCATCCCTGCCGCCAATGGCGGTCGTGCATCCCGCCGCAGCAAGACAACCGGCGATCCCGGCCACGCCAAATAATGCTTTGAATTTCATGCCAAGTCTCCCGTGCGCCCCTGCCCGAATTTGGCTTCGCTGTTATGCCGTAAACGAGAATATCAGTAAACGCCGGACGCTTATGCGCCCGGCGCCATCACATATTCGCGATCAATCTAGAGCTGGTAGCCCGGCGTGGATTTGGCGATTTCCAGCTCTGCGGCGTCCATATCCGCTTCGACATCGCCAAATAGCGGCGTTGAAAGATAACGCTCGCCCGTATCCGGCAACATGGCGAGAATGGTCGATCCCTTGGGCGCGGTTTCGGCCGCCTGCATGGCGCCGGCGAATGTCGACCCGCCCGATATGCCCGTGAAGACGCCTTCCTTTTGCGCCAGCAGCCGCGCCCATTTCATGCCGTCCGCCGGCGGCGTTTTCACCAATTGGTCAATGACGCCGCTTTCCACCGCCTCGGCGGCGATCAGGGGAATGAAATCAGGGCTCCAGCCCTGGATCGGATGCGGGGTCCAAGCCGGATGCGACGCGGCCGGACTGCCGTCCGCATGACGTTCCTGCGCCGCGCCGCTCGCCAGCATGGCGGCGTCCGGCGGCTCGCAAACGATAATTTTGGTTTCCGGGCTTTCGCGTCTCAAAACCCGCGAAACGCCGGTCAGCGTACCGCCAGTACCGAAACCGGTAACCCAGTAATCAAGTTTTTCACCTTTGAAAGCATCCATGATCTCGCGGCCCGTGGTGCGTTCATGCATGTCGGGGTTCGCTTCGTTCTCGAATTGACGGGTTAGGAACCAGCCGTTTTTCTCGGCTATCTCCTTGGCCTTTTCGACCATGCCTGTGCCTTTGTCCTTGGCGGGCGTCAGCACCACCTTGGCGCCAAGAAAGCGCATCAACTTGCGCCGTTCGACGGAAAAGGTTTCCGCCATGGTGACCACGAGCGGATAGCCTTTCGCCGCGCACACCATGGCGAGACCAATGCCGGTATTGCCGCTGGTCGCTTCAACAACTGTCTGGCCAGGCTTTAATGCGCCGGATTTTTCGGCCGCCTCAATCACGCCAAGCGCCAGGCGGTCTTTCACCGAGCTCAGCGGATTAAACGCTTCGCATTTCACATAGAGGTTTATCCCCTCCGGCGCGAGGCGATTGATGCGAACAACCGGCGTATTGCCGACGGTTCCGAGGATCGAGTCGTGTTTTGCGGCCATGGCGTGCTCCCGGTTTTTTTGGAAAAGAACGCGCATCATGACTGGCGCGCCCTCAAGGGTTCGTTGCAATCTACGCGCACGCATCAACGAACGCCACATGGACGTTACGCAGAATTTCTATTCGACGCCGAGTTTCTTCTTCAAAATCTCGTTGACCGCCTGCGGGTTCGCCTTGCCGCCGGACGCCTTCATCACCTGGCCGACGAACCAGCCCATGGTCTTGGGCTTTTCTTTCACCTGTTCGACCTGTTTCGGATTGGCGGCGATGATCTCATCGACGACTTTTTCAATGGCGCCCGTATCGGTCACCTGCTTGAGACCGCGCCTTTCGACGATATCGCCAGGCGCGCCGCTCTCCTCGCCCTCAACAATCAGTGCAAAGACGTCCTTTGCAATCTTGCCGGAAATCGTCTTATCCTTGATGAGGCTGATAAGTTCGCCAAGTTGAGCAGCGGAAACCGGCGTTTCCTCTATGGTCTTGCCGGCCTTGTTGAGCGCGCCGAAAAGATCGCCCGTCACCCAGTTGGAAGCGAGCTTGCCGTCGTCGCATTTGGCGACCACTTCTTCGAAATAGGCCGCGCTCGCCTTGTCGGCGGCGAGCACCGAGGCGTCATAGGCGGACAGGCCGTAATCATCCATGAAGCGATGCTTCTTAGCGTCAGGCAATTCCGGCAGGCTTGCGCGGATTTCCTCGACCCAGGCCGGGTCGATTTCCAGCGGCAAAAGATCCGGGTCCGGAAAATACCGGTAATCATGCGCGTCTTCTTTGGACCGCATGGTCCGCGTCTCGCCGGTTTTGACGTCGAACAGCCGTGTTTCCTGATCGATCTCGCCGCCGGCTTCCAGCACTTCGATCTGGCGGCGCGCTTCGTAGTCAATCACCTGACGCACATAGCGGATCGAATTGACGTTCTTCGTCTCCGTCCGCGTGCCGAGATATTTAAAGTCGCCGGTCTCGCGAAACTTGTCGTAATTGCCTGCGCGGCAGACCGAGACATTGACGTCGGCGCGCATGGAGCCTTCCTCCATATTGCCGTCGCAGGTGCCGAGATAACGCACGATCGAGCGCAGCTTGGTGAAATAGGCCGCACCCTCTTCGGCCGAGCGCATGTCGGGTTTCGACACGATTTCCATCAGCGCGACGCCGGAGCGGTTGAGATCGACATAGGATTCTTTTGGCGCAAGATCGTGGATCGATTTACCGGCGTCCTGTTCGAGATGCAGGCGCTCGATGCCGACCATGATGGTCTCGCCGCCATCCAGTTCGACCTCGATCTCGCCCTCGCCGACGATCGGGTCTTTATATTGCGAGATCTGATAGCCTTGGGGCAGGTCCGGATAGAAATAATTCTTGCGATCGAAGCGCGACCACAGATTGATCCTGGCGTTTAGGCCGAGCCCGGTGCGGACCGCCTGCTCGACGCAATATTCATTGATCACCGGAAGCATGCCCGGCATGGCGGCGTCGACGAGGCTGACATTTTCATTCGGCCCCGCGCCATATTCAGCGCTTGCGCCGGAAAAGAGCTTCGACTTGGACGTCACCTGCGCATGGACCTCGAGGCCGATCACGACCTCCCAGTCGCCCGTTGACCCTCGCAGCAATTTGCGTGTCTCGCTCATTATCCTTGATCCTGTCTTCGCCTGCCATTCGCAATCAGGCGGTTTTGCCCGCGCTTTGCGCCGCTTGCAAGTCGCCTTGTTCGGCTTGGAGTTCGGCATGGACTTCGGCATCGCGTTCGGCTCGGGCGATGACCCGCTGGACCGCACGGTGCAGCCGCCGCGGATATTGCAGTTCGAGATAATGCGTGCCGCCGGGAATGATCTCCAGCGCGCCGCGCCCCGGCGGCAGCGCGCCCATCAGCTTTTCCGCATTGGACTTCGGCACGATGGCGTCGAAATCCCCATGCACGACCTCGACCGGCGCCTTGAACGCCGCCAGCCGTTCGAGCAGCGGGCCGATCTGTGCGCGCCGGCCGGCAATCTCCGCGCGCACTTTCTGCCAGCGGTTCGGCACATAAGGTTCAATGCCGCTTTCGCCGCCAAGCGCTTCGAGCTTCAGCGCGTAATCATGGGGCTCGTCAATCAGCGCCGCGACGGTGACCGCGCCCTTGACCGCGCCCGGAAAATCCAGCGCCGCCTTGAGCGCCAGCTCGCCGCCATAGGAAACGCCGAGCGTGACGATTTTTTTATCGCCGAACGCCCCGCCAGGCAGGAATGGCGCCATCGCGGCGACTTGTTGGTCAAACTCTATAACGGGGCTTTTATGGCCCTTGCCAAAGCCCGGACGCGACAGGACGATGATGTCGAGACCCGCCGGCGCGGTGCGCAAGAACCGCGTGAACAAGAGCTTGTTGCACGGGCTGCCCGGAAAAACGACAAGGCGCCATGCGCCGCCGGCCGGCCGGTGAAACGCATCCGTCATCAAGGGCGTCGCCAATGGCGCTGAATAGTTAATTTCCCGGAAGCCCCCGAACATAGGCTCGTTTCTCTCCTGCAACGTCTGTCTGCGGCGTTATTACGCCGATTTGGCCTCCGTCCCGGCGCTCTTGGAAATTGTGCGGCCGGTTTTCTATGTTAACATAGTATTAACGAAATATTCGGCCGCCAGCACTATCGGGAATTGCAAAACGTGTCCGTCCAGTCTGTCTATTCGATGCGCGACCTCAAGCTGCTCGCAAGGGAGGAAACGAAAGGTTTCCAATGGCCGACGCTGGCCTATTCCTCGCTGGTGATCTCCATGACCCTGCTCGGCATCTGGCTCGGGGCGGCGGGCGTCGTCCCGCTCTGGGCGGCGATGTTCTGGAACGCCTTCTGGATGTCGCAAGGCTATACCGCCGCCCATGAATGCGCGCACCGGAATATCAACGGCAAACATCGCGGATTGCGTTGGCTGAACGACCTGTTCGGGATCGCGGGATTTACCTTCACCCTGCACTCCTACACGGTGCACTGCCATGTTCACCGCCTGCATCACGCCCACACCAATGACCCGGCGCGCGATACGGACGCCTGGGTTTCCGACGCGCCCAATCTTTCCTCGGCGATCATCCGATCGCTATTGTTTTATTTCTATACGAATTATTTCATTTTCAAAGTTTTTCCGCTGGTGCGTGAAAAGCGGAAATTCGTGATCCGCGCCGTCACCGAAACCGCGGTTCCCTTTGCAATCGTCATTTACCTGGCGACGATCGGCTATTGGCTCGAAGTGCTGATGCTCTCCGTCGCGCCGACAATCCTGACTTTCGCGCTTGTCAGCTTCTTTATCGACTGGGTGCCCCATCACGTCGAGGACAAGAGCGAGGTGATCAAGCAGACGCTGATCCAGAAACCGTCAAAGACCTGGCGCGGCTGGCTGTTCTCGCGGGTCTATGGCTTTCACAATTACCACCTGATCCACCATCTCGTGCCGAGCATTCCCTGGTACGCGCAAGAGCGGACGTTCGAGAAGGCCGAAAACTTCCTGAAAGCCAATGGCGCGCGCGTTAAGGAGCCGAACGAAGCCCTTAGGCCCACCACGCAGCCGGCCGCCGGTTAGCGCCCGCCACCTGTTCGATGGCGTACATGCCTTTGAACATCGTTTCTTCGTCGAACGGCCGCGCCAGTAATTGCAGCCCCAGCGGCAGGCCGTTTGCGTCATAGCCGGCCGGCACCGATGCGCCCGGCAGTCCGGCGAGGTTGCCGGTGACGGTGAAGACGTCGTTCAGATACATCTGCACCGGATCGGCGGTTTTCTCGCCAAGCCCGAACGCCGCTGACGGCGCTGACGGCGTGAGGATGAGATCGACCTTGGAGAACGCCTCCGTAAACTCGTCGAAAATCCGTTTGCGAACTTTTTGCGCCCGCAGATAATAAGCGTCGTAATAACCCGCGGACAAAACATAGGTGCCGATCAGGATGCGCCGCTTGACCTCGTCGCCGAAGCCTTCCGCGCGGGTGTTTTCATACAGCGATAGGATGTCGTCGAAATCTTTCGTGCGATGGCCGTATTTAACGCCGTCATAGCGCGCGAGGTTGGACGAGGCTTCCGCCGGCGCAACAATGTAATAGACGGGAAGCGCATATTTGGTGAGCGGCAGGGAGATATCGACAATCTCGCAGCCTGCATCCTTCATCCAGTCAATGCCTTGCGCCCAGAGCTTTTCAATTTCTTCGGGCATGCCGTCAATGCGGTATTCCTTCGGCACGCCGATCTTGAGCCCCTTGATCGACTGGCCCAGCACCGCCTCATAATCCGGGACCGGACGATCGATGGAGGTTGAATCTTTCGGGTCGTGCCCGGCCATGGATTTCAGCATGACCGCCGCATCGCGCACATCCTGCGCCATCGGCCCCGCCTGATCGAGCGAAGAGGCGAAGGCGACGACGCCCCAGCGCGATACGCGCCCATATGTGGGTTTGACGCCGACCGTATTGGTGAGCGAAGCCGGCTGGCGGATCGACCCGCCCGTATCCGTCGCCGTCGCCGCCGCACAGAGCCGCGCGGCCACCGCCGCCGACGACCCGCCCGAAGACCCGCCCGGGGTCAGCGGCGCATCATCGCCTTCACGGCGCCAGGGATTGACGACATTGCCGTAAAAACTCGTCTCGTTTGACGAGCCCATGGCGAACTCATCCATGTTGAGCTTGCCGAGGCAAACCCCGCCGTTGCGCCAGAGATTGCTGGTGACGGTTGATTCATAACGCGGCGTGAACCCGCCGAGAATGTGCGAGCCGGCGGTCGTTTGAACGCCTTCGGTGCAAAACAGATCCTTGATGCCGAGCGGCACGCCTTCTATGGCGCCGCCCTCGCCTTTGGCCAGCTTCTCATCGGAGGCTTTCGCCATCTGCCGGGCCTTGTCCGCTGTCACGGTGATGAACGTGTTCAACGGCTTTGCCGCTTCGATGCGCGCAAGATAGGCGTCGGTCGCCTCAACCGACGTGACGTCCTTGGCTTTCAGCGCATCGCGAAGCTGCGCGAGGGTGAGATCAGAAACTTTTGTCATTATTCGACGACTTTCGGGACAACGAAGAAATGGTCTTCTGTTTTCGGCGCATTGGCGACGACATTCTCCGGCTGATTGCCTCCGGTCGGCCCATCCTGCAGCGCGTCCTTGCGCATCGGCAGCGAGACATCGACGGTCGAGGCCATCGCTTCGACGCCTTCGATATCCACCTCGTTCAATTGCTCAATCCAGCCCAGAATGCCGGAGAGTTCTTGCGCCAGCGGCTCAAGGCGCTGTTCCGGCTCGGCGATGCGCGCCAGATGCGCCACCTTGCGCACGGTGTCCTTATCGATCGACATTGTCTTTCCCGTGATTTGACGTTCCGCCTGACCTATCAACGCCCTGCCCGGGGCGCAAGCGCCTAGAGGCCCGCGCCGCTATTCGCCGCCGCTCGCGCGGCCGCCAGCAACGCGTCGATCTCCTTTTGCGGCTCGGCGAGCGGCGTTCTTGCAAAATGACGAACCGCCTTGGCGAAATCTGCATCACCCGTGCGGTCTTCAATCAGGGCGTAGAACATCGCCTCGGTATATCCGTCCTTGCGGGCGCGGCGGATCAGCGCCCGCCAGAAACTGGCCGTGGACGCGCCATCGGCCCGCGCCACCGCATCGGCGATCACCTGACCGCAGGCGTAAAGAGCGCGAAAATCACGCCGCGCCGAGGCGCCGTTAAGCGCGCCTTTTTCAAGCTCGCCGGCGCATTCGCCGCGCGCCGTCGCAAAATTGCGGTCAAACGCCGCCGCGTCCCAGGCGCCGAGCGCAACCAGCACTTCCGCTGCGATCGCATCCGCCGCGCCTTCATGGATCCATTCCGGCGCGCCTTCGTCGGCAGGCCGCGCCGCCGCCTGCCACAAATGCACCGCCTCATGGACGGTCGAGCGCCGAAAGACGCCGCGCGCCTTTTCATTCGGCTTCGTCCAGGCGCCGCCGCGCAGCATGATCTGGAACTGCGCCGGCAGCGCATCGCCGGCATAGCTGAGCCGGCCCGGACCGCCGTCAAGCATCGCCGACAGGAAAAGATTGGGCTTCGTCTCCAATTGAAATTCGAACAGCGCCGACAGGCTGGCAAAGGCGCGCGGCACGAGCATGTTGAATTCATCGACGATCCATGCGGGCGCATCCGGGTCGATCAGCGCCATCACATCATCCGTTTCGACCGGCGCCAGCGGGCCCATATAAACGAATGCCGGATGCGCCTCGGGGCTGCGCCAATTTTCGAGCCGCGCAGCGCGATCGCCGAATGCGACGACCTCGCCGCCCGCCGCCGGGGTGAAATCAAAAGTCGCATCGGCGCGTTCGTCGCCATCCCTGGCGCTGGCCGCCGCCATCGGCCAAAAATGCCCGGTATAAATGAGCACGCCCCCGGCGCCGTAGCGGGACACCGGCTGGTATTCCTTATCCAGACGAACCAGCTCGGGCCGGGCGATGATTGAGAGCGATTGGAACTTGCCGCCGTCCCT
This sequence comes from uncultured Parvularculaceae bacterium, assembly GCA_947259375.1. GTDB lineage: Bacteria > Pseudomonadota > Alphaproteobacteria > Caulobacterales > Parvularculaceae > Hyphococcus. Next base: position 18,554 of record CAMYLZ010000006.1, on the reverse strand, counting down.
TGCGCGGATGATGTCGAATTCCTCGCCGGTCTCAATCTCAAAACCGTCCGTTTCGACAGACCACCGCCTTTCGCGATAGCCGCCATCGATGCCGAGGAACCGGGCCTCTCTTTGCGCCTTGCGCCATTCATAAGTCACGTGCAAATTCGTTTCGCCGGCTTGCATGACGCGTATGCGCAGCTCGGGCGCATCCGCGCCGCGCCCCGTGGAAGCAGCAAAAGCCGCGAGCGCGATCATCGCGACCAGCCCGAGCAAGAGCAATCGAATCATCTGAATTTCCCGCAATCCATTTCTTGACCATGCATGCTATCATTCAGCCATGACAGAGACATTTGAACAACAGGCCGGCGCCTTCGGGCTTTCCGGCGCGCTTTTGGGGCTCGATCTTGGCGAAAAGACCATCGGCGTCGCGGTCTGCGACCCGGCGCGGCAAGTCGCAACCCCGGTCGAAACCATTCGCCGCAAGAAATTCACGCCCGATGCGGAACGGCTGAAGCTGCTGGCGGAGGAGCGCAAGGTCGTCGGCCTGGTGCTTGGCCTGCCGCGCAATATGGACGGCACGGAGGGCCCGCGCGCGCAATCCACCCGCGCCTTCGCCCGCAACCTGCCGCGCATTCTCGACCTCCCCGTGGCGTTCTGGGACGAAAGGCTGTCGACTGTCGCCATGGAGCGGGAGCTGATCGCGCTCGACACCAGCCGCGCCAAGCGCGCCGACAAGATCGACGAAGCGGCCGCAACCTTTATACTCCAGGGCGCCATCGACAGGCTGAGGGGGCTCAATAAATGAAACCCAGCGTCCTTCGTCACCTGATCATCGGTCTTCTGGTGCTGACCGGCGTCTTTCATCTGTCGGTCGCGCTATTGAACGCCGCGCCGGGACTTGCCTTGCCGCTTGCCATATTCGGACTGATCTATGTGGGGCTCAGCTTTTACGTGCGCCGCGATGTGCACAAGACGGTCGGACGCAACAAGAAGACCCAGCGCAAGAATTCCCAAATAAACGGGCGCGCGGCCATCATCCTGACCATGATCATATGCGCGGCGGGGCTGACGCTTGGCGGGTCCGTTTATATTCGGAACGGCGGACCGCTCGCCCTGCCGATCATGTTCATCATCGACATCGCGATCATCGCAGCCGGCGCCATGTGGTTGGTGAAGGTTAACGCCGGGCAGAAGCAATGACAGTTAGGGCGAAGGCGTTCCGCGCAACTGACTTTCGCGAGACAATTTCATTTGCAGAAGGGCGATGGCGTCGCCGCTGATGCGAGACCCGCGCTGGCGTCGCGCCGGTCTTGCGCCAATCGCCGCCTCGGAGGAAAACTCATTCATTTCGCCGGCGCCCGGCGACGCTTTGTCTTCCGCGACGGCAATCGAGGCTTCGCGCGCCAATGTATCGCGCCTGAGGCCTTCAAGCTCATCAATCAGAATGTTCAACTCACGCGTTGTCGGTTCGCCAAGATGCGAGAATGACGAATCCATCAAAAGCCTGAACTCTTCGAGAGTTGCGCAAATGGATAAAGCCTCGTTGATAAAGAAATCTCGCTTTTCATTATTGAATTTTTCTTCCGCCATTAAGCGCACGAAAAATTCAGCATTGTCGAGGAATACATCGATTTTGTTATCCAATGTCAGGAATAGCGTTTCCATCGCAGCGAGTGCGGGCAGTCGCTGGGTCGGAAAAATAATTGTACTGCTGGTCAGCCATGCACGGATAAAGCCAAGCCGCTGATTGGCGGAAAAGACGCTGTTATAAAAGAATTGCCTCGTCATCTCCCGGCCGCTCCGGCTGTAATTGGAAAAACCAAGAATGACGCTGTCGAGTTCTGTCACCATCGCCCGCATGTCGCGCACGAGGAACGCCGCGCGGCTTTTTCGCATGGCCCGCCATTGGCTGCGCACCTGTCTGCCATGAAAGAACCAGACAATCAGGAAAATGGCGCCGCCGCCGACCAGCAGCTCCGTAACGGAGTTGAGCCAGAAATCGCCATTGAACAAGAGGAATCTACATTCTGTACCGACATCAAAGAAGATCGGAAAGAAACATTGTTCCGCCATACCCAGCCCCCTATGTTATTCCTTTTCGGAACGAAGATTACTCCTACCTGGCATCGTTGCAAACAGCACCAGGAACATGGGCTCGCGCACCCCATTGCCGACTCGCAGGCAAGCCGCTAAAGCACTGGTTTTAATGACACTGTCCGAACGCCCCTCGCCGCCGAAAGGCGGGTTTGCCGCGCGCCGCCTGATCGCCATTGACGATCTCAAGGACGGCGACATCCGCTATCTGCTCGATCTCGCCGAATATTACGCCGGCTTTTTGCGCCGGGCCGCGCCCGCGCCGCGCCGCCTCGCCGGCAAGACGCAGATCAATCTTTTTTTCGAGGATTCGACCCGCACCAATCTCTCCTTCGAGCTTGCGGGGAAAAAACTCGGCGCCGACATCATCAATGTGCCTGTCGCCGCGTCGTCCGTGCACAAGGGCGAAAGCCATGTGGACACGGCGCAGACCATGGCCGCCATGGGCGCCCATGTGATGATCGTGCGCGCAAAAGAAGAAGAACTTCACCGAGCGCTCGACAAAGTCCTCGACTGCCCGGTCGTCAATGCCGGCGCCGGCAAGCTCGAACACCCGACTCAGGCGCTGCTTGACGCGGCGACGATCCGCTCTGAATTCGGCGTGCTTGAGGGACTGACGATCGCTGTCTGCGGCGATATCAAACATAGCCGCGTCGCCGGTTCCGACGCGCGGCTGTTCCGCCGCCTTGGCGCAGCGGTGCGTTTTGTCGGCCCCGCTGAGCTGATGCCCGCCAGCGATCAGTTTACGGACATTCCTCGCATCGATAATCTCAAGGACGGGCTCGCCGGCGCCGATATCGTCATGGGACTTCGGATGCAGTTCGAACGCATGGACGGCGATGGCCGCGCGCGGGCGCAGGGATTTTTCGAGGAGTATGGCCTCACTCATGAAACCCTGAAGCGCGCCAAGCCCGGCGCCCGCATCATGCATCCGGGGCCGATGAATCGCGGCGTCGAGATCGACGGGGCGCTCGCGGATGATCCCGACCGCTCGCTGATCCTGCGCCAGGTGTTCTATGGCGTCGCCATGCGCATGGCCTGCCTCGATGCATTGCTGACCCGGGGGGAGTAAGGCCATCTTATCTGTGTCTGCAATGATTGCGTCCTCAACCTCCCCCTTGAGGGGAGGTCGAAAGCGTATCGCGCTTTCGGGTGGGGGTGTTTCCGCAATCGGTTTTATGGTTGCTGCTTTGCCTAAAGAATATTTCCCCCACCCAAAATTGCCGTACAATTTTGACCTCCCCTCTAGGGGGAGGTAATGAGTCTGTAATGGCGTATCTTCTCCCTCTCATTCTCGGTTATCTGTTCGGTTCGATTCCCTTCGGGCTGGTGATCACCAAGCTCGCCGGGCTCGGCGACATTCGCGCTATCGGCTCGGGCAATATCGGCGCGACCAATGTCTTGCGCACCGGCCGCAAGGACCTAGCGCTGGCGACGCTCTTGCTCGACGGCGGCAAAGGCGCGATTGCGGTGATTATCGCCTATCTCGCCGGCTGGCGGCCTGAGGTTGCAGGCGCAGCGGCGTTTTTGGGCCATTGCTTTCCCATCTGGCTGAAATTCAAAGGCGGCAAGGGCGTCGCGACTTTTCTTGGCACGCTCTTCGCCTTGCATTTTCCAGCCGCGATTTTCGCCGGCGCGACCTGGCTCGGCGTCGCTTTTATCCTGCGCTATTCGTCATTGTCGGCGCTGGTCGCCGCCGCCGCCACGCCCTTCGTCATGTTCGCCATGGGCAAGCCGGCTTACGCCATCGCGGCGCTGTTCATGACCGTGCTCATTTTCATCCGGCACAAATCGAACATCGCCCGGCTATTATCCGGTGAAGAGCCAAAGATCGGCGCGAAAAAGCAGGAGACGGCTGCGGGTGCTTGATGCGCGTGAACGCCTCGACTGGCTGCAACTTATCCGCACGCCGAATATCGGGCCGATCACCTTTCACCGCCTGATCGCCAAATATGGTTCCGCCGCCGAGGCGCTCGCCGCCCTGCCGGAACTTTCGCGCAAGGCCGGCAGGCGGAGCGACCTCAAGCCCGCAAGCCGCGCGGCCTGCGAGAGCGAATTGCACGAAGCGGACCGACGCGGCGCGCAACTGATCGCCTCTTGCGAAAGCCGCTACCCGCAGGCGCTCAAAGCCGTTCCCGACCATCCGCCGCTGATATATCTGCGCGGCCACGCTTCGCTTTTTGACAAGCCTGCGATCGCGATTATCGGCGCGCGCAACGCATCCGGCGTCGGGCGCAAAATCGCCCGCACGCTCGCCGCCGATCTTGGCGCGGCCGGCTATGTCATCGCTTCAGGTCTCGCGCGCGGCATTGACGGCGCGGCGCATGATGCGGCGCTTGAGACCGGCACCATCGCCGTGGTCGCCGGCGGCGTCGATGTCGTCTACCCGCCCGAGCATGAAGACCTCACCGGACGCATCGCCCGGCAAGGCGCGGTCATTTCCGAATGCGCCATGGGCGCCCGGCCGACGGCCCGCGATTTCCCGAAACGCAACCGGTTGATCTCCGGCCTGTCGCGGGGCGTCATCGTGGTCGAGGCGGCGGCGCGCTCCGGCACGCTGCTCACCGCCAATTTCGCGCTCGAACAAGGCCGCGAGGTTTTCGCCGTGCCCAGCTCGCCGCTCGATCCACGCTGTCAGGGGGCGAACCGGCTGATCCGCGACGGCGCCGGGCTGGTCGAACGCGCCGAAGACGTCATTGAGGCCCTCGCCGCGCAACATCACGGCGTCGCCGACAAGACCCGCGACCTGTTCGACTGGTCCGGCGGCCTCAAGGAGCCGGACGCGGCGGCCCATGACGTCACGGCTTTGCGGATGCGGGTGCTTGAAACACTCGCCTTCACGCCGTTGCATCGCGATGAAATCCTGCGCGAGATCGCGGCGCCGCCCGGTCTCATTGCCGATGCGCTGCTCGATCTGGTGCTGTCCGGCGAGGCCGAGGAGCATGATGGCGGGCGCTTCGCGCTGGCCGCAAACTGATATTTGCAGAGAATTTTTCTTCCTAACAGGCTGATCTTCTGGAATATTCCTGCATTCCGGTTGATGCGAAACCTGAAGCGGCTGACGACCTGTTTCCGAATCGTTAAGCAGCCGGAGAGTTGACAGAGCCCGTGGGACCGCCCCATAGGGCCCGCCACGCTCAATTTATTCACATACCGGTCGGGGCCCTTCATTCATGCAAGTTGTCATCGTCGAATCGCCCTCCAAAGCCAAAACCATCAACAAATATCTCGGCTCCGGCTTCAAGGTGCTGGCCTCTTACGGCCATATCCGCGACCTGCCGTCAAAAGACGGCTCGGTCGATCCGGACAATGATTTCAAGATGGTCTGGGAGCTGGATGCGGGCTCGAAAAAGCGCGTCAATGAAATCGCCGCCGCCGTCAAAGGCGCGGACCGGCTGGTGCTCGCCACTGACCCGGATCGCGAAGGCGAGGCTATTTCCTGGCACTTGCTGGAGACCCTTTCCGACAAAAAAGCGCTAAAGGACATTCGCATCGATCGCGTCGCGTTCAACGCTATTACTAAGAAAGCGGTGCAAGACGCGATGGCGCAGCCGCGCAAGATCGATGAAGACCTCGTCGACGCCTATCTCGCCCGTCGCGCGCTTGACTATCTCGTCGGCTTTACGCTGTCGCCGGTCCTGTGGCGCAAGCTGCCGGGCTCGCGCTCGGCTGGTCGCGTGCAGTCCGTCGCGCTGCGTATTATCTGCGACCGCGAGCTGGAGATTGAAACCTTCGTTCCGCAGGAATATTGGAGCGTCAAGGCGAATGCGGTTTCCGGCGCATCGGCGCCGTTCGAGGCGCGCCTCGTCCTGCATGACGGCCAAAAGGTGCAGAAATTCACCCTTGGCGACGAGACCGCCGCAATGGCCGCGAAACGCGCGGTCGAAGCGGCAAGCTTTTCCGTCGATGCGGTCGAAGCCAAGCCCGGCCGGCGCAATCCGCCGCCGCCCTTCACCACCTCGACCTTGCAACAGGAGGCGGCGCGCAAGCTCGGCTTTAACGCCCAGCGCACCATGCGCATGGCGCAACGACTTTATGAAGGCATCGACATTGGCGGCGAGACCACCGGCCTCATCACTTATATGCGTACGGACGGCGTCGATATGGCGCCCGAAGCGGTTTCCGACGCGCGCCGCGCGGTCGGCGCCAAGTTTGGCGACAATTACGTCCCGTCGAGCCCGCGCATGTATAAAAGCAAGGCGAAGAACGCGCAGGAAGCGCACGAATGTATTCGCCCGACATCGTTTTCACGTTCGCCGGACAAGCTGCGCAGCCTCAGCGATGATGAATTCAAGCTCTATGACCTGATCTGGAAACGCGCCATGGCCTGCCAGATGGAATCGGCGCGGCTTGAAAACACCACCATCGACCTTGCGTCATCAGACAAAAAGACGGGCCTGCGCGCCACCGGCTCGGTTATTCTGTTTGACGGCTTCCTTGCGCTTTATGAAGAAGGCCGCGACGACCCGGAAGACGAAAATGGCGGCGGCGTTCTGCCGAAGCTGGCCGTCGGCGCCGACGCCGGCATTTCCGAAGTCAAGGCCGACCAGCATTTCACCCAGCCGCCGCCGCGCTATTCCGAGGCTAGCCTCGTCAAGCGCCTTGAAGAGCTCGGCATCGGCCGGCCATCGACTTATGCGTCGATCCTGTCGACCTTGCGCGATCGCGGTTACGTCAATATGGACCGCAACCGCTTCCTGCCGGACTCCAAAGGCCGGATCGTCACTGCATTTCTTGAAAACTACTTCAAGAAATATGTCGAATATGACTTCACGGCGGATCTTGAAGAAACCCTCGACGAGATTTCCGCCGGCGAAGCGGACTGGAAAGCTTTCCTGAAAAATTTCTGGTCGGAATTTCACGCCGCCGTGGAAGACATTGGCGAACTGCGGATTTCCGAAGTCCTTGAAGCGCTCAATGAATCGCTCGGCCCCCTCATCTTTCCGAAGAAGGAAGACGGCTCAGACCCACGCGCCTGCCCGACCTGCGATGACGGCCGGTTATCGCTCAAAACCGGGCGGTACGGCGCCTTTATTGGCTGCTCCAACTATCCTGACTGCAATTACACCCGCCAGCTTGCAGCGCTCGGCAATGGCGAAGAACCGGCCGAGACCGGCGACAAGCTGCTTGGGTCCGATCCTGAAACCGGCCTTGACGTATGGCTGAAAGTCGGCCGCTTCGGCCCTTATTTCCAGCTTGGCGAAGCGGAAAAGGGCTCGAAGGAAAAACCCAAACGCGCAGGCCTGCCCAAGACCTGGGCTGTCAATGACGTCGATCTTGAAAAGGCGTTGATGTTGCTCTCGCTGCCGCGCGAGGTTGGTCCGCATCCGGAAGATGGCGAGATAATCGAGGCCGGCCTCGGCCGCTACGGGCCTTTCGTCAAGCACGGTAAAACTTATGCGAACCTTCCCAATATCGAGGAAGTGTTCGAGGTTGGACTGAACCGGGCGGTGACGCTGATCGCCGAGAAGAAAGCTAATCCGCGCGGCCGTAAGGCGGCGCAGGCGTTGAAAGAGCTTGGCGCCCATCCTGAAACCGGCGATCCCGTCAATGTCATGGATGGCCGCTTCGGCCCTTACGTCAAACACCAGAAGACGAACGCCACCCTGCCGCGCGGGACCGATCCGCAAGAAGTGACGCTCGAACAGGCGGTCGAGCTGATCGCCGCCAAGGAAAAGAAACCGGCGCGCAAAAAGGCGACGAAAAAGAAGGCTGCAACCAAAACAGCGACAAAGAAAAAAGCCACCAAGAAGGCCGCCGCCAAGAAGACGACAAAAAAGACGACCGCCAAAAAAACCGCGACGAAAAAGAAAGCGACCAAGAAAAAGGCGACGAAAAAAGCCGCCGAGTGAAAAAAGCGGCAACTGTCGAAAACTTAAACTTTTCGCTTAACAAAACCGATCTCCGGTCGCGCTAACCTGACCGCTCTGTCAGTTTTGTCGGTTGCGTAGCGTCATGCGGTATTTACGATCTGCCACTTTTCTCGCCCTCGCCGGACTGCTTGCGGCCTGTGCGTCGGCGCCGGCCCCGAACACCCGCGCCGGGCACGGCCCGTCGCGCCATTCGGCCCCAGTCGCATCCGCATTGACGCTCTGTTCGGGCCTTAAAATTTCCAACGCCCCCGCCAGCGACAGCGCCCGCCGCATCGTCAATTACCAGCCCCAGGCCTATGTCCGCGGTGAAGCGCTTTATCGCGCGCCGGTCGCCTCCTGCGTTTCGTCCGGCTTCGGCCCGCGCAAGGGCGGCGCCAGCGGGTTCCATCATGGCGTCGACCTTTACACCCGCGCGCCGGCGCCGATCCTAGCGGGCGGCGACGGCGTTGTTGCCAAAGTCGCGACCATGCGCGGTTATGGAAAAACCGTGATCATCCGCCATCGCAACGGTCTTGAAACTCGCTATGCGCATTTGTCGGAATATGCGCCGGGCCTTAAACCCGGCGCGCGGGTTCGGCGCGGCCAATTCATCGGCCGCACCGGGCGCACCGGCAACGCCACCGCCGTGCATCTTCATTACGAAGTGCTGGTGGATGGCAGACGCCGCGACCCATTGACGGTGGGCGGCTAGCCTATTCGCGAAAACCGCCGTTTCGTGATAGGGCACGTGTCATATTTAACGACTGACACAGTGAAAGCTCCCCATTTGACCAGCCGCCAGAAGCGTTCTTCCAGAAAACCGGCAAAGCCCGGCCTCCCGTCCAAAGCCGACATTATCGCCTTCATCAAGGACCGCGACGGCGAAATCGTGCGCCGCGACATCGCCCGCGCCTTTGGCGTCAAGGGCGAGGCGCGCGCCGAATTGCGCGCCTTGCTGAAGGAAATGCAGGCGGAAGGCGCGATCAATCTCAAAAGCGGCAAGCGCATCGAACAGGCCGGCGCCATGCCGCCGGTCGCACCGATTGACGTGATGTCGGTCGATGATGACGGCGATTTGCTATGCATGCCGGCCGATTGGCGCGGCGATGACGAGCCGCCAATGATCCGGCTTGCCGCCCGGCGCGCCGCGAAATTGAAGCCCGTTCCCGGCATCGGCGACCGCTTGCTGGCGCGGCTTAAACCCGCCGGCGATGACGGCTATGAGGCCGATGTCATCAAGGCTATCGGCAAAGGCGCGCACCGTTTTCTCGCTGTCTACCGCGCAAAGCGGCGCGGCGGCATCGCCGACCCGGTGGAGCGGCGCGCGCGCAATTCCTTCACCATCGATCCCGGCGACGACGCCGGGGCCAAGGACGGCGATCTTGTCTGGGTGGAGACGAAAAACGCACGCGGTTATGGGCCGAAACGGGGGCGCATCCGTTCCGTCGCCGGTCATATTGACGATCTCCACGCCTATTCGACCATTGCGCTCGCCAATCACGGCATTCCGACAGAGTTTCCCGCCGACGTCATGGCCGAAGCCGACAAGGCGAAGCTGCCCGATCTTGACGGCCGCACGGATTTGCGCGCAACGCCGCTGATCACCATCGACCCGGCGGACGCAAAAGACCATGATGACGCGGTGTTCGCCGAACCTGATCCGAACCCGGACAATCAAGGCGGCTTTCGCGTCATCGTCGCCATTGCGGATGTGAGCTATTTCGTGCGGTCAGGCTCCGCCCTTGACCGGGAGGCGCTGAAGCGCGGCAATTCCACCTATTTGCCTGACCGCGTCGTGCCAATGCTGCCCGAGCGGCTGTCGAACGATCTCTGTTCCTTGCGCGAGAATGAAGACCGCCCCTGCCTCGCCGTCGAAATGATCATCGATGCAAACGGCGTCAAGAAAAGCCATCGCTTCATGCGCGCGCTGATGCGCTCCAGAGCGAAGCTCGCTTATGAGGAAGCGCAGGCGATCAGCGAAGGCGGCAAGGCGGCGGTGGGCCTTAAAGCCATTATCACCCATCTTTATGCGGCCTATCACGCGCGCATGAAGGAACGGGCGAAACGCGCGCCGCTCGACCTCGATTTGCCCGAACGCAAAATCGTGCTCGACGACAAAGGCGATGTTGTAAAGGTCGTGAAGCGCGAACGTTTCGATGCGCACAAGGTCATCGAAGAGTTCATGATCCTCGCCAATGTCGCCGCCGCCGAAGCACTGGAGCGCGCCCGCACGCCGCTGATCTATCGCATCCATGACGAACCGGACCCGGAAAAGCTCGACGCCGTGCGCGATTATCTCGGTACGCTCGATTATTCCTTGACCAAATCCGCTGTCCGGCCGGCGAATTTCAACCAGCTTTTGAAAATCGCCGAGACGCGCGACGAAAAGGAAATGGTCTCCGAGGTGGTGCTGCGCTCCCAGCGCCAGGCGGTTTACGACGATGAGAATGCCGGGCATTTCGGGCTCAATCTCGCGCGCTATGCGCATTTCACCTCGCCCATTCGCCGCTATGCGGACCTTGTGGTGCACCGCGCGCTGGTTAAGGCTTTCCGCCTCGGCCCCCATGGCCAGACCGAAAAGGAAGCCGCGGATCTCGGATCCGTCGCGGAGCAGATTTCAGATCTTGAACGGCGCTCCATCGCCGCAGAGCGCGAGTCCAATGACCGCTATCTCGCCGGCTTTCTCGAAACTCGCATCGGCGCAGAATTCGATGCGCGCATTCGCGGCGTCACCAAATTCGGCCTGTTCGTCATGCTCGATGAATCGGGCGCCGACGGGTTTGTTCCCATGCGGTCGATCGGCTATGAGCGCTTTCGCTTCGAAGAGCGCGATCATGCGGTGATTGGCGAGACGACCGGCGGCGTCTTTCGCCTCGGCCAGGCGGTGCAGGTGCGCCTCGCCGAAGCCGCGCCGCTCACCGGCGGGCTGCGTTTCGAAATGCTGAGCGATCCGCTGATGGACACGGGCGTCGGCGCGAAAAAACGCAAAGGCAAACGCGGCGAGCCGTCAAAGCCCGGACGCGGCAAGAACGCCAAGGGCAAAAAACGCGCCCCGACCAAACCCAAAGCCGCAAAGGCGGCCGGGAAAAAACGCGGCAAAGCCAACGCTAAGCCGCGCCGGGGATGACCGCTTTTCTACCGTGCTCATCCCCGCGTAGGCGGGGTTCATTCAACCAGGAAACTTTATCTTTTCCGGATTCCCGCTTTCGTGGGAATGAGCGATATCCAGCCTACTTTCCGTGCTTCACGGGCGCGGCGTTCTCAAGCCCCCAGACCTTGAGCGCAAAGGCGTAGAGATGCGCGCGCTCGTCGAGCTGTTCAAACCGCGCGGCCGAACCGCCATGGCCGGCGCCCATATTCATACGCAGAACGAACGGCCCGCCTTGCGCCTCCTCGCGCAGACGCGCGACCCATTTCGCCGGTTCCCAATAGGTCACGCGGTAATCAGTGAGCCCGCCCGTCGCCATGATCGGCGGATAGTCCGTGCTGCGAATATTGTCATAGGGCGAGTATTCCGCGATCCAGCCATATTCTTCCGCACTGGTGATGGGATTGCCCCATTCCTCCCATTCAGGCGGCGTCAGCGGCAAATCGCCGTCGGAGATTGTGTTGATCACGTCAACGAACGGCACCGCCGCGATGACCCCGCCGAACAGCTCAGGCCGTAAATTGACCGCCGCCCCGACCAGGAGCCCGCCTGCACTGCCGCCATAGCTGACAATGCGTTTCTCCGCCGTGTAGCCTTTGTCGACCAGCGCCTCGCCGGCCGCGATGAAGTCGGTGAATGTGTTCATTTTCTTGTCGAGCTTGCCGTCGAGATACCATTGCCGGCCTTTGTCGGCGCCGCCGCGAATATGGGCGATAGCGTAAACGGCGCCGCGATCGACGAGCGGCAGCATATTGGTGGCAAACCCCGCCGGCATTGCGTAGCCATAAGAACCGTAGCCGACGAGCAATGCGGGCGCTGAGCCGTCAACCGGCGTTGTTTTCAGACGCAAAATCGTTACCGGCACACGCGCGCCGCCGGCGCCTTCCGCCTCGATGCGCTCGACCACATAGAGCGACGCATCATGTCCGCTCGGCACTTCCTGGGTTTTTAAAAGCGTGCGTGTGCGGCTCGCCATGTCGTAGTCATAGGTTTGCTCGGGCGTTGACGGCGATTCATAAACGAACCGGAAAACGCTCGTGTCATATTCATATCCTGACCGCATGCCGAGCGCATAAGCCGCCTCATCGAACGACACCACATGCTCTTCGCCAGCATAATTCGACACAACGATGCGCGGCAGCGCGTTTTCACGCTCAAAGCGCACAATGTGATCTTTATAGGTCGTAAATGTCACAATCTGGCTGCCGGCGCGATGGGTGCGCCAGTCGCGCCAATTGGCGCGCGCCGGATCGGCTATCGGCGCGGTGACGATCTTGAAATCGACCGCCCCGTCGGCGTTGGTCATGATGTAAAAATCATCGCCATGATGGTCGGCATAATATTCAACGCCATTATCGCGCGGCGCGATCAGCACCGGTTCGCTGTCCGGCGCGTCGGCGTTCACAAACCGCACTTCCGAGGTGATCTGGCTGCTCGACGTGATGAAGATGAACGCGCCGCTTTGGCTTTTTGACACATCAAGGAAAAAGCCGTCATCCGCCTCTTCATAGATGACCGGATCATTCGCCGGGTCTGAGCCGAGCCTGTGAAATTTCACCCGCTTGGGGCGCTGATTGTCGTCGCGCTCCACATAGAAAAAGGCGCTTGAATCGGCGGCCCAAACCGCACCGGAAGCATCCGCGCTTTCGATGGTTTCGTCATGTTCCTCGCCGGTCTCGGCATTGCGGATGCGAATGGTGAAATATTCCGACCCCAGCCGGTCGACCGCATAAGCGATGAGGCGGTGATCGGGACTATGGGCGATGTTGCCGATATCGAAAAATTTCGAACCGCCGCGTTCCTTGTCGCCGTCAAACAGGATTTGTTCGTCGCCGCCATCGACCGGCTTGCGCATGAAAATCGGATATTCACCGCCCTCGACGAATTTCGACCAGTAAAGCCAGGCGCCATCCTTGGCCGGGACCGAACTGTCATCTTCTTTGATGCGGCCGCGCATTTCTTCAAAGAGCTTCTCGCGCAACGGTTCGAGCTCGCCGGTGAGCGCGGCGTAATAGTCGTTCTCCGCGTCAAGGACCGCGCGAATGTCGCCATCGAGCTTCGCCGGATCGCGCAACACGTCCTGCCAGTCTTCGTCCCTCAGCCAGGCGTAATTATCGACGCGGGCGATCCCGTGCTGCACCGTTTCAACCGGGCGCTTTTCAATCGCCGGCGGCGTAGTCGTCTTGGCGTCCGCGAATGGATCGCTCATTGTCATAACAGTCTCTTCCGTATGCGGTTGGCTGGTTTGGTCGGCATTGTCGCGCTCGCAGGCCGCAAGCACGGCGATGGCGGCTAAGGCCGCCAGACCAAAAGGTTTATGCATTATGTCGCCTCATCGAACAGCGCGAAAAACGGGCAGCGCGAAACCAACAATTAAACCGTTTTGCCGGCTGGCGGCAACGGGTTTAACACACTGAATTAAGGATGTTTTTCGCCAGTTTCCCCGCATTGACGGGGCCATCGCCCGTCATAACAATCCGGTGAAGGCGCGCGCCGGATCTGGCGTCTGATCGTCGCTTTGCGCATATCCTTGAGCAAAGAGGACATCGCCCATGAAAAACGCCGCTTTCGCCATTTTTGCCGCACTCGCCCTGTGCTCAACCCTGCTTTTCGCCAAGCCGGACAAGGCGGACGCCATGCCTGCAGGCAAAGATTCCGCGTCTCTTGTCGTCGCGGGCGGCTGCTTCTGGTGCGTTGAATCCGATTTTGAAAAACTCGAAGGCGTTGGCGACGTCTTGTCCGGCTATTCCGGCGGGACGAAGCAGAACCCGACTTATCGCGATCATGAAGGTCACCTGGAAGTCGCGAAAATCCCTTACGACCCGTCGGTAATCAGCTATCGCGAACTCGTCGATTATTTCTTCCGTCATATCGACCCGCTGGACGATGGCGGCCAGTTTTGCGATCGCGGTCATGCATACACAACCGCGGTATTCTATCAGAATGCAACCGAGTTCGAAGCGGCAAATGCCGCAAAGGCCGCAGCGGAAGCCGAACTAGGACAGCCGGTCGTCACTCCGGTCCGTGAACTCGACCGGTTCTGGATCGCGGAGGATTACCACCAGGATTATTACAAAAAGAATCCCGTCCGGTATAAATTCTATCGGACAAGCTGCGGACGCGACCGGCGCGTTCGCGCGGTCTGGGGCGACAGCCACTAACCTCCCCTGCGGCGGCGAAAGTCAGCAAGCCGCTTGGAGCTTGCTGACGATGGGATGATCGCGCTTATTCCGCCGCTACATTGCGAATTTTGTTGATGCGCACCGCGCCCGACGCCTTGAGGTCTGCAATTGGCGCATATGTTTCGTCATAATCGATCGAAACCACGCCGCCTGCCGCAGAGGATTGCGTCATCGAGATCAGAGTGCGCGCATTCAGGTAATTCGCCGCGAGATCGCTTTCATCGCCTTCGACCGCCACAGTCTGATCGCTTGAATAGAGCGTGTGATAAAACTCGATCCCAAGATCGACGAACATTATCACCGTGTCCGAGAGCGTGCCCCGCGTAACGCCGTAAGAAGCGAGATCAAAGCGATTGATCACCGCATCGCCGTCGCTATCGATGAACGTGCCGACCGCCGCCGTATGTGCATTGAATGCGGAGACCGTTTGCGGATTATGCGGATGCGCCTCATCCGTCGAATAAAACGCAAAAGATATCAGCGACAGGCAATTGCTTGTCCCGGCTCGGCAATCGCGCGGATGCAACACGAAATTGAGACCACTCTCATGTGACGCATTGAGAAAGCGCTCGCCATCCGGCAGCGTGCCGATGCGTGACTGGACGCCCAATTCGTCGAGCACCGGCTTGATGTTCTCGATGTCGAAATTCGGCAAGACGCCTTTGGAATTCGATACCGGGTCGGTTGAAAAACTGTTCTGGGCAAACGCCGGCGCGCATAAAAGAAATATTGCGCCAATAGACGCAGTACTTAATCGCATGAATAGTCCCCTCGCCTGTTTTTATACTGGCTTGAGACTACCCTTGATGATCGCCGCCGTCACCCGTCCGGGCGCGGCCACGATCATCCTGTTATTTCAGCGGCCTATTCGCCCGCGCCTTCGCCCGAGCCGGCGCGTTCGCCCGGAACCGGGAAACCGCGGTCGCGCATCAGCGCCTCGATGCGCGCATCGCGGCCGCGAAAAGCGCGATAGGCGTCCGCCGGGTCAACGGCGTTGCGTACTGCGAAGAGGTTATCCACCAGGCGCTTGGCGACGTCTTTGTCGTAAAAGCTGCCCGGCGCCTCGGCGAAAGCTTCGGCCGCATCCGCGGTCAGAACATCCGCCCACATATAACCGTAATAGCCGGCGGAATATCCCTCACCCGAAAAGATATGCCCGAAATGCGGCGAGCGGTGCCGCATGACGATTTCATCCGCCATGCCGAGCTTCACCAGCGTTTCACGTTCGAACGCATCCGGATCAATGCCCGCCGGGTCCGCCGTATGAAAATGCATGTCGACCAGCGCCGAGGCGAGATATTCCGTTGTCGCAAAACCCTGATTGAACGTCGCCGCCGCCTTGATCTTCTCGACCAGTTCAGCCGGAATCGGCTCGCCGGTTTCGTGATGGACAAGATAATTGTCAATCACTTCATCGGTGGCGAGCCAGCGCTCCAAAAGCTGCGACTGGAATTCAGTATAATCGCGCACGCCGCCATTCAGCGTTGGGTAATCGACATTGGACGACAGATAATGCAGCGCATGGCCAAACTCATGGAAAAAGGTCTCCGCATCATCCCATGAGACCAGCACCGGCTCGCCCGGCGCGCCTTCGATGAAATTCGAATTGTTGGCCGACAGCACCGTTTTCTCTTCGCCGTCCAGCGTCTCATGCGAGCGATAACTCGTCGCCCAGGCGCCGGAGCGTTTGCCCGGCCGCGCGAAGGGATCGAGATACCACAGGCCGATTTCCTTGCCGGTTGTCTTGTCGGTGACTTCCCAAACCCGCACATCATCGTGCCAGACCGGCACGGAACCTTCCGGCACAGGCGCGAATGCGAAATTAAAAAGCTCGCCAGCCACGAAGAACATCGCCTCGCGCAACCTGTCGATTTGCAGATATTGCTTCACTTCGTCCGAGTCGAGATCATATTTCGCCTGCCGGACTTTCTCCATGTAATAGCGATAGTCCCAGGGCGCGATTTCGAAATCGCCGCCTTCAGCATCGGCGATCGCCTGCATTTCCGCGACCTCTTCCTCGACGCGGGCAAGCGCGGCCGGCCACACCGCCTCCATCAGCTCGAAAGCGCGCTCGGGCGTTTTCGCCATGCGGTTTTGCAGCCGCCATGACGCATAGTTCTCATAACCCAGCAGTTTGACGCGCTCATCGCGGAGCTCTAAAATTTCGGCAATGGCCGCGTTGTTATCAAACTCATCGCCATTGTCGCCGCGATTGTAATAGGTGCGCCACACGGTTTCGCGCAGATCGCGTTCATCGGAATAAGTCAGGAACGGGTCCATGGACGAACGGGTATTGGTGATCGCATATTCGCCCTCATGGCCACGATCGCTCGCCGCGGCCGCCGCCGCGCGCACGAAGCTTTGCGGCAGGCCGCTTAACTGATCTTCGGAAAGATAGGTGACGTAGTTTTCCTCGTCCGCCAGCACATTATTGGCGAAAGTCGTATGCAGCTGCGCGAGGCGCTTGTTGATCTCTGCGTAACGCGCCTTGGCCTCACCATCGAGCGTTGCGCCATTTGACGCAAAGCCGTCATAGATCAACCAGACCAGCCGGCGCTGATCGGGGCGCAGCGTCTCCATGACGTCGCTTTCATAGACTGCCTTGACGCGCGCAAACAGCTTTTCATTCTGGTTGATTTTCGAATTGAATTCCGAAAGTTTCGGCGCCATTTCCTGTTGCACGGCGCGAAACTCAGGACTCGACTTATTCGACGCCCAGATGCCCCAATAGGTGAAAACGCGGCTTAACTCTTCGCCGGCCTTTTCAAGCGCAATAATTGTATTGGCGAAGGTCGGCGGCTCGGGGTTCTCGGCGATCGCGTCAATCTCAGCGAGGTTTTTCGCCATGCCCGCTTCAAGCGCGCTTTTCAGCCCCGCAATGTCCATCTCGTCGAAATGCGGCACGCCGTTATAGGGCCCGTCAAACGCCGACAGCAACTTGTCGCCGGCATCGCTATCGGCGCGCGCCGGTTCAATGGCGGCGAATAAATCGCCAATATCTTCACCCACCGGTTCCCCGCTCATTTGCGCCTGCTCCGCCGCGCCTTTCGAAGGCGTCTCATGGCTGGCCGTGTCATCGGACTGCCCGCAACCATAAAGCGCCGTCGTCAGCGCCATCATCGATATAACAGATTTCATTCCCATATTCGTTTTCATCCCGCCTGCTCGGCGCGACCCCTTTTTGCTTTCTGTTTCTCACACATGTTTTGAAGCGTGCTGTTTTGCGTTTTCTTTTTTACTGCGCCCGGCGCGCCCCGCTACTCAACCCGGCTGGCCGGAACCGGCGTTTCTCGCACGCATCCTGATCGGCAAAGCCAGCACAGGCAAGCGCCCGGCGCGGCCGGCGTCTCGCTTCATCGCGCAATTGGAACGGTTCGTCGTCACGCGCGCGCTGCGGGCTGCTGCTGCGAAATACAGTGGAAAGACCCGCCGCCGGTGAGGATATGCGATGAATCGATCGCAAAGAAATGCGCCCTGGCTATATGTTCGCGCAAAATTTCGGCCGCCTCTTCCGCAGGCGAAGCATCGCCGCTAAGCGCGCTATAGATCGGCATGATCACTGAATGATTGGCGATATAAAAATTCATATGGCTCGCCGCCGCCGGCTTGCCGTCGATCTCGACCCGGCCCGGCGAGGGGATGGTCACCACCTCCAGCTTTCTCCCGCCGGCATCTTCGGCCTGGGTCAGCGCTTTTTCAATCGCCGCAAGAACCTCTGCATTCGGATCGTTCTCTCCGGCAGGGCGCATGCAGACGACTTTTCCGGGCGCCGCAAATCGCGCAAGGTTATCCACATGGCCATCCGTATGATCGCCGGCGAGCCCTTCATCGAGCCAGATGACTTTTTCCGCGCCAAGCGCTGATTTCAGCGCCGCTTCGATATCGCGCTCGCTCATGCCGGGATTGCGGTTGGCGTTCAGCAGGCATTGACGCGTGGTGATAAATGTCCCCTCGCCGTCGGTTTCGAGCGCGCCGCCCTCGCAGACCAGATCATCAAACCGGCGCAGGCGCGTATCGCTCAGCCCCGCGACGATCTCGGCGATGCGATGATCCTCGCCAAGCTGGTACTTGCCGCCCCAGCCATTGAAGGAAAAAGCGCTGGCGAGGCGTTCCTCGCCGCTGGTATTCACGAAAACCGGGCCGGTATCGCGTAGCCAGATATCGCCCATCGGCGCATCATGAATGCTGACAAGGTCCGGCTCCGGCAAGCGCCTGCGCATGATCTCCGCCGCCGCCAGGGCGTCGCGCCCGCGCGCCAGCAGCCGCACCGGCTCGCCGCGCTCCGGCGATTGCGCG
>CAMYLZ010000005.1 GCA_947259375.1 uncultured Parvularculaceae bacterium | reverse complement strand
CCGACTCGCCACGGCTTGACCGCAGCGCCCATCACCAAGGCGATCCGTATGCGGCGCATGCGTGGAAAGGGCAGCAGTTGGACCCCACGGTCAAGCCGTGGGGAGTCGCGAGAGGAGAGACCTGCGACTCCTTTGAAATGCCTCACCCCGCGTCATCAGTCGGCGAGGCGGAAGCGCGCGGCGAAGAAGCCGTCCATGCCGCCTTTTTCCGACAGCATTGACGGCAGGGTGCGCAAATCGCCATCGCGGGTGATCGCTTGCGCCAGGCCGCCAATTTCCTCCGGCGTAATCGGCAGGCGCTCAAGGGCGGGATGGCGGGCGAGCGCGGCTTTGGCCTGCGCCTCGCCTTCCTCGCGCTGCAAGGAACACACGCAATAGACTAGAACGCCGCCAGGTTTCAGCAGGCTCAACGCATGATCGATCATCTTGCCTTGCAGGTCGGCCAGCGCGGAAAGCGCGGTTTCGCCTTTCGACCAGGGAATGTCAGGATGGCGGCGGATCGTGCCGGTCGCGGTGCAGGGTGCGTCGAGCAGGATAGCGTCGGCTTTTTCCGAAGGTTTGAAACGCAACGCATCTTCAGTGATGGTCTCCGCTTCGAGATGCGTGCGCGCAAGGTTTTGCGTCACCCGCTGAAGGCGCACGCCCGATTTGTCGACGGCGGTGACGCGCGCGCCGGCCGCCGCAAGCTGCAATGTCTTGCCGCCGGGCGCCGCGCATAGGTCGTAAACGCGCTTGGCCTTGAGATCGCCGAACAATTTCGCCGGCAGGCTTGCGGCGGCATCCTGCACCCACCAGGCGCCGTCCTGAAATCCTTCAAGCGCGGTGACGTCGCTCGCCTTGGCGATGCGCAATGCGCCTGTCGGCAAAAGCTCCGCACCGAGACGGTCCGCCCAGGCTTGCGCGTCCTCGCCTGGCTTGAGGGTCAGGTCGAGCGGCGCGGCGGCGCGATGGGCTTCGGCGATAGCGCGGGTCTTTATCGGCCCGTAAGCGCGCTCCCAGGAGCGCCACAGCCATGACGGCGTGTCGGCGCGCGCCGGCGGTTTCGCCAGCGCTTCGGGGCCGGCGTCGGCGATCTTGCGGGCGATGGCGTTGATCAGCTTGGCGTAGCCTGCGGTCTCGCGCCGTTCGGCGGCGAGTTCGACCGAGGTTGAGACGGCGGCGTGCGGCGGCGTTTTGAGGATCAAAAGCTGGGTCGCGGCGATGCGCAAAATATCCATGACGCGGGCGGATTTTTTCGCCAGCGGCCGCTCAAGCCAGGTGCCGATCACATGATCGATGGCGCCGCGGCGGCGCAAGGTCTCGCTCACCAACGCGCGCGCGAAGCCGCGATCGGACCCTTCGAGCCGCTCAAACGGGCGGGTGCGGTCGATGGCGTCCTCCAGCGCCGCGCCCTCGGCGACGCGATCAAGGATTTCAAGGGCGGCGCGGCGCGCATCGAGGCCGGGCGTTTCGGATTGCGGATTTTCGGGAGCGTTACTCATGGCGCAGCGCTTAACCACGCCTGCGCGCCCATGTCACCCAAAAAGCTCAAGAAAACGCGGCGCGCTGGCCGAATTCGCGGATATGGCGTAGTCTTGCCCGTCAGGCGGATGGGGCCGTCTTCAGTCATCGCATCGCCATTGGTGGGAAAGCGAGGGGTCATGAAAAACAAATTCGCAATTTTGAGCGCCGCCGCGCTTGCGGTTTTCGTTGCGACGGGCGCGGTTTCGGGCGGCGCGTTGGCGCAAAACCAGATGGGCGCCAAATCATCCGGACTTTCGAACCCTGCCAATGTGGTGAAGGATTTCAGCGTCGAGACCGTCGGCCCGGTCCTCAACGAGCTCGGCATGGCCTGGCAGGTCGACCGCCTCGATAATGGCGCGCAATTCGTGATCGCCTCATCCGGCTCGCTGCAATATGTGCTGTTCTTCACCGCCTGCCAGGGCGCGGGCGGGACCGGCTGCATCGGCATGCAGGCGGTGATGTTCTTCACCGGCGTAGAGCCCAATCCGCAGACCGTGCAGGCGTTCAATGCGAAAATCCCGTTCGTCACGGTCGGCGTTGATCAGGACGGCGAGGCGTTCATCTCTCGCTATGACATTGCCGATTACGGCATTCCGCGCGGCAATATCGCCTCGTCGATCATGAACTTCCTCGCCTCGGCGGAAATGTTCGCGGCCGAGCTCGCCGCCGGCCACCAGACCGTCAGCCTTGACGGCTATGCGAGCGATCTCGCCGCCTCGCAATTGAACCGCCGCGCGACAGAGGCGTTGACCGGTGTTCCCGCCCATGCGCGGCAAACGGCGAACCGCTTTCAGCGCCACGAGGTCGGTCTCGACGAAGGGGCGGAAATGATCCGCCTGCTGCTGAATGCGGATGGCGTCGCCCGCAACAAGGTCGACAATAAGTTTGACTGACGCGGCAGGACAGCGATTCGCCAAGCGAAAAAGCGGTTAATTGCAGCGACGCTTGAAAATCAGGCAAGCTTGCCGGGTCGAAGCCAGCGGAGCAGGCGCCCCGCGCGCGAAGGCGCGCAAACCAAAACAATGCGCGAAGGCGCGCAAACCAAAACAATGCGCGAAGGCGCGCAAATAATAAACGGGAATCATATTGCTCAAGGTTGAAATTTTCTCGAGCTGCGTTCGTTTCGCGAATGGTCTCGAAAAATGGTGGGCGCGACAAGGATTGAACTTGTGACCCCTACGATGTCAACGTAGTGCTCTCCCACTGAGCTACGCGCCCGTCCGAAAGCCGATGTAAAAACGGCCCTCATCAGAAGGGCCGGTCTCTAGCGATAATTCGCGCGGGTGGCAAGCCCGAAATTGGCGCGCCGTTCATCAAGCGGCGATGACGCGCTCCACTTCGTATACGAGATCTTTCAAATGGAACGGTTTGGACAGGACTTTGGCGTCTTCCGGCGCCTGATTGGCGGCGTTCAGCGCCACAGCGGCGAAACCGGTAATGAACATGATCTTCATTTCCGGGTCGATTTCCGCCGCGCGGCGAGCGAGCTCGATCCCGTCCATGACCGGCATGACGATGTCGGTGAGCAGCAGGTCGAATTCGCGCAATTGCAGCTCGGTTAACGCTTCGTCGCCTTGCGAGGCATCGATCACCGAATGACCGGCGCGCTCCAGCGCCTTTTTCAGGAACCGACGCATCGAATCATCGTCTTCCGCCAATAATATCGCCGCCATATACGCTGACCTTTATTCTTTCGTCTCAAAAACCGTTGGCGCAACGAACGCGTCTTTTTCCTCGTCCGGCCATACCGCCGTCCAATATAGGGAATCGGACGCCCCCGTCTCCTGTATTTCCCGCATGTGATGCAATTTTCGCTCCGCCGCGCGCCGGGTTTACCGATATGGCCTTAACGAAGCCTGCAACTTCACGTTAACATGCCGGATGTCATTTTGTTTTCAAGCCTGGATCAAGTGATGCCGTTAAAGTCCGAAACGCAAGCCAATTCCGCGCTCCGGCGCGCTGTCGAAGTGCTGGAGCCGCCGGCGGCGACCTCGCCGGTGATCTTCGCCTCGCCGCATTCCGGGCGCGATTATCCGGCCGAATTGCTGCGCAATTCGCGGCTTGACCGTCACGCGCTGCGTCAATCTGAAGACAGTTACGTCGATCTGTTGTTCGATGAAGCGCCGCGATTTGGCGCGCCCCTGCTGCGGGCGCTGTTTCCGCGCGCTTATGTGGACGTCAATCGCGCCCGCGATGAGCTCGATCCGCGCATGTTCGCCGACGAAGTGCCGAAAAGCGCCGATACCAGATCGAGCCGCGTCATCGCCGGTCTCGGCGTTATCCCGCGCATCGTCGCTGACGGCCAGGATATTTACGGCCGCAAGCTTTATTATTTCGATGCGCGCCGGCGTCTTGCGGCGTATTATGATCCTTATCACGCGACCTTGCGCCGGCTGATTGACGATGCGCGCGAGCGTTTCGGCGTCGCCATTGTCATCGATTGCCATTCCATGCCTTCGGCGGGGGGCGCGCCGTTCCGCGCCGGCGAGCCGCCGATTGATTTCGTCCTCGGCGACCGGTTCGGGTCGTCCTGCGACCCGGAGATCGTTGCGGAAACCGAGGATGCGCTGCGCGGTTTCGGCTACCAGACTGCGCGCAACGCCCCTTATGCAGGCGGATATGTCGCCTCGTCGCTCGGCCGCCCGCGCGAGGGCGTGCATGTCCTGCAAGTGGAAATCAACCGCGCGCTCTATCTCGACGAACGGCGCATTGCGCGCACCAGCGGATTCGAGCAGCTTCGGCGCAATATGACGGCGCTCGTCGAGCGCCTCGCGGCGGGCGAAAACCGGCGGCATATGCCGCAAGCGGCGGAATAATCAAAAAAAAAAGGCCGCGGGTGAACCGCGGCCAAAGTCATT
This sequence comes from uncultured Parvularculaceae bacterium, assembly GCA_947259375.1. GTDB lineage: Bacteria > Pseudomonadota > Alphaproteobacteria > Caulobacterales > Parvularculaceae > Hyphococcus. Next base: position 66,280 of record CAMYLZ010000005.1, on the reverse strand, counting down.
AGGGAGGAAACGCCCAAGAACTGGGCAGCAGCGTCGAAACGCTGCAATATCTTTATAGGACAAGCGAATATTGCATTGCAACAAAATATTTTGCAGTGCGGCATGGTTTTTTCGCAAGCGCACATATTGACAGGCGGGCGCCCGCCCCAAAAGGCGGGCGGCGGCTTTGGTTGTCAAAATCGTACGAGTAGATTAGGCCACGCGCTTCGCGGGATCGTGAATGGGCAATTTCATATGACTGAACATCAGGAGCAGCCGGCGCAGGACGCGGAAAAGAAAAAGGGCGCCTTGCGGCGGCTTGGATCAGGCGTTGGCCGCTTGACCCGCCCGAAAAAACGTTTCGACATGCCAAAAGGCGAAGAAGGCCTGAAAATCGTCATCGCCACGGACGCCTGGAAACCGCAATTGAACGGCGTGGTGCGCACGCTCGACACGCTCGGCCGTATCCTGACTGATTTCGGCAATGAGGTGCTTTACATCACGCCGAACGATTTCCGCTCGGTGCCGTTGCCGTCCTATCCGGAAATCCGCCTGTCGCTGATGCCGAACCGGAAAGTCGCCAAGATGATAAACGACTTTCAGCCCGATGCGATACACATCGCGACGGAAGGTCCGATCGGCCGCGCCGCGCGCCGCTTTTGCAAGCGCCGGGGTTATCCCTTCACCACCAGTTTTCACACCCGCTTCGCCGAATACGCCAATGAGCGCTGGAAAGTGCCGACAAGCTGGGGCTATTCGATCCTCAAGGATTTTCACAAGGACGGCGAAACCATGATGGTGGCGACGCCGGGCCTCGTCGAAGAGCTGACCGAACGCGGTTTTTTCAAGATGAAACTGTGGGCGCGGGGCGTCGATCTCGAACAGTTCACGCCGGGCGACCGGAGTTTCCTCGATATCCACAAGCGCCCGATCTTTCTTTATGTGGGCCGCCTGGCGGTGGAAAAAAGCATCGAGGATTTCCTCAAGGCCGATTTGCCCGGTACGAAAGTCATTGTCGGCGACGGGCCGCAGCGCGAGGAACTGGCGGAAAAATACAAGGATGCGGTCTTTACCGGTCCGAAATATGGCGATGAGCTGACGAAATATTATCAGGCCGCTGACGTTTTTGTCTTCCCCTCGCGCACCGACACTTTCGGTCTCGTCAATGTGGAAGCGCTTGCCTGCGGCGTGCCTGTTGCATCTTATCCGGTGCGCGGGCCGCTGGAAATCCTGAATGGCGCGCCGGCGGGATGCGGCAGCATGGACGAGAACCTCGCCAAGGCGTGCCTGACGGCGCTGGAACACCGCGACCCTGAGGCTTGCCGCGCCTGGGCGGAGAATTTCTCCTGGGAGGCGGCCTCGCGCCAGTTCATCGTCAATCTTGAAACGCCGGGTTTCGATGAAGAGTTCTGGCTGCGCTCGGCGAAGATGATCGACTAGTCGCCGGGCTTGACGGCTGCTGTCAGTCATTGGAAAGCGGCGGCGCGATTGGCGCCTGTTTCAAAGCGGCACAATTGGCCGGGCCGCGCGATGGCGGCGGTGTCTCCAACACACGCTTAACAGGATAAAGTCGCCTTTGGGGCGAGCCGATTGCGGCATATTCACCGTCGCGGCACACGCCTTGCTTTCTCTCTGCGTAGAGCTTGGGGCTGCGCGGCTGTGCGCGGCGGCGTAGGAGAGGATAGATAAAGATGGCGCATCCGATTGATGTACATGTGGGCAGGCGGCTGAGACAGCGGCGCCGGCTGTTGGGGCTGACACAAGAGAAACTGGCCAATGCGGTGGATATCCGTTTCCAGCAGATCCAGAAATATGAAAGCGGCTCAAACCGCATTTCCGCCTCGCGGCTGTGGTCGCTGGCCAAGGCGCTTGATGTCTCGATTTCCTATTTCTTCGAAGGGGTGAACGGCGTCGAGCCGCAATTCGAAATCAACCTGCATGAAGAACGCGGTTTCGCCGAAGCGCCGGCGGAAGGTTTGCTGGACGAGAAAGAAACCATCGATCTCGTGCGTTATTACTACCGGCTTGATGAAGAGCCGCGCCGCCGTCTGCTTGACCTGGCGCGCGCGCTTTCCGGCGTCAACTAGTTTTCACTTGCGCCTGCTTGCGCTTTGGGGCGGTGGTCTTCATGATCGCCGCCCCATGTCTGTGCCCATTGAAGATCTCCGCCGCTACGCCCAATTCGCTGAAGAACTGGCCCGCGCGGCCCGCCGCGAAACCCTGCCGCGCTTTCGCGGCGGCGTTTCGATCGTCAACAAACTCGCGCATGAAAGCGGCGATGCGTTCGATCCCGTCACCGACGCGGATCGCGAGGGCGAACGGGCGATCCGCGCTTTGATCAAAAAGACCCATCCCGGCCATGGCGTGCTGGGCGAGGAGTTTGGCGAATCGCCAGGCGAGGGCCCCTGGCGCTGGGTGCTCGATCCGGTCGACGGCACGCGCGCCTTCATGTGCGGCGGCGCTACATGGACGACATTGATCGCGCTCGAATATGAAAAAGCCTCTGTCCTGGGGCTGATCGATCAGCCGTTTACGGATGAACGCTGGTTTTCCCTGGAAGGGCGCACGACCTATCGGCGCGGCGGCGAGACGCGGGCGGCGAAAGTGAGTGGCGTTACGGATATTGCGGCGGCGCGCATTTCCACCACCGATCCTTTGAGCGCCGGCTATTTCAGCGAGGGAGAGGCCGCCGGCTTTTTGCGCATCGCGGCAGCGTCGCGCGTCGCGCGTTATTCGATGGATGCTTATGCCTACGGGCTCCTCGCCATCGGCGAGCTAGACCTGGTGCTCGAAACCTCGTTGCAGCGCCATGATTATGCGGCGCTGGTTCCGGTGATCGAGGGGGCGTGCGGCGTCGTCACCAATTGGCGCGGCGCGCCGGTCGGAACCGATGATCGCGGCGAAATTCTCGCCGCGGCGAGCCCGGAACTGCATGCAGCGGCGCTGAGGTTGTTGGATCGTGCGTAAGGATTATCGCAGTATCGGCGCGATGAACGCGTCAAATGCGGCGAAATATTCGGCGCGGATATCGTCGCGCTCCATCATGATTTCATGCAGCGCGCCGGGAATGGTTTTCAGCGAAATGTTCGGATTCGCCGCAGCGATTTGCGCGTGATCGCCGCCGTCGATCTGTTGTTCGTCGCCGGCGGAAATGATCAACACCGGGGTTTCGACCTGGCTGAGCGCGCCCGGCGCGTGAATGGCGTTGCTCGCCTCTATGGCCGCGCGAACCCAGCCATAGCTCGGCGCCTCGTTGGCCGCTTCCGGCGCAGCGATGCGCAACTCCCGGAAACGTTGATGACGCGCTGCGTCGGAGGTGAAAATATTGCCCTCAAACCGGTCCGCATGGTCTTCCTTCTGCATCACCGGTTTGCGCGCAAAGCCGACCGTGCTCGCCAGCGCCGCCGCAATCCCGGTGATGCGATTGCGCGGCTCGGGGAACAGGCGCGTCATCGGCGCGCAAAGCACGGCGCGCTCAAATGCGGGATAATCCGAAGTCAGCAACATCAGTCCCGGCATCCCGCCCATGGAATGGGTCATCAGGATATAAGGCCCTGAAAAGCGCGGTTTGACATGGCGTTCCGTGAAGTCGCGCAGATCACCCGTCAGTATAGAGAAAAAGTCGCACCATTTTGACCGTGGCGCGCTTTCCCGGTCCGACAGGCCTTGTCCGCGCCAGTCCATCATCGCGACATTAAGGTTTCGGGCGCGCAAATCCTCAACCGTCTCGAAATATTTCTCGATAAATTCCGACCAGCCGGCCATCAAGACAACCGTGCCGCGCGGGGTCTCCGCCGGGAAGAAGGCCCCCCGCAGCTTTGCGCCGTCATGTGCAGTAAACGTCACGGCCTGCGCGCCCGCCGGAACCGGATTGCCGGGAATGTCGATGAAACGGCTCATTTCGCGCCTGACAGGGTAAGGCGCGCTAAGACGGCGATGTCGCCGGCGACGGTGATGCGCCCGGAAACAAATGAGCTTTCAAAGGCGCGTTCGCTTGCGATGGCGCGGCGCAAGGATTCAAGCCGTCCGTGCACCGCGCAATCGAGCGTGCCGTCTTTTGCGTTGTGATCGGTCTCGCCGGGCGCATCGGCGCTCACCGTCGGCGGCGATTTTCGCCCGTCCACCCAGACCGGGGCGCCGCCTTCGGGCACGAGCTTCAGGACCGCTTCGAAGGGCGTGGTAAAAGCTTTCGCCGCGGCGGCGAGCAGTTCAGGATCGGGCGCGTCGCTCATCGGGCGCGCTACTCAAGCAGTGCGCCATCGGCGGCGATCGGTTTGCGGAATTTGACCGTCATGCGATCGCTTTCGCCGATTGCGTCATAGGCCGCGCGATCGAACGCCGGGTCGTCCTGCCCGCGGACCGCCGAAGATCGGCGGACCGGCGGCAGGGTCCACACGCCAAAAGGGTGGTCTTTCGTGTCGGCGGGGTTGGCGTTGATCTCCGCGCTCATGTCAAAGTCATATCCGGCCGCACTCGCCAGCGAAATGACATCATCCGTATAGACATAACCGCTTGAGCCGTCGCGCGGCAGCTCTGCCCCGTCCGCGCGATGTTCGACGACGCCGAGAACGCCGCCCGGCTTCAGCGCGCGATAAAATTCCGTGAAATGCGCCGCCGCCTCGCTGCGGCTTTGCCAGTTATGAACATTGCGGAATGTCACGATGACATCGACGGACCCTTCCGGCGCCACATGATGACCGCCGCCAAGATAAGTCTGTTCGATGGTCCCATAGACGTCCGGGCGCTCGACATAAGTTTCGGCAAAGGTCCGGTTGGCGGCGCGCGCACGTTCGCTGGCGCCTTCGGGCGGGAAGCCGGCGGCGTAAAGCTTGCCGCCGCCGGTCTTGAGATAAGGTGCGATCACTTGCGTATACCAGCCGCCGCCGGGCGAGATTTCTACGACGCTCATCCCCGGCTCGATCCCGAAAAACAGCAGCGTTTCTTTTGGATGGCGGTGCGAGTCGCGGGCGCGCTCATCATCGGTGCGATGGTCGCCGGCGAGAACCGTGTCGAGCCGCGCGGCGTTGTCCATGGGCGCGGTTTCGGTCGTTTGCGCCGTGTCGCCGGCAGGCTCGCCGCCGCCGCAGGCGCTCAAGCCGAGGGCGAGCGCGGCGGTAAAGGCCATGAATGGTAGAAATTTCGGTGAAGGCATAAAACTCGCTCCCAACAGATGAAGGCACAGGTCGACAGGAAATGGGCCCCGTCCTTACCATGCTTTGCCGGGCGCGCGAACGCGCAAAAACCGTGCTGGCGGGCTCTTGAACGGCGCCGGGGGGCGCCTATTTCAATTCGTGACGGAGGCCGAAAGGGTCCGTCATCGCACCAACTGGGCGCGGCTGGTCTGGCCATGATGGCGGGCTGAAGTCGCGCTGAACCTCGCTTGACGATAAGGAGGACAAGCAACATGCGTACTTTCGATCTTACACCCCTCTACCGTTCCACGGTCGGTTTCGACCGGGTTTTCGATCTGCTCGACAATGCGGGCAAGGCGGAAACTGGCGGTTATCCGCCCTATAATATCGAACGGGTGGACGAGAATAATTACCGGATCACGCTGGCGGTCGCCGGGTTCGGCGAAGACGAACTCGATGTCGAACTGCACCAGCAAACGCTTACCGTCACCGGCTCGCGCGCCGATAGCGACGAGGGGCGGACCTATCTGCACCAGGGCATTGCCGGGCGCTCTTTCCAGCGCCGCTTCCAGCTCGCCGAGCATGTGGAAGTCGCCGGCGCGTCTTTGGTCAACGGCCTGTTGAATGTGGAGCTGCGCCGCGAAATTCCCGAGGCGATGAAGCCGCGCAAGATTTCGATCAAAGGCGGCGAGGCGGAAAATGTCAAAATCCTCAAGGATGTCGACGCCGCCTAAACAGGCGAAAGCCGGCAATCGGCGCCCCTCCTGACTGCAAAGAGCGCGGGACCGCCCTCCCCGCGCTCTTTTTTAATGGCCGCGGCATTGCTAGCATGGCGCGGGCGCCTGGCTGGGAGGCGAAAGGGGAGGCGGTTTATGAAAGTTTTGACGCGATGCGTCCTGGCGTTTGTCGGCGCGGCGGCGTTGAGCGCCTGCGTGAGCGATACCGGCCCGCGCTATGGCGAAGAGCCGTCGATCACCATTCCTTACGACCCGTATGATTTTGACCCGGATGATTTACAGGCCGAGGCCGATTCCCATTGCGCCGCTTACGGGCGCAGCGCCGTTTATGACGGCGAGACCGCCAACCCGCAGGATGTACGCTGGCGCTACCGGCATTTTCGCTGCGTCTAATGCGCCGCGTTTAACGCCGGGCGCGGCTTGGCTGGACAAGTTTAAGACGGATGCGGCGCAACCGGATCAGGCGGCCGTCATTTCGAAATCAGGGATTGCGCATTAAATTGGTTCGCCGGTCGAAAGCCGTCATGACCTCTTCCTCTCCGGTAAGCTCGACCAGATCGCGAAATGCTGAATAAAGAACAGCGTCGATGCTATTCATAGCGCCGCAACGTGCGCCGAGATTTGGGTTGGACCAGCGCCAGAAGGCGAGCTTGTACAACAGGTCGCGCGCGCTATCGGCGCGATGCCGGGTTGCGGTGTCCGTCAGCACCCAGGGGTAAAAGTTCGAGCCCGTGCTTTCGGACCTGCGCGTTGAAGCAGTCGCGCCATCAAAACCGGATTGTGTTTCTAATCGAGATAGCTTGCGCCAGCTCTTGAACAAGCGTTCGAGTTCGCTTTCGTCAGTCGATGCGATCCAGGCTTGGTGCATTCCACCCTCCAAAAAGTGATGTCGTGTTGCCACCTGCGGAAAAGTTGATAAACATAATTGCGAGACTGGGGAGAAAGTTACCGTTACATGGCTCCCGCATACCCGGTGGGAAACGTCCGTAACGGTAACAGCGCGAAGAAATCGTGCGTGTTACGTGTCGTGTGTTTTCCGTTTCCCGTGGGTCTTCGTTTATATGGACAGAGTATTAGTTGATCGCTCGCTCAAAAGGATTCTTGCGAGCGAGGAGTTTCAACGGTCAGATCGTTGCTCCAGCTTTCTCAGATATATTGTCGATCAGTATTTGAACGGCAAGGCCAACAGGCTGTCGGGCGTCTGCATTGCGCAGGACGTATTTGGCCGCGACGAAAATTTTGACCCGAATATAGACCCGATCGTCAGGGTGCAGGCGGGCCGCTTGCGCAAAATGCTGGACGCTTATTATGCCGGTCCGGGCGCGCGTGACGATGTGGTGATCTCGGTGCCGCGCGGCGCTTATGTGCCGGAAATCGTGTTGGGTGCGCCTGCAGCGACGCATTTTAATACGAAGCGTAACTCAGGCGCACGCGGCGGAAATCCGTTGCGCCGGCGGCTGTTGCGATGGGCGCCGGCGGGTATCGCCGCGGCAAGCGCGATCACCGCCGCCTTGTTCGCGAATGTGGCGGCGCTGCGCGGCGCGCCTGAACCTGCGATGGCGCATCAATCCATTGGCCCTCATGTCCATATTGCAAAAATGACCGTGCTGTCGGACGACCCGGTGCTGGCGTCGCTGGCGGACGGGCTAAAATTCGCCTTGCTGGACGGGCTGAGCCGTTTCAAAAACCTCGTCATTTGCGATAATGAAATGATCGGCATTGCCGGCAAAGCCCATCTTGACGGCAGCGGTCTGTTTGATTCCGAATTCAAGCTTTCCGGGATGGTGGAAAGGTCCGGCGACAAAGTTACTGTCACCAGCCAGCTCGTTGATGTGCGTAGTTCGATCGTCGTTTGGTCGCACAAATATGATTTTGCCGTCAGCGACACGCATGCGTTCGCTCTCGCAAAGACCGAACTTACACGCGATGTTTCAAGCGCGCTTGGTCAGCCCTATGGCGTCATTGATTCATATTTGCAGCGAAAACTCGCGGAAGCAGAAAGTGTTGCGATGGGCGATTATGTCTGCCTGCTGACATTTTACAGTTACGCCCGGCAGAAGTCCGAAAAGAAACACGAGGCGGCGCGCAATTGCCTCGAAGCGACGCTCGAAGCTTCTCCCGACTGGGTGAGCGGCTGGGCGATGTTGTCCTGGGTTTACGGCGATGAACTGCGCTTCGGTTTCAACCCGGATGCGGCGTCCGCTGCGGGCCGGTCCTTGCGCGCGGCGCGCCGCGCCGCAGCGCTCGACCCCTATGACGCGATGGCGCTCACCTATTTGTCGAACGCCTATCTGATCAGCGGCGAATATGAGCAAGCGGCGCTCTATGCGGAACAGGCGATTGATCTGAATCCGAATGACTCAGCCGCGATGGTCTCCGCTGGCAATGTGTTGATTACCGTGGAGAACGCGCCTCGGGGGCGGATGCTTTCCGAAAAGGCGATTGACATGAATCCCGGCCACCCGAACTGGTTTCACCATGGATTGGCGATCTATTATTACCGCAATGGCGACAGCCAAAAGGCGCTGCTGCATGCGCGCGCTTATGCTGCTGACGGCAGCCTGATCAGCGCGTTGATCAACGCGGCCGCGCTGGCGCGATATGGCGAAACCGATGAGGCGCTGTCGAATTGGGGCGCTTTTCAGGCGGCCTTTCCGGATGCGGCGGGCGATCCCGCAACAATCCTGCGCGCCTGGCAATGGCAGGATGCAGCCATTGACATGGTTGCAGCTGATTTCGCTTCCCTCAAAGGGCGGACGCCGCAAGGATAAGCCGCACCGCTTATCCGTTCGCCAGCAACGCCATTGCCTTGTCGTGGACTTCCGGATTGGCGGCGAGGATGGAACCATTATTGAGGAAGCTCTTGCCGCCATCGATCTCGCTGATGATGCCGCCCGCTTCACGCACCAGCGCCGCGCCGGCGGCGACATCCCAGATATTGAGATCGCGTTCCCAGAAGGCGTCGAACCGTCCGGCGGCCACATAAGCAAGGTCGAGCGCGGCGGCGCCGAAACGGCGCACGCCGGCGGTTTCCTTCAACACCTGCCGCGCCTCTTCCAGCGCGCGGCGCCGGCCCGGCCGCCCGGCGAAGGGCAGCCCGCAGGCGAACAGGCAAGTGCTAAGATCGCTGCGGCCCGAAACCCGGATGCGCCGGTCGTTGAGATAAGCGCCTTCGCCTTTTTCGGCCCAGAACAACTCATCCGTCGCCGGATTATAGACAACGCCCGCATAGGGCTGGCGGTCGCGCTCAAGCGCGATGGAAATCGCGAATTGCGGCAGGCCGTGCAGAAAGTTGGTAGTGCCGTCGAGCGGATCGATGATCCAGCGGTTGGAATTGTCCGGCCCTTCGATTTCGCCTTTTTCTTCCATGACGAAACCATATTTCGGGCGGGCTTTCGACAGCTCTTCGTAAAGCTCTTCTTCGGCTTTCAAATCGGCGCGGCTGACGAAATCGGCGGCGCCTTTGCGCGACACCTGCAACGCCTGCGTCTCGCCGAAGTCGCGTATGAGACCGCGGGCCGCTTTACGCGCGGCGTTGATCATCACAGTCATCAGGGCGGAGGCATGCGGCATGTGGCGTCTTTCTTGTTGGTCGATTGACGGCGGCACATTACGCTTGGCGCTGCTGGGCGCAAGCCCGGCGGCCAAATCGTCGCCAATCTCGGGAAACCGGGTTAAACGAATAATAGTGCAGATGAGCCCAAATTCATGACTAGTCAAGTAAACCCGCCACAGAAATACGGAGCGACGCTTTCTGCGCGCGTCGCCCATGGCGCGGCGTGGATCATGGGCGCGGGCGTTGTGGCGCGCCTGATCGGTGCGGTCAACACTATTATCATCGCCCGCCTGCTGGCCCCTGAAGACTTTGGCATTGTTGCGACTGCGACCATCACCATGCAACTTTTGCAAGGGGTGTCGGATATCGGCGTGTCGCAGGCGGTGGTGAAGTTTCGTGACGCCGGGCGGGACGACCTCAACACCCTGTTCACGTTTTCGTTCCTGCGCGGGCTGGCGATCGGGGCGGCGCTGATCGCGGCGGCGCCGCTGGCGGCGCGTTTCTACGGCGATCCGCGCCTCGCCTGGGCGTTTGCAGGCACGGCGCTGGTTCCGGTGCTGCTCGGGGCGCTTAATCCGCGATTTTACGAATTCGAGCGGGAGATGCGCTTTTCCCGGGAATTCATCATCACCATCGTCAATCGCCTTGCCGGGGTCGGTGTATCGCTGGCCATCGCCATCATTTTTCGCACCTATTGGGCGATCATCGGCGGCATGCTGGCGAGCGCGCTGGTGCAGACGACGCTTTCCTACGCGCTACGCCCGCATGCGCCGGCTTTTTCCATGAAATCCTTCCGGAAGCTGATTGGTTTTTCAGGCTGGCTTGGCGGTGTCAGTTTTATGGCGGCGCTCAACAACAAGCTTGATGTGCCGATCCTGAGCCGGCTGATCGGGCAGGGCGGCGCCGGCGCCTATTTTCTCGGTTTTCAATTATCGGAAATGGTCGCCGGGCAGATCGCAACGCCGCTGACGCGGGCGCTCTATCCGGGACTGGCGGAAATGCAAGGCGATGCGGCGCGCATGCGCCAGGCGTTCTTGCGCGGAGTCGAGGCGCTTGGCGCTTTCGCCATGCCGGCGGCGTTCGGGTTGGCATTCGTGGCTTCCGATTTCACCGGCGTCATTCTCGGCGGGAAATGGACCGGTGCGGCGCCGGTGATCGCCTGGCTGGCGCCGGTGGTCGGCTTGCAGGCGCTATTCGTTGCGACCCAGTCCTATGCGGTGGCGCTCGGCATGACGCGCCTCGTATTCTTTCGCGAATGCGCGTTCTTCATCATTCGCACGCCGGTGTTCATCTGGGCGGTGCTGGCGCATGGGCTGATGGGCGGCGTTGTCGCGGCGGCCGGGACAGGTCTTTTGCACGTCGCCTTGAACCTTGCGCTTTATGCGCGCGCCGGCCGGGCGCGGTTCTGGGAGCCTTTATGGGCGGCGCGCCGGCCGCTTGGCGCGGTCGCGGCGATGGCTGCATGGTTTCTCCTGGTCCGGCCGGGCGTCGGCGCGGTTGAGGGGCTTGCTCCGCCGCTCCGCCTTGGCGCGGATATCGCCGCCGGCGGCGTGATTTATTGCGTTTCGCTTTATACGCTTTGGCAGGCTGAGCGGCGCCCGGCCGGCATCGAACAGGCGGCGCGCGCCGCCCTTGCATCGCTTGCGGCGCGCGTAATCCGAAAATAGCCAAGCGGGCGCCAAACATCGCCAAGCGAGCTACTGCATAGGACAGTTCCGTCGCGTCGCGCGCTCCGCTACTAAAGCAGCGTGAAACCAAGACAGAACAAGGTCTGATATCAGGGATGGGAAACGCTTTGGCTGACGCGCCGCCGCTGAATTTGCAATCGCTGCTTGCTGCGGCGATGAAACTGATCGGAACCGACCCGCGGTTCCAGCTTGGCGCCGCCAAGATCGGCGGAAACGAATATCGCATTTTTGAAAATGCGCCGCCGCATTTGGCCGCTGTTTTCGCCGACAGCATCAAACACGGCGAGAAAGATTTCATCATTTTTGAAGGCGAACGCCTGAGCTTTGCGGAAACCTGGCGGCGCGCCTGCCGCTTCGCTCATGCACTGCAATCAGAGCTTGGCGTCAAGCAAGGCGACCGGGTCGCCATCGCCATGCGCAATTATCCGGAATGGTGCATCGCTTATATGGCGATCATCGCGCTAGGTGCGGTCACCGTGCCGCTGAACGCCTGGTGGAAAGCCGACGAGATTGAATACGGCCTTAAAGACAGCGGCGCGCGAATTGTCATTGTCGACGCCAAACGGCTCGAATTCTTAAAGCCCTTGCGCGAGAAAATGGGACTGACGCTCATTCTCGCACGCGAAGAGGGCGAGGGCGCCGATCATCGCTATGAGGCGCTTCTGGCCGCCTCGGAAGAAGCCAGCATGCCGGCTGTCGATATCGGCGCGGATGATGATTTTTCGATCGTTTACACCTCCGGCTCGACCGGCCAGCCGAAAGGCGTTGTCCTTACCCATCGCGGCGCGGTCTCGACCTTGTGGTCCTGGTGGTTCGTCTTGCAGATCTTGACCGAAGCGCGCGGCGGCGTCAGCCCGGTCGGCGACGATCCGGGCATTCTCCTGTCAGTGCCGCTGTTCCATGTCACCGGTTCGCATTCGATTTTCATGTTGTCGATGATTATCGGCCGCCGTCTCGCCATGATGTATCGCTGGGATGCGAAGGACGCGGCGCGGATCATCAATGAAGAACGGCTCACCAATTTCGTCGGCGTGCCGAGCCAGTCTTATGAGCTGATGCACGCGGTCGGCCCGGAAGGGCTGCCGACCTTGGTCGATATCGGTTCCGGCGGCGCCAAGCGCCCGCCCGACCATGTCCGGAAACTCAAGGCGGCGTTCGCCAACGCCAATCCTTCATCCGGTTACGGATTGTCTGAAACAAATGCAGCGGGCTGCGTCATCTCGCAGGAGATGTATCAGGAGCGCCCGGACTCGACCGGCCGTCCATTGCCGCCGTTGACTGACATCAAGATCATGAAGGACGGCAAGGAGCTTCCGCGCTGCGACGTGGGTGAGATCTGGATCCGCTCGCCGGCGAATTTCCGCGGCTATCTGAACCTTCCCGAAGAGACCGCCAAGGCGATTACGTCAGACGGCTGGTTCCGCACCGGCGATCTCGGCAAGATGGACAATGAGGACTTCGTCTATATCGTCGATCGCATCAAGGACATGATCATTCGCGGCGGCGAGAATGTTTCCTGCCTCGAGGTTGAAAACCGGGTCTATGAGCATGGCGATATCGCCGAGGCGGCGGTGTTCTCCGTGCCGGACCGAGTATTGGGCGAGCGCGTCGGCCTGGTGATTTACCCGAAACAGGGCGCGACAATCGATCTGACGGAGCTGCGCGCCTTTATCAACGAAGAGCTCGCGGATTTCAAAACGCCCGAGCGCATCTGGCTGTCGCCCGCGCCCTTGCCGCGCCTTGGCACTGCGAAATTCGACAAGATCACCGTGCGCAAGATCGCGCTGGAACATCCGCCGGCGTTGTCGGTCTGACGCGCGTGGAAATTTGAAGAGAGGAAGACGCCGATGAGCGATCTTGAAACATTCCGCAAGGAGACCCGCGCCTGGCTGGAGGAAAACTGCCCGAAGGAAATGCGCGACGCCGGCGCTGGCGGCGAGGATGCAATCTGCTGGGGCGGCAAGCGCTGGACGTTTCAGTCGGAAGCGCAAAAAATCTGGTTGCAACGCATGGCGGCGAAAGGCTGGACCGTGCCTGCCTGGCCGAAGGAATATGGCGGCGGCGGGCTTTCGCGCGATGAAGTGAAAATCCTCAAGGCGGAAATGCGCCGCCTCCGCGCGCGCTCGCCGCTTGAAAGTTTCGGCATCTGGATGCTGGGGCCGGCGCTATTGAAATACGGTACGCATGAGCAAAAGGCGCATTTCCTGCCGCCGATCGCGCGCGGCGAAATACGTTGGTGCCAGGGCTATTCCGAACCCAACGCCGGTTCCGATCTCGCCTCGCTGCAATGCAAATGCGAGGATAAGGGCGATCACTGGCTGATTAACGGCCAGAAAATCTGGACGTCTTATGCCGATGAATCCGACTGGATTTTCGTCCTTGTGCGTACGGACCCGTCGGCGACGAAGCATACCGGAATCAGTTTCATACTGGTCGATATGGGCCAGGAAGGCGTTTCAACGAAACCGATCAAACTGATCTCCGGCAAGTCGCCCTTCTGCGAGACCTTTTTTGACGACGCGACCGCGCCGAAAGAACACGCGCCCGGCGTTTCGGCGATTGTCGGCGAGCTCAACAAGGGCTGGGATGTGGCGAAATATCTCCTTACCCATGAGCGCGAAATGATCGGTGCGGGCGGCTCGGGCTCGCTATTCGCGGCGCGCAGCCCTGGCGAGATCGCCGCGCAAAAATCCGGGCTTGGCGATGACGGCCGGCTTGAGGATACGCTCTTGCGCGGAAAAATCGCCGAGGCCGATGTCGATGGCTGGGCGTTCATGCTGACCATGGAGCGCATGAAAGACGAGGCGAAAACCGGCCAGGGCGTCGGCGCCAATTCGTCGATGCTGAAATATTACGGCACTGAGCTTAACAAGCGCCGCTTTGAGCTGATGATGGATGCCGGGGGCTCCGACGAGCTCGAATGGGAGGGCGAGCGCACGCGCGACGGCAAGCTTGCGCGCGGCTGGCTGCGCACCAAAGCCAATTCCATCGAGGGCGGCACCTCGGAAGTGCAGCTCAACATCATCGCCAAGCGCATCCTCGAATTGCCAGGTTCATAAGGAACAAGAATATGCCTCTCGTCCTCACCGAAGAACAGGAAATGCTGCGCGATGCGGCGCGCGGGTTTCTCGATGCAAAAGCCCCGGTCAGCGCGCTGCGGAAATTGCGCGATACGAACGACCCTGATGGCTTTTCCCGCGATCTCTGGAAAGAGATGGCGGAGATGGGCTGGGCCGGCATTCTTGTTGACGAAGAATTCGGCGGAGCCGATTTCGGTTTCGTCGGCGCCGGCGTGCTCGCTGAGGAAATGGGCCGCACACTGACGGCATCGCCTTTTCTGTCCACTTCCGTGCTGGCGGCGACGGCGCTCAAAAAGCTCGGCTCCGACGCGCAGCGCCAGCAAAGCCTGCCGAAGATCGCCGCCGGGGAAATGCTCTACGCCCTCGCGGTCGATGAAGGCGCGAAGCACGCGCCGGCGAAAACCGCCATGGCGGCGGAAAAACACGGCAATGGCTTCAGGCTCTCCGGCGACAAGACTTTTATTGCAGATGGCCATGTGGCCGACAAGATTATTGTCGCCGCGCGCAGCGCCGGCGCGCCGGGCGAGGAACAGGGCCTGACCTTGTTCCTGGTCGATGCGAAGTCGAATGGGGTCTCGGTCGAGCGCACGCAAATGGTCGACAGCCGCAACGCCGCGCGCATCCGCTTTGACGGCGTCGAGGCGACCGGCGACGATGTGCTGGGCGAGGTCGATGGCGGTTATGCGGCGCTTGAGGGCGTGCTCGGCGCGGGGCGCGCAGGGCTCGCGGCGGAAATGTCGGGCGCGGCGCAGACGGCGTTTAAAATGACTGTCGATTATCTTAAAGAGCGCAAACAGTTCGGAACCGAGATCGGCAGGTTCCAGGCGCTGCAACATCGCGCCGCGCATCTTTATTCGGAGATTGAGCTGGCGAAATCCGCCACCTTGAAAGCATTGCAGGAGCTTGACGAGAGTTACGACATGGCCGGCGTGGTCTGTTCACTGGCGAAAGCCAAAGCCGGGGCGGCGGCGAAACTCGCCAGCCAGGAAGCCGTGCAAATGCATGGCGGCATCGGCATGACCGATGAATATGATATCGGTTTTTACATGAAGCGCATTCGCGTGGCGCAGGAAATGTTCGGCGATCCGGCGTTTCATGCCGATCGCATCGCCCGCCTGCGCGGTTATTAAGGAGTTTGCATATGTTGTCCGTCGCGCCGGAAGCGATCAAAGACCATGTCGGCAAGGAAACCGGCGTTTCCGACTGGATCACGATCGATCAGGACCGCATCAATCAGTTTGCGGCTGTTACGGAAGACCACCAGTTCATTCATGTGGACGCGGAGGCGGCGAAATCGACGCCGTTCGGGACGACCGTCGCGCATGGATTCTTGACATTATCAATGCTCTCGCGCCTCGCTGCCGATGCGGTGGTGGTGCTCGACGGCGTTAAAATGGGCGTCAATTACGGATTTGAGCGGGTGCGGTTCGTAACCCCGGTAAAATCCGGAAAGCGTATTCGCGGGCGTTTTTCGCTGATGTCGGCGGATCAGAAAATTCCCGGTCAGTGGTCGTTGAAATATGCGGTCAAGGTTGAGATCGAGGGCGAGGCGAAGCCGGCCCTGATCGCCGAATGGCTGACCATGCAAATGGTGTGAGGCGCGATGTCGGAACATCTGGCGACAATCAACTGGAAGCGCGAGACGGAAAGTTTCGCCTATAAGGACTATAACCGCACGCATCTGTGGCGGTTTGATAATGGCGAGATGGTGCGCGCCGCCGCTGCGCCCGCATTCCTAGGCGATCCGGCCTGCGTCGATCCGGAAGAAGCCTTTGTCGCCTCCATCGCCAGTTGTCACATGCTGACTTTTCTCGCCATCGCCGCCCGCAAGCGCCTTTTGGTCGATGCCTATGAAGACCGCGCCACCGGCCATCTGGAGAAAAACGCGGACGGCCGCCTCGCCATCACGCGCGTTGAACTTGCGCCGAACATCACCTTTGGCGAAGGCGTAGAGGTCAGCGCCGAAATGCTCGCCGAGATGCATCGCGCATCGCACGAAAATTGTTTCATCGCCAATTCCGTCAAGACGGAAGTGGTTGTTCGCTAAGCCAACGGAGAAGCCCATTGTCCATCAATTATGACGGCAAAGTCGCCATCGTCACCGGCGCCGGCAACGGCCTTGGAAAGTCTCACGCAATTGCGCTGGCGAGCCGCGGCGCAAAAGTCGTGGTCAATGATCTTGGCGGCGCGGTGGACGGCTCCGGCGGGT
This sequence comes from uncultured Parvularculaceae bacterium, assembly GCA_947259375.1. GTDB lineage: Bacteria > Pseudomonadota > Alphaproteobacteria > Caulobacterales > Parvularculaceae > Hyphococcus. The sequence goes on along the minus strand of CAMYLZ010000005.1, from coordinate 49,899 downwards.
CGGTCTCTGCGGCTGAAGAGGTCGCGGCGCATATCAATGCGGCAGGCGGGGAAGCCATTGCAAACGCCGCCAGCGTCACGGATGAGGCCCAGGTCGCGGCGATGGTCGGCGCGGCCATGGAAAAATGGGGCCGCATCGACATTCTCGTCAACAATGCCGGCATCCTCCGTGACAAGACGTTTCACAAGATGACGCTCGGCGATTTCCGGACTGTTATCGACGTGCACCTAGTCGGCTCGGCGATCTGCACCCATGCCGTATGGTCGATCATGCGCGAGCAGAATTACGGCCGGGTGGTCTTTACTTCATCGCCATCGGGCCTGCATGGAATCTTCGGGCAGGCCAATTACGGCGCGGCGAAAGCCGGCATGATCGGCATGATGAATGCGCTGCATCTTGAAGGCGCGAAATACAATATTCACGTCAATGCGCTCTCGCCCTCGGCGAGAACGCGCATGACCGAGGATCTCGGCATCCCCGAGCCGATCCTCGAGCAGATGACGCCGGAGGCGATCACCGCGGCGATGTTATACCTCGTTAGCGACGCGGCGCCGTCCCGCGCGGTGGTGAGTTGCGCGGCAGGCGGCTATGCGCGCGCCTATATTGTCGAAACCGACGGCGTTTACCTGCCGCCGGACGCCCAGACGCCGGAAGAAATCGCTGAACGCTGGGGGGAAATTTCGTCTACGGATAATGTGCATTATTATGACAATTCATCCGGCCCGAATATGAACTTCATGGCCAAGGCGCAAGCCTTTGCGCAAAAGCAATAAGGAGCCCAGATTATGAGAGAAGCCGTCATCGTCTCGACCGCCCGCACACCCATCGGCAAGGCCTATCGCGGCGCTTTTAACGCGACGCCTGCCCAGACCCTTGGCGGCCACGCCATCAAGCACGCCATTGAACGCGCCGGGATCGACGCCGGCGAGGTCGAGGATGTCGTCTTCGGCGCCGCGCTCCAGCAGGGAACGGCGTTCCAGAATGTCGCGCGCCAGGCGTTGCTGCGCGCCGGCGTGCCGCATCACGTGCCGGGCATGTCGATCGACCGGCAATGCGCGTCGGGCATGATGGCGATCGCCACGGCGGCCAAGCAAGTGCTGGTCGATAATATGGCGGTCGCTGTCGGCGGCGGCGTTGAATCGATCTCCACCAACCAGACCGGCGAGATGTTTGTGCGGCCTGATCCATGGCTGGTTGAGAACATTCCCGCCACCTATATGTCGATGATCGAAACCGCCGAAATCGTCGCCGAGCGCTACGGCATCTCTCGCGAGGCGCAGGACGAATATTCGCTGCAATCGCAACAGCGCACCCATGCGGCGCAGGAAGCCGGCAAGTTCGACGACGAAATCGCACCGTTGCCTTCTGTCATGAAATTTACTGACAAAGCGACCGGCGAAACCTCGGATGTCGAAATGACCCTCGACAAGGATGAAGGCAATCGTCCGGGTACGACGCTTGAAGGGCTTGCCGGCTTGAAGCCCGTCTTCAAGGGCGGCCAGCGGGTTCAACAAGGCGCGCACATTACCGCCGGCAACGCATCGCAACTGTCCGACGGCGCTTCGGCCGCTGTGGTCATGGAGGCGAAGGAAGCCGAGAGGCGCGGGCTTTCGCCGCTCGGCGTTTATCGCGGCATGGCGGTCGCCGGCACCGATCCGGACGAGATGGGCATCGGCCCGGTGTTTGCAGTACCGAAGCTGCTCGAGAAAAACGGCCTCAAAATGGACGATATCGGCCTGTGGGAGCTGAATGAGGCCTTCGCCGTGCAGGTGCTTTATTGCCGCGACAAGCTCGGCATTCCAAACGAGCTGCTGAATGTCAATGGCGGCGCGATTTCCATCGGCCATCCTTACGGCATGTCGGGCGCGCGCATGGTCGGCCATGCGTTGATCGAGGGCAAGCGTCGTGGCGTGAAATATGTCGTCTGCACCATGTGCGTCGGCGGCGGACAAGGCGCGGCGGGGCTGTTCGAGGTGGCGTAGGCGCGGGGCTAGAGTTGCGCGTCATTCCGACCGTGCGTCAGGGCCCATTAGCCGGTGGATGCCGGATTGCTTTCGGGTGTCCGCAACAAAAGCGGTTCCAATTTGATGTCAGACTACGCGCCCGTTTACGCCCTCATTCGCGACGTGCCGAAGGGAGAAGTCGCGAGCTACGGCATGATCGCCAGCCTCATTGCCGGTGTCGGGCCGCGGCAGGTTGCGCGGGCCTTGCGCGCCGCGCCGAAGGGCTTGCCGTGGCATCGCATTATCACATCGTCCGGCGCCATGGCCGATCACGACGGCGCGGGCCGGCAACGCCGCCTGCTGCAACAAGAGGGCGTCGCTTTCAAAAAGAACGGCGCCGTCGACTGGGCGCAATGCCGCTGGCGCGGGCCTTCGCAAGCCTGGATCGAGGCGACGGGCGCGGATATTGAAACGGTGATGGAGGTCATCGCCGGCTGGGGGCGATAAGCCTGACGACAAGCGCCGTTAACTAAATGGTAAGTTTTGGTTAACGGCTTGCGCCGCAAAACTGGCGTATTCAGCGTTATATTTCGCGCCGGATGCGCCCCCCCATGTCAGGAGACGTGAAAATGAATACTCTTACCCTAGGAAGAACCCTGTTGCCGGTCCTTGCCGCCATTGCGGCCGTCGCGGGGGCAGCCCATGCGGCGTCGAAAGAAAAAATCGATCGGCGTACGGACAAGGCGCTGGCCGAGTTTCGCGAAGATATCTCCGGCGCGGATGAAGTGCTGGCCAAAGCGGCAGGCGTTCTGGTGTTCCCGTCGGTCAAGAAAGCCGGCATCGGCATCGGCGGGGAATATGGCGAGGGCGCGCTCAGGGTCGGCGGCCGGTCCGTTGCTTATTATTCAACGGCGGCGGCGTCCATCGGCTTCCAGCTCGGCGCGCAGGCGCGCCGCCAGATTATCGTTTTTCTCGATCCGAAGGCGCTTGAAAAATTCCGCTTGAGCGACGGCTGGGAAATCGGCGTCGATGCGTCGGTGACGGTGGTGACGCTTGGCGCGGGCGGGTCGATCGATGCGACGCGGCTCAATCAGCCGATTGTCGCATTCGTCTTCGACAGCAAAGGGCTGATGTACAATCTCTCGCTCGAAGGCTCGAAGATCACCGAAATCCACGACGATTAAAGGGCGATCTTCGCCTTTGCCGGAACGGTTGCGCTGGCTGCGGGCGCAGCCGCCGGCGCGCGCAAGCGCGCAAAGACCCGCTCCAGCGTTTCCCGTTTGACCGGTTTTGTCAGGCATTCATCCATTCCGGCCTGCAGCGCCTTTTCCTGTTCTTCGGTCTGTGCATGGGCGGTCACGCCAATGATCGGCGTTGGCGCGAGGCCGTTTAGGCGCTCGAACTCCCTGATGTTTCTTGTCGCCGCGAGTCCGTCGAGCACCGGCATGGAAACATCCATCAAGATGCAGTCGATATCGGGATGCTGTTTGAATTTCTCCAGCGCCGCGACGCCGTCTTCCGCAATGATAATTTCACGGGCCAGCGGCTTCAGCATCAGGGAAATCACGGTGCGGTTGATCTCATTGTCTTCAGCGACGAGCACTTTGCGCTTTTCGCCTTCCGGCATGGTCGTTGAGCGCGCCGTTTCAGCTTTGGGCGGGGGAACGAAATCGGCGTCATTGGCGGCGGTTGGCGCCGGAGTGCGGGCGAAGTATTTGCGCAAAAGGTTAAGCAGGCGGCTGCGGCGCAACGGCTTGATCATATATTCTTCGATGCCGGCGTCTTTCAGCTCGCTGGCGTTGGTGATGTAATCCACCGATGTCAGCAACAGGATCGGCGGTTTGGCATCGCCCAGCTTATCCGAGATTTTCCTCGCCGCCTCGACGCCGTTGAGCTTCGGCATATTGTAATCCATCAGCACGATGTCATAGGCGCGTGGATTGCGGGTAACCGCCGTGACCGCTTCCAATGGGCAGGAAATCGGCTCAACGGCGATGTTCCAGGCGCGCAACATTTCCGTCAACACGGTCAGATTGGCGTCGAGATCGTCGACCACCAGCGCGCGTTTTCCGTGGAAAGATTCGTCCTGGTTTGCGGACAGGTGCAATGCCGGGGGGGCGACTTTCGGCAGCGTCAGGGCGGCAGTGAAGGTCGAGCCCGTTCCCGGCGTCGAGGTTGCGCTCAAATTGCCGTCCATCGCCTCGAGAAGATGCCGGGCGATCGCGAGGCCGAGCCCGGTGCCGCCGAATTTCCGGGTGATCGAATTATCCGCCTGTTCGAACTTGTTGAAAATCTTTTTGAGGTTTTCCGGCGCAATCCCAACACCGGTGTCTTGAACGTCAATCGTTACGCCGACATCCTCGCCATTTGCGTCTTCGCGTATTGCGAGGCTCATCATCACATGCCCGGATTCGGTGAATTTGACGGCGTTGCCGACAAGGTTGGAAATAACTTGCCGCAATCGGGCGTCGTCACCCTCGACAAACGGCGTCGCGGCTGGGTCGCCGGCGACGGTGATCTCGAGGCCTTTTTTCGACGCCGTCGCAGCATGCGTTTCGGCGACGTCTTCAAGCAGCTCCTGCAGGCAAAAAGGCCGAGGCGACAATGTCAGTTTGCCGGATTCGATTTTCGATATGTCGAGAATGTCGTTGATCACCGTCAGCAGGGTATCGCCGGAATTGCGCAAGATACGGACATAATCGGCTTGCTGACGGTCAAGGTTGGTGCGTTCAAGCAGCTCGCCAATGCCGATCAGGCCATTCATGGGCGTGCGGATCTCATGGCTCATATTGGCGAGGAATTCCGATTTCGCGCGCGACAATTCTTTTTCTCGCGCGGCTTCCGCCTCAAGCACGCTCTTGCCGCGCGCACAGCCGACGGCGAGGACGATGGCGAAAGCGATCAGGCTGATGATTTTTTCAATCTCGGCGCCGATCAGGATATTGGCGGTGGAGACATATTCGACATAGCTGCGGGTGACGCCGGCGCCGTCGACAAGCGCGACGCTCACAACCAGCACCCAGCCAAAGGCGGCGAACGCGCCGGTTGAAAAAGCCAGTAGCGGCGCGAAACGCATGGCGTGCAGCGCGGTAAGGACAAAATAGACGGAAAATGTCGGCGCCTTCAGCGAAGCGACGAAGCCGTCATACTGGCTGGCATAGGACATGATGATGACGGTCAGGGTCGCGATGTCGATCCCGGCGGAAACCCATGGAAACCAGGCGTTGGGCGGGCGGCGACGGACATAACCGAGCCGGGCGACGCAAATCAGCAGGAATACCATCATGGCGGCGCCGGTCAGCGATTGCTCAGGATGGGCGTCGACCGGTTTTGCAGCGACGAAATAGATCGCCGCGAGAAACGCCGCGAAAACGGACTGACTGGCGGCGATGATGATTTCGGTGTTTTTTCGCCAAATACAGAGCGCGTTGCTGTCAGTACTATTCGTCACTTTGCAGATCCTTTGTGCGTGTACAAAACAAGATGCCGGACCTGTTTTTAAAAAGTAAACGCTATACGGACCTAACCTGAATGTGATTGAATCGTGACTGGCGCTTTAATTGACAAGATCGATGGCGGCGATCTGCGCGCGCTTTTCACCGTCGGTAAGGAACGATCCGGCGAATGAATTTTTCGCCAGCGTCTTGATGTCGTCGCGCGAAAGGTCGAGCGCTTCGATCACCGCCTTGAAATTGTCGTTAATGTAACCGCCAAAATAGGACGGGTCGTCGGAATTGACGGTGGCGCGTAAACCAAAATCAAGCATGCGCTTGAGCGGATGGACTTTCATGTCGTCGACAACGCAAAGCTTGAGGTTCGACAAGGGGCAGACCGTCAGCGTCATCGCTTCGTTAACGAGGCGTGCGACCAGCGCGTCATCCTCGAGCGAGCGATTGCCGTGATCGAGCCGATCGATCGTGAGCAGGTCGAGCGCTTCGCGGATATAGGCCGGCGGGCCTTCCTCACCCGCATGGGCGACGCGTTTGAGGCCGCGCTCATGAGCGGCCTTGAAGGCCCGTTCAAATTTTGCCGGCGGATGGCCGACTTCCGATGAATCAAGGCCGACTGCTTCTATGCGGTCGAGCCAGTTTTCCGCCTGTTTGAGGGTGTCGAAGGCATCGTCTTCGGGCAGGTGGCGCAAGAAACACATGATCAGTTTTGCGGTCATGCCGAATTGCGCCTTCGCCATGTCGAGCGCCGTGACGATGCCGCTGATCGCCGTGTCGAAAGCAACGCCGCGTTCGGTATGGCCTTGCGGGTCGAAGAAGATTTCCGCATGGCGCACATTGTCGGCGCGCGCGCGGTTCAGATAGGCCATGGTCAAGTCGAAGAAATCTTCTTCCGTCTTCAGAACGCTCATTCCCTGATAATAAATATCGAGAAAGTCCTGCAGGTTCGAGAACTGATACGCCGCACGCACTTCCTCGACCGACTTGAACGGAATATCGACGCCGTTGCGGCCGGCGAGCTTGAACAGCATTTCCGGCTCAAGGCTGCCTTCGATATGCAAATGCAGCTCGGCCTTCGGCAAGCGGGCGGCGTAGGCGATCAGGTTATTCTTATCCAATTTGGGCGTCCTGTTTCAGCAAGGGTTGCGGGCGCCAATAGGTAAGCGATCGCCACGCCCATTCAAATGGTCCGAAGCGGAAAATTGCGAGCCAGATCGGCGACCAGATGAGAATGGCGAGCCAGACGAGGCCAACGGTCAGCGCCATGTCGCCATAGCTCGCCGCGCCGATCCGCCCGAGACCTGGCGGCCCGTAATAAATCGCCGCGCCGATGATCGAGCAGGCAAGATAATTGGTGAGCGCCATGCGTCCCGCCGCCGCGAAAGGCGCGCGCAGCAATGTCAAAAACGGGATCTTGCAGATTGCCATCACCAGCGCCGCATAGCCGAAAGATTGCGGCAGGCTGCCCCAGTAAAGCGCCGCCTGGCCCGGCAGCAGCGAGAACATTTCGAAGTCCTGGCGCAAAAACTCGGCGGTTGCAAAAGCCGACCCGGCAAGGCCGATCGCCAGGGCGACGGCGCCGGCGATCAAATAACGCATGAAAGACCAGCCCGCGGAAAAGAAGCCGAGTTTGAACAGCGCCATGCCGCACATCATCACGCCGATATTGCGCGGGCCCAGAAACAGCGTTTGCACGAGCTGAAACAGGATCGCGTTCGGCGCCGTGTCGGGCAGTCGTTCAAACAGCGGCGCGCCGTAATGGGCGATCTCTTCGGCAATCACATCCGGCGGCGGCGCCCACATTTGCGCGACGATATCCGCGCGCCCTTCTTCCGGCGTCAGATACATGCTCGCTTGTAAAAGGAAGTTGAAAGCGATGAGCGCCAGGCCGACGATGATCAGGGTGCGCGGCCGCCAGCGGCGGGCGAGAACGGCAATCGCGCCGGCGACGGCGTAAGGCGTCAGGATATCGCCGAACCAGATGACAAAGGCATGGGCGACGCCGAACAAGAGCAGCCAAAACATGCGCCGGTAATGCAGCCCGACGCGTCCCGACGGTTTTTCTTCGCCGACCATCAAGATGATCCCGGCGCCGAACAGGGCGGAAAAGATCGTGATGAATTTGAATTGAATGAAAGTTGAAACGAAGCCCCACCATCGTTGCCCATCCGCATCGAAATATTCCGTGTTGAGCGACGGATTGGCGAACATCGCGGCCGGCAAAGCCATGGCCTGAATGTTGACGGCGAAAATAGCGAGTACAGCGACGCCTCTCAGGACGTCGAGACTCTCCAAACGATCTTGTCGCGGTGCAGCAAGCATGCGGCCCTCCCTTCCCAGCCTTGCATGATTGCGCGCTCGCGCGAAAAAGCAACGCCTTTTCCGGCCCGGAGCCTCGTTTGGCCGGAAAAACCGCGCGCCTTGTCTTTGTGCTGAACGTGAAACTCTTTACGCGAGTGCGCGCCGCGCCGCGCCGCGCCGCGCCGCATACGCACCGTGCTGGGAAATTCCGCACGCCCCTAGCGGGGGCAAGATCAAAACAGGACGCCTTCTTTGAAGCCGAGCCCGTCCGCATCATTGAACCGCGCGGCGCCGTTGCGCCTTTCAATATCAAACGCGGCCTTGGTGAAACCGTTATAAGCGGGGGCTTCAATCGTATCGACCGCGCGATATTCGGCGCGGGCCGCGTCTTTGGTGACGGTCAGGTGAATGAAGCCGTGATGCGCGCCGGAGACATAGCGCACGTCCTTGTTCTCGCGGTTCATCAGCAGCGCGTAGTCCGCGCCCTTGCCGCCGAGAAATTCGTTTCGCAAGGGCGAGGGCGAGGTGACCGAATGCGTGCCCAGCTCGACGCCCATCGGCGCGCCATTGCGGTCGACAAGATCGTTCGCCCACCATGTATGCGTGTCGCCGGTGACGACGATCATGCCGTCGGCGCCTGCGGTGTTGGCCAAATTGTAAAAACGCTCGCGCGCCGCCGGGTAGCCGTCCCAGGCGTCGAGATTCCAGGGCAGGCCGAGTTTCGAAAACTCAACGAATGAGCGCGCCTGGTCCCATTCGCGCTCAAGCGCCGCGATATTTTCCTCGGTGACATGCTGCGTCAGGTCGGGCGCGATGACCTCCGCCATGATCACCTGATTGGCGATCAGCCGCCATGGCTGCCCCGCCGCGACCGAATTGCGCAAGGTCCGGTCGAGATAATCGAGTTGCGCGGCGCCGAGCATTTCACGGGTTTCATCGCGCAGGATCTGTTTGCGGAAACGGGCGACGTCGTCAGGCGTCTTCAATGTCGGGACGATTTCGGAATATTCGAATTGGCGCGAACGCGCCATCAGCCGCGTTTCGATCGCCGCAATGGTGAGCAGGTCGCCGAATGAGAATGACCGGAAAAAGGCTTCGGGCGCCATTTCCGGCTCGCGCACCGGCATCCATTCATAATAGGCCTGCAAGGCGGCGCGCCGCCGGGCGTTCCAGCCGCCTTCGGTTTGCGGGTCGTGATTTTCCGCGCCGTCTTTCCAGCTGTCATTCGAGGTTTCGTGATCGTCCCAGATCGGAATCAGCGGATGGCGCGCATGCATCGCCCGGCTCGACGGGTCGGCTTTATATTGCGCGTGACGCTTGCGGTAATCGCCGAGGGTGATGATCTCATGCGCAGGCTGGTGATCGCGCCCGAGCGCCGCGCCGGCCGCGCCGCCATAACCCTGCCGGCCATATTCATAAATATAGTCGCCGAGATGGATGACCGCATCGAGGTCGTCTTCGCGCGAGACGAGATCGTAAACATTGAAATAGCCGAATGGAAAATTCGAGCATGACATGACCGCAAAGCGCGCGGCGGCGACGCCGCCGACAGGCAATGTTCTTGTGCGGCCGACTGGCGAGCGCGCGCCGCCCAGGGCGAAGCGATAGAAATAGGTTGTGGCGGGATCGAGACCGCCGGCGAGGATCTTCACGGTCCAGTCGCGCGACGCGCCGGTGACGGTCTCGCCCCGAGCGCGAATGTCGGCGAAGGCCTCATCCGCGGCCAATTCCCAATGAAGCGCGGCGCGCGCGCCGGTTTCGGCTTCATCGACGCTGACCCGGGTCCAAAGGATTATGCTGTCGGCGGCCGGATCGCCGCTCGCGACGCCATGGGCGAAAACGCCGCCGAGCGCGCCGCGCGCGGCCACATAAGGCGTCATGTGCGGCGTTGAGGCGCAGGAGGCGGCGCCGGCCGCCGCTCCGGAAATCAGCGCTGCGCGCCGTGTGATCCTTGCCGTCATTGAAACACCCCGCTTTTCACATTTTACGCCGCCGGTCGGTCGCCGGCGCGGCCAAGGGTGGCCGCGAACCTGTTTTGCGTTAGTAGTATGACACATTGATGGGCGTGTCGAAGCGCGTCCGCAGAAGATTGAGGGATCTATGCAAAAGACAAGATGGACGGCGCTCGCCGTTCTGATGCTTGGCGCGTGTTCGCCGCAAAACGGCGAACAGAACGACGCACAGGATGGCGGCGGTGAGGCGGCGTCGGCGGCGCAGCAAAAGCCGGCTGACGCTGACAGCGACAATGGGCCGGTGCGTCCGCCGCTCGACCCTTACCCGTCGACCTATGCGCCCTATCAGGGCGAAACCGTGCTGATCACCGGCGCGACGGTGCTGACCGGAACCGGCGAACGCATCGATAACGGGTCGGTGCTGATCGAGAACGGCAAGATCGCCGCCGTCGGCGCCGGCGATGCGGTCAGCGCGCCGGAAGGCGCGCGGACCGTCAATGCGCGCGGCAAGTGGATCACCCCCGGCGTCATCGACATTCACTCGCACCTTGGCGATTACCCCTCGCCCTCGAACCAGTCGACATCGGACGGCAATGAGGTCGTTTCGCCTAATACGGCCTATGTTTGGGCGGAGCATTCGATCTGGCCGCAGGACGCCGGCTTCACCCGCGCGCTGGCGGGCGGGGTCACCTCGATGCAGGTGCTGCCCGGTTCGGCCAACCTTTTTGGCGGGCGCTCCGTGGTGATTAAGAACGTGCCCGCACGTTCCGTGCAGGGAATGAAATTCCCGAACGCACCTTACGGCCTCAAAATGGCGTGCGGCGAAAACCCGAAACGGGTTTATGGCGATCGCGGCGGCCCGGGCACGCGGATGGGCAATTTCGCCGGCTATCGTTCCGCCTGGATCGAAGCTGAAGCCTATAAGAAGAAATGGGACGATTACTGGTCGGCGCATGAAGAATGGGCGGACGATGACAGCGACGACAAGGGCGATGCCCCTGAGGCCCCGTCGCGAGACCTCAAGCTTGAAACGTTGGCCGGCGTTCTCAATGGCGACATTCGCATCAACATGCATTGTTACCGTGCGGATGAAATGGTCCAGGTGCTCGATATGGCGAAGGAGTTCAATTATCAGGTGACGACCTTCCACCATGCGATCGAGGCCTATAAGGTCGCCGATTATCTTGCGGAAAACGACGTCTGCGCGGCGGTCTGGGCGGATTGGTGGGGCTTCAAGCTCGAAGCCTATGACACGGTCGGCGAAAATGCGGCGCTCGTCCACGCCCAGCCGGGCGGGTGCGCGATCATCCATTCCGACAGCGCCACCGGCATCCAGCGGCTCAATCAGGAAGCGGCGAAAGCCATTGCGGACGGACGGCGCGCCGGCATCGACATTGCGCCGAAAGACGCGATCGCCTGGATCACCGCCAATCCCGCAAAGGCCATGGGCGTCCTTGATCACACCGGCACGCTCGAAGCTGGCAAGATGGCCGATATCGTCGTCTGGAACCAGAATCCGTTCTCGGTCTACGCCAAAGCGGACAAGGTCTTTATCGACGGTGCGCTGATGTACGACCGGGACGACCCTGCGCGCTCGCCGCGAATGGATTTCGAAATCGGCCAGCGTGACAACGGCTTTACCGGCGGGGCGGGACAATGAACGGAATGAACATGAAGAAACTGACGGCTTTCGCAGCGGCGGGCGCCGCGCTTTTCGCCGCGGCCGCGCCCGCATCGGCGCAGACCATCGCCATCATGGACGGCACGGTGCACACCGTGTCCGGCGGCGTCATTGAAAATGGCGACGTCATTATCCGTGACGGCCGCATCGCGCAGGTCGGGGCCGATCTTTCCGCGCCACAAGGGGCGAGCGTCATCGACGCAACCGGCAAGATCATCACGCCGGGGCTGTTCGCGCCTTACGGCAATCTCGGTCTCGTCGAAATCAGCGCGGTCGGCGATTCCAACGACACCGCGCCGTCTGGCGATTTTCCGCTTGGCGCCGCGCTTGACGCCGCTGACGCCTTCAATCCGCAATCGACGCTGATCCCGGTTAACCGGGCCGGCGGCGTGACGCGGGCGGTCTCTGCGCCGGCGGCGGGCGGCACGCTGTTCGGCGGCAAGGCGGCGGTGGTCGACCTGTCCGGCCGGCCGAATTCGATCACCCGGTCGGATGCGGCGCAGATCGCGGTGATGGGCTATGGCGGGGCGGCGCGCTCCGGCGATACGCGTCTCGGCGCCTGGGCGGTCTTGCGCGAATATCTCGATGAAGCGCGGTCCTACCAGAACAATCCGAACGATTATGTGCGCCGTCCGCATTCGGGCCGGTTTGCGCTTTCGGATGTAAAGGCGCTGGGCCCCGTGGTCAGCGGCGAGCAGCCCCTGTTTGTCGAGGTCAATAGCGCGGTCGGCATCCGTACGCTGATCAAGCTGAAAAACGCCTATCGTCTGCGGGTCGTTATTGTTGGCGCATCCGAAGGCTGGCGCGTCGCCGACGATATCGCGTCGGCGAATATTCCGGTGATCCTCGATCCGCTGGCCAATCTGCCGAGTCAGTTTGAAGATCTCGACTCGACGCTGGAAAACGCCGCGCGCCTTCATGCGGCGGGCGTCGCCATCGGCTTTTACAATCAGCCGGGTTTCGGCGCGCATAATCTGCGGCTGATGACCCAGCAGGCGGGCAATGCGGTGGCGCATGGCTTGCCGCATGCGGCGGCGCTGGCTGCGATCACCCGCAATCCGGCGCAAATGCTCGGACTGGGCGACCAGCTCGGCACGCTCGAAGCGGGCAAGATCGCCGATGTGGTGATCTGGGACGGCGATCCGCTGGAAGTGACGACCGAGCCTGAAGCGGTCTTTATCAATGGCCGCCCGCAGGATCTCGGCAATCGCCAGAAAATGCTGCTGGAGCGTTATCGCGACCTGTCTCGCGGCGATGCGCCTTTCGCCTATCGCGGCGGCGAATAGGCTCAAGTCTTGTCGGCTGACCCGACAGCGCCCGCAAAGCCAGACGGCTTTGCGGGCGTTTTCTTTTTCCGGTCATTGCGGTCGGCGATCAGGCTGAGCGCAAGCGCCGGCACGATGCCGAGCGCAATCAGCACCAGCGCCGCCGGCGCCGCGTCGGCGAGGCGTTCATCGGAGGCGAGGCGATAAATGCGTGTGCTGAGCGTTTCGAAGTTGAACGGCCGCAGCAATAATGTCGCCGGCAATTCCTTGGCGATGTCGATGGCGACGATGGCGCCGCCTGCAAGCACCGACAGCCGCGTCAGGGGCCAGTGCACCGAGCCGAGGACGCGCGACGGGCGCGCGCCAAGGTTGCGCGCGGCGGCGTCCATTTGCGGACTGACCTGCGCAAGACCGCCGGCGGCCGCGTTGAAACCGGCGGTCAGGAATCGCGCCACATAAGCATAAAGCAGAACGCCGATCCCGCCTGCGAGCGCTGTCCCGGTCAGGCGCGCAAGAAACGCCGACAGCGCCAGCACGCCGATCGCCATCACCGCGCCGGGCACCGCATAGCCGAGCGTCGCGACGCGAATAAGCGATCTGGCCACAAGCCCGCGCGCGCGCCGCGCTGCATAAGCGAGCATGGTCGCCAGCGCCATGGCGAGCCCGGCGCCCGCCGAGGCGATGATTGCGGTGTTGGTTCCGGCGCGCGCGAGCGCACGGCTTGCGTTGAGCGACAGGTCAGGCTCCAGCTTGGCGATCAGGACGCCCGCCGGGGCGGCAAAGCCAAACAGCACCGGCGCGGCGCAGAACGCTATCGCCATGGCAGCGTGATGGGGCGCGAGTTTCAGCCGCCGTCCGGCGCGCTGGGCGCGGGCATCCTCGGCGGCGCGGCCGCGCCGGCCGGCATTTTCCAGAATGGTCAGCAATAGCGCGACCAAAAACAGCCCGGCGGCGATTTGGGTCGCGGCGGCGAGATCGCCAAGGCCGTACCAGGTGCGAAAGATGCCGACGCTCAAGGTCTGCACGCCGAAATAATCGGCGACTCCATAATCCGCAGCGATTTCCATCAGCGCCAGCGCCAGCCCGCCGATGAAGGCCGGGCGGCTGGCCGCGAGCAAAGGCCCGAGACTGGCGCGCGCCGGCGAGGCGCCAAGCATGCGCGCTGCTTCCATCAACGATGACGAGCGGGCGGCGAGCGCCGCCGTCATGGCGAGATAGACATAAGGGTAAGTTGTCAGCATCAGCACGAAGGCCGCGCCGGGCAGCGAGCGGATTTCCGGCAGCGCAGCGGCGCCGGTGAACGCGGCGACCAATCCGAACGGACCGAAAAGATCGCCATAGGCATAAGCCGCGACATAAGCGGGAATGGCGAATGGCAGGGCGAGTGCGACGGCGAGAATGCGCCGGCCGGGAAAATCGGCGAGCGACACCAGCATGGCGCAGATTGCGCCGATGGCGCCGGCGCCGAGCCCGGCCGCCGCGCATAGGGCGAGCGTTGTTGCGAAATACCGCACGCCCTTGACTGATACGAGATGGGCGAGCGCCTCGCCGCCGCCGGCGAACAGCGCGGATGAAAGCATGGCGATGATCGGGGCGGCGGCGAATAGCGCGATCGCGGTAATCGCCAGCGCCCGCCAGGGGAGCGCCCCGCGCCGCGCCGCCGGCGCCTGGGGTTTTTCATCCGGGAAGGGGTGCTCTGCTGCAGTCATTGTTTCTAATTCTCGTTCTCAGCTGGTGACATCTATGCGAAAATGCGGCATTTCCCAATCCCCTGCACCGGTGAAAGGCGATCAAAGCCGCGCGTTTCATGAGCCTTGTTCTTAAAGATATCTCTCATCGTTTCGATGATATGGCGGCGCTTGCGGGGGCGAGCCTCATTGTGGCGCCGGGCGAGGTGGTGTGCCTGTTCGGTCCGTCGGGCTGCGGCAAGACGACATTGCTGCGCCTCGCGGCCGGGCTGGAGCCGTTGCAGGCGGGCGAGATAGAACTTGCCGGGGCGATGCTGGCGCGCCCTGGGGCGGCCGTACCGCCTGAAAAGCGCCCTGTCGGCCTCGTCTTTCAGGATTATGTGCTGTTTCCGCATCTCACCGTGGAGAAAAATATCGCTTTTGGCCTCGCCGGCGCGGCGCAGGTCAAGCAACGGGTCGGCGAACAGCTTCGCATTTTCGGCATTTCCGACCTGGCGCACCGCTATCCGCACGAGCTTTCCGGCGGGCAGCAACAGCGCGTGGCGCTGGCGCGCGCTATCGTGCGCCGCCCAAAGGCGCTGCTGCTGGATGAGCCTTTCGCCAGCATTGATGTCGCCTTGCGCCGACGGTTGCGCGGTGAATTACGGCGTATGCTGAAAGAACAAAATGCGGCGGTGCTGCTGGTCACTCATGACGCCGAAGAAGCACTTGAGCTGGGCGATCGTATTGCACTGATGCGCAAGGGCGAAGTCATTGAGACCGCCAGCCCGCAGGCGCTTTATGAAGCGCCGAAAACGCGGGAAGGCGCGCAGATTTTTCCCGGCAGCCAGACCGTGCGCGGCGAGATCAGGGACGGGGTTTTTCATTGCGTTTTGGGTTCGGTTGTCCCGAAGGGGGCGGCGGCAGGCCCGGCCTGCGCCGTCATGCGCGCGGACAGTCTCGCCGCCGAGCCAGATGCAGGCGGCGCCTTCCGCATCGCCGACCGGCGTTTTGTCGGGCCGCACTGGTCGGCGCGGCTGGTCGCGGCGCAATCCGCATTTGAGGCGAGCGAAGGCGTGCTGGTCGACATGGCGCAGGCGCCGGAGATTGGCGCGCGCATGCGGGTCGTCGCCGACTGGTCGAAAACCTTCATCTTCGCAGCCTAGGCTGGCGGCGGGGCAGACGCCTGCGCAAGGCGTGCAAGAGCGCCGGGAACAGGCGTGTGCATATGCAGCACGGCGCTTTATTTTCCCCGTGTGATTTTATTGCAACTGATTACGCCCTGTTGCTTTGAAACAGCAATTGACTCTGCCGGATACGGATCGATACCTTCAACGGTTAACAGAATCATAATGCTTCTGAATACAAACGAACGATGGCAGGTCTGGAGGGCATATCGTGAAAATAAAAAACAACAGTACAAAGACTATCAAGGCCGGATTGCTCGGCGCGTCGGCGATGATCGTCGCGGGCGCGTTTGCGACGCCGGTATTGGCGCAACCGGGAACGCAAGCCGACGCCGACGACACGATCGTCGTCACGGCGCGTAAACGCGAGGAATCGCTTTACGAAACGCCGGCTGCGGTTTCCGCTTTCGCGCCGGAAACGCTTGCCGAGCGCAATATTTCCAATCTCGACGATGTCGGCAAACATGTGCCGAACCTCAATGTGTCGCGTTATGGCGTCGGCAACGGTTCGCAAGCGGCGATTTTCATTCGCGGCATCGGCCTGCAAGACCACATCATCACCACCGATCCGGGCGTCGGTGTTTATCTCGACGGCGTTTATCTCGGCCGTCAGATGGGCTCCAACCTGTCGCTGGTGAATATTGAGCGGATCGAAGTGCTGCGCGGGCCGCAGGGCACGCTTTACGGCCGCAACACGCTTGGCGGCGCGGTCAATATCGTCACGCGCCAGCCCGATAGCGGCGAGGGCGCGGTGATCAATGCGCGCGGTGGATCGCGCGGGCGCGCGCAGGTCGAAGCCTATGGTCAGACCGCGCTGACCGACGATCTCGCCATCGGCATTTCCTCCTATTTCAAACGGCGCAACGGGGTCGGCGATTTCCTTCTGCTCGACAATCCGGAACGGCGCATTGGCGAGGAAAAAGAATATGGCGGCCGCATCACCGCCCGCTGGGAACCGGCGGACAATTTGTCGGTGCTGCTCGCTTTTGACGGCATGGAAGCGGAAAACGGCCAGTCGCCTTACCAGATCGAAATCACCGGCGGTATTGACCCGTCATCGAATTTCGTTCCGGGCACCGCGACGGAGAATCGCCCCAATCCGTTTATCGGCGACTTCCCGGCGCTGCAGCCAGGCTTCCCGACCGATCTCTCGGCCTTCGGCTATCCGCAACTGATCGCGACCAATCCGGATGACAGCCTGTCGACTGTGGCCGGCCTTGAATCGACGTCGAACTCCACCTGGGGCGGATCGGCGACGATCAATTACGATGTCTCCGACAATCTGTCGTCGAAATTCATCGCCAGCTATCGCTCGTCCGAATATACCGGCGGTCTTGATGACGACGAATCGCCGTTGCATCTGTCGGAATTCCCGGAAACCGGCGAGGCCGAACAGATCTCCCTTGAGTGGCAGCTTTCCGGCCAGATCGGCGCGCTCGATTTCGTCGGCGGGCTTTATTATTTCAACGAAGACGGCTCGACCGAGTCGGGGCCGTTTGTCTTCAGCCCGTTCAACGCGCCGGACTCCACAGACAATTTCGGCGTGCCGATCGATCTCGGCTTCCCGACCGGGCTCGGCTTTTTCGACCTCCATCAGGAAACGGATAGTTACGCCATCTATGGCAGCCTCGAATATCAGGTCACGGACCGGATCGGCCTTGGCGGCGGCTTGCGTTATTCCTGGGACAAGAAAGACGCCAATGCGATGTTCCCGAGCTTTGCCGAGCGGGCGTTTCGCGAAGCGGATTTCGAAGAGCTGACCTGGGACGTCAACGCGACCTATGCGCTTGGCGGCAATATGAACCTTTATGCGCAGGTTCAAAAAGGCTATCAGCCGGGCCAGTTCCCGCCGCGTCCGTTCAGCGGCGCCGCGGCGTTCGAAGTCTCGCCGGAACAGACCGCGCTCAATTATGAGGTCGGTTTCAAAGGCGATATCAATGATTATTTGTCCGTCGTCCTGTCCGGCTTCTGGACCAAATATCGCGACCTCAACCTGCCATTCTCCGATACTGGCGGCGTCGGGTTTGAGACCAGCGTGCCGACGGGCGATTCGCGTTCTCGCGGGTTCGAGCTGGAGACGGTGCTCCGGCCGTTTGACGGTTTCACCATCAACACGGCGGTCGGCTATAATGATGCGGAAATCGTCGAGATCCCGGTTGGCGCCGATGCCGGCGTCGGGCTTGGCGATGCGCCGGCATTGACGCCGAAATGGACCCTCTCGATCGCGCCGAGCTATCGCGCCGAGCTCGCCAATGGCGGGGCGATCAAGTTCAATGCGGACTATTCCTATCGCAGCGACATGTTCGGCCAGTCGATCAACAATCCGAACGAATTGCTCGAAGCGCGCGATCTGTTCGGCTTCAGCATCGATTATGAAGCGCCGGATGGCTCATGGACCTTCGGCGTCTATGGCGAGAACGTCTTTAACGAAATCTATGATGCAGGACGCTTGCAGCAGACCGGCTTTGTCGGCGTCGTACGCAGCAACGACCGGTCAGAATTCGGCGCGCGCCTGACCAAGCGCTTTGGCGAGTTCTAAGACGCCGAGACGGGTGGACGATCAAGAGCGCGGATGGGCCTTCCATCCGCGCTTTTTTTTGTAGCGGCAGCTTGAATTCAGGCGCATAGGGGCTATACAGGCGAGAATGAGAATTATTCGCAAATGAGACAGGCAGGCGATATGATGGGCGAAAACGGATTGAATATGTTCGGCAAGACGAGCCTTGCAGCGCTGGCGGCGTTGTCGCTCGCCGCATGCGGCGGCGAACCGGCGGGCGAGGCCGGCGGCGGCAAGGACGTAACGACAATGCCGGCCGCCGGCGAGGTCAATGCCTATTCCGGGCGCCATTACGATTCCGATATCGCGCTGTTCGATCAGTTTACTGAAGAAACGGGGATCAAGGTCAATCTGATCGAAGCGGGCGGCGACGCGTTGATCGAACGCATCGCGCAGGAAGGCGAAGCGAGCCCCGCCGACATCTTCATCACCGCAGACGCCGGCATTTTGTGGCGCGCCGATGAGCGCGGCGTTTTCCGCGCGGTCGATAATGAAACGCTTGAGGCGCGCGTGCCGGCGGCGTTTCGCCATCCGCAAGGCAAATGGTTTGGGCTTTCCAAGCGCGCGCGCATCGTCATTTACAACAAGGAGATGGGCCTTCCTGAAGGGTTTGAAACCTATGCCGATCTCGCCGACCCTGCCTATCAAGGCATGATCTGTGTGCGGTCGTCCTCGAATATTTACAATCAGTCGCTGCTCGCCTCGCGCATCGCCCATTGGGGTGAGGCGCAAGCGGAGGAATGGGCGGCCGGCGTCGTCGCCAATTTCGCGCGCAAGCCGCAAGGCAATGACTCGTC
This sequence comes from uncultured Parvularculaceae bacterium, assembly GCA_947259375.1. Lineage (GTDB taxonomy): Bacteria > Pseudomonadota > Alphaproteobacteria > Caulobacterales > Parvularculaceae > Hyphococcus. Next base: position 31,100 of record CAMYLZ010000005.1, on the reverse strand, counting down.
GCAGATCGAGGCGGTCGCCGCCGGTCTTTGCCGCCTCGGTATTGTCAATAGTTACTATACGGCGCGCTTCAAAGGCGCGAGCGATGCGGAAAAAGCCGCCATTGGCGAGAAATTCGAGCTGTTCTTCCCGGACCAGGCCGGCGCCGGCGCGCATGTGAACATTTCCGGCGCGGGCGTGACGCAATATGCGCCCAATGCGGAAAACGCCGAAAAGCTCCTCGAATTTCTGCTGCGCGACGCCTCGCAGGCCGCCTTCGCCAACGGCAATAACGAATATCCGGTCGTCGAAGGCGTCGACGCCCTCGGCCCGATCGCCGCCTATGCAGATTTCAAGGCGGATGATTTGCCCGCCGCCGAGCTCGGTGAAAACCAGGCTGCGGCGGTCAGGATCTTCGACCGCGTCGGCTGGCCATAGAGCCGAGCGGCCGCGCGCCGTCCCGAAAATGCAATGCCGGCCCCGGCCGCAATTGTGCAAACACCGCAATTGCGGCGAAAAATTCGGCTGGCCCAGGCTTGCGGATCGATATAACATCGATATAACGCAGTGGCTTAGCCGAGGGAGGGAGATTATGGCGAGTAGCACAACCGGAGCGGGAAGTTTTGACCGCAAGCATCCGACGGGACTTTTGAAAAACGAAAATCTCGTTTGGGACGTGCTCGCGGCCAGTAAAGAGCCGCTCAAGGCTTACGAAATTCTCGATCAGTTAAAAGAGCAAGGCGTTCGCGCGCCGATGACCGTTTATCGCGCCCTCGAAGGGCTCGAGACCAAGGGCCATATTCACAAGCTCGACGGGCTCAACGCCTTCGTCCTGTGCAATCACGAGGGCCCGCATATGGTGCAGACCTTTCTCGTTTGTGATCGCTGTTCCAATGTCGAAGAGGTCGAGGTGCGGGCGGTTGCGGCGGATATCGAACCGGCCGTGCGTGCGGCGGCGTTCGATATGCATACGGCGCGCCTTGAGATTAAAGGCAATTGCAACCACTGCGCTGCAGTTTAATGCTAATCACTTAGCGCGCCGCAAGGCGATGAGAATCATTGACACCTTTGGCGGCTTGCCTATGGTCGCCCGCGTCGACAACGCAGCTGTGTTGTTGGCGGCCATAGCGGGAGAGATCGCGCATTTTTTGCACGGCGCCGAAGGAGCAACCGCCCCGGAAACTCTCAGGCAAAAGGACCGCTCTGGCGATTAAAGGCTGGAAAGCGGGCAAGGCTATATGCTGCGCCCCGCCGACGGAGTAAGCAGACGCCGCGTGTTCATTGCGCGCGCTCTGCGAAATCTCTCAGGTTCCCGTGACAGCCGGGGCCGCCGCAATGTCGCGGCAGTTTTGTCATGGGACGGATGAATGGCTTCCGAAAATACAAGCGGCGAATTGAAAAAAACAGCCCTCAACGCGCTTCATCGCGGGCTGGACGCAAAAATGGTGGAATTCGCCGGTTACGACATGCCGGTGCAATACCCGCTCGGCGTCTTGAAGGAACATCAGCATACGCGCGAAAAAGCGGGGCTGTTTGACGTCTCGCATATGGGACAGGCTTTCCTGACGACTCGCGAGGCGGCGCTCGGCGCCGAGGACGCACATGAAAAAATCGCCGCGGCGATCGAAACGCTTGTGCCGGGCGAAATCAGAAAGCTTCGCAAGGGCGGCGCGCGCTATTCGGTGCTGTTGTCCGATCAAGGCGGCGTGCTGGACGATCTGATGATCACCCGCCCCATCGAAGACGCGCAACAGGGCATGCTGTTCCTGGTGGTCAATGCGGCGATGAAGGATGCGGATTTCGCGCTCATCGAGGAAAAACTCGGCGGCGTCGCGGCGCTCAAGCGCGCCGAAGATCGCAGCCTCATCGCCCTGCAAGGGCCGGCGGCGGCGGGCGTCGTCGAGGGGCTGATCTACGGCGCGGGCGAACAGAAATTCATGACCATGCGTCCTTATGAATGGAATGGCGCAGATCTGTTTGTTACGCGCGGCGGTTATACCGGCGAGGATGGTTTTGAAATCTCCGTGCCGAATGACAAGGCCGAAGCGCTGGCCAAAGCCATGCTCGACCACCCGGATGTCGAACCGATCGGGCTCGGCGCGCGCGATTCGCTGCGCCTTGAGGCGGGACTTTGCCTTTACGGTCACGATCTGACGCCAGAAACATCGCCGGTCGCGGGTAATATCGCTTTCGCTATCGGCAAGCGCCGGCGCGAGGAAGGCGGGTTTCCGGGCGCTGCGCGCATCTTGAAAGAACTCGCCGACGGCCCGCAGACCTTGCGGGTGGGGATCAAGCCCGAGGGCCGCGCCCCGGCGCGCGAAGGTGCTGAAATTCAGTCCGTGGACGGTGCGAATATCGGCGTCGTCACATCCGGCGGTTTCGGCCCCAGCTTCGGCGCGCCGGTCGCCATGGGTTATGTGGATGCGGCCTTCGCCGAAGCTGGCACGCCGCTGCAATTGATTGTGCGCGGGCGCGCGCTGCCGGCGGTCGTCGCCGACATGCCGTTCACGCCGCATCGCTATTTCCGAGGCTAGGGAGCAGATTATGAGCGTCAAATATTCGAAAGACCATGAATGGGTGAAGGCCGAAGGCGAGCATTACGTCATCGGCATCAGCACGCACGCCGCCGAACAGCTTGGCGACGTCGTCTTTGTGGAACTGCCGGAAGTCGGCAAGACCTATTCCAAAGGCGATGAAATGGCGGTGGTGGAATCGGTGAAAGCCGCGTCCGACGTTTACGCGCCGATTTCCGGCGAGGTGGTGGAAGTCAATAACGCCATTGTCGACGAGCCGGCGAAAGTCAACGAAGACCCGGCCGGCGCGGCGTGGTTCGTCAAACTCAAGGCCAGCGATCCGTCAGAGATCGACGCGTTGATGGATGAAACGGCCTATGCGGAATTCGCGGCAAACGCATGAGTGACAAAGGCTCAAAAGCCGGGGCGGGTCTTGCCGTCGGCATGGGAAGCGGGATCGCAATCGGAACCGGGCTTGGTTTGGCGCTCGACAATCTCGCCCTGGGCGTTGCTGTTGGAATTGCCATCGGTGCGGGGATTGGAACCGCGCTGACGGCCGCAGCGAAGAAAAAAGACGGCGGCAAAGAATAGGAACTTTCATGCGCTATCTTCCGTTAAACGATGCCGACCGTGCGGCGATGATGAACATTGTCGGCGTTAAGGCGATTGACGATCTGTTCGCCGATGTGCCGGCGGATGCGCTCAACGCGAAATTCGATCTGCCCGACCACAAAAGCGAAATGGAGGTCGAGCGCGCGCTCGGCGCCATGGCGGCGAAAAACCGCGCGGCGGGGTCGGGGCCGTTCTTTGTCGGTTGCGGCGCTTACAAGCACCATATTCCGGCGACAGTCGATCACGTCATTCAACGTTCGGAATTTTTGACCGCCTATACGCCTTACCAGCCGGAAATCGCGCAAGGCACGCTGCAATATCTGTTCGAGTTCCAGACTCAGGTCGCGGCGCTGACCGGCATGGAGGTCGCCAACGCCTCCATGTATGACGGCTCGACCGCGTGCGGCGAAGCGGCGCTGATGGCCCGCCGCGTCGCACGGCGCGACAAGGTGATCTTTTCCGGCGGATTGCATCCTCATTACGCGGCGGTGACGCGCACCCAGCTTGATCTTGTCGGCGCGAAAATGCTTGAGGCGCCGATTGATGTCGACGGAACAGAAGATCTCGCCGCCGCGATCGATGACGACACCGCCTGCGTCATCGTCCAGACGCCGGATGTGTTCGGCAATGTCCGCGACCTGACCGCCCTTGCGGACGCCGCGCATGAAAATGGCGCGTTGCTGGTCGCGGTCGTGACCGAAGCCATCTCGCTCGGCGCGCTCAATAGCCCTGGCGAGATGGGCGCGGATATCGTCGTCGGCGAAGGTCAGTCGATCGGCAACGGGCTTAATTTCGGCGGGCCATATGTGGGCCTTTTCGCGACACGGCAGAAATATGTGCGCCAAATGCCCGGCCGGCTCTGCGGGGAAACGACGGATGCGGAAGGAAAGCGCGGCTTTGTGCTGACGCTCTCGACCCGCGAGCAGCATATCCGCCGCGACAAGGCGACGTCGAATATCTGCACCAATTCCGGCCTGTGCGCGCTCGCTTTCACCGCGCATATGACGCTTTTGGGTGAAGCGGGCCTGCGCCGTCTCGCCATGCTCAACCATGAGGCCGCGTGCCGCGCCGCCGACGCGCTTGGCGCTGTGCCAGACGTTGAGGTGATCAATAAAAGCTATTTCAACGAGTTTACATTGCGCTTGCCGAAAAACGCCGAGGATGTGGTCGAGCAGCTCTCAAAAGAAGGGGTGCTTGCCGGCGTGCCGGGCGGGCGGCTCTGGCCGCATGATCCGGCGACGCACAATCTTCTCATTGTCGCCGCCACCGAATGCGTCAGCGATGCGGATATCGAGGCGTTTGCAGCAAAATTGCGGGAGGCGGTGTGATGACCATGAACAATCAAGGCCGTCCGACCCGCGCAGGTGACGTGATGACAACGCAAACAGAAACCTTCACCGGCAACAAGGCGTTGCAGATTGAAGAAGCGCTGATCTTCGAGACCGGCGATTTCGACGGGACCGGCGTCGATTTGCCTGAACCGGAAGGAAAGGCCGACCGTCTTGGCGGGCTCAAGCGCGAGTCGCGGATCGGCCTGCCGGGGCTTTCAGAACCTGAGACCATGCGCCATTATGTGCGGCTCTCCCAAAAGAACTACGCCATCGATATGGGGCCGTTCCCGCTGGGCTCGTGCACCATGAAGCACAATCCGCGCCTTAACGAAAAGCTGGCGCGGCTGCCCGGTTTCGCCGACCTTCACCCGCTCGCACCGCAAAGCGCCGTACAAGGAGCGTTGGAGCTGATCGACGAGCTCGCCTTCTGGCTCAAAGAGCTGACCGGCATGCCCGCGGTCGCCATGTCGCCGAAAGCCGGCGCCCATGGCGAGCTTTGCGGGATGATGGCGATCAAGGCGGCGCTTGAAGCGCGCGGCGAAATTGCGACGCGCATTCGCGTTCTCGCGCCGGAATCCGCCCACGGCACCAATCCGGCGACGGCGGTTCAATGCGGCTTCAAGGTGGAAAACATTCCCGCGGACAAGACCGGCCGAGTCGACCTTGCCGCGCTCAAGGAAAAGCTGGGCGATGACGTCGCCGCGATCATGGTGACCAACCCTAATACTTGCGGGCTGTTCGAGCGCGACATTCGCGCCATCGCCGATGCGGTGCATGAGGCGGGCGGTTATTTTTATTGCGACGGCGCCAATTTCAACGCCATCGCCGCCAAGGTCCGCCCCGGCGATCTCGGCGTCGACGCCATGCATATTAATCTGCACAAGACCTTTTCGACGCCCCATGGCGGCGGCGGGCCGGGCTCCGGCCCGACAGTGTTGTCGGAAGCGCTCGCCCCCTTCGCGCCGGCGCCTTTCGTGGTGCGCGATAATGGAACCTATCACCTCATCGAATCGCGCCGCGCGGCGAAGGCCGAAGGTGAAGCGGCGGCGAGCATTGGCCGCCTCACCGCGTTCCACGGCCAGATGGGCATGTTCGTGCGTGCGCTCGCCTACATGTTGAGCCACGGGAAAGACGGCGTGCGCCAGGCCGCGGAAGACGCGGTCTTGAACGCCAATTATGTGCTGGCGCGGCTCAAGGCGGAAATGACGCCGGCCTTTGACGGCTATTGCATGCATGAGGCGCTGTTCGACGACCGCTTCCTGAAAGACACCGGCGTTGAAACGGTCGATTTCGCCAAGGCGATGATCGATGAAGGCTATCACCCGATGACCATGTATTTCCCGCTGGTGGTGCATGGGGCGATGCTGATCGAGCCGACGGAATCGGAATCGAAAGGCGAGCTCGACCAGTTCTGCGATGCGCTATTGTCGCTGGCGAAGCGCGCCAGGGCGGGCGAGGCGGACCATTTCAGGGCCGCGCCGGTGCATGCGCCGCGCCGCCGTCTTGATGAAACCGCCGCCGCCAGAAAGCCGGTTCTGCGCTGGACGCCGCCGGCGGCCCAATAGCGGGCCGGAAAAGCCCGCTCACGGGCGATCACGTTTCACGAGGCCCTGCTTCCCCGGTCACGTCTTTGCAGTTTATGCGTCAAATGCATACCGTAGGGGCGTAGAGGTAACGGCGAAGAGGGGTTTTGAATATGGATTTCCTGGCGGCGTTCACCATGACAGGGCTTGAAGTCCTGTCGACCTTGTTCATCTTCATTGTCGGGCTGACGGCGCTCGCCGTCATCGCCATGTATTTCCTCGACGCGACCCAGTCGAAAGACGCGGTGCGCCACAATTATCCGGTGATCGGCCGGTTTCGCGAACTCTTCACCCGGCTAGGCGAGTTTTTCCGGCAATATTTTTTCGCGCTCGACCGCGAGGAGATGCCGTTCAACCGCGCCGAACGCGACTGGATTTATAAATCGGCTAAAGGGCGCAATAACACCCATCCTTTCGGCTCGACGCGCAATCTCAATCTTGTTGGCACACCGATCTTTGTGAACTGCGCCTTCCCGCGCCTTGACGAGGAAGCGAGCGATCCGCCCGCAGTCGAATTCGGACCCTATACGCCAAACCCTTACCGCGCCCGCTCGATCATCAATATCTCGGCGATGAGCTATGGCTCTTTGTCGAAGCCGGCGGTGCGGGCGCTGTCGCGCGGCGCGGCGATGGGGTCGTGTTACATGAATACCGGCGAGGGCGGTCTTGCGCCTTATCACCTCGAAGGCGGCTGCGACCTTATCTTCCAGATGGGCACGGCGAAATATGGCTGCCGCGACGAGGCGGGCATGCTCGATGAGAAAAAGCTCAAAGCCATCGCCGACAAGCCGGAAGTCAAAATGATCGAGGTGAAACTCGCGCAAGGCGCCAAGCCCGGCAAAGGCGGCATCCTGCCGGGCGTGAAAGTGACGCGCGAGATTGCGAAAATTCGCGGCATTCCGGCGCGCAAAGCGTCAATCTCGCCCAACCGCCATCCGGAAATCGACAATGTGGGCGAGCTGTTGGACTTTGTCGAGCGGGTGCGGCGGGCGAGCGGCCTGCCGACCGGCTTCAAGACCGTGCTGGGCGCCTATGGCTGGCTTGACGATTTCTGCGACGAGATTGAGCGGCGGGGCATCGAATCCGCGCCGGATTTCATCACGCTCGATGGCGGCGATGGCGGCACCGGCGCTGCGCCGATGTCGCTGATGGACAATGTCGGCCTGCCGCTGAAGCAATCGCTTCCCATGCTGACGGATATTCTGGAGCGGCGCGGCATGCGTGAGCGCATCAAGGTCATTGCTTCGGGCAAGCTGGTGACGCCGGCGGAAGTCGCCTGGGCCTATTGCGCCGGCGCCGATGTGGTCAACACCGCGCGCGGCTTCATGTTCTCGATCGGCTGCATCCAGGCGCTGCGTTGTCACACCAATAATTGCCCGACCGGCGTGACGACCCACAAGAAATCGCTGCAAGGCGGGCTCGATCCGAAAGTGAAGGCCGCACAGGTCGCGCGCTATGTCGACAAGATGCGCAAGGATGTGGCGATGATCGCCCATTCAGCCGGCGCGGCCCATGCGCGCAATCTGAAACGGTTCCATGTGCGCATCCAGCAGGATGACGGCACATCGATACCGCTCGATGAATTGCTGGCGCGCCGCCGCCCGAGGCCGGCGGGCGAGACGGCGGCCAAGGGGTAAGCGCGCGTAATTCGGCATGGCGAAACCGCAAGGCGCCGGGTATCATTCGCCTATGGCGCGACTTCTCATCATCTATCACTCAAAAACCGGCGGCGCGCGCCAGATGGCCGAGGCGGCGGCGCTCGCTGCGCGCGCGGAACAAGACGTTGAGACCATACTGAAGCGCGCTGACGCGGCAGGACCGGTCGATCTTCTGTGGGCGGACGGATATATTTTCGCCGCGCCTGAAAACCTCGCCGCCATCGCCGGGGTGATGAAGGATTTCTACGACCGGTGTTATTATCCGGTGCTCGGCCGCATCGAAGGACGGCCCTATGCGCAAATGATTTGCGCCGGGTCGGATGGCGCCAATGCGCTGCGCCAGACGGCGCGGATTGCCACAGGCTGGCGGCTGAAGCCGGTGCAAGAACCGTTCATCATCTGCACTCATGCGCAAACGCCGGACGAAATTCTGGCGGAGAAAACAATTCCCGAAAACGATCTTGAGCGCTGCCGCGAATTGGGGCGCGCGATGGCGGCGGGTCTCGCCATGGGCGTGTTTTAAGCCTTATGGGTTGAACCCGCCGGCTTTGAAAAACTGGATTTCCGCCGGGCTTGAAGCGCGCCCGAGAATGCGGTTGCGATGCGGAAAGCGCCCAAACCGCCTGATGATTTTATAATGCTCAAGCGCATAAGGCATGTTCATCGTGCTCGGCAATTGCGCCTTGAATAGCGCGACGCTTTCTTCCTGAACGCGCAAATCCTCCGCATGCATGAACGGCATGTAAAAAAAGGCGCGTTCTCTTGCGCCATAAAGCTTGTCGAAACGCCGGCGGATCGCTTCGCGCGCGATGCTGAGCGCTGCGCCGTCCTCAGCAAAGGCGCCCGGACTGTCGCGGTAAAGGTTCCGCGAGAACTGATCGAGCAGGATAATCAGCGCCAGCGCATGCGATGGATGGGCCCGCCAGACGTCGAGCCGCCCGTTCCTCGCGGCCTGGTGCAAGGCGCCGAAACGGCGCGCAATGGCGGCGTCAAAGGCGCGGTCGCGGCGGAACCAGCGCCAGGGTCTGGTCTCCTCGAACCAGAAGGCGAGGACGTTTTGCGCATTGCTTGGGTCGGGGCGGGTGAGGTTTGAAACGGCCATCGGCCAAACCTAGCGCGTCGTCGGCGCAGCGTGAATGCAGCGCTTTTATTCGGCCGAAAAAAAACCCTCCATCCGGAGATGAAGGGCTTGGTAATTCGACTGAACGAGGCTTGGCGCCTAGTTCAGCTTGTCCCTGAGGCCGGCGATCTCGCGATCGATGAAAGCGGCCTGCGCGCCGCCATCCATACGTTCGCGAATGATCGCGCGCGCCGCTTCGATGGCGAGATCCGCGGTCTGGCCGCGCACTTCCGAAATCGCCTGCGCTTCGGCCCGGGCGATCTTGTCCTCTGCCGCGCGAGTGCGGCGCTCGGTCTGGTCGGCGATTTTCTGACGCGCTTCCTCGGCGAGGCGCACCGCGTCTTTCTTCGCCGCTTCGATGATCGCGGCGGCTTCTTCTTCAGCCTCGCGCTGGCGGCGCTGGTAAGAGGCGAGTAGCTCTTGTGCTTCTTCGCGCAGCTTGCGCGCTTCGTTGATCTCGTCAGCGATTTTCCGCGCCCGTTTGTCGAGCCCGCCGACAATCAGTTTGTGGATGCCGGCGCGGGCGAAGATGCCGATGACGACGGCGAAAGCGATAAGAACGTAAAGCGCCGGATCTTCAAATAGCGGCGGCGAGGCGTGGCCTGCGGCTTCGTTCGCGCCATGGGCCGCTTCTTCGGCGGCGGCAAGGGCGATGGCGGCAATTGAAATCATGACGGCTCTCCTCAGGCCTGCGCCGCAGCGTCGACGGCGCGCGCAATGGCGTCGTCGGTCGGCGCTTCGTCGATCAGGGTCTCGACGACGGCGCGGGTCGTATCCGACGCCGCTTCGCGCACTTTCGCCGCCGCGTCCGCTTTCATCTTGGCGATGCGCGCTTCAGCGGCTTCAAGCTGTTTGTCGAGCGCCTCATTGGTCTCGGCTTGCAGCTCGGCGATTTCCTTGTCGACCTCGGCGCGGGTGTCGGCGGCGATTGCTTGCGCTTTCGCGCGCGCATCGGCCAGCGCCTTGTTATAGGCCGCCTCGGCTTGGTCAGCCTGACGTTTGAAATCCGACGCCTGGTCGATGTCGTCGGCGACCCGGTCGCGGCGCTCTTCAATGGCGCCGCCAAGCGACGGCAGGAAGCGCCCGGCCATCAGCCAATAGAGGACGCCGAAGGTCAGTGCGAGCCAGAAGATCTGGCTCGGCCACCAGGTGGGATCGAGTTGCGGCAAGCCGGCGGACGAAGACTCGCCTCCGTGAGAGGAGGCGGCTTCGGCCGCGCCGGCGGCGGCAGTCAACAAGGAAGCAAGAACGGACAATAGTCCCTCCTTAAAGTTGCGCGAACGCCAGGCTTAAAATGCGTAGAGGATGATCATCGCGATGGTGAAGCCCAAGAGACCGGTGAATTCGGTCAGCGCGAAGGCGAGCAGCATCGTCGGCTGGTTTTGCGCTGCCGCAGACGGATTGCGGAACGCGCCCGAAAGGAAATTACCGAAGATGAGGCCAAGGCCGACACCGGCGCCCGCAAGCGGGAGCGAGGCGAGACCCGCGCCAATAAACTTTGCTGCTTCTGCTTCCATTTTAACACTCCTGGAGTTTTCGTTGAGCCGTTTCAAATCCCTGTGCCGCGGTTGGCTCGTCGCGCCGGGCGGGAAACTGGTTACTAGTGGTCGGCGGCGTGGGCCGCGTCGCGAAGATAAATGCAGGTGAGGATGGCGAAGATATAGGCCTGCAGCGCCGCCACGAGGAATTCGAGCGCGGTCACCGCGATCGCGCCGAGCAGCGGCGCGATGCCGAACACCATAAAGGCGCCGCCGGCGCCAAGCAGGGAAACGATAAAGCCGGCGAACAGCTTGAGGATCACATGGCCGGCGAACATATTGGCGAACAGCCGGATGGCGAGGCTCAAGGGCCGCGACAGGAACGAGATCACTTCAACCGGCACCAGCACCGGCATCAGCCAGATCGGCACGCCGGAAGGCGCGAACAGCTTGAAGAATTTCGCACCGTTCTTCCAAAGGCCATAGACGAGAACGATGAAGATCGTCAGCAGCGCCAGCGACAGCGTGACGATCAAATGGCTGGTGGTGGTGAAGACATGCGTTGCGGCCGGGGTGCCGGGAAGCGACGGGATTAGGCCGAACAGATTGGCGATCAGGATCCACAGGAAAAGCGTGAAGACATAAGGAAAGAACTTGCGCCCCTCCGTGCCGATCGTGTCGCGCACGAGGTCCGAGACGAATTCATAAAGCACTTCGGCGGTCGATTGCACGCGGTTGGGGATCAGCCCGGCGCGGCGCGTCGCCATGAAAAAGAATGCGATAATCGCGCCCGAGCCGATCAGCATCCACACTGCCGAGTTGGTCAACGAAATATCGAGCCCGCCAAGCGAGAGCGGCACGATCGGAAAAATCTCGAACTGTTCCATGGGGCCGGCGGCAAAGGGGGTGATCAGTCGGTCCAGCATATCCGTCTTCCGGCAATCCTTTTACGCGAACCGTCAGTTGTCTGACGGCTGCTCGTTTTCTTCCTTCAGGGTACGCATCATATTCCGCAACCCCGCAGCAAACCCCAGGGCAATCCCCGCCAACAGAAACCACGGCGCGGTTTCCAGCCAGCGATCAAGCCCCAACCCGATCAGGCAACCCACGAATAATCCCGCGAGAAGGTCGGAGGATATCCGCATTGCGCGGCCCCACGCCGACGCCGACCCCTTTGGACTTTCCGCTTCCGGTTGCTCGCCGCGCATGCGATCGAGCCGTTTGGAAAAGGCGTCCAGCGAGGGCAGTTCGTCTCGGTTGGGATTGTCGCCCATGAGCTTGCCCGAAATGGGACGCGAACGGCCGCCCGCGCCCTAATGAAATCGCGCGGACCATAGAGGCGCCGCAACGCAGCGTCAAGCAAGGGTTTTTCTCGGTAACAAGCTGATTTTACAGCGGAAAATGCAGCGCGGCGAGGCGTCGCGGCGGCCAGCGGGCGAAGCCGCGCATTGTGGCTATGGCGGGAGCGTAAAAAAACGGGGTTTACGAATCGCCGTGCCGCCCGCCCATGAGGCCGCCGGCGGGGAAGGACGCTTGCCGGAAGCGCGCGCCTTTCCGATTTGCGGGAAGGTCTTTAGCCGAAGATCGACGCCTAAACGTCGAGAATCGCCTCGAAGCCGCCAAAAATCATCCGCTTGCCGTCAAACGGCATGCCGTCTGGGGGCATCTGCATGCGCGGGTCGTTCATGACCTTGTCCTTGCCGGCCTCGCGGGCCTCTTTTGACGGCCAAAGCACCCAGGAAAACACCACCGTTTCCCCCGGCTCGGCTTTTACCGCCATGGGAAAAGAAGTGAGCTTGCCGTCGGGCACGTCGTCGCCCCAGCATTCGATCACCTGCAACGCCCCATGGTCCTTGAAGATCGGCGCGACCATTTTCGCGACTTCAAGATATTCCTGTTTTTTATCGTCCGGCACGGCGATGACATAGCCATCCACGTAAGTCATGAGGGCTCTCCCATTTCTGCCGCCGCCAACCTAGACGCAAAGCGGACGCGCTACCAATTTGTTTCTCGCGTTTTCTGCGCAAGAAATTTCCCCTTCATGCAAGGGATTGGCGCAGCGGACCCGCCGCCATTTGCATCCTGCGTCTCGATCTGGTATAGGTATGCGAATTCGCATTCACATAGAAATTCAAATGGGAGATGGTCATGAGCGCAGATGACGCCTTCGCCGCCATAGGGCCGGCTTTTCGTGATTTTGCGGGCGAGACATGGCTGATGGCCGGCCTTGCCGCCATCATCGCATTTCTTGTCTGGGGCCGGTTTCGGGACGTCCAATTGCAACGCCGTCTCGCCGAGGAGGGGCCTGGAATTCGCGAGTCCGTCTATCGCGACATTCATCTTTTCATGTGGCCGCTCGCGGTGGTTTGTTTCGCATGCTGGCTTTTGTCGGGGCGCAGTCCCGAAGCGCTGGGGCTGACGGTGCAGACGGGGGCGGGTTGGCTTGCCGCCTGGGCCTTTGTCGCCATTAGCACGGTCTATCTCGCCTGGTCGGTCATACAGGTGTTGATCTCAGCCAAGGCGCGCCGCGCGTTCTTGAAGCAAATGGAGGAAGGCGGCGATGTCAGCCTCGTTGCGCCGGAAACGCCGCGCCAGCATCGCCGGTTCTACGCCGTCGCGTTTACGGCCGGGATCACGGAAGAGATCGTCTTTCGCGGGTTTTTGTTCGGCGTGTTCGCGCTCATCATGCCGTTGCCGGCGGCCGCCGCAGCGGGGACCGCGCTTTTCATCGCCGCACACGCCTATCAGGGCGTGAAAGGCATGATGCGTATCGCGCCGATCTCAATCATTCTGGCGACGGTGTTCATCGTCTCCGGCTCGCTGCTGCCGGCGATGGCCCTGCATTTTCTGGTGGATGCGGCGGGCGGCGCCATTCTGTATGTTTCGCATCGCGGCGCTGGCGGGCCGGAAGCGCGCCAGTTCGCTGTTTAGCCGCCGGACCGGTCCATGGTCAGATAGCCATAAGCGAAATCGGCCATCTCTTGCGCGAGTTTTTTGCCGCGAATCGACAGGGCGATGCTCGATGCAAGGTGGCCATAGAGCCCTTCCTCGGTGAGGACCGTGTTGAGAAAATAAGTCAGCGCCTCAGCCGCCGTTTCGGCGTCGTGGATGGTGATCTGGTCTTTATACTGTTCGATCATCATACGGATGGAATTTCGAGACTCTTCGATCAGCGGCGCCCATTCCTCGCTGACGAGTTCCGGGCGAATGCGCGCGTAAAGATGCACCGCCCGCATAAGGTGGCCTTCTTCCTCAATGATTGCGCGGGCATTCATCAGCGCATATTGCAGCGCGCCGCGCAAATCGTCCGGCGCGTGGGCGGCGTCGTCTTTCTGCCGCTTGACGAATTCGCGCACGCGCTGGCGGTAAAGGTCAAACAGGACCGGCACGAACGCGTCCTTGTTTTCAAAACGCCGATAGACGGAGCCAACCGAAACGCCGGCTTCCTCGGCGATTTCGACGACCGCGATTTCTTCGAAAGGGCGTTTGCGCAATAGCCTGTCCAGCGCCGCGATCAGCCGGTCGCGTGTCTCCTTCGAACGCTTTTGCAGGGCCGGTTTGACTTTTGTCATGCCTGATACGCTAGCAAAGCCAGCATCGTGAGCGAATGGCGGTTTTCAAAAAAAGACCGCCAAAAACGCATTCGCGCTACTCCGCCGCGACGAGTTGCTCGGCGTGCGACAGGTCCACCGAAACAAGCTGCGACACGCCGCGTTCAATCATGGTGACGCCGAACAGGCGGCTCATTCGCGACATGGTGAGCGCGTGGTGGGTGATGATGATGAAGCGGGTTTCGGTCTCCGCCGCCATTTCATGCAGCAGGCGGCAGAACCGTTCCACATTGGCGTCGTCAAGCGGCGCGTCGACCTCGTCGAGGACGCAGACCGGCGCCGGGTTCGCCATGAACACGGCGAAGATCAGCGAGGTCGCGGTCAACGCCTGTTCGCCGCCGGACATCAGCGACATGGAAGTGAGTTTTTTACCCGGCGGCGAGGCGTAAATTTCGAGGCCCGCCTCGAGCGGGTCTTCGGCGTCGATGAGACGCAGCTCGGCCTGGCCGCCATTGAACAGCCGCGTGAACAGGTTGGAGAAATTATTGTTCACGGTCTCGAACGCATCGAGCAGGCGCTGGCGCGCTTCGCGGTTGAGATTGCCGATCGCGGTGCGCAGCTTGCGGATGGCGCTGTCGCAATCCTCGCGCTCGATAACAAGTTCTTCAAGCCGTTCGGTGACTTCCTTCATTTCCTCGTCGGCGCGCAAATTGACGCCGCCAAGATTTTCGCGTTCGCGCTTGTAGCGTTCGAGCCGGCGTTCGACATCGTCCCGGTTCGGAAGATCTTTGTCTTCCTTGTGCTCCGCGATTTCGAGAAGCTGTTCTGGCGCCGCTTCGCATGTCTCGCGCGCCAGATGCGTTGCCTCTTCAACGCGCTCCGCAGCGGCTTCGGCCTGAGCTTCAAGGCGCGCGCGCGCTTCACGCGCTTCGCTGGCTTCGGCGTCGGCGGCCTTGGAGGCGCGGTCGGTTTCATTGGCGAGGCGCTGGCCTTCGGCGAGCGCGTCGGCGGCGTCATTACGGCGTTGCTCGGCAATGGCGATCTGGTCGAGCAGGGCCTTGCGTTTTTCCTCGACCGCGGCCGGCGCGTCCTTCGCCGTCTCATGAGCGGCCAGCGCCCCGCCGAGATGGTTTTCGATTTCGTCAAGGCGGGTCTTCGCGGTCTCGCCGCGGCTCGACCAGGAGGCGCGCTCGCGTGCGATTTCCGCCAGCCGATCGGCGCGGGCCTTGGCCTCGCGCGCAATATCTGCATGAGAAGCGCGTGCTTCGCTCGCTTCGGTGCGCGCCGCCGCGACCGCTGCGCGCAATTGCCCGAGCTCTTCGCCGATGCGCTCGCCATCGGGCAGCGCGCCGCGCTCGGCCAGCAGCGTTTCGTGATTGCGCGCGCTTTCGGCCTGTTCGTCGGCAAGACGCGCAAGGTTTTCGTCGATCGACGCGATGCGCGTCTCAGCTCGTTCGCTTTCGCGTTCAAGCGTATTCAAGCGGGTGCGCGCGGAATCAAGCGCGCGGCGGGCTTCGGTAAACAGCCGGCGGGCTTCGCGCTCATTTTCCTGGCGCTGTTTCAGGCTGGCGCTTGCGGCCTCATGAGCGCCGCGTGCTTCGCCGGCGCGCGCATTCGCTTCTTCGTAATCGTCATCGAGCACCGCAAGGCGGTTGCGCTGTTCCAGCCGGATCGCCGCAGCGGTCTTGGCGTCCGCATGGGTCGTAAAGCCGTCCCAGCGCCACAGATCGCCGGCGCGCGAGACAAGGCGCTGGCCGGGCTGGAGCTGTTCGCGAAGGCGCGGCCCGTCGGCAGCGTCGTTGATGACGCCGATGGCCGCAAGACGGCGCGTCAGCGCTGCGGGCCCGCGCACGAAACGCGATAGCGGGGCGACGCCATCCGGCAGCGGCGCGCTCGACGCGGTCATGCCGAGATGCGACCAATGCGCCGGCGCAGCCTCGTCGACCGCCGCGCCAAGATCGTCGCCCAGCGCGGCCGCAAGCGCATTTTCATAACCGGCGTCGACATCGATCAGCTCGATCAGCGCCGGGAAGTCCTGCGCTTCATTGGCGGCAAGCACGCGGCGCAGCGCCTCGCGCTCCGCATCGATTTCGGTGAGGCTCTGCTCGGCATTGCGCAATGGTCCGCGTAAGGCGGTTTCCGCGCCTTCCGCTTCCTGGCGCTCTTCCTCGGCGCGGTGGAATGCGGCTTCGGCGGCGTTCGCGGCTTCTTCAGCGGCGGCAAAGCGTTGCTTTGCTTCGGCAAGCGCGCGGGCCTGTTCTTCGGTGGGCGCGATCAGCTCGCGCTCGTCGGAATATGCGCGTAACTGCTCCGCGATCTTTTCGAGGCGGCGCGCGGCGGCATTGATATTGCCTTCCACCGTCTTGCGCTGGGCTTCGACGCGGGCGGCTTCTTTTGATTTTTCATCAAAAGCGGCTTCAGCCTGCTCAAGCTGCGCGGCGGTTTGCGAAACGGCGTTCTGCGCCGCGGTCAGGCGCTCGCCTTCATTGGCCTCGCGCGCGGACAGCTCTTCGTCTTCGGCGCCAAGCGCGCTCAGCGCGTTTTCCGCATCGGCGAGGAGTTCTTTCTCGCGGGCGATGTCGGTCTTGAACCGTTCGATTTCGGCGGTGAGGCGGGCAAGCTCCGCATCGGCGCGGCGGGCTTCTTCATCGAGGTTTTCACGCGCCACGGTAAGGCGGTGCAGCGCCGCGGCCTCTTCGGCTTCCTTGAGGCGCAGCGGATCGAGCGCTTCATGGGCTTGCGCCTGCGCGGTCGAGGCGGCGGCGGCGACGCGGGTCGCCTCTTCAATCAGCGTGCTGATTTCCGCGAGGCCGGCGGCGGCTTTTTCCTGCGCCTCGGTCGCTTCGCGCCAGCGCAGATAGGAAAGCATCGCCTCGGTGCGGCGGATGTCGCCGGAAACATTGCGATAACGCGTGGCCTGACGGGCCTGGCGGGCGAGGGCGCCTTTTTGCGTTTCAAGCTCGCCCATCACATCGTCGAGCCGTTCGAGATTGTTTTCCGCCGCACGCAGGCGCAGCTCCGCTTCATGGCGGCGCGAATGCAGCCCGGTGACGCCCGCCGCCTCTTCGAGAAGGCGGCGGCGATTTTGCGGCTTTGAATTGATCAGCTCGGCGATCTGGCCCTGACGCACCAGCGCCGGCGAGTTCGCCCCGGTCGACGCATCGGCGAAAAGAAGCTGCACATCTTTGGCGCGGACTTCCTTGGAATTGATGCGATAGACCGACTGGGTGCCTTCTTCCTTGCGGATGATGCGCCGCGAGACTTCCAGCGTTTCGCAATCATTATATTCTGCGGGCGCAGAGCGATCGGTATTGTCGAGCGTCAGCGTGACTTCCGCCCAATTGCGGGCCGGGCGCATGGTGGTGCCCGAAAAAATCACCGCTTCCATGCCGTCGCCGCGCAGCGCCTTGGCCGAGGTCGCGCCCATCACCCAGCGCAGGGCTTCGAGCAAATTGGATTTGCCGCACCCATTCGGGCCGACGATTCCCGTCAATCCTTCGCGGATTTCGAAATCGGTCGGTTCGACAAAGGACTTGAACCCGACAAGGCGGACATTTGTAAATTTCACGCGTCTTTTCCCGGCATCATTGGCTGGCGCGGAGCCCACTTCCCCGCGCCGCTATTCATTAACAGCAATGATCGCCGATTCTGGAACGAGGCCAAGTCCATATGCACGCGCAAGGGCAGGCGTTATTCCCCAGCCTTTTCGAGCGCCGCGTCTATTGCCTCGGAAAAATCATCGACGGTGCTGAAATGGCGCAATTGGCCGTTAACGACGAAGCTCGGGGTCGATTGAACAGCGTATTTATCGCGCCCCTCAGTGATGTTTTCGTTAAGATAATCAAGCAATTCCTGGCTTTTGACGCAGGCGTCGAAATCCGCCTCGTTCATATTCGCCTGGGCGGCGATTTTCAAAAGCTCCTCGCGCGGGGTCGCGCTGCCGATCCAAGTGCGCTGGGTTTTGAACAGGGCGTCCAAGATCACGAAATAGGCGTCCTGACCGCCTTTGTCGGCGGCGCAGCGGGCCAGCATCGACCCGGCGATGGACAGATTGGCCGGCGCAGTCGGGAATTCCCGGAATACGAACCGCACCTTGCCAGTGTCGATATAGTTTTCCTTGATCGCCGGGAACACGGTTTCATGGAAGGTCGCGCAATGCGGGCAGGTGACCGAGGCGTATTCGATGACCGTGACCGGCGCGTCTTCCGCGCCGAGCGCCATGTCCGACATCGCGCCCGTGCCGGCTTTGATCTCCACATCGGCGGCTTTGGTTTCGCCGGCGCCGGCCTCTTCCGAGGAATTCGCGCCGCCGCAGGCGGCGAGCGCGGCGGCGAGGATGGCGGCGATCGCCGGGCGGCGAAGGGCGGTAAAGGAAACGGACATCAAAAACACCTTTTTTAGGATCCAGAATTCGGAACGTGACCTGGCGGATTGCTCAGCGTGAATGAGCGGCCAAAATCGCCGATGGCGCGCTAATAAGCAAGCGATGGCTGCGGGGAAGGCGCAAAAGACCGTTATCTGAACCCGCGCGAGCCCTTATTTTTCGGGCCCGCGCCGTTTCACCGCCGAGCGGAAAGAGCGCAGCGCGTCGCCCAGCGGGCTGTCGTCATCGCGGCCGGCGGGCGCCGATTTCGGCGTTGCGCCGGCGCGCTCGGCGTGCCGCCCGGACTGGCGAATCGCCAGTCGCGCAACGGAGCGGGGGCCGAGATAGGCGTTGATGCGTTTCCTCAGCGCATCGGCCTCGGACTGGATGACCGCCGCCGCCGCGCCGGTCGCCACATGGATTTCCAGCGTCTTGTCGCGCGGCTGGCCGGTGATGCGGCCAGGCCGTGACAATGACGCGAGCTTTTCGCCCGCCAGTTCCGGCCAACGCTGAGCCAACGCCGGATCGACATATTTGGTCTTGTTGGCGAGCGCGGCGAATATATTGGCGCTGGCGCGGGCCAGCGGCGGGGCTGCGGAACGCGCGGGTTTGGTTTTGACCGTTCGATACATTGTCTTCGCTATGGCTTGCGGGTCTGCGGGGGCTCGGGCCTACGGGCGGCAGGGGCTTTGATCCTTTCCCGGCCTGCATCATAACATCGCCGCCATGGCATATGAAACGCCCGATCGCGCAAAGCTTTCCCACACCGGCGTCGCGCCCGCCCTGTTGCGCTGGTATGACGCGAACGCCCGGGCGCTGCCCTGGCGCGTCTCGCCGCAGGCCAGAAAGGCGGGCCGGCGCGCCGACCCTTATGCGGTGTGGCTGTCGGAAATCATGTTGCAGCAGACGACCGTTGCGACCGTGACCCCGCGCTTTGCGGAGTTTCTGGCGCGCTGGCCGACCATCGAGGCGATGGCCGCCGCGCCGCTCGACGATATTTTGAGTCAGTGGGCGGGGCTCGGCTATTACGCAAGGGCGCGCAATTTGCACAAATGCGCGGTCGAGCTTGCCGCGCGCGGCGGCTTTCCAGAATACGAAGAAGAGTTGAAGACCCTGCCGGGGATCGGCGATTACACCGCCGCCGCGATCGCTGCGATCGCCTTTGACAAGCGCGCGGTGGTGGTTGACGGCAATGTCGAGCGGGTGGTCGCGCGGCTGTTTGCGATCGAAACGCCCCTGCCAGCGGCGAAAGCGAAGATCAAAGCGTGCGCCGAAGCGATCTGGCCGCAACAACGCTCCGGCGATTTTGCGCAAGGGCTGATGGATCTCGGCGCCGGCGTCTGCCGGCCGAAAGCGCCCTTATGCCTTCTTTGCCCGATTTCCTCCGCCTGCGAAGCACCAAGGCAAGGACGGCAAGAAGCGTTCCCCGTCAAACCGGCGAGGAAGCAAAAACCGAAACGCGCCGGCGCGGCCTTTGTGCTGGTGAACGCGAAAGGCGAAATGCTGTTCGAACGCCGCCCCGAGAAAGGCTTGCTCGGCGGCATGCTTGGCCTTCCCGGTACGGATTGGGCGACGGGTCTGGCGGAAGATTTATATGCGTCAGCGCCGGCCAAAGCCGATTGGGCCCGCGCCGGCGCCATCACTCATGTTTTCACCCATTTCCATTTGACGCTGGAGGTTTTTACCGCGCCCGCCCCGAAAGGGTTTCGCCGCTGGCCCCATCAGCAATGGATTGCGCCGGCGGCGGCGAGGCTCCCTACGGTGATGAAAAAGGCCGTTGCGGCGGCTATGTCGTCACCGCAATCGCCGGCATGATCGCCACCAGGACGAGCGCGGCCTGCATCGCCTTGATGGTCTCGATGGCGGCGCTTTGCGGCAACAACTCGCCTTTGGCGATATCTTCGATGCGCTTTTTGTGGGTTTTGAGTTTGTCGCGGTCGAAATTTTCTTTCAAAATCCCCGTGTGATGCGCAAGGGCGATAATCACGCTGTCGCGAATATCGACCTCGCCGTCACCGAACATCACATGTTCAAGGCGCGCTTTTAACGCTCTCTCGGCGCTTGGGTCCGCTTCCGGATAAGTGGTCTTTGTAAAGAAGAAAAAGACTTTTTTCGTCTTCATCGAAACTATGCCGCGCCGGGCGAGCTGTTCGAGAAGGATGCGCAGCAATGACGATTTGTTGCCGAGCGTTTCCACATAGCTTTCGGCCTTCTTGCCGGAGCCTTTCGCCGCGAGGACTTCCAGGCACGCATCGATATAAGGATCGCCCATTGGCGTTGCATCGACCAGCTCCAGCCGCTTTGGCGGGTCGCCCGCTTCCCTTAGCCGTCCGGCCAGCAACAGGTCCGTCAACGCCGCGCCCGCCAGCGCATATTCAAGGAAATTGCCTTTGCGTTCGCCGGTTGCGTCATGCAACGCCAGCAGCAAGATGCTTTCCGCTATACTGAGTTCGCCCGCCATTCATCGCCCTCCTGTTTTGCTTGCAACACATAAGAATGCGGCGGGCGGAGTTCAAACGGGCTTTGAACGCAGGCAGAAAGCGAATGAAAAGCGCAACTTTCCAAGCATGTGAAAAAAGCGCTAGGCTTGGCGGAAAGCAGCAAGGGTTTGAAGAATGATGTTACGGCTTCTGGCGGCGTGTGCGTCGGTGTTGATGTTTGCAGGCGCGGCGGGCGCGGAAGAGCGCGAGGGCGATTATCTTTACAAGGTAACGACGGTGCGCGCCGCGCCGGGCGCGCTCGAAGCGCTGCTGGGTCATATCGCCGAGGTCAATGCGTCGGATTATTTCGACAAATCCGGCGAACATCGTCCGTTCATCATGCGCCATTCACAAGGCGACCAGTGGGATTTGATGATCATCGAGCCGTGGGAAAGCTGGACGAAGCATTATTCGAAACGCGCCAGCGACAAGCGCAAGAAAGCCGCCGCCGAATATGCCGAAATGGCGGGTGATGAAACCGCGCTGATCGCCTTTGAAGAAGACCATTTCGCTTACGGCCCGCCGCTTGACGTGATCGCCGAGGCTTATGCGGTGAACGGACTTTATCATATTGAGATGTTTCACGCCGCGCCGGGCAAGCGGGACGCGCTCCTCGAACAGCGGCGCATGGAGAACGAGTATCTCGGCCTCACCGGCCAGACGCAAAACCTGATTTTCCGCCGGGCGGCGGGCTCTGACGTCGATGTCTTCACCATCGGTTTTCATCAAAGCCTTGAAGCCTTTGCGCGCCCTTCCGGCGCCGGGCCGGAAGAGGCCGAAGCGGCGGCAAAACAGGCGGGTTTTAAAGACCGCGCGGATCTGTCATTCTACTTGCGCTCACTCCTGCAAGGCCACCATGATACGCTGGCGGTGAAGGTGGAATGATGAAAAAGCTGCTCGCATCTTTGTCGATTGTGGCCCTGTCTGCCATCGGCCTTGCGGCCTGCGACGGGCCGCCGGTGAACCGCGATGCGAGCACGCCTTTGACCGCTGTCGATTATGTGGACACGGAGCGTTATCTCGGCCGCTGGTACGAGATAGCGCGCTTCCCGAACAGTTTCGAAGAGGGTTGCGAGGGCGTCACCGCCGATTACGCCATGCGCGATGACGGGGTGATTTCCGTCATCAACACCTGCCGCAAGGGCGCACCGGATGGCGAGGCAAAAGCGGCGAAGGGCCGTGCGCGGATTGTCGATGCGGCGAGCAACGCCAAGCTCGAAGTCAGTTTCTTCGGGCCGTTCTGGGGCGATTACTGGGTGATCGGCCTTGCGGAAGATTATTCGCTCGCGCTCATTGGCGAGCCCTCAGGGCGCTATTTGTGGATATTGTCCCGTATGCCGACAATTTCCGATGATGCGCGCGAGCAGGCTTTAAGCGACTTGCAGGCGATGGGTTATGATACGGACGCGCTCTACTGGACGAAGCAGCCGCCGGTCCAGTGAGGCGCGCATTTTCGCATTGCTAATCTGAAATCTAACGACCGGTCATTCCCGCTTTCGCGCGGATGAGCGAAAAAGGCTTGCGCTTATCCCGCCATGCCTTTGCGGATTTTATCGCGCAGGAAGTCGATGGGTTTGAGGCCGGTCTTTTCCTCATAATGCCAATAGGTCCAGCCATTGCAGGCTTGCGCGTTTTGCACCGCCGCGCCGACCTTGTGGATCGAGCCCTGAATCTCGACCTCGCCATCCTTGACGTAAAGCGAGCCGTCGGCGCGCACTTTCGCCTGATGGTTCTTGTTACGCGAATAAAGCTTCGATCCCGGTTTGATTAGACGCGTTTCGATCACCTGGCCGAAAGGCACGCGCGGCGCCGCCTTTGGGCTCGGCTGGGTGACGAGATCGTCGCCTTCAAGCGGCGCGACGGCGGCGATGCGTTTTTTCGCCGCCGCGATATAAGTCTTGTCGCGCTCGACGCCGATAAAGCGCCGGCCGAGATATTTCGCCGCCGCGCCGGTGGTGCCGGAGCCGAAAAACGGATCGAGCACCACGTCGCCCGGATTGGTCGAGCCGATGAGGATGCGATAGAGCAGCGATTCCGGCTTTTGCGTCGGGTGGGTTTTCGCCCCGTCCGCGCCCTTGATGCGCTCATGGCCGGTGCAGATCGGAAATTCCCAGTCGGAGCGCATCTGCAGATCGTCATTGGCGGTTTTGAGCGCGCGGTAATTGAAAGTGTATTTCGATTTCTGATCCTTCGCCGCCCAGATCAGGGTTTCATGGGCGTTAGTGAGGCGCGTGCCGCGGAAATTCGGCATCGGATTAGTCTTGCGCCAGATGACGTCATTCAGGATCCAGAAGCCCGTATCCTGCACGGCCGTCCCTACACGGAAGATATTGTGATAGGAGCCGATCACCCAGATCGCGCCGTTCGGTTTCAAAACCCGGCGCGCTTCGGCCAGCCAGCCGCGGGTGAATTCATCATAGGCTTTGAACGAGTCGAACTTGTCCCATTCATCATCGACGCCGTCGACGCGCGAATTGTCCGGGCGGGTGAGGTCGCCCCCAAGCTGCAGATTATAGGGCGGGTCGGCGAAAACGAGATCGACCGAAGCGTCAGGGAGCTTTTTCATCGCTGCGATACAGTCGCCGGTGATGATCGTGTCGAGAAATTTCCCGATGTCTTTTTTCTGTTTCTTCCGGGCCGGTTTTTTGCTTTTCGGCTCTTTTCTCGCTGGCATGCTCGCCGCCCTTCATTAAAGCGCTTTTGCGTCAAAACAGGAGCGGCACTTTGAGTCGCGGGGACTCGCGCGTCAAGACTGGTTCGAATTTTTATAGGAGATTCAGTGCGTTAACCGAGGTTAACAAATCCTTTCCAAAACTCAGCGGTCAAGAGTCAGCACACAACATATTGTGGATTGGCGCGAAAGATTTGCGATGATGTGGTGTGACGCCATAAGCATCAAGACCGGCGCGATGGGCCTGCGCGCCATAGCCCTTGTTTTTCTCCCACGCATAATGCGGATGCTCGGCGGCGAGGGTGCGCATCATGTCATCGCGCACCGTCTTGGCGATGATCGACGCGGCGGCGATCGAAAGCGATTTCGCATCGCCTTTGACGACCATATGCGTGCGCGCCTTGAGCGCCGGTTTTTGCGAGCCGTCGACAATGCAAATGGCGGGCGCGACCGGCAGCGCCTCCTCCGCCCGGGCCATGGCGAGAAAGGTCGCTTGCAGGATGTTGATCGCGTCGATCTCTTCGACGCTGGCGACGCCGACGCCGACCATAGCGCGGGCGTGAATTTCTTTAGCGATCGCCTCGCGGCGCTTTTCCGTGAGCGTCTTGGAATCGGCAAGCCCGGCGGGCAGGTCTTGCGGATCGAGAATGACGGCGGCGGCGACCACCGGCCCGGCCCATGGCCCGCGCCCCGCCTCGTCGATGCCGGCGATGGGCCGGGCGTCAAGCCTGGCGGCGCCGGCGAGATTGTTCTCAATGTCGAATGTTGGATGTTCCTTCACCATGGCGAGAGCCTATCACGCGATTCGCGCCGCGCGCGACGATGGGGCGGGGAAGGCGTCGATTGCAATCCGTTCGCATGACCGCAAGAAAATCAAACTACAGACGGAATAAAATAGCCCCTAACATTGTAAAAATTCCGCTTTTGGTAAATGATATTAATGAATTGATGTGGCGGCGAATGGTGCGCTGTTCGCCGCCGAGCCCCGCTTAACGGGACGCCCGCAAGGGCGAGGGGCGGGGAGAGCGCGGGCGGCGGTGCGAATCGCCGCCCGTTGCGCATGGCGTCGACGCCCTTTCGCGATCAGCCATTAGCCCTGTCAGCCATTAGCCCTGTCAGCCATTAGCCCTGTCAGCCAATGGTCATGTCGAAAGCGGCTTTGTAACCGTCGCCGTCTTTTTCAATGTCGAGGGTCAGGTCGGAGAGCGCGCGCATGTCGCCTTTGATGACGATATCGCGATCCGGTCCGATGGGGTTTTGTCCGCGTTCGGCGTAAGCGCCGCCCGCATAGACCGCTTGTTCAAGCGCTTGCGGGAAATAGACCTGCGTCGTCATGGCGGTCCATTCATGGTCCGGCATGACGGCGCGCAGGTGAATATGCGCAAGGCGCGGCACATACCAGCCGGGAATGATGGTGGTGAAGCGCGCAACGCCGGTTGCATCCGTCACCTGACGGCCGCGCAGGAAACTCTCGCTCGAATAATCCGCGCCAGGCCCGGTCATGCGCAGCGAGGCAAGGTCGAAATTGATATTCTGGAAGCCGGCATAGCGGCCGATGGCGTCGCAATGCCAGATATCGACCACAACGCCTTCGACCGGCGCGCAGGCGAGCGGCTCGACCGCGCGAATATCGAGCTGCAACACCGCGCCCGGCAAGCCTTCGCGAATGTCCGAGCGCAAGGGATTGTCCGCCGTGAGATACGGCCCCGGCGTCTGCAAGACCGTCATTTTGCAGGCCTGGCTCGGCATGGCGAGCTTGCCCCCGCTTTTCGCCAGCGCGATCACGCCGGTTCCGGTCGATAGCATCAGCCCGCCGGCGCCGGCGACGAATTTCCTTCTGTCCATGATTTCCTCCCCTTGAACGGAGGAAAGGTAGCACGGCGCGATACGCGATGAGCGAAAAACCTTCGCTTACTCGAACAAATCCGGCTGTCCGCTTGCCGGTGGCGGCGGGCGGAATTGTGAAAGATCAAGCGGCGCCAGCGCTTTGTCGAAACCGAGCCGGGCGCGGGCGCGGGCGTGGCGCTGGGCGATCAGCCGGGCGTAAGGGGACTTGATCTCGCCCCCGCGCGACCATTGCGGGTCGTAATCGCGCCCGCCATTCATGTCGCGAATATGGCGCATCACCCGGCGCGCGCGGGCCGGCGCAAAGGTTTCCAGCCATTCCTGGAACAGCGGCGAGACCTCTAGCGGCAGGCGCAACAGGGTGTAGGCGGAAAATGTCGCGCCCGCCTCGGCCGCCTGTTCCATGATCGCTTCCATCTCGTCGTCATTGAGGCCGGGGATCACCGGGCCGATGACGACGCCGGCGCCGACGCCCGCATCGGCGAGCTGGCGCAGCGTTTCAAACCGCCATTTCGGGGCTGAGGCGCGCGGCTCCATCGAGCGGGCGAGCGCCTTGTCCTGGGTGGTGATGGACAACATGGCGCGGGTCAGGTTTTTCGTCGCCAGCGGCGCCAGAAGATCAAGATCGCGCAGGATGTTTCTGGATTTCGTCAGTATGGTGACGGGATGGTTGAAAGCCGACAATACGCCAAGGATGCCGCGCATGATCTGGAATTTGCGCTCGATCGGCTGGTACGGATCGGTATTCGTGCCCATGGCGATGACGCGCGGACGGTAATGCCGGGCCGACAGTTCTTTCTCCAGCAGTTTGGGGGCGGCGGGTTTGGCGAACAGCTTCGATTCGAAATCGAGGCCCGGCGACAGGCCCATATAGGCGTGGGTCGGCCGCGCGAAACAGTAAATGCAGCCATGTTCGCAGCCGCGATAGGGATTGATCGAGCGGTCGAAACCCACATCGGGTGAATTGTTGCGGGCGATGATGGTGCGCGGATGTTCAAGCGTGACGTCGGTGCGCAGCGGCGCGGTCTCCTCCGCGAGTTCCCAGCCATCGTCAAAGGCCTCGCGCCGGTCGCGTTCATAACGCCCGGAAGTGTTGGACCGCGCGCCGCGCCCCTTTTCTCCGGCGGCAGCCGCATGCGCTGCCGAGGCGGCGGCGAGCGGTGCGGGGCGTTCCCGGGCGGCGGGAGCGCCTGCCGCCGTCTCTCCCGGTTTCGGGCGGTGTGGCGGGGTGAAGGAAAGGTGCGCGGCGCGGGCCATGTCGCAAAGCTATCACCGAAAAAGAACAAAGCAAGAACAAAATTTCACCAGGCATTGCCGGCGAATTTGAGCATGACAAGCTCACTTGACAGGCGCGCAAACCGGACCTATGTCAAGGGAGCTTTACAAATGGATCGATCGCCGCCAATGGCGGCGCGCCGGAAACAATGGAGCGCGGCCCATGTCGCAACGGATCAAAAACGCCAAGCGCCGTCATGCAGTGCGGCTGATGGCGGTGATGCTTGTGTATCTGGCGATGGTTTTCGCCGCCGCGCGGCTGGAGGATTTGGTCACCAGCAAATTGATCCTGACGCTGTTGGCGTTGGCGCCGGCGGCGCCCATGGGCTTGGCCTGTTACGTTTATCTGCGCGGCCACCAGCAGATGGATGAGCGCGAACAATCGATCAATGCGAATGCAGCGGGTCTGGCGCTGATGATCAGCGTTATCGCTGCGACCATTGCCGGCTTTCTGCAGTCCTTTGGCGTCGTCGTCATCGAAGATGCGATGCTTTGGTTCGCGTCATTCCTGATCCTCGTCTGGGGCGGGGTGCGGCTGTTTATGGGCGGCGATTGTTAGCAATAGCGACTAGTGAACGAAGGAAGCGATTATGTCGTCGCGTATCAACAAGGCGGAACGCCGCTACCGGTTCGAGTTTCTGACCGCCATGACGCTTTATGGCATCGTGCTGTTTGGTGCGAAGCTGTTGGCGCGCGATGTAGAGCCGGGCCTTTTGCTGACCATGTTGGCGCTCGCGCCGCAGGTTCCGGTTGCGCTCGCTTGCATCGCCTTCCTGCGGTTTTTCTTTGCGGCTGACGAGCGCGAGCGGCGCCTGATCGCGGATGCGGCCGCCATCTCGCTGCTGGTCGGTATTTTCGCCGCGCTGACCCTGGGCTTCCTGCACAGCTTCGGCGTCTTTTATTTTGAATGGGACATGCTGTGGTTCGGCCCGTTCCTGATCGCGATGTGGGGCGCGACGCGCTGCATCTTGCTGCTTAGAGGATAGCGCCCCGTGGAGAATAGACTGAAAGAACTCCGGGCACAGATGAAATTGTCGCAAGGCGACCTTGCTGAAAAGCTCGACGTGTCGCGCCAGACCGTAAACTCGCTTGAGCGCGGCAAATACGATCCCTCGCTGCCGCTCGCATTCAAGATTGCCAAAGTCTTCGGGCAGCCGATTGAGTCGATTTTCACACCCGATGAAAGGGAAATTGAAGCATGAAAATGAATTTCGGAACCGCGCTCGGCCTCGCCTTCGGCGTCGGAACGGCCATCGCCGTCGCGCTTGATGATGTTGCGGTCGGCATCGGCATCGGCGCGGCGGTCTTCATCGCCTTCACTTACGCCGGCCGGCGCTCGCGCAAATAGGTGTGTCAAAGAAATGCAACGGGAAAGGAAAATGTCATGAGTAATGAAAAAAACAGCAACAAAGGGATCATCCTGATCGTCCATGCGCTGGTCTGGGCCGGCGCCATGCTTGGCGGGACGATCCTGTTCAAAGGGCATGCCTGGAGCGAAGATCTGTTCATGTGGATGGTTGCCGGGTTTGTGCTTGTAAACGGCTTGCTGATGACCGCCCTCGGTCGCTCGCGCCCGCGCTGCTAGGCGGCGCGTTCACGGATTTTCGATGGCCGCCGAGGCGACAAAGGGTCTGCTCGGCGCTATTGAGGCGCCATGATTTCCGTGGTCATTCCCACTCTCAACGCCGAGGCGCGCCTTGCCGCGGCCCTTAACGCGCTGGTTCCCGCAACTATTGCGGAGCTGGTGCGCGAGGTGATTATCGTCGATGGCGGCTCTTCGGATGAGACGCGCGCCATCGCCGAAGGCTTCGGGGCGCGGGTTTTGACCGCGCCGCCGGGCCGGGGCGGGCAGCTTGCCGCGGGCGCGCGCGCCGCCAAGCAGGACTGGCTTTTG
Source organism: uncultured Parvularculaceae bacterium (assembly GCA_947259375.1). Lineage (GTDB taxonomy): Bacteria > Pseudomonadota > Alphaproteobacteria > Caulobacterales > Parvularculaceae > Hyphococcus. Next base: position 2,749 of record CAMYLZ010000005.1, on the reverse strand, counting down.
TTCCTGCATGCGGACACGGTGCTTGACGACAATTGGGTTGCGGCGGCGCGCGGCTTTATCGCCGGCCAACCGGGAAAGGCGGCGGTCTTTACTCTTGCCTTTGACGCGCGCGGAATCGCGCCGCGTCTCGTCGCCGCCGGGGCGATGGTGCGCACGCGCTTTCTTTCCGCGCCGTATGGCGATCAGGGATTGCTGATTTCAAAGGCGGATTATGTTGCGGCAGGCGGCTTTGCCGACGTGCCCTTGATGGAGGATGTGGATTTCATCCGCCGCCTTGTGAAGGCGCATGGGCGAAGCGCGATCACGGTGCTGGCCGCGCGGGCCGTGACGTCGGCGGCGCGTTACGAACGCGACGGCTATGCGCGCCGGGTTTTCAAAAATGCGCTGACGCTGTTTCGCTACCGGCTCGGCGCGGCGCCGGAAGAACTTGCAAAGGATTATCATTGATGCGCGGAACCGTGGTCATTTTCGTCAAGGCGCCGCGCGCGGGGCGGGTGAAAACCCGCCTCGGCGCCGATATCGGCATGGGGCGGGCGGCGGCTTTATTCCGTATTCTGACGGAAAGAACCATCGCGGAGGCCGCGAAAGGCCCGTGGCGCACAGTGCTCGCCGTCGATCCGCCATCGGCGGCCCATGAAAGCGCGACCTATTGGCCGCCGGGACTGCCGCGCGCGCCGCAAGGGCCGGGCGACCTTGGCGAGCGGATGGGCCGCGTCTTCGATGTTGCGCCGCGCGGTCCGGTGGTGATTATCGGCGCCGACGCGCCGGGCCTGCGCACGCCGCATTTGCGCGCCGCATTCGCCGCGCTTGCCGGGGCTGATGCAGTGTTCGGCCCGGCGGAGGATGGCGGCTATTGGCTGATCGGTCTTGCGCGCCGGCGCGCCGCGCCGAACCTTTTCGACAATGTCAGATGGTCGAGCGCATATGCGCTTGCCGATACGCTGTCGAGCCTGCCCGCCGGCTTCGCGGTGCGCCATCTCGAGGCGTTGCGCGATCTCGACCATGCGGACGATCTGGCGGCGTTCGGGCCGCGTGCGACGCGACGTTGACATGATGCGGCCGCTTGAGGCTCCGGCAGGTTGTGCGCTGACAGCGCCCTGTCTAGGGTTTCAAGCAAAGCTGCCGTCGAAAGTCTGAACACAAAGTTTCGGCAAGCTCATTTCGGGACCAAGCGCATGCTTCTAGACCACAAGACGATCCTTGCCGTTTTAACGCTCATTGTTTCCTCCGCCGGCTCGCATGCTGCTGAAGATGGCGACAGCATTATTGCCGGACTTGGATGGGAAAGCGATGCGGCCATGGTAGAAAGTGTTTTGAAGGACGTCTGCAAATCGGTCGACGTCGCGAACGCTTCTCCTGTTCAGTTTCCGTTGGCGTCCGACACCGAACAACATTTTCGGTGTGAAGACATGGCGCTGCCCGGCGGATCTATCGCAAAAGCGGTGTTCGTCGTTGCGGATGACCGGCTTAAAATGGCGGAGCTGCGCGGCGGCGCCGTGAATGCGCTGGTCTATCCAGGGTTGGAAACGCAAATGCGCTATCTTGAATACGATGTTTACAATCAGGCGTCGTTATTCGTCGACCGCAAAACGGACACGGCGTGGCTTTTAAGCGTGGAAGCTTTGCATCCAAACCTTTTTACCTGGTCGAACCCCTATCTGGACGATGACCAAGCGGACATTCCCGAATACGACGCTTCCGCTGCGACGCCTTCGCTGTTTGAGCCCGGCGGCGAACTCAATACACTGCTCCCGATATTCGAGGCGGCGTGCCCGTTGATGAATGTAGAAACGATCAAACAGCCGTGGCTTGCGACAAATCCCGACGCGCAATCGCAGGTGAATTGTTTCGGCTATGTCTACGCAGGTTTTCCGCGAAAGATTGAAGCCGTGTTTGGCGATGATGAGCTGGAGCTGATCTGGATTTTAACGGGTAAGCAGGAAGAAGACCGGGTGCGCAATGCGCTCATAGACGCGTTTGGCGCGCCGGAAATGACCAATGACAAATGGGACGTGTTCAGCAGCGGCCGCGTTGCGTTGCGCAAGGACAAGCCGGAGGTGCTGGTGATCTCTGAAAAGCTCGTTTCCTATTATTGGGAACAATTCCAGGCCGAATAGCATTCCTCGAACATGCCGACATCGCCGGTTGCAAGCGCGGCGGGAATGGCGATCGCCATCGCGGCGAAGCCGATCAGAATATAAAACGCCGCAGCCTTGGTCTTCGGACCGACTTTGACGATGGGTGCGGTAAAATCCGCTGAATGGGTGGTCACGGCCATAATATTACTCCTAAGCCTTGTTATCGTGGCGACGCCCGACGCGGGTGGGGCCGCCTGTTCTACGGCTTTGTCATATAAGTGTTACAAACATATGCGCACGCATTGCGCAATGTCAAGCATCAAGCGCAACGAATGCGCTTTTGACATGTTTTTGTAATATTCAGGTAATTTATCGCCTTTCTGCCCATGGGCGCCAAGCGCAGGGAGACATCAGCTGAAAGCCTTCAAAATCCTTGCCTTTTTGGATGAAGCGCGCGCGCCATGAACCGTGCCCGGAAATCCTGAAGGCGCGCGCCATCCCGCAAACGGCAAAAACAGTATGACACAAAAAAATATGTGACCAGATATAAAGTGAGCGTTCACTCACATACTTCTTGTTGCCAAGCGGCTTACCGGTCTATTCGCCTGCCGCCTGCCGCCTGCCGCCTGCCGCCTGCCGCCTGCCGCCTGCCGCCTGCCGCCTGCCGCCTG
>CAMYLZ010000004.1 GCA_947259375.1 uncultured Parvularculaceae bacterium | reverse complement strand
GCTGCGGCGGAAGCTGCGGCCGGGGCCGGCGCGAACGCCGACACCGCGGCGATGCCGCCCTGGCGCGAGACGCGCAGGCGCACGTCGTCTTTTTCGATCTCGATTTCCGTAAGGCCCGTTTCTTCAAGAATCCCGGCAAGCTCGCGAATCAAGCCGGCCTCAAGCCCGTTTTCGGTGGTGTCTTTGGTCTTCGACATGCAATTCCTGCTTACTTGTTAAGTCTGACCGCGCCCCTTTGCAGATCAGGCGACGCGGCGCTCCAGAAGGCTTTTAAGGGCTTCGACGGCCAAGCGATAGCCCGCCGCGCCAAACCCCATGATGACGCCGTCCGCCGCCGCCGCCGTAACCGAATGGCGCCGGAAGGCTTCGCGGGCGTGAATATTGGAAAGATGCAGCTCGATCTTCGGAATCGCCGCTGCTTTGAGCGCATCGTATAGCGCGATGGAGGTATGGGTGTAGGCGCCGGGATTGATGATGAGACCGGCGCTGCTGGCGGCCGCTTCCTGCACCCAGTCGACCAGCGTTCCTTCCGCATTGGTCTGGCGGCATTCAGCGGCGAGACCGAACTCGCCGGCGCGGATTTTCGTCGCCGCTTCGATGTCGGCGAGCGTCTCCGTCCCGTAGATTTCCGGCTCCCGGGTTCCCAGAAGGTTCAGGTTCGGCCCATTGAGGACAAATATGGTCTCAACCGTCATTCGTTTCCCGCCGCCGCTTGCAAGGCCCCATGGCGCCCTAATACAAGGGCGCCTACATATACGGGGCCGCGCCAAGCGTCCACAATAGACAGAACGGATTGAATTTTCATGGATATTACCGTGAATGGCGAGGAGAAACAGCTTCCGGGCCCGCTGACGGTCGCCGGATTGCTGGCCGCGCTGGAGTTGGAGCCCCGCAAGATCGCCGTGGAGCGCAATCTCGAGATCGTGCCGAAATCGCAATTCTCGGAGACCGCGCTTCGGGACGGCGACCGTATCGAAATCGTGCAATTCGTTGGAGGCGGTTGAGCAATGAGCGAGTATCTGGAAGTCGCGGGCCGGAAATTTTTATCGCGGCTGATTATCGGCACGGGCAAATATGAGACTTACGCTCAGAACGCCGAAGCCGCTGAGGCCGCCGGATCGGAGATCGTCACCGTCGCCGTGCGCCGGGTGAACCTCACCGACAAGGACAAGCCGCTGCTGGTCGATTATCTCGATCCGAAGAAATTCACCTACCTGCCGAACACCGCCGGCTGCTTCACCGCCGAGGACGCAATCCGAACCTTGCGGCTGGCGCGCGAGGCGGGCGGCTGGGAGCTGGTCAAGCTGGAAGTCCTGTCGGACCAGAAGACGTTATATCCGGATATGGAAGAGACCCTGCGGGCGACGAAACTTCTCATCAAAGAGGGGTTCGACGTCATGGTCTATTGCTCGGACGATCCGGTCTATGCGCGAAAGCTCGAGGATGCCGGCGCTTGCGCGATCATGCCCTTGGGCTCGCTGATCGGTTCTGGGCTCGGCATCATCAATCCGGTGAATATTCGCTTGATCATCGAGCAGTCCTCCGTGCCCGTCATTGTCGATGCGGGCGTCGGTACGGCGTCGGACGCCGCCGTTGCGATGGAGCTTGGCTGCGACGGTGTTCTCATGAACACGGCGATTGCCGAGGCGAAGGACCCGATCCTGATGGCGTCGGCCATGAAGCACGCGGTGATCGCCGGTCGCGAAGCTTATCGCGCCGGACGCATGCCGAAGAAACGCTATGCGGACCCGTCAAGCCCGTTGGCCGGGTTGATCTGAATACCAAATCGAGCGGGCGCGCGGGGCGACGGGTGTTGCCGGCCTGAGCGGCAATCGGGGGCGGTGAAATTTTCTCGGGCGGCGCCTTCATTGCGCCGCCATTTTTTTTGGGCGGAATGGCCCCCGCAGCCTTGAGCCGGATCAAATCATTACCATCTATATTTGCAACTATGGCGTCGCCTCATCGGGGCGCTGTTAACCTTTTGACGCTCAAATCGAGGTCGAGATGCAATTTGAAAACTATACTGACCGCGCCCGCGGTCTCATTCAGGCCGCGCAAACCATCGCCTTGCGCGACGGCCATCAACAATTCACCCCCGAACATCTCTTGAAAGCGCTCCTGGACGATCAAGAGGGCCTCGCTGCGAACCTGATCCGCGCCGCGGGCGGCGCGCCGCAGACTGCGCTGCAACTGACGGATGAGGCGCTGGCGAAGCTGCCCAAGGTCGAGGGTGGAACGGGCCAGATCTATATGGCTGCGCCGACCGCGAAGGTGTTCTCAACCGCCGAAGAGGTCGGCAAAAAGGCCGGCGACAAATTCGTCACCGCCGAACGCTTGTTGACCGCGCTGGCGGTAGAGGCGGAGGCGGGTACGGCGAAGATTTTGAAACAGGCGGGCGTTACCGCCGTCAGGCTCAATGAAGCGATCAACGACATCCGCAAAGGGCGCACCGCCGACACCGCGTCTGCGGAACAGGCTTATGACGCGTTGAAGCGTTACGCGCGCGACCTGACCGAGGCGGCGCGCGACGGCAAGCTCGATCCTGTCATCGGGCGCGATGAAGAAATCCGCCGCACCATGCAGGTGCTTTCGCGCCGCACAAAGAACAACCCCGTGCTGATCGGCGAGCCTGGCGTCGGCAAGACCGCCATCGCCGAGGGCCTCGCTTTGCGCATCGTCAATGGCGACGTGCCCGAAAGCCTCAAGGATAAATCGCTCCTTGCCCTCGATATGGGCGCGCTGATCGCCGGCGCGAAATATCGCGGCGAATTCGAAGAGCGCCTGAAAGCCGTGCTGCAGGAAGTGACCGGCGCAGACGGCCAGATCATTCTATTCATCGACGAGATGCACACGCTTGTGGGCGCGGGCAAATCCGACGGCGCCATGGATGCGTCTAACCTTCTTAAACCGGCGCTGGCGCGCGGCGAGTTGCACTGCGTCGGCGCGACGACGCTCGATGAATATCGCAAATATGTAGAAAAGGACGCGGCGCTCGCCCGCCGTTTCCAGGCGGTGTTTGTGGACGAGCCGACGGTTGAGGACACCGTGTCGATCCTGCGTGGTCTGAAGGAAAAATACGAGCTGCACCATGGCGTCAGAATTTCCGACAGCGCCATTGTCGCCGCCGCGACTTTGTCGAACCGTTATATCACGGACCGTTTCCTGCCGGACAAGGCGATCGACCTCGTGGACGAGGCGGCGTCGCGCCTGCGGATGGAAGTCGATTCCAAGCCGGAGGAACTCGACGAGCTCGACCGCCGCATCATTCAGATGAAGATCGAACGCGAAGCGCTGAAAAAAGAAAGCGATGCAGCGTCAAAGGACCGGCTTGAAAAGCTCGACAAGGAGCTTTCCGAGCTTGAGCAAAAATCCGCCGATTTGACCGCGCGCTGGCGTTCGGAAAAGGAGAGCCTGGCTTCGGCGACCAAGGTGAAGGAAGCGCTCGATCACGCCCGCCAGCATTTGGCGGATGCGGAACGACGCGGCGACCTCGCCCGCGCGTCCGAGCTTAAATATGGCGAGATCCCGGCGCTGGAAAAACAGCTCGCTGCAGCGGAAGAAAAAGGCGAGGAAGCGAAATCCAAGGCGCTGGTGCACGAAGTCGTCGATGATGAAAATATCGCCGCCATTGTCTCGCGCTGGACCGGCGTGCCGGTCGACAAAATGCTAGAGGGCGAGCGCGAAAAGCTGCTTTCCATGGAGGACGGCATTGCGAAGCGCGTGGTCGGCCAGCGCGAAGCGGTCGGCGCGGTTTCGGCCGCTGTGCGGCGCGCGCGGGCAGGGCTCAAAGACCCGAACCGGCCAATGGGCTCGTTCTTGTTTCTCGGGCCCACCGGCGTCGGCAAGACCGAGCTCACCAAGGCGCTTGCTGAATTTCTGTTTGATGATGAAACCGCCATCGCCCGCATCGACATGTCGGAATTCATGGAAAAGCATTCCGTCGCACGGCTCATCGGCGCGCCGCCGGGCTATGTGGGCTATGTGGAAGGCGGCGTCCTGACCGAGCGCGTGCGCCGGCGGCCCTATCAGGTCGTGCTCTTTGACGAGATTGAAAAGGCGCACCCGGATGTTTTTAACGTGCTGTTGCAGGTGCTCGACGATGGCCGCCTTACTGACGGGCAAGGCCATACGGTTGATTTCAAGAACACGCTGATCATCATGACCTCAAATCTCGGTGCGGAGTATCTCGCCGCCGAGCCTGACGGGCAGGACTCGGACGCTGTGCGCCCGCAGGTCATGGAGGCGGTGCGTGCGAAATTTCGGCCGGAATTCCTGAATCGTCTTGACGAGATTATCCTGTTCCATCGCCTGACGCGCGAAAATATGGACTCCATTGTCGATATTCAGATTGCGCGGCTGCAAAAGCTGCTGGTCGAGCGCAAGATTACGCTTGAGCTTGACGACAAGGCGCGCGCATGGCTTGGCGATAATGGGTATGATCCGGTTTATGGCGCGCGGCCGTTGAAGCGCGTCATTCAGAAAAAATTGCAAGACCCGCTTGCTGAAATGCTGCTGGCCGGAGAGGTTGCGGATGGCGCCAGCCTTGAGATTTCCGCGGATGAGAGCGGCCTCACCATCGACGGCAAGCCCGTCGGCGGGCGCGATGCGTTCTCGCTTGGCGCCAGCGCGGAAAATCCGCCCGCCGGCGCGCTCTTGAACTAGGAACGACTCATGGCGGACGATAAGAAATGGAAGCCCGATGACGAAGAAGCGCTAAAGGCGTTGATCCGTGAAACCCTGAAACATGCGGGGCCGATCGATCCTTCGACGCTTCCTTCAAAAATCCGTGAGCGGATTAAAGGGCGCGTTACGGGTGATGTCGACATTGAGGCTTATGTCAAACAGGTGTTGAAAGAGCAGCGCAGGAGCTAGGGCTGGCTGTGGACTTGGTGCGGCGCCAATTGTGATTGGCGAGCGTCATGAGGGCGCGGTATGACAAGTCTTTCAAGAATGAAGGGCGGGCAAGAATGAAAGGCGGGTCATGAGCGCATCTTCCAGTTTCAAAATGGCGGCGATCCAGGCGGCGCCGGTTCTGTTCGATAAGGCCGCGTCGACCGACAAGGCCTGCTCTCTGATCGCCGAGGCCGGGAGCCATGGCGCCGACATTGCTGCTTTCGGCGAATGCTGGCTGCCGGGCTATCCGTTCTGGGTCGATGGACCGACCATTGACCTGACCTGGGAGGCGAGCGCGGCGTTTCTTGAAAATGCGGTCGAGCTTGACGGCCCCGAAGTCGCGGCGCTTTGCGAAGCGGCGGCGGGCGCGAATATGGATGTGATCATCGGCATCGCCGAGCGTGATCCGTTTACGCAAGGCACGGCCTATGCGACGGCGCTCACCATTGGGCGCGAAGGCGAAATCCTAAACCGCCATCGCAAACTAAAACCGACCCATGCGGAGCGCATCATCTGGGGCGATGGCGACGGCGCCGGGCTCAACGTCATGGCGCGCGATTATGGCCGCATCAGCGCGCTGAATTGCTGGGAACACCAAATGATGCTGCCGGGCTATGCGCTCGCGGCGCAGGGCACGCAAATTCACGCCGCACTTTGGCCGGGCTGGGAGAAGACGCCGGGGTCGGGCGAGTATTGCTGGGCGCGCCAGCATCTTCTCTCGCGCGCATTTGCTAGTCAGGCGGCCGCTTACGTGATCTGCGCGGCAGGCGTGCGCCTTGAAGAACACATCCCCGATCGCTGGCGGCCTTTGGGCGTATGGGAACATCCGGGCAAGTCGGCGATCATCGATCCGCGCGGGGAAATTATCGCTGAAGCAGGCGAGGGCGAGGAGATCCTCATCGCGGAAGGCTCGTTGGATGTTGTCCGTGCTGCGAAAGCAGCCTGCGATATCGCCGGGCATTATTCGCGTTCGGATGTTTTTGACTTCAGGGTCGATATGACGCCGGCGCGTCCGCGGGTTCAGCGCGTTATCGAAGCCGGGGATGATGCGGTCGCGGATTGGGACGGCGAAGAAGAATAGACCCCAAGCGCGTCCAGCGTTCGATCGAGACGGTCAAACGCCGCCTGCCAGGTGAATTTGCCGATGACGAAGCGGCGTGCAGCCGCGCCCATGGCATCGCGGCGCGCCGGTTCGTCCATCAACGCGAGCAAGCTTTGCGCCATGGCGTCCGGCTCCGCTGCGACCAGGGCGGCGTCCGCCGGCGCATCGACGCCGGTCATCGCTTCCGGACTTGCAACAACCGGGCGGCCCATCGCCAGGGCTTCGAGCACTTTGTTTTGTACGCCGCGCGCGACGCGCAAAGGGGCGATCACGGTTGTCGCGCTCGCAAGCCATGGCCGCACATCATCGACGCGGCCCGTCACCGTGACGCCGTCACGCCCGTCTAGCGCCTTGATCTGCGCAATCGGATTGGCCCCAACAATGGCGAATGTGGCATTCGGGTGCGCTTGCCGAACCAGCGGCCAGACTGCGCGAATGAAATGCAAAACGCCCTCGACATTGGCGTGATAATCCATGGCGCCGACAAATGCGACGTCGTTTTTCTTATCCGTATGCGTCGCGGCTGCACGTGGGTCGAAATATTCAGTGTCAACGCCATTGGGCAAAACATCGACCGGGCGTATGGCGTCCGGCCGGTCGTTGAACAGCGCGGCTTCCGGCGCTGTAACGGCAAAGCTCGCATCCGCCCAATTGGCGAAGCGCGTTTCGGCTTTGGCAAGCAAACGCCCTTCGCAGGCATAGACCGGTTTAAGCGGGAAGCGGGAGGTTTGCGCGTACTGACGCCATTTTTCAGAATCGGCGTCGCAAAAATCGATGACCCGCTTGCGCCCGGCAATCGGCTGTTCGATGAACGCCGCCATGGCCGATGAGAACGCAAATTCCAGCGCCAGCGGATGCGCGCGAGCCCTGGTGACCGCATCGCGCAGCGTCCGGCTATTGAAATAGTGAAATGTCAGCGGATCGCCGCTGTAAAAACCGCCAAGGCTTTTCAGTTTCGCAAGGCGCGGGTTCAGCGGAATAAACGCCGCCGTCTCGCACAAGTTGGCAAGAAATTCCGTATGCGCAAAATCATGCGGGTCGTCGACGAAACAGGCAAGATGCACCCGAAAGCGCGTTGTCAGGTGTTTAAGCCATGCCCAGGAACGAATTTTATCGCCCTTGTCCGGCGGGTAGGGAATTCGGTGCGCGAGAAATAATGCTTGCGGCCGGGTCATGGAAAGTTCCGTGCGAGGACAGGGCCGAGCCGGTTGGCGATGCCAAGCGGCAAGCGCGGCCAAAGGCCGGCGAACAGTTTGAATTTCGGATTGTTCGGGTTGATGTCAGGCATGCCGCGAGCGCGGATGAGCTTGATGCGATAAGTCACCGGCTCCGGCTCGGCGCCCCACAATTTTTTGTAAGTATAGGCACCGCTGCCGACCCGGCTGCGTCCGAAATCGAAAGTCGCGCATCTCCGTTCGACGGCGCGGCGCATGAGATCCCAATATAGAAAATCAAAAGCATGAAGCGTCCGGGCTTGAGGCGTCGCCCCGACATAATAAGGCAGCACAGAATTTTTAAACCAGAAGGTGAGCAATGCCGCGACGGGGCGAGCCTCATGGGAGACGACAGAAATCTCGGCCTCCTGATCGAATTCATGCAGAAGCGCTGACAAGAACCGTTTCGGAAAAACCGGCGTGCCGAGTGAGCGCAAGGCGCTGGCGTAAAGGCTGTAAAACACCTCCGCTGCGCCGTCATAGCGGACAGCGAGGCGCCCGGCCTCGGCAGCGTTTATGGCTTTGCGGATATCCGCACGGCGGCGTTTGGGGATGGCGCCGAGGGCGGCATCCGCATCATCGGCCAAGGCGATCCGGAACATGGCGGCGGTATTCGGCTTGGCCCGCCAGCTTTCATCCGCGGAGAAGTCTGAACGGCATTCGACATATCGTGCCGTGCGCGCAATGCCGGCGCGCATCGCGGCGTCGAGCAACGCGGCGCGCGCTTCGGCGTCGTCTGCAAGCGGGCCGCCGCCGACCGTAAAAGCGGTTGAGACGAGCGAGCGTCCGAGCAATGGCGCACGCACATCGACCAGCGGCAAGACGCCGACGAGCGCGCCGTTCCGCCTAACGCTGACATAAACGGGCTCATAGCCATATGCGGCGCGCGCCGCCTCGCACCAGCCGGAAAGATGAAAGAACGTGGCTTCACGATGCGCGCGCACATAGGCGTCCCATTCAGCGCGATCAGTCGAGGCGTCGCATGCGACGGCCATCGACGGTGCGACGGCTGTGGATATGGCCGTGGCGATCATGATTGCTTCCCGAGCCCTAGCGCCTCATCGATGCGCGTCCATTCATGGGCGGAAAGGATATGGCCCAATTTCTTTTGCATATGGTTGAGATTGAGATAGTGGCGCAGCTTCGATTTCAGCGGCGCGCGGCGGATGCGCGGTTGGCCGGGATCGATCTCCCAGGGATGGAAATAGAAGACCGCCGGTCCGTTCAGGTTTTGCGCGGCGCGTTTTATCAGCGCGCGGGACAGGCTCAACGGCGCGGCGCGGAACCATCCGCCGCCAGCGGCGCTCACCCGTTTGCCGAGAAATTCGGCCGTTGCGACCGGTGCTTCGATGAAGCGCGCGCCGGCAATCGGATAATGCGCATTGCGCTCAGCACCAGCGTCGCCATAGTGATCATGCGCAATCGGATGAGAGCTTGATGAATAGGCGTGGCCGGCTTCCGCGAGCACGTCATAGGCCCAGGGTGTTTTTGCGCTGATGGAGAACCCGGCCGCGCGATAGCCTTTCACTTCGACGCCGGAAATATCTTCGAGCATTGCTTTCGTTTTTCGCACATCGGCGGCGAAGTCGTCGCGCGTTTGCCGGTCGACCTTGGTGTGGTCATAACCGTGGCTGGCGATCTCATGCCCGCGGGAGACAATTTCGCGAATGAGCCCGCGATCGCGCTCCGCCACCCAGCCGAGCGTGAAAAATGTCGCCTTGGCGCCATGTGCGTCAAACAGATCGAGGCATTTGCGCGTTGAAGCGCCGACCCGCGCGGAAAAGCCGTCCCAGCTTTCACGCGAGATGACGCCTGAGAACGCCCATACCTGGAAATAGTCCTCAACATCGACGGACATGGCAAAGCCTTTGCCGGCGATAGGGGCGGATGGTGTCGCTTTACCGTCCAAGATTGCGTCCTGCGAAAGTGCGGCGGCGCCGCTCACTCTTGCGCCTTTTCGATTTCCTGCAGCAGTTCTTCCGCGCGCGACAGGCGCTTCGTGATCTCCTGCCGGCGTTCTTGGCGGCGCTCGGCCGCCTCCGTCGTAGTGCGCCGGATGCGCATGAGATCGGCATTCGCCGACTTTAATTCTACGCGGGTCTCATCAATCGCTCTTAACAAGCCGTCGCGCCCTGACGGCGGCTCGTTGTCCGATTGCGGGCTACCGTGCGTCCATGTGTTTTCTTCAGGAGGGGGGGCGGCCTTATCGGCGGATGCGGCGGCGATAGCCGACGCTACCTCGGTCAATGTGGCTTCATGGCGCTCATCGTCACGGACGGCGCCGGTAGCGGATTTCTTCGCGCGCAGGCGGTCGAGCACGCTGGCGGAAGACGGTCCGGCCGCCGCTTTGCTGGAAGCCTGATTCATGCGCGCTGCCGCAGCCTTCTGCGTATTATTCTCGTTTGGGTCAGGTTGATGACGCCCGCTTTGGGCTGCTTCCGGCGCCTCGTCCGATCTATTTTCAGTTTTGGCCGGCGCGGGTATGGGATCGGCCGCGTGTTTCGCGTTCAGCTTTTCTTCCTTCAATTCCTTGCAGACGAGGTCGACGATTTCGCCGGTCACCTCGTGCGTTTGCTCAAGCGAGCAATAAAGCATGACGCGATTGCAAAGCGTGTTGATCCGGCGCGGCAGTCCGCCGGTTTCCTCGAAGATTTTTCGAAACGCATCTTCCGAGAAAGCCGGATCGTCCTGCCAGCCCGCAACCGAAAGGCGGTGGAGGATATATTCGCGCGTCTCGCCGGCGCTGAGATTTTCAAGGTGATAGGAAGCGATCACACGCTGGCGCAATTGCTCCATATCGTCCGACTCGATGATCGTGCGGAATTCCGGTTGTCCGACCAGGAACACCTGAAAAAGCGGCGTGCCGTCATAGTCGATATTGGACAACATGCGCAGCTCTTCGAGCGTCTTGAACGGAAGATTTTGTGCTTCGTCGATAATCAAGAGCACCCGGCGTCCGCGGTTCAACTGGTCAAACAGATAATCTTCAAACGCCTCGATTTCGCCTGTCCGTCCTTCGCCTTCGGGCTCAATGCGAAAGGCCGACAGGATTTGGCCAAGCAGTTCATTTGGCGCGATGGTCGATGTCAACAAGTTCGCCGCAACGACGTTCGAAGCATTAAGCTGGTCAATCAGATGACCGATGATCATCGACTTGCCCGCGCCGACCGGGCCAGTGATGACGATGAACCCTTCGGCCTGTTTAAGGCCGTAATGAAGATAAGCCATCGCCTTGTTGTGGCTTCGGCTGCCGAAAAAGAAGCGCGGGTCCGGGTTCAGCCGGAACGGCGCATCGCTCAGCCGAAAATACTCTTCATACATGCTAGAATTCCAGTGTTACTCCCGCGACCACCGAATTCTCATTATATTCAAGCAGCGGGTTGGGCGCGAAGCGCTCCGTATGGGTGGCTTCGACAAATGCCGAGACGTTTTCATAAATCCGGTAGGACGCGCCAAGCCGGCCGATCACCGTATTGGTGACGCCGCTATCAGCGGCAAGGCCGGCGCATTCTACCGTTGGGTCAAACAGCGGGTCGGTCGGGTCAAAGCCGAAAATCAGCGGATTGGTTTCGCAGACATTCGAGTCGAATGTCGTGTCAGCGCGCCGATATGCGACAGACCCATACCCGGTCAGGCGGCGCGACATCTGTCGGCGAAGGCTGAACGTCGCCCCGGCGGTTTCAATCTGGCGGAAACCGAAATCGTCATCGGTGTAAAACCCGCCCAGCGATATTTCAGTGCGGTCGAAATCGCCGGCAAGGGCGGCGGAAGCGGAATCCGATACGGCGATGCCGGTTGTCTGGGCGCGCCCGAAATCAAGGCTGTTGCCGAAGAAGTTCGCCGATTCAATGAGCTGGCGCGCCGATAGCTCCTGGCCTTCGCGAAGGCGGTCGGCAAATTCCAGCGTTTGACGCTGTGTCGAACGGAATTGCGATGACACGGATTGCGCGCGCGTTCGGAATGAGCGGCTGGCGCCTGCGGTGAAAACGAAGCGTTCGGAAATTTCGTAGCGTGCTTCAGCGTCGATAAACTCGTCATCATAACGCTGGCCATATTCAACCCGCAGCTGCGAGCGAGGGCCGGGACGGGCGGTAAAGCCGGCGCGCCAGAGAAAGCCGGAAAGATCATCATCGTCAAAAAATTGCGACGCAGCGCCGTCCGTATCGACTTCGTCATAACCGACGCCGCCCGAAAGGGCGAATTCATCCGTCAGCGAATAGCGCAGGTCCGCGATAAGCGCGCCTTGCTGGAATTCGAAATCGGACAGGCCGCTGACACCGTCTTCTTTTGTGTCGGCGCCATAGGCGGTCAGGCGCGCGCCCAAACGGTTGAAGGCGCGGCCCGTGTCGTATTGTGCAAGCACTTCATGCGTTATGGAGTCATTCAATGACCCGGAAAAAAATGATCCCGGCGAGCTTTCTTCATCGATGAAGACCTGGGAAAAGCGGTAGCGCAGTTCGGTCGTCGACTGGTCGGCATATTCATGAAAAATATAAGGGCTTGCGGAATATGAATGCACATCCGCCCGCTGTCCGCGCGCTGCGTTGATATTGCCTGAAAAGCGCGCATTGTCGCCGACAAGCTGGCGCGAGGTCGATCCTGAAAGGTCGAAATAAATCCAGTCGTCGATGCCCGTAAACGTGCTGGTCGCGCCGATATTCTGATTTACGACAAGGTCGCTCTGGTCGATCAAATAGGAAAAGTCGAGATCGCCAAGGACCAGTGCGGTTACGCGCGGACTGGAATATATCGCGCCGCCGGTGATGAAGGTCGATATGATGTATTCATCATCTTCCAGCGCGCCGCGCGCCAGGTTGATATTGTCGGAATAGGAGCCTCTGACCGAAACGCCGGCGGCGTAACCGAAATAGTCAGTCGCCAGTTTCAGCGGCGCCCCCGGCGCGGCGACCTGCGCGATGGCTGTTCCGGCGGTGAGCCCGGCGACAGCGCTTGTCAGAAGGGCCTGGCGTATCCTCGATGTTACGACCGATTTTTCTGTTAACTTCCCCATTTGCGTTATTCCTTCTTCGAGGCTTCCGCCGCTTCGGGCTCTTCATCAGGACGAGCGCGGTCGTAATATTCGTAGGAGCCGTAATGCGCCCCGCCGGCGCCGATCTGGCAGCGATTGAGCATCACGGATACATTCGCGTTGATGTCGATCAGTTCGTCAATCGCTGCTGCGACCGCAGGTTCGGGCGTTGAATTGGCTTCGACGACGAACACGATTTCATCGACATATTTGGCCAGCACTACGGCATCCGTTGTGGCGAGCACCGGCGCCGCATCGACAATCACCAGCCGGTCGGGATCGGCCATGGCGATGTCATTCCACAAGCGCTGGCTGCGGGCGCTGGCGAACAATTCGCTCGGACGGTCGGCGCGCGCGCCTTCCGGGAGAAACTCAAGGGTCGTATCTTTCACGCGCCAGCCGAGCCCGGCGGTATCGACGGCGTCATCAAGCAGGCAGTCGGCAAGGCCCGGCGCGGCCGGCAGGCCAAGTCGCGCACGCACTTTTGGCCGGGCGAAATCGGCATCGATAAGCAGGGTGCGGATATTGTCCTCAAGCGCGAGGCTAAGGGCGAGGTTGATCGCGGTGAAGGTCTTGCCTTCGCCGGCGCGTGTCGACGTGACGAGAATGAGATTGCGCTGACGTCCGGGCGTTCGAAGCGCCTGGCGCGCGCCGCTGGCGCGCAAATAGCCGAGACGACGCAACAGCCGGCGTTTGACGGCGCGCAGCTCCAGCGCCAATTGGCTCGAGGGAGCATCGGGATTGAAATATCCGAGCGCGGTCAGCCGCTGATGATCCAGCTCGATTATCTCGCGTTCTTGGCGCGGGGCGGGCATGTCAGGCGTCTCGTCCGTCAGCTTGTCTTTTTTCTTCTTCGCTTTTTTGCCGAAATTCGTTTTGAGAACATTTGCGCCGGCTTTTTCAACGATGCTCATGACCGCGCCTCCGCCGTTACCGGGGTTTGCGCGGACTTCGAGGCGATCTCCGGCGTGCCCCCCGGGACGCGGAACACGGTGAGATAGGCGTACAGCATGCCAACGGCGAGCAGCGCCGCGCTTGCCGAGATCAGGCGAAGGCGGTCGCGCTTGCGTTCAGCGATGACCGGCAGAGAGGCAACCTCGCTAAGCGCGCCAAGCACGGGCAGCCCGAATGCGTGCTGCAATTCGCTCGCCTGCGTGTAGCTCTTGTCGAGCAGCGCCAGTCCGAGCGCCGCCGCGCCGCCTGCGCCGCCTGCGATGACAAAGACCGCCATGATCAAGAGAAGCCGCGGCGGGTCGCTCGGCGCCAGCGCCGCCGTCGGCCATTCGAATACCTGATATTCGACGCCACGCCCGGCGGCGCCGAGATTGCGGGTCAGGTCGAGCCGGTCGCGGCGGGCGAGCAGTTCTTCATAGGTCTTTTGCGTCTGTTCATATTCGCGCACGATCTGGCGCAGTTCCGCTTCGACCGCAGGGGCCTGGCCGGTGGCGAAAGTGAGCGCGTCGAGTTCCTGCTTCAGGCGCTGTTCGCGCGTTTCAAGCGCGGCGATCGTGGTTTGAGCAACGGCGATCTCCGATTGCAGGCGGACATGTTCCGGGTTAGAGCCGAGCGCCGACTGGCCGCTCTCCAGCTCTTCGATCCGGGCGAGAACGCCGCGAATATCGGGGTGGCTTTCTTCATACTGACTGCGCAGCGAGGCGAGTTCGACTTTCAGTCGTTCTAGCTCGCCGCCAGAAGCGAAGCGCGGCGTCGCGGACATCAGGTTCTGCAATGTCACGATGCGGCCTTTGGTGCGGTCCAGTTCATCGCTGACGCGGGTCAGTTCGTTTTCTTTCAGCTCACGCTGGCGCACCGCGCCCTGGCTGGCGGTCAGCTCGTCCGCATGCTCGCGCCGGAAAACAGCGACGGCCTGTTCGTTGGCGACGAGCTTTTCTTCATATTCCTCGATTTGCAGATCAAGCCGGCGACGCGCCGCCTCGCTTTCAGTGAGACTGGCGCCGAGATCCTGTTCAATCAGCATGTTGAGCACAGCGTCGACGACGGCCTGCGCGATCTTCGGATCGGCGTTCTTGTAGGAAATGATGAAATACATCTCCCGCGGGCTCTCGATCCTGATCTGGCCGGCCACCCAGTCAACCATGCCTTCCATCTTGACGCGCCGCTCCATGGCGGTGCGCGCTTCGATGGTCTTGTCGAGACCGGCGCGATGAATGATCTGTTCGACATTCGGCCGGGTCAGGAGTTGCAAACGCATCACCTCAACGCGGCGCGAATAGTCAGGGCGCGCCGTAAAACCCGAGAGCACCGGCTCGAGAATAGTTTCCGTTTGCACGAAGACATGCGCGCGCGATTCATACTTGTCCGGGATCAGCCACAAGGCAATCCAGCCGACGATCGCGCAGCCCCAAGTGACGGCGAGGATAAGCCATCGCCGCCGCCATAAGCCATTAAGGCCGCGTAATACCGGTTGAGGCAGATCGGAGAATTTGAACAAGACGCGGTTTTCCTTCAATGCCAGCGTGTTTCGCCTAGAACACGCTTTCCGGGATCAAGATGACATCTCCCGGCAGCACCGGCACATTCGCCGCGATGTTGCCTTTACGCAGGAGGTCGTCGAGTTTCAGGCGATAGGACTGGCGATCGTCGCCCTGACCGCGGATCAGCACCGCACGGTTGCCGGCGGCGAATTCGGTCAGGCCGCCGACCGCAACCATTACGTCCAGCGTCGTCATGCCGGCCTGATAGGGCAGGGCGATCGGTTGTTGGGCTTCGCCAAGGACACGCACTTGCTGGTCAAACGTCGACGAGAAGTCGGAAACGATGACCGTGACTTCCGGCGATTTCACATATTGGCGCAGCGCCGCTTCAATATCGTTGGCGAGCGTCGACGGCGTCTTGCCAGCGGCGACCATGTCTTCGACCAACGGCGTCGAAATGCGGCCGTCCGGGCGCACAGTCACATCGGTGGAAAGCTCTTCCGCGCGCCAGACGAAGATTTCAAGCTTGTCGAGCGGGCCGATCAAATAATCAGGGGCGGCGGCGGCGGCATCGGTCGCCGTTGTCGGCGCCGCAGCGAGGTCGTCGCCGGCGATGGTCGAGCAAGCGGCGAGCGTCGCAGCGGCAATAGCGCCGATCGCCAGGCGGAACAGATAGATTGGTTTCATCATGGTTAATCCCCAGTTGCGTCCATCAAGCGCCAGGCGTCCCGCGTGAGCGCTGAATGTCGCATGTCAGTGTAAAGGCAACGCAAATTCTTTGCCATGCCTCCCCCTTTTTGCGACCGCGCGCCTGTCGGCAGCCCGGCAAATTTGTCAATATGGCGGAATTGTTGAGCTTGCGCTCAAGTCTACCCCCAGACAGACGCCTTTCATTGCCTGATTCCATGCCTGTAAACACTCGCCAAGGCGGCATGTTACCGGCTGCCCAAGCCAAAAAGCGCAACCCTTACGGTCATCAACACGATCATCAGGTCGAGCAAGGGCGAGAAATGGCGAATATAGTAAAGATCAAAGCGCAGTTTTTTGCGGGCGCCGTCGACGGAGGCGGCGTATTCATATTTGACTTGAGCCCATCCGGTGATTCCTGGTTTGACCAGATGCCGGTAATGGTAAAGCGGTATTTGTTGCTCCAGCACGCGGACGAATTCCGGACGCTCTGGGCGAGGACCGATGAAACTCATTTCTCCCCGCAGAACATTGATGGCTTGCGGTATTTCATCAATTCGGAATTTCCGGATGAGGCGCCCGACGCGGGTGATGCGGTTGTCATTTCGCGCGGCATAGCGCGGACCATCGCATTCAGCATCAACGATCATCGAGCGAAATTTAAAGACATCGAATTCCCGGCCGCCAAAGCCGACGCGCCGTTGCCGGTAAAAGACGGGGCCGGGGCTGTCGAGCTTGATCGCCAGCGCGGTCAAGACAAGCATCGGTGCGAGGAAAGCGATAGCTGCGGCTGAAAGGGCGATGTCTGAACAGCGCTTGAACGCGGCTGTCAGCGGTGCGTTCATCGCCGCGGCGGCCGCTTCCAATTCCATCGGGTGCGTCGTTTCCGTATTGATCGCGCCGCCCGGCTGGAAATCATATGCCGCCGCATCGCTTTCTCGAAATAAGATATCGCCGCCCAGACGCCGTTCCAAAGGCGCCAGCAACGCCCGCGATGTCGCAAATACGCACAAAACTCCGACGAGCAGCCCGATTAGATACAGCGCAATCATTCCCACAAACCCGTGATTGACAAAGGCATTAGCCTTTGCGTCTCTCCCCTAGCGTCTCACTTTGTCCCGAAATGCGACATAGCGAGTCTGTACTCCGCATATTACATGCCTGCGGCAGGGATTACATGGAAAAGCATTTGGGTTCGGCGCGTGCGAGACCGGAAGGTTTCAACGCGTCGCCTTTTGCCGCTTCAGGACAGGAAAGGCAGGAGGATTACCGCCCAAAGCCCGCCTGCGACACAAGCCCAGATGCCGAAACACGCCAGCAAGGGCAGTCGCTCGCCAGTGGCCTCGCCATTGGCTTGCGTCGTATTTGCAGCAAATTCGCTCATGGGGCGGCGCTTTCTCCGTGTGGGAAGCGCAAGGCTAGTTTCCCGGCTGTTAATGGGGCGTTAACGCGATGGGGGTCTTTGTTAATACTCGGTGATTATCGAGCGATGATCGTCGCCCTAATCGTATGAGTTTCGGCAATGCAGCGACGAGCCGGCGTCGCAAAATTGATCCATGCGCATTTTACTTTTTTCCACACTGTTCCCGAATGCGGCGATGCCGGCGCATGGCGTGTTTGTCGCCAATCGTCTCGATGCTTTCCTGAAAAGGCATGACGCCGAGGTAAAAGTGATCGCGCCGGTTCCGTGGTTTGCGTTCCGCCATAAGGCGTTCGGCGCTTATGGCGCTTGGGCGCGGGCGCCGGAAAGGGAAATGCGCGGCAGCGTTGAGGTTTTGCACCCGCGTTATTTCATTCCGCCAAAAACAGCCATGCATGCAGCGCCGTCGGCGCTGACACGTTGCCTGCGCAAAGCCGCCGGAACCTTGATCGAAAGCGGATGGGAATTCGACCTGATCGACGCGCATTATTTCTATCCGGACGGTGTCGCAGCCGCGCATATTGCGCGCGAATTGGAAAAGCCGCTTGTTATCACCGCGCGCGGTTCCGACGTAACGCAATTGCCGCAATTTGCCGGTCCGCGGCGCGCTATTCTTGACGCCGCCAATCGCGCCGATGCGGTTGTGAGTGTCGCCGCCGCCTTGAAAACAACGCTGATCGAGTGCGGTGTGCAGGGAGAAAAAATCACGGTTCTGCGCAATGGCGTCGACCTCGAACGCTTCAAACCGGCTGATCGCGCGGCCGCGCGCCGGGCGTTGGGTGTCGACGGCCTGGTGTTGGCCAGCGTCGGGCATCTGATTGACCGCAAGGGCCATGACCGGATCATCCGCGCGCTTGGCGAATTGCCGGAGGCGACCTTGGTGATCGCCGGGGAAGGACCGGAGCGGGCGCGGCTTGCCGCGCTGGCAAGGAAGAGCGGCGTTGAGGCGCGCGTGCGTTTCCTCGGAACCGTGGCGCATGATGCGCTGGCGCAAGTTTACAGCGCCGCCGACCTTCTGGTTCTGGCGTCGTTGCGCGAGGGATGGCCGAATGTGTTGCTTGAAGCCATGGCTTGCGGTTGCCCATGCATCGCTTCCGATGTGGGCGGCGCAGGCGAGGTCATCCGTGCGCCGGCAGCGGGGACATTGCTCGCGGACCGCACGCCGGAGGCGATTGCCGCGGCGGTGCGTCGACTGACCGCAGAGCCGACAGACCGTTCAGCGGTTCGCGCCTATGCGCAGAGGCATGGCTGGGCGGAGACGGCGGACGGCATGGCGCAATTATTCGGCGCATTGTGCGAGAAGCAAGAACGGCGCGCGCGGGTCGGGATCGCGCCGGTGCGGCTGCATGAAGAGGGTTATATTCCGCGTCTCATTGTTACGGTGGATACGGAAGAAAAATTCGACTGGAGTGATTTTAAAAACGTCAAGCATGAAGTCGGCGGCATTGACGGTCTTCAAAGATTTCAGATGTTGTGCGCGCGCCATGGCGCGCGGCCGCTCTATTTCCTCACCTGGCCGTTTTTGCAGGATGCGGCGATGGCGGCGCATTTCCGCGCGCTCAAGGCGGCGGGGGTGGCCGATTGCGGCTTGCATTTGCATCAATGGGCGACGCCGCCGGGCGGGTTTGGCGGGGAGTTTTATTCATTCCAGAAAAACCTCCCGCGCGATGTGCATTTGGAAAAATTATCGGCGCTCGCCGGCGCTTATGAGGAGACCTTTGGATCGCGCGCTCGGGCCCATCGCGCTGGCCGCTACGGTATTGCGCCGGAAGACTATGAATTATTGACGAGAATTGGCATCGAATTTGATTTCAGCCCGAGCGCCGGTTTTGACTTTTCCACCCGCGGCGGGCCGGAGTTTTCTTCCATGTCGAATTTTCCTTTCGCCGCTGAGGGTGAGGGATGGCGCATTCTCGTAACCCCGGTCAGCGGCGCGAAAGCCATCCGCCGTACGCGGATATTCACAAGCCAGGAAACCTCGCCGCCCGGCTTTTTCGCCGGCGGCGCGAAATTGTCTGATCGTTTCAAACTGGCCCTGCGTCTGTCGCCGGAGGGTGCGCGCCTTGCGGATCTCAAGGCGTTGACCCGGCGGTTGATTGCGGATCGCACGCCGGTGCTGACATTCACGCTTCATTCAACCAGTCTGACAGCGCGCGGGAATGCCTATGCACCCGATCAGGTTCATGTGGAAAGGCTGCTGGCGGACTCGAACGCCTATCTTGATTGGTTTGCGAATAAGGTCGGCGGCGAGATTGTCTCGCTTGACCAGCTCAGCGGCCTTTACAGTGCGGAAACCCGGCGCGGCGAGAGCGCCGGTTAACACCCCATTAAACATAAAGCCCATAGGTTTTGTTCTCTGATCAATGGGATGGATGCCGCTGATGCTTGCGTCTGAAATTTTTCGCCTTCTATTCGGGTTTGTCGCTGTGCTCGGCATGATCGGGCTGTGCGCGCTGGCGGCGAAGAAAGCGGGTCTTGCATCGATCGCCGGCGCAAGCGGGGGCAGGCGGCGCCTGGCGATGCGCGAGGTGCTGCCGATTGATGCGCGCCGGCGTCTCGCAATCGTCAGATGTGATGATGCGGAGTATCTCATCATGCTGGGGCCGACTGGCGAAACACTGATCGACAAAAATCTGAACAGCGCCGCAGCAGAGGATATCGCGCCGGCGCCGCCGGAAAATCCGTTCACCGCGCTTGGCGGCTTCGCTGAGAAGTTCCGCGCGGTCAAGAAAGCGGCGTTCGAGCCGGATCAGACCTCCAAAGCCGCGTGACGCGGCGCTTGGCTTGACCCTTGATAAACGGTAAACTCCAACATGTCGGTTGAGGGCAAGGACGGGGAACCCAAATGATTCGTATTTTACTTCCACTCGCGATCGTCGCGGCGATGTATTTCGGGCCGATGTATTCTTACGAGGTCGATAACCCCGTTAGCGGGCGGGAAGAACAGGCCATGGTTTCCGGCGAGCAATTCATCGGCGGCGCCGTCAATTGTGTCAGGAAATTGAAAGCGCCGTTCGGGGAGGCGTGCGCGTCGAATGCGGAAATCAACGGCTCGAAGACGCCGGCGCGGGTCATGTCGCTGGCGGCCAGCCTTGCAATCGGCGCGGCGTTGATCGGCGTTCTCGGCTTATTGCCGTTTGTCGGGCGTCTGACCAGCATCGTCACGCTGCTTGCGGGGCTTGGCGGTCTTGCGGCCATGGGATTTTTCCTGGTGTCGATGATGGGTAGCAATGTTGGTCTGGCGGGCGTGCAGTGGGGGGCTTATCTCGCTTCCGGCGCTGCGCTGTTGACGACGATTTCCGGCCTGTCTGGTCTGCGCGGCCGCTGATCGGCGCGCGCGGGTCCGGCTCCGGGCGCAAAAAGCGATGCGAAAAAGAAAAGCCGCCCTCGCAAGGGCGGCTTTTTCATTATGGTTGAATGTCTGGTTGCCTAGCGCAGCGGCGAACGGTTCTGGCTCAGGAAAGACGGTGCTTCATTTGCCGCGGGACGCGCGCTCGCATCGGCCTCGTCGTCATTGTTCGAGACCGGCCGCGGCGGCGTCGGCGCCGAGGGGCGCGCGCGCCGGAAATCGCTCGCGGATGATTCCGACAATGGGTCGTCGGAATGGCGGCAATTGCCTTCGAAATGAGCGCCTGTTTCCACCGACAGCGAGCTGTGCAGGATATCGCCCTGAATGCGCGCGGAAGCGGCGAGAGAAACCGATTTGGCGCGAATGCCCCCTTCAACGGTGCCGCGCACCGTTACCGTTTCGCAGATAACCTCGCCCTTGACGGACGCTTTTTCACCGATAATCAGCGACGCGGCTTTGATGTCGCCTTCCAAAGATCCGTCAAACTGGATCTCGCCGGCTGAATTGATGTTGCCCCGCATGACGACGTCAGACGAGATAATCGACGGAACGCCCGCAGATTTCATGACCCCAGAACCCTTTCGCGATGATGTTTGTTGTGCGCTTGCCTGCTGCGCCGGCGGCTGATCGGGCAGGGAGCCCTTTTGCGCTTTCTTTGCGTCAGATGATTTGCTCTGCTTAGCTTTCGAAAACATATCTTCCTGCCTCTATAAATCGGCGGGGATTAAGCGGTTTGCCGTTATACAAGATCTCGTAATGCACATGCGGTCCTGTGGAGCGCCCGCTATTGCCCAATTCCCCAACTTTGTCGTGAAGCTTTACCTTCTGGCCTTTCTTCACTGAGATCCTGTTCATATGCGCGTAACGTGTAACGAAACCGTTGCCATGGTTGATTTCCACGACACGGCCAAACCCGGTGCGGGTTCCTGCGAATTTGACGACGCCGTCTGCCGTCGCGGTAATCGGAGAGGCCCAGGGCGCCGCGAAATCTATGCCGTTATGTCGTGCATATTTGCCGTTGATCGGGTCCCGGCGGACGCCGAAACCACTCGTGTAGCGCCGGCCGACAATCAGCGGTGACGACAGCGGCACATTGAGCAGCGCTTTTTGCAGCGCCGCCAGCTCATCCACGGCCGACGCCGTGCGATTTGCATGATGATAAAAAGCGAATGACGCCTCGTTTTCGGCGGAAAGGTCGATGAACGGGCCGCCCTGCGCCAGCATGACATTCGAGATTTTTGCCGGCGTCACCACAGATTCGACCGGAATCCCTGCGCTTGTCAGCACAGTCGCGAGATAATCGCGCTCAGCCATCGCTTTTTCTTCGAGCGCGGCGAGCAGCAGCATTTGCTCCATATAGAGATCGGCCGCCGCCTTGTTCATGGATTTGATGGCGTCGGATGCGACGCCTTGCTGCGGCGAGGCGGCATTGTCCCGTTCAATCTGTTTTTCCGCCTTTTTGCGCGTCGCCGATAGGCGAGACTGGCGCGGCGTCGGCTCGCCCGGCGTCACGTCGACCATGACGCGATTGCCGTTAGTCGGATGTTGACCGCTCGGCCCGCCAGCCTCGGCGAGGCCCCGGGCGAGGGCGTCGAGACCCTGATCGACCGCCGCTTTGTGCTCCACCATTGTTTGCAAAAGCTGATGACGGGCGGAAATATCCGTCATGGTCTCATCGAAATTTTGCTTGATGATCTGGTTCAGCTCGCTGACATCGTCATAAGCGCGCTGGGCGTCATGGAGCCGCTTTGAATAAGTCGTCTCCATGATCCGGCTGTCGCGCTCTTTGGCGACGATAATCTGTTCTTTGAAGACGACATTTACCGACGCATAAGCGACCCAGAGAACGGCCGCGCCGCCGACGATCGCCAGCGCAATCTGCGTTTTCGACGACATCGAGATAAAATGCACGACGCCGTCGCTTCGATGGTAAATCTGCCGTTCCTTGAAGATACGGCTTAGTACGCGCCTAAATTTGCCGGAACGACGGCTCATTAAACAAACGCCCCTTGAACGCGTAGACCCACGCTACGACGCCACCCCTGGCGACATAGCAGCGCAAATTCACCACTGACGCAACCGTAATGTGATGCTGTAACGGTAATTTTTCCGCTCCTTATCATTGATTCACAGTTTACCGCGATTTTCGTTTCCATCCGGTTCATAAAACGCACGCGCCATGCCAGCCTGTGCGCGTGCCTGATGGTTAAAGGGCGGTTTCAGGCGCCCAGCGAAGAATTTTTCGCGCATTAACCGGAATGCAGTGGCTGGTTCCGTCTTTCTAACGCTGCACACGGCGTCGAACCAGCGTTTTCCACAGGCGACATGCCCGATTTCTTCTCGGTAGATGATCTCAAGGATTGCGACGCTTTTTTCATCGCCCGCAGCCCGTAATCTGTCGATCATCTCCGGTGTGACGTCAAGTCCTCTCGCTTCCAAAACGAGTGGTGCAATCGCTAGTCGGGCTAATATGTCGCCGGCGGTCGTTTCGGCAGCTTCCCAGAGTCCGTTATGGGCGGGAAGCGCGCCATAGAAACTGCCGAGATCGCGCAGGCGTTGGTCAATCATTCCGAAATGGCGCGCTTCTTCGCCGCCGATCCTGACCCAATCCGAGACAAAAGCCCCTTGATCCAGTCCCATCGCGGCGATGTCGGCGGCAAAACGCGCCGCCATGTCGAAAGCGAGGTCGATAGCGTTGAATTCGATATGCGCGATAGCATGGAGCAGGGCCGCACGCCCTTCGCGTGAGCCGATGCGCCGGCGCGGCACGTCGCCGGGCGGAACCAGCGGCGGCGGCGCCGGTCGTGCGG
>CAMYLZ010000003.1 GCA_947259375.1 uncultured Parvularculaceae bacterium | reverse complement strand
TCGCTATCTGCGTTTTGCCTGAGCATCTCCACTGCATCTGGCGATTGCCGCCAGACGACGATTTCGCAGGTCGTTGGCGAATGATAAAATCACGGTTCTCGAAATCATTGCCGAAGTCAGTTGATACACGCGACGGCCGGCGCAAGGGCGAGCGAGGAATATGGCAAAGACGGTTCTGGGAGCATCTCATCCGCGACGCCGCGGATCTCGAAGCGCATATCGACTACATTCACTGGAACCCCGTAAAGCACGGGCTTGTCGATGATCCCGACGATTGGCCTTTTTCGACATGGCATGCATGGAAAAAGGAACACGGACGGCCGGTCTATGTTCCGCCGAACGATTGGAAACCAACGCATTTGGGAGAGGTTTGATGGTGCATTGCGCTCCGCTTAATGCACCCTACTTGCTGGCCTTTTTCAACATTTCACAAATGGAAAAAGGAATATGGCAGGCCGGTGACCATTCCGCCTGATGACTGGAGCCCTGTTTACCTTGGCGAGCGTTGACCGTGCATTGCGCCTCCGGCTTAATGCACCCTACTTGCTAAATCCGTAACAGCACATTTTTCTGAAGCTGTTTTTAGATAGCCCGCCACACGGCTAATATCCTCCTCAACGCTGTAGAACTCACCTGTGCTGGAATCTACATACTTGAGCAGCCACTTCCGTGACTTTTTCGCCAATTCCTCAGCATAGCAATTATTACCAACAAATAATTCAAGATAAGCCTGCCTAGAAAAACACACTGCCGCTTCGAAATCCCAAGCTTGTCTAGTGAGCTCGATTCCGGTCGCGTATAATTGCCTCGCCTTATCGATTTCGCCAAGCAGATACGCCATCTCCCCAGCGCTTAGCTTCGCCCGACCACACAACAGAAAAATCTCATTCTCTCGTATGTCTTCACAGTCCGGAGCAAGAAATCTCTCATAAAAAGTCATCATTTTTTGGGCGCGCTCTAGATCACCCGAACGGGCAACAAAAACAACAGATGACAAATATTCCCGTTTTGCTCTATCGATATTGCCCGCCAACAAATAGCGAACAGACAGTTTTTTTCTCGTTTGTGCCTTGTGTAAATGATCTTCCAAACCGTCTGACCGGATCAATATTATTTCCTGAACCTCTTTTCTTTTTCGACAAGACCACTCTCTGACGAAATTACGCTCCACAAATTGAGAGCAGCCGACACTGTCTCGAAAAGCATAGTTAACCTCACGATTAACCAAGAGCGCGATCGCGACTGTCGACACGACAGTTACTGCCAGAAAAACTCTTGGTTTGGGCATTTTTTTCATATTGCAAACTAGATTCAACACTCTTTATTTCGCATCGCTGATAACCTTCACTTCCCTCCTCCTCGTCTCCGGATCAATGACATGGAGTTTGAAGGGCTCGGATTTGAAGACATTATCGATAAGATCGGCGATCATCGCTTCGTTCATCTTGTTTTCGGGCGTGGCGAAGGGCGCGACGAGCTCGATCAGCCAGAGGCGCTCGCCGGACTTCCAGTTCTGCGGACGGAGCCGCGCGCCGCGCCCGCTTTCAACCTGTTCAAGAAATCGTTTTTCCGCCTCTTCGGAAAACCGCGCCCAGAGGGCGAAGCCGAGCGGATGTTTCGGTCCATGGAAGACCCTGAACTGCTCCAACAGGATCGCCGGCATCACCAGCCATTCAAGATCGCCGATCGAAAAATGCTTGTGCGTCGGGCTTTGCGAGAGAAGCCATGTTACTTCGCCCAACATATGCGAGACGGTCGGTTTCGCCGCGCCTGACGCCGCATTTGTCTTCGCCTGATCGATCGCGCCCGTGGCGCCGTTTGGCCTCGTTCCGCCCGCTCCGGCGGCGGCATTCGCAATCGCTTCAGACACTTTTCGCTTCGCCCCCCAAACTTTAACAGCGCGCTTTGCGCCGTAGGGCGGGCTTCAGCCCGCCATTTTCTTATCTTCAACTATACTGAATACCGACCTGCATATCACATTTTTTATTGAACCACGCACCAGACGCGGCGCCAAGCGCTACTGAATTGGCGAGCTGAACCCCGCCCTATGCCCCCCTCGCCCTCAAGCGCTCCGCACCGCCTCGACAATCGGCGCGAGGTCGGCCCAGTGCTGTTCGATGGCGGCTTTGGCGGTTTCATAACCGCTTTCAACGGCGGCGTCGTAAAGCTTCCAGTCGCGCAGCTCGACGCCGGGAACCTCTGGCGCGATCATGATGTCCGCCGGGCGCGGGCTGGCGAATTGCTCGCGCCGCGCCGTCGCTGCGCGCATCAGTAATGACACGATCGGCGGCGTTTCGCCGACGCCGTGTTTCGCCACCCAACCGAAAAACCCCGGCGGGTCTCGAAACGCCTCGATATCGATCACGCCTTCGCGAGCCACATCAACGCCTATCGTCAGCCCACGATGCATCGCCGCCATCATGTCAGTCGGGAAATTGTTGACCACCGCGCCGTCAACCAAAAGCGTGTTTTCGCCGACCACTGGCGGGAGGATGCCTGGCAAGGCAATCGAAGCGCGCAGCGCGTCGCGCAGCCGCCCGGCTTTGTGCACCCGCGCGGCGCCGTTGACGATATCGGACGAGACGCAAAAGAACGGCGTCATCAAATCCTCGATCATCGCCTCGCCAAAATGCTGTTCAAGCCGGCTTTCGACCCGCGCGCCTTTGGTCAGCGACACCACGGGCAGCACGTAATCGCCCAGAGGATTCGACGCGACGAAGGCTTCGCGAATCCGCGCTTCCATTTCTTCCTGCGACCAGCCCATGGCGATACAGGCGGCGATCACCGCGCCCATCGAGGCGCCGCAAACAAAGTCGATGGGCACACCCGCTTCCCTCAGGGCGCGGACAGCCCCGATATGGGCGTAAGCCCGCGCGCCGCCGCCGGAAAGGACCAAGCCCACGGAACGGCCGGCGACGATCCGCGCCAGCCGGTCAAAGCACGGCCCGCCGCGACAATTCAAGGATCGCGATGCGCCGGACGCCTCGATCCATTCGCCTGTCGAACCGCTCGGCGCGCCTTCATGCAGCATCACGAGGTCGACGAGGCGAAATTTGCGCGCCCGTGCGCCGGCCTCGGCGCTCAGCGGCATCGGCCGCGACGGCCGCGCGTCGCGCCGGGCAATGACGAGAAACCGGTCCGCATGGCGCAGCACGAAGCGATACCACGGCGTATCAGTGACCCTTGCAGCCAGTATGACGACGTCATGGGCGTTTTCGGTGAGGTCGAAGCTGCCGCTTTCGGGTGCGGCCTCCCCATCGGGAAACCAGGTGACGTTGATCTTGTAGTTGGCGATACGCCGCGCGAGATCGCGCGCTTGCGCATCCACATCAATCGACGGCGACGTGGCGATCAAAGCAAAGATGCGCGGCGCACCCCTGACAAAGCTCGCCGCCGGGCGCCGGGTGCGCGCCAGCACCAGTCGCGCCAGCGCCGCTGCAAAATCGCCATGCTGTTCAATCAACCGGGTGACGTCCTTGCGGTCGATGCACAACAGCTCGGTGTCGCGCAGCGCGTAGACGCTTGCGGAACGCGGCTCGCCCGAGAGGATCGCCATCTCCCCCACCGGCTCGCCGCTACGCACATAACCGACGACGTCTTCACCGCCATCGGCGCTTTCGCGCACGACCATCAGCCGGCCCGATATATTGATATGCAACGCATCGGCCTCTGCGCCTTGCGCAAACAACGCCCAGCCGCCGGGCAGCGATTGCCACGAGCTGACCTCGGCGATGTCGTTCAACGTCGCCGCATCAAGCTGGGCGAAGAATGGCAGATTGCGAAGGCGCGCGCGGACGACATCCATCATGCGCCAGTTCATTAAAGGGATTTCGGGCTGCGCGCCAGAACGGCTTAATTGAGCTTTTTCGCCGACGCCGCAGGAACTGCGGGCTTTAGCTTGCCCGCTTCATCGGCCTTTTCCTTGGTCTTCGGCAAGGGCGATACATCAATACCCTCTTCAATCAGCTCTTTAACGTCCTTGCCGGAGGCCTCGCCGTAAATGCCGCGATCTTCCGCCTCGCCATAATGGATCTTGCGGGCTTCTTCGGGGAACTGCTCGCCCACATAATCGAAATTCTTTTCGACATAATCGCGCGCACGCTCCACCGCCTGCACCATATCCTTGCGGATCCCCGCAAGCCGCTCACGTCTGGAGCCGGAGCGCTTGGCGATCGCCGGCGCCATCACCGCTTTTCGGACCTCCTCCGACCCGCAAACCGGGCATTCGACCAAGCCGTCTTCGGCTTGCTGGTCATAATCGGCGCTGTCGCGGAACCAGCCTTCGAATTCATGTTCGTCGTCGCAAATCAATCGATATTTAATCATCGGCCTACAATGGAGACTTCACAGGATTGTTCAAGAGCGAGATTCGGTATGCGCTGGCGCGCTTTTGCGGACGCCTGAGGCTCAATGTCCGCAAAAATCACGCCAGGCGCGTCATGGGTCGCTTCAGCCAAGATATCGCCCCAAGGGCCGATAATCAGCGAATGGCCATAGGTTTCGCGCCCATCTTCATGCTTTCCGCCCTGCGCCGGTGCGATCACAAAGGCGCCGTTCTCAATCGCCCGAGCGGTCAGAAGTGTTTTCCAGTGAGCAACTCCCGTTTGACGGGTGAAAGCCGCCGGCACGCAAAAAACGTTCGCGCCCGCTTTTGCAATGGCACGATAAAGATGCGCGAAGCGCACATCGTAGCAGATGCTCAGGCCAAGCATCGCGAGCGGTGTTTCGACAACAACCGCCTTCGCGCCCGGCGCATAGACATTCGACTCTTTCCAGCTTTCGCCATTGGGAAGGTCGACATCGAACATGTGGATTTTGTCATAAGTCGCGGCGAGCGCGCCGTCAGGCGCGAATAAATAGCTGCGATTGGCGGCTCGGCGCGCGCCGGTTTTTACGGCGAATGACCCAGCAAGCAGCCAAACGCCATGGCGCTGCGCGGCTTTAGCGAACGCGCCGACCTCGGCCAAGTTCTGCTCACCAGGGAGGCTTTTAAATAGCCGCGACGCGTCCTTGTCGACGACATTCGTCATTTCCGGCGTTGCGATGAATTGCGCGCCGGCGCCCGCCGCCTCGCCGATAAGTTCTATCGCCTGCTGGGTGTTCTTCGCGCGATCAAGCCCGGAACGCATCTGGACGCAGGCCGCGCGAAATCCCACAGGTTCAGCCATTCAGCAACGGATCCAGTTTACCCGCGCGCTCCAGCGCTGCGAGATCGTCGTAACCGCCGACATGTTTGTCGCCGATAAAAATCTGCGGATAGGTCCGCTTGCCGTTCGATTTCGACAACATCTCTTCGCGCAACGCCTGGTCGAACGCGGCGGAAATTTCGTTGGCGACGGCGCCTTTCTTGTCGAGCAGTGCGAGCGCTCTGAAACAATAAGGGCACATCGGTTTAGTATAGATCGTGACTTCTTTCATGATACCATTTCGTTCGTATGTTTGCGGCCTGCTATATGGCGCCGACGCCGCCCTTTACAACCCGCGCCAGCACCAACGCATCGACCTGCGCCGCGCCTGCCCGCTTCAAGGTCCGCGCAGCGGCGGAAAGCGTCGCCCCGGTGGTTAAAACGTCGTCAATCAATATGACGTGAGCGCCTTTGAATCTCGCCCGAGCGACCTCTGAGCGAAACCCGAACGCCCCCGCGACATTACGCTTGCGCGCCTCGCGCGAAAGCTCTTTTTGCGGCGGCGTCGCGCGCCGCCTGACAAACTCGCCGAGCGACAGCTTCGCGCCGGAATGCTTTGCCGTCCCCTGCGCCAGCAAAGCGGATTGGTTATAGCGCCGCGCCAGAAGACGGCGTGAATGCAATGGGATCGGCGCAAGCACGGATGAGCGCGTGATCAGTCCAGTGCCAGCGCGTGCGATCCAGCGCGCGAACATCGCCGCCAGCTCGGTCCTGTCCGAATGTTTGAACCTGACGATCAACTGGTGGCTTGCGTCATCATATACAACGGCGGCCCTTGCCCTATCGAAATCCGGCGGTTCGGCGATGCAAGACGGGCATTCCACGCCTTCCCCATACTCCGCCGCAAAAGGTATACCGCACCGCCCGCAAAACGGCTCCTCAATGAAATGCGTCGCACTCCACGCCCAAGGCCCTAGCATATGCTGAGCCGTAATCTCTTCTTGCGTGACGGGACAACGCGGCGGCAAAATCAGATCAAGCGCGCGCGGCGGCCATGTCCGAAGAAAGCTCATCCGGCGACTTCCTCGCCGAACATAATGCGATGGCCATCAATTGTCCGTACGCCAAACTCCCGCATGCCCCACTCTTCTGTCTTCAACGGCTTGATGATTTCCGCGCCCGCCTCCTTCACGCTCGCATAATACGCGTCGACGCCCTCTACATCGAAATAGGCGCAATAAGAATGAAAACCGGTCTTGGCGACCGGCATCGCCGCCGGACATTCGCCCGCCATGATGCAAGCCGCGCCCTTGTAATAGAACCGCCACCCCGGATCGCCAATTTCGACTACGCGAAAGCCCAGAACGTCCCTGTAGAAGGCGAGCGACCGTTCCAGATCGAGTACGGCGATGACATGGCGAGCGTTAGTGATCGGCATAGACGGCCTTTGTGCTCCATGACGCGGAAGATTGCCGCTATTGCGCCTTTTGCGCAAGAAGTTCGCGCCGCCTTGCATGAGCCCGTCCCACAGCGCTAGATGCGCCCATGAGCACCCCGCCAGAAATTTTTGATCGCCGCCTTTACAGACGCCGCCGTGCGCGGGCCGCCCCACGTTTTGCGGAACATGATTTCCTGCATCGGCGCGCATTCGAAGATATCGTCGATCGGCTCGAAACCGTGAACCGGACTTTCCCGAAATCCCTATTTATCGGCGCTGGCGCTCTCGTACATGATCTAACGCCAGGCTGCGGCGTTGGCGAGATCATCAGCATGGACCTGGCCGCGCGCCGGCTGCCTGCCGCTGGCGCCCGGATTGGCGGGGACGACGAAAGCCTGCCGGTCGCGCCGGAAAGCCTCGACCTTATCGTCAGTCTACTGACGCTTCACGCGGCCAATGACATCATTGGCGCGCTGTCCCAGGCGCGGCTCGCCTTAAAACCCGACGGCCTGTTCATTGCCGCAATATTCGGAGAAGCGACCTTATCGAATTTGCGAAACGCGATGTACAAAGCCGAGGCAGACATCACGGGCGGCGTCGCCCCTCGTATTTCGCCCTTCGCAAGCGTTCAAGATTGCGGACAAGCGCTCTCTCGCGCCGGCTTCGCGCTGCCGGTCATCGATACGGATAAAGTTAGCGTCCGGTATGATGAGCCATTTAAGCTATTGCGCGACTTGCGCGGCATGGGCGAGACTCGCGCACTCGGCAGCGCCGCGCCGGGATTGCGGCGCGACATCGTCATGCGCGCAATGCAGCACTTTGCAGAGAACGGCGGAAGCGAAAGGTTCGAAATCCTTTTTCTTACCGGCTGGGCGCCGCATGAGAACCAGCAAAAACCGTTAAAACCCGGCAGCGCTGTTCGCTCGCTAGTCGATGCAATTAAAGGTCAAGGCTGACAGGATTACGGGAGCGGCGTGCGCCGGGCAAGACGCCTATGCGCCTTCCACCGCCGTTTCAATTTCATTGTACATCGTGTTTGCGGACTGCGTATAAGCGCGCACGCCCGAAACAATCGCCAAAAATATCAGCGCGATAATCAACGTATATTCGATCACGGTCGCGCCGCTTTCATCATCACGGAACACCGCCCAAGCGCGAGAGACGCGACGCACAGAACCTGTATTTTCAAACACATCCATCACAGCAAATCCCTCAACTGCGCCGCCAAGGGTCTGTCGGCAGGCGGCATTTCCATCCCGATCAGCGCCTCCCGCCTGACCCATTTCAACACCTGGCCCTCAAGCGGCGTCGGCGCGCCTTTCCATTTCCTGCAGACATATAAAGGCATCAAAAGATGAAACTCCCCTAAAGCCTGCGACGCGAAGGCAGCCGGCGCCAGGCACGACGCCTCGGTATCGATAGCAAGCTCTTCCTTCAGCTCGCGCACCAGCGCCGCTTCCGGCGTTTCATCCTTTGCCAGTTTACCTCCCGGAAATTCCCACAGTCCGGCCATGGATTTTCCTTCAGGTCTGCGCGCCATCAATACGCGACCATCGCGATCGATCAGCGCACAGGCGGCCACTAACAAGAGCTTCGCCATATTCTCGCCTTAATTCCTAATCCATTCCTCTTAACAAAACCTGACCTTCGCCGCTGGCGTTTTACCAGTCCGGACCGTTATCAACATGGTTGATGTCAGGTTAACCAGTTCATCGGGCGCCGTCCGGCTCAGCGGCTCCACCATCGGGATTGCCCTCTTCATCCGAATGGGCAGGGGCTGAGTTTTCCGGTGGCGAAGCAAAAGACGGATCACGCAAGTCCGGCGGCGCCATGAAACGCCGCCTCACGCTTCCCGGCTCAGGTCTGAAATAGACAACCTGCTTTTTTTCTTCCAGATCCCGCAACGACGATTCAATCGTACGCACACGAAGGAATTCCTCGATCGCATCGCGGACTTGTGATAAGGGCACCGGCCGTGAGGCTCGCCTGTCGAGCACCTCGACGATATGCCAGCCAAACTCGGTCTGGAACACTGGCGCAATATCGCCCGGCTTGGCGCTAAAGGCCGCGCGCGAGAAAACCGGCGTCATCATCGCCTGTGTGAACCAACCGACTTCTCCGCCAAGCGGCGCTGTCGCTCTGTCGATCGAACGCTCACGCGCCAGTTCAGCAAAATCCGCCCCGGCTCCAAGCCGCTCGATGATCTCTTCGGCTTCGGCGCCCGTCTCAACAACGATATGGCGCGCGCGCACTTCGTCGCCGAGGCGCGTGACATCGGCCTGGCGGGTATAAAGCCGTTCCACCGCATGCGGCGTCACTTGCGCCCGAAGTTGGGCGTCCATATAGGCCGAAGCCAGCACCCGATCGCGCGCAGCATTAACCTTTCGGGCCACGCCGGGATTGCGCTGTAACCCGTCGTCGAGCGCCGCCCGGGCGAGCAGACGTTGCTCCACATAAGATTCGACAAAATTCCGCTCAAACGCTGTCTGAGGCGTCAATTTTTCGCCGGGCGCGAGAAATCCGCCCGCCCCGGCCGCCGCCTCAATTTCGGACAAATGCACATACCGCCCCTCGATGCGCGCAAGTATCGGATCATCTTCATCGAGCGGCGGGCGGAAGGTCGCGGTCCCGATCGATTCGAGCGACGGGGAAGCGCGCAATACGTCAACGATCCACAAGCCCGCCACCGCCAGGAAGGCCCCCGAGAGCGCGCTATAAGCGCGCCCGGTCCGGGTCGGGAGCCACAAGACGAATCCGTGAAATGCCGCCCCTGTCAGCCGCGCCGCATAAGCGAATGCGGCAAGCCCGCGCCGCACCATCAATTTGAAGGCGCGCCAGAGCGCCGAATCAAGCGCGCCAGCCAGCCGCCAGATCGTGATGATGATTTTGCCGAGCGCCGACAACAACATCTTCGACGCCCCCGCAATAGCGCGCATGGCTGCGTGTACAGGCCTTGCCTGCTTTTTGTCCCCATTTTCCAGCCGGTCTGGCGTTTCCATGATCCTTCGCCTGAAATACGTTTCGTTGACAGGGCCTTAGGCGCTTACTATCTCTCCGACGCCCCTTCCGGGGCGTTACGATTCCAACCCGGCCGATGAATGGCGCGCCCGCGCTGGTCTCCACTAGGGCGCCGCCGGTCTGTTCATCGCAGCACGAAGGCTACAGTCCTCATGGCGTTACTCGGTATCGCAAAAAAAATCTTCGGATCTTCTAACGACCGCCGTCTCAAGCCTTTATTCCGTCGCGTAGAGGCGATCAACGCCCTTGAGGAGGAGATTTCCAAACTCTCCGACGACGGCCTTATAGCGCAAACCGAGAAACTCAAGCAGCGATATAAGGACGGCGAAACCCTCGACGACCTGCTGGAAGAAGCCTTTGCGACCGTGCGGGAGGCCGCCAAACGCGCCCTCGGACAGCGCCATTACGACGTCCAGATGGTCGGCGGCATGGTGCTGCATTCAGGCGATATCGCCGAAATGAAGACCGGGGAAGGCAAAACCCTTGTCGCCACATTGCCGGTTTATCTCAATGCGCTAACGGGCCGCGGCGTCCATGTCGTGACGGTTAACGATTATCTCGCCTCACGCGATTCCGAGTGGATGGGCCGGGTCTATAGCCATCTCGGCATGACGACGGGCTGTATCATTCACGGGCTTTCCGACGAAGAACGCCGTGCGGCCTATGCCTGCGACATTACCTACGGCACCAATAACGAGTTTGGCTTCGACTATCTGCGCGACAACATGAAATCGACTATCGAGCAGATGGTCCAGCGCGGCCATCATTTCGCGATTGTCGACGAGGTCGATTCGATCCTCATTGATGAAGCAAGAACGCCGCTGATTATTTCCGGCCCCACCGACGACAAATCCGAGCTTTACATCACCATCGACGGTTTCATTCCGCAATTGACGGAAGAAGACTACGAAATCGATGAAAAGCAGCGCTCGGTCTCCCTTACCGAGGAGGGCAATGAAAAGTCCGAGCAGCTCTTGAAGGAAGCCGGCCTTTTGCAAGGCGACAGTCTTTATGATTCCGCCAACATCTCTGTCGTCCACCATGTGAACCAGGCGCTGAAAGCCCACAAGATTTTCCAGCGCGACAAGGATTACATCGTCCGCAATGACAAGGTCGTCATCATTGACGAGTTCACCGGACGCATGATGGAAGGGCGCCGCTGGTCGGAAGGCTTGCATCAGGCGGTCGAGGCCAAGGAAAAAACCACGATCCAGCCGGAAAACCAGACGCTCGCATCAATTACATTCCAGAACTATTTCCGTCTTTACGGAAAGCTCGCCGGCATGACCGGCACGGCGATGACCGAAGAGGCTGAATTCGCCGATATATACAGCCTTAACGTCTTCGAGATCCCCACCAACCGCCCCATCGCCCGCGAGGACATGGACGACGAGCTCTACATGACGGCGGATGAAAAATACAAAGCCATCGCCGTCCAGATCGCCGAATGCCAAAAGCGCGGCCAGCCGGTGCTGGTCGGTACGGTCTCCATCGAAAAGTCGGAAATCCTCTCAAATCTTCTGAGCGACCGGAAATTCTTCAAGGGCGTCGCCCAGTCGCTTCGCGAACGCGCACAAGACCTCAAGGCGAAGGAAGAAGATCTTAAAAAGGAGATGGAAGCACAAGCTGACTATCTCTCCGCCCTTGGTGAGAAGAAACTTCCCGTGCCGCATAATGTGCTGAATGCGCGCTATCACGAACAGGAAGCGGAAATCGTCGCTGGGGCCGGTGCGCCCGGCGCGGTGACCATCGCCACCAATATGGCGGGCCGCGGCACCGACATCCAGCTTGGCGGATCTATCGACATGCAGTTGATGAACGCGCTGGAAGAAGGTGACGACGAAGAAGCGATCAAACGCAAGCGCGCGGAAATCGAAGCGAAGATCGCCGAAGACAAGCAAAAGGCGCTCGATGCGGGCGGTCTTTTCGTCCTCGCGACCGAGCGGCATGAAAGCCGGCGCATCGACAATCAGTTGCGCGGCCGTTCGGGCCGTCAGGGCGATCCGGGCGCAACGAAATTCTTCCTGTCGCTGGAAGATGACCTGATGCGCATCTTTGGCTCCGGCATGGAAAAAATGCTCAAGCGCTTCGGCATCCAGCCTGACGAATCGATCGAGCACCCCTGGTTCACCAAGGCGGTCGAAACCGCACAGAAAAAAGTCGAACAGCGCAATTACGACATGCGCAAAAACGTCCTCAAATTCGATGATGTCATCAACGATCAGCGCAAGGCGATTTTCGAACAGCGCATCGAATTCATGTCATCCGAAGCGGTGGACAACATCATCACGGATATGCGCGAGCAACTGGTCGAAGACCTTGTCGCCATGCATATTCCCGCCAAATCCTACGCTGAACAATGGGATGTCGAAGGGCTCAAAAAAGAACTGACCGGCGTCTTCGGCAAGGATATCCCGGTTGACGAATGGGCAAAAGAAGAAGGCGTCGCCAGCACCGAGATTACTGACAAGCTGATCGAGGAAACCAACCGGCTCGCCGCTGCACGCGCAGCCGAAATCGGCCCGGAAATGATGCGCCGTATCGAAAAGGCCATCCTTTTGAACGTTCTTGACACCAACTGGCGCGAACACCTGCAAACGCTTGATCATTTGCGCTCGGTCATCTGGATGCGCGGCCATGGCCAGCGCGACCCGGTGAATGAATTCAAGACGGAAAGTTTCGCCCTTTTCCAGAGCCTGCTGGACGGCCTGCGCCGCGACGTGACCCGCCTGTTGATGAATTTGCAGGTGCGTCAACCAGAAGCGGCTGTGCCGCAACCGCGTGAGTTGCCGATGACGGAAACCCATGTGAACCCGTCAACCGGCGAGAATGAAATGACCCACCCGGACCCGCGCGCCCGGCTTTCCGCCGGCATCGGCACTTTGAAAGGCCGCGCCGGCGCCGCTGGCGTCGATCCGAGCAATCCCGAAACCTGGGGCCGGGTTCAACGCAACGCCCCTTGTCCGTGCGGCTCGGGCAAGAAATTCAAGCATTGCCACGGATCGATCTAGAAACAGGCCGGACCTCAACGCAATCTATCGGTGCAACAGGTCCGGTTGTTCTAACCCGATAATCGTTTCGCCTATGTCGTCCATGCGTTTCGACAAAACCGCCTGTGCGTCGTAAAGGCCCTGATTATAGTAATAACCACCGATTTTTTCAGTGAAGAAGTCGAGCAGGAAACCGGCGTCAACACCGCCGATTTCCATCTCGATCTCATCGCGTGCAAAGTCCTGGATCGCCTTCAAGATGGCTTCGCGCTGCTCTTTGGGGAAAGCGACGCCGCGCATTATTCCGCTTTGCGTTTCATCGCAGGCGCAATCTCCGCCCGTGCTTCGGCATTCGGCAGATATTGCGGGTCGGCGCGATGCATCGAGCGCTGTTCATACGCATAGCCGAATGACAACACCTCCGCATCGCGATCTTTTGCGCCCATAAAGGAAATCCCGACCGGCACGCCATGCACGGTTCCCATAGGAACCGTAACATGCGGATAACCGGCGATCGCCGCCAGATAACCGGCGCCGGCCCATGCTGGCCAGACATCGCCATTCACGGGATCAACGCGGGGGGAAACCGGCCCCGATGGCGACACCAGTATATCGACTTCATGGTCCGCCAGCAGCTTGTCGATGCCGTCGCGCCCCGCCGCCGCCTGAACATCATCGCGCGCGTTGATGTAATCCGGATCATCAAGACCGCCCTTCTCATTCGCACCGACGAAAATGCTCTGGTCGAACAATGCCAGTTCGATATCCGCATGTTCTTCGTTGAATGCGATGAGATCGTCGAGCGTGCGGGTTGTCACCGCGGGCGCCGCGTCCGCCAGATATTCATTGATCGTGGCCTTGAATTCAAAGTCGAGCACGCTGCGCGACTTGCTCCAGAAATCTTCCGCCGCCGGTTCGAACGCATCGATCTCCACCAGCACGGCGCCGGCCGCTTCCATTGCCTCGAGCGCTTCATTGAAATGCGCGATGATGTCGGCGTTTGAACCCTCGGCAAATCGCATCACGCCGATGCGCGCGCCATTTAACACTTCACCGTCAAGCGCGGCGACATAATCCATCGCTGCATCACCCGCCATATCTCCGTGGGCCATGGCGTTCAGCATCATCGCCGCGCCCGCGACAGTCTTGGTCATCGGACCGGCCGTGTCCTGCGAGGAGGAAATCGGCACGATATATTGTTGCGGAACAAGTCCGACTGTCGGCTTGAAGCCGACAACGCCGTTGACGTTTGACGGACATATAATCGAGCCGTTGGTCTCCGTTCCGACCGCCCCGGCGGCGAGCGAAGCGGCGACAGCGGCGCCCGATCCTGAACTCGATCCGCACGGATTGCGATCAAGCATATGCGGGTTTTTCACCTGCCCGCCTAACGCCGACCAGCCGCTCATGGAATCGTTCGACCGGAAATTCGCCCACTGACTGAGATTGGCCTTGCCGAGGATGACCGCGCCTTGTGCGCGCAATCCAGCCACCAGCGGCGAGTCGCGTTCGGTGACATTGTCTTTCAACGCCAAGGCGCCGGCGGTTGTCGCCACCGGGTCGAGCGATTCGATATTGTCTTTCAGCAGAATTGGCAGGCCATGGAGCGGCCCTAAAGGCTCGCCGGCGGCGCGCTTGGCGTCAAGCGCGCGCGCATCCTCAATCGCGTTCGGATTCAATGCGAGCACGCTTTGCAACTCGGGCCCGGCCCTGTCGACCACCTCGATGCGCGCAATATAGGCAGCCGTCGCCTCTTCCGCGCTCAGCTCACCAGTCTGCAATTTGGCGGCGATCTCCGGCAGCGATCCCGCCATCCATCCTTCGGCAGCGTAGCGCGCGGTCGCCGTCTCTTCGCTATGCGACGGCGCGGCTGATTGGCGGACATTTTCCTGCGCGCAGGCCGATAGCGCGACCGCTGACGCAGCAAGCAGTATAGACTTTTTCATGGTTGTTCTCGCCCTACTTTTATCTTTCCCAGTTTCTTTCTTGGTTGTCAGCATCCGCCATCATTCCCACCAATAAGGCGCCCGATTGCGGTCTCCGGTTGTTACCTCATTCAAGGTCTTGGCGTCGTATAGCCGGCCATTCAGCATCACATGGCTAATCTCATCCGAGTTCTGAATATCCTCCAGCGGATTGGCCTCAAGGATCACAAGATCGGCAAGCTTACCCGGCTCAAGCGAACCGAGATCACGGGCAAAGCCAAGATGCTCAGCCGGAACGATCGTCGCCGCGCGCAACGCTTCAATCGGCGACATGCCGCCGCGTGCGAAGGACCACATTTCCCAATGAGCCGCGAGCCCTTGCTGTTGACCATGCGCGCCGATTGAGACCGGCACGCCGCGATCGGCGAGCAATTTCGAAGTCGCGGCGCTGATCTGGTCCGCATAGTCTTCTTCCGGGGCTTTTTCGCGGCGCACCGAGCTTGCCTGCAACAGGCGCGGCGGCGCGTGCCGCGACAGGATCGGGTGCCGCCAGACATCCATCGCCTGGCGCCAATATGGGTCCGCCGCCGGTCCGCCATACGTAACGACAAGCGTCGGCGTATAGGCAACCTTGGTCGCGCTATAAAAGCTCAGCACGTCTTCATAAAGCATCGATTGCGGCAAATTATGCTCGATGCTGGTATTGCCGTCCGCGACCATGGCGAGGTCCATATGAAACAGCGATCCGCCTTCAGCGACGACGGCAATGTCCTCTTCCAGCGCCGCCGCAATGACTTGCTGGCGCTGATCGCGCCGCGGCTGGTTGTAATTCTTGATCGAATGCGCGCCCTGTTTTTTCAGGCGGCGCACATGCGCGGCGGCGTCTTCGGCGCTGTCAATCACGGCGTAAACGCCGGGCGCCTTGGCGCCATAGACAATCTCGCCGGTGGAATAGAGCCGCGGCGCAAGGATTTCGCCCGCACGTTGATATTCCGATGCGGCGAATATGTGGCTCGCGGCGTTTGACGGATCGTGCACCGTGGTGACGCCAAAAGCGAGATGCGCCATCGCGTTCCAGTTCTGTTGCGGGATAATATCATCCGTCCCCTGAGGCCCGTGTGCGTGAGCGTCAATCAGGCCGGGAATGATGGTCTTGCCTGCAACATCGACTTGCCGCGTCCCGGCCGGATAGGTCACGGATGCCGCCGGCCCAACCGCCGTGATACGGTTGTCCTCGATCAGGATAACGCCGTTTTCAATGACGCCGCCCTCTTCACCCGCCATGGTGACAATGCGGGCGCCGACAAGCGCCAGCATTCCGGATGGCTTGTCCGCATCGACTGTCAACGACAGATCGGCGCCGGTCTCCGGCGGCGCATAGCTTGCTGTTTCCTCATCCGTGTTTTCAGCTGCCGGGGCGCCAGGCAGCATTTCGCCAAGGCTCGCCGAATAAAGCGCCGGACCCAATGTCCAGTTCAGCCGATCGCGCGACCAGGTCGGATAGGTCGCGCCATCGCCGCTGGCTTTCGCAACTGGCAAGGCGCTCGCCTTGCGTCCCACGCCCACTTCCTGCGGGCCGGGCGCGAGCGGCATCACGAAAGCATTATAGTTCTCGATGAATGAAAAATGCCTGCCGGACGGCGCCGCCTGAAATTCAGTGATGAAATCGCCCGCCGCGTGTTTGCGCAAATCATCGCCGTCGCGATCGACGCTGACAAGCGCGCCTTCATCGCCATCAAACGCAGTCATGAACACCCGGTCGTTCGATGCGGCGAAATGCGGCGCATGCCCGCTATCGGCGATGCGGGTCATGGCGCCGCCATTTGCCGGAATGCGATAGACGCCTGGCGCTTCGGACCAGTCGCCGTCGGTCAAATAACCACCCTCGCCCTTTTCGAAAACGATGGTGCGGCCATCCGGCGAAAATCGCGGCCGGCGATAATGCCCCGGCTCGCGGGTCACCGCCCGTCCGCCCCCGCCGCCCGCATGGACCGAGCGCACGGCGCCCAGCTTTTCATCAGACCACGACACATAAACGATGCGGCGTCCGTCATAAGACCATGAAGGAAAGAATTCGAACCCGTCTCGGGCGTTGGTGAGACGCCGTGGCGTTCCACCCGGCAAGGACTTTACATAAAGCTTGCCGAGGGACTCAAACACGACTTGCTTTCCGTCAGGCGACACGCTGGCGAAGCGCGGCATCGACGTCTCAAACCGATCCGGCGCCACCGACACCTCCGGGCGCGGCGGATCAATCACGTCGCGTGTATCGCGAACATGGAACGGAATTACCGAAACAGCGCCTGTATCGACATTGAGGCGCCGAATTTTGCCGCCTGCCCAGAACACAATCGACTTTGAATCCGGCGTCCAATCCATATTCGGATAAACGCCATGCACCGCCCAGACTTCCTGCATATCCTGATCGAGATCGTCATAGAGCTTGCGCTCTTTTCCAGAGCGCAAGTCTTTCAAATACAGTTTGGACTTCGCCCGCTCTCGCCGCACAAACGCCATATAGCGCCCGTTTGGCGACGGCGCCGGACGGACAGACCCGCCATAGCCCGATACCGCCGTTTCAATCTCGCCTGTGGCCAGCTCATAGCGGCGAATGTTGAACAGATCGGCGTTGGAATTCTGGGCGTAAACAAAAGTCGATCCCGGGGTAATGTTCTGCGTGTAGTA
The DNA here is from genome assembly GCA_947259375.1 of uncultured Parvularculaceae bacterium. Classification (GTDB taxonomy): domain Bacteria; phylum Pseudomonadota; class Alphaproteobacteria; order Caulobacterales; family Parvularculaceae; genus Hyphococcus. The sequence goes on along the minus strand of CAMYLZ010000003.1, from coordinate 69,668 downwards.
AATGTATTTCCCATCCGGCGAGAAAATCGGCTCGCCAAGTTCCTTTTGATGCCGCTCGCTCGGACGTTCCACCAGTTGCACGCCATCACCGCCGGAAATGTGATAGAGCCAGATTTCGCCCGCGCCGAGCGAACGTTGCGTCGTGTAATGTTTCCGCGCTGCGAGATATTGCCCGTCCGGCGACCAGGTCGCGTTATTCAGCAGGCGAAATTTCTCTTTCGTCACCTGACGCTTGTCGGAGCCGTCCGCATTCATGATCCAGATGTTGTCGCCGCCGGCGCGGTCTGATGTGAAAGCGATCTTCGAACCGTCAGGCGAAAAACGCGGCTGCATCTCCCAGGCCATGCCGCCGGCGATGGAGCGCGCTTCGCCGCCGGCTGCAGGGATCACATAAATGTCGCCAAGAAGATCAAAGGCGATGGTCCGCCCATCCGGGCTGACATCAAGGCTCATCCAGGTGCCTTCATCGACATTTATCGCGACCGCGCGGGTCGGCAATGGAGGCGCAGCGACGTTCCATTCCTCTTTGTCTTCAGTTCCGTTCTCGGCGTCCTGCGCGAAGGCAGCCGGGAACAACGCAGCAACAGCAAGGAATGCAATGGATCTTTTCATGAACTCGCTCTTAATCGATTCTGTCCGCCAGAACCTAAAGTCTCTTTCGGCCTCGCGACAAGGCTGACGGCAAAGCGATATCCGCAAACGCAGCCAATGCGGCGAACTTGCAACAACGCAATTTCGTGATTTAGCGGGAAACAGCAAAGCTTACCGCAATGTTGGGCGTTTCGTCGAATGCCCCTCGCGATCCGCCTGGGTTGGACATGCCAACACCTTGCCCTGCGGGCCAATAACTCTCACCGGACCGTTTTCAACAGGCGATCGCGAGCATAGTTGTATATCTCATATTCAAGCGCATTACGGGCCTTGAATTTTTCTTTGGCGCTTTCCGACACATCATGCGTGCGCCTCGCTGCATTGAGGTGCTGAAGCTGCGAGCCGTCAAAATCGAAACCAAGTTTATCGGCAATGCGGCGCAGCGATATGTCCAAATGCTCGGTTACCCCAACTTCGATAAACATGTTGTCAAAAACGCTTTTGTAATTGTCGTGATTAAGCCCGCCCGGAAGAAAATTCCCGATCCTGTAATCAAGCGGGCGAAGGAACCCGGTTGGCCAATGCGCGATATAATCATCAAGCGTGACCATTGCGGTGCCCCAAAACGCACGCCGCATGGATTCATTCTGCGTTTTGAAAAAATACGATGATAACGCGCGTTCAAAAGGGTCTCGCAATATCGTCACGAATTGATCGACCTGCGGATAGTACTTTTCTATCCCAAAACCGCGATCGCGATTGAAGTGGCCGTAAACGCCCACCGATTTACCCGGCTCCGGCGGATTTCCAAGATCATGGACTGGGGGCCGGCTTTTATCCTTGTAATGCAGCAGCAAATTCGACCCGAACCATTTCGAGAACATTTCACGGACCGACGTTCCTGCGGTTTTGGGTATATGGCTGAAAATCAGAGGCTTGCTCGGATCGTACGACCTCATTCAAACACACTCGCTCACATTATCTTCCAGAAAAATATGCGGACTGGGCGCGGGACGATAGGCAGTCCGGGCGCCAAGCGTCAATCCGATAAGCCTCTTGTCGTCATGATGCTCGTCTCGAAACTCCCTGCTTCCTAAAAATTTCGAGCATCGATAACAAATCTTTAACGTCATATTCTTTTGGCCCATCCGCGCAACACAAATACAGTCTACGATTTGCTCATGAAACAGTTGGCGGATCACCGGCAAGAAGCGCCGCTGCCCACGTCGGCACGACCTCCGTCGCCGCGCCATACCGGCTGAAATCAAACAAGCCCGCGTTCTCCGACGGCTCGAGATTGAGCTCCATGGCAGGAACGCCCAAAGCCCGCGCCTCCGCGACAAAGCCGGCTGCGGGATAAACAGATCCTGACGTGCCAATGGAAACAAACAGATCCGCACTCATGATTGCGTCGGCTGCGTCACCCAAATGCCGGGGCGTTTCGCCGAACCAGACAACATAAGGACGCATCGCGCCCTCGCGCCGGCAAAGCCGACATCGCGTTTCAACACAAAGGTCCTCGCGCCATTCGCGAATGTCGCCGCATAGAGTACAGGTCGCTTTCAACAGCTCGCCATGCATATGCAGAACATCCTTCGCGCCGCCGCGCTCATGCAGATCATCGACATTTTGTGTAATGAGCGTCAGCCTTCCCCCGCGCGCCGAAAGCCCCGCCTCCAGTTCCGCCAAAGCCCTATGGGCGGCGTTCGGCTGAACGCCCGGCAAGGCTCGGCGGCGGGCGTTGTAAAATTCATGCACCAGCGCCGGGTTGGCGGCGAAGCCTTCCGGCGTCGCCACTTCGCGATAATCATATTGGGCCCAGACCCCGTCCTTGTCGCGGAAAGTCGCGACGCCCGATTCCGCAGAGATGCCCGATCCGGTAAGCACAACAATGTTCCGGTAATCAGCCATCAATCTTGCGCCATACCCCATTTGCACAATGCTTTTTCATCCGCGCCTTCTGTTTTGCCAAACGCTTCTTCCTCGTAGATAACGCATTCGAGGCCGCCGCTATCAAGTTCGAATTTGCCGTTGCGCTCATCACGCGGCAATGACAGATTGCCGAAAATCGTGACCTTCAAATTCAGAATTCCAAATGAAAATGCGCATCTTACTCGTCTGTCTTGGCAATATTTGCCGTTCGCCGGCAGCGGAAGGCGTCTTGCGCGAAAAAGCCCGCGAGCGCGGCTTGAAGCTGACGATTGACTCCGCAGGCACGGGCGGCTGGCATGCGGGAGACCCGCCCGATGCGCGCATGACCAAAGCCGCGGCAAGGCGAGGCTATGACCTGTCCTATCAGCGCGCCCGGCAAGTTGCATTTTCCGATTTTTACGAATTCGATTACCTCCTCGCCATGGATCTGTCGAACCACACGGATTTGCTGGACCTCGCGCCGCCGAACCGGACCTGCGATATCCGCCTTTTTCTCGACTTCGCTGAAGGGGATGAGCGCGAAACGCCCGATCCCTATTATGGCGGCGCTGACGGGTTTGAATGCGTGCTCGACCTAATTGAAAAGGGCGCGAGCGGTTTTCTCGATTACCTCGAAGACGAAAGCGCATAGCTCGCTTCGATGTTATATGCGCTCACCTCACCGCCCAATCGCGACGAATAAAGGTGAAACGCTTCCACCGGAAACGGCTCGCAGGAAAAAAGTCCGTGCAACGCGGAATAGCGCTCCGCCGCATCGCGCGGAACATTGCGCAAATATGCAAGCGTTACATGCGGCTTGAACTTTCGCCTTTCAAGGTCGAAACCGGCGCGCCGCAAGGCCTGTTCGGTTTTCGCCTGCAAATGACTCAATTCCTGCGACGGGGCGGCGCCCGCCCAGAGCGCACGCGGCTGGCGTTCGCCGAAATAACCGATCCCCGACAGCCGTAAATCGAAGGCCGGCGCATCGATTACGGAAAGCGCGTCAACGGCGTTCAAAAAGCCGTGCCGGTCGGTCTCGCCGATAAAGGCCAGCGTCAGGTGAAAATTCTCAACCGGGCGCCATCTGGCGCCGTCTACGCCTGACTGGATCGTCGACAACGCATCGGCGACAATCTCAGGAATTGCAAGGGCGACAAACAAACGGTGCATGGATTTTCGCGACGGGTGCTGTATCTCTTCGCTTAGAAAATTTTGCGCAACCTGTCGAGGATGATCGGAAAGGCGAACATGAACGGCAAGCGGCTCCTTTGCCTTGGCTATGGTTACACATCGGCGGCGCTGGCGCGGCGCCTCGCGCCGGCCGGTTGGCGGACCGCCGGCACGACGCGTTCGCCGGAAAAGGCGCGCCGCCTCAAGCAGCAAGGCGTCGAAGCCGTTGTCTGGGACGGCGGCGGCCTTGACCCCCGCCTGTCCGACGACGCCGGCGCCATCCTTATTGCAACGCCCCCGGACGAAAAAGGTTGCCCGGCATTGCGCGCCGCGAAACAAGCGCTTGCCGACCACGCTCGCGACATCAATTGGCTCGCCTATCTATCCACCAATGGCGTTTACGGCGATCATGGCGGCGCATGGGTCGACGAGGAAACCGAACTGCGTCCGACCAGCATGCGCGCGCGCCGGCGCGTCAGGGCCGAGGCGGAGTGGCGGGCTTTCGCGGCCAAACACGACCTGCCGCTCATCACATTTCGTCTGCCCGGCATTTACGGCCCCGGCCGGTCGGCGTTTGACGCTATTCGCGCCGGCAACGCCAAACGCATCGTCAAGCAAGGCCAGGTCTTCTCGCGCATGCATGTGGACGATATCGCAGCCGCGCTAGAGGCGAGCATGCGCGCCCCGCGCCAACATGACCTTTACAACCTCGCCGATGACGAGCCCGCCCCGCCGCAGGATGTCGTCGAATTCGCCTGCACGCTGCTTGGCGTCGCGCCGCCGCCGCTGACGCCAATCGAAGAGGCGGGCCTCTCCGACATGGCGCAAAGTTTCTACACGGACAATAAGCGCGTCTCAAACCAACGCATGAAAGCCGCTCTTGGGATCGCTTTGCAATATCCGACCTACCGGGACGGGTTGAAAGCGATCCTCAAAGCCGAAAATAAGCCCGATCAATAAGCCTCGCTGTCTTCCGGCTCGGCCTCGCTTTCCTCAGCCTGCGCATCTTCGTCCCACTCATACATGGCCGTGATCGTGCAACGCCGATGGAAACCAGGCGAGTCCTCCACGATGATGACATCGCCGCGGGATACGCATGATCCCGCCGGGCGGCTTTCAATGCCAATCGAAAGCGCCGATCGGAAAAGGCGGTAATCGCAAGCGCCGAGCAGCTCGACCCGGTACCAGTCGCTGACGCTGCGTCTCAGCAGGACGACATCGTCCTCGCCTTTGACGGCGCGCCAACCGCTAATTGAGTTTTGAAAACAGATCCGGTTGACCTTCTCACCAATACGCGGATCAGCGCTTTCCTCTGTTTTGTTGTCATCGACGTCGCCGGCAAAACCGCTCGCCGTCATGGCGAGCGCGCCGAGCCCGGCAGCGCCAATCAAGGAAACAAGTTTCTTCATGGCTGTCTTTTCATCCCTTGCGCCCAGCCCTAATGCCCAATCCACCACCAGCCCTGATCCGACGGAAAGCGCTTTCGCCCCAAAAATGCAACCCGCCAATCGCTTTCCCTTGGAAACTAATGCAGCCTTTTTTTACCAGAGCGGCTGCCTAATCGTCCGCATCCGTCTCCGCACCCGTCGCCGGCGCCGCACCCACATCTGGGGCCGCGCCATCCACGGTCCATTCATTGATCTGCTTGATGCGGCAATTATATTTCATGCCGCCGAAATCAACGAGCGTAATGGAATCATTGCGCGTCAGGCAAGCGGAACCCGGCTTTCCTTCGATTACCACCAGATTGGCGCGCCTGATTCGTTTTTCCGAGCAGCCTTTCGAAACAGCGAACCGGTACCAGTCATTCGCGGCGCGATCGAGCAGGATGACGCCATCCTCGCCCTCAACCGCGCTCCAACGATCGACCGAGCTTGAAAAGCACATCTGCCGTACTTCGGGGCCAACCCGCGCATCACCGCCCAACGCCGCCATGACGCCTGCGGGCGCCGCCGCCAGCGCCGCCGCTGCGAATAAAATTCGTTTTTTCATGGAATTCACCTCTCCTCTGCGCCCTGCCCGCGTTAATTATAACGGGTTTGGCCGGGAACCGGCTACACTTTGCGGGCAACACTTTCGCGCGACTTGCCGTCCGGCGCTTAGCGAGAACACATAAAGATTTCTTTATATGTCCCTTGGCGCCGCGATGCGCCCCTGTTATACGCCGCTGCAACTGTCCCGAGACCAGAGGAATCCCATCATGACCGCGCCCGCGCATCACGACTACTTCGTCAAGGATATCAGCCTCGCCGATTTTGGCCGCCGCGAGATCGAAATCGCCGAAACCGAAATGCCAGGCCTGATGGCGACTCGGGAGGAATATGGCGCCGCGCAGCCGCTGAAAGGCGCGCGCATCGCCGGCTCCCTGCATATGACGATCCAAACCGCGGTGCTGATCGAAACGCTGCAGGCACTGGGCGCGGAAGTGCGCTGGGCATCGTGCAATATCTATTCGACGCAGGACCACGCCGCCGCCGCCATCGCTGCGGCCGGCACGCCGGTTTTCGCTTTCAAGGGTGAAAGCCTCGAAGAATATTGGGATCTCGCCGACAAGATTTTCGAATGGCCGAATGGCGAGACCGCCAACATGATCCTTGATGATGGCGGCGATGCGACGCTCCTTATTCTGCTCGGCGCCGATGCGGAAAAAGATCCGACGCTCCTCGACAATCCGTCCAATGACGAAGAAAAGGCGCTCTTCGAGACCATCAAGCGCCGCCTAGCAAAGCAACCGAACTGGTATTCGACGGTGAAGGCCAACATTCAGGGCGTTACCGAAGAAACCACCACCGGCGTGCTGCGGCTTTATCAGCGCCAGAAAAACGGCACGCTCCCCTTCCCAGCGATCAACGTCAACGACTCGGTCACCAAGTCGAAATTCGACAACAAATATGGCTGCAAGGAATCGCTGGTCGACGGAATCCGCCGGGGCACCGACGTAATGATGGCCGGCAAGGTCGCGCTCGTCGCCGGTTACGGCGATGTGGGCAAGGGGTCCGCCGCTTCGCTGCGCGGTGCCGGCGCCCGCGTCATGGTCACCGAGATCGACCCGATCTGCGCCCTGCAGGCGGCGATGGACGGCCATGAAGTCGTCACCATGGAAGAAGGCTGCCCGCGCGCCGACATCGTCATCACCGCCACGGGCAACAAGGACGTCCTGACTGTCGAGCATATGCGGCTTTTGAAAGACATGGCGATCGTCGGCAATATCGGCCATTTCGACAACGAGATTCAGGTCGAGGGCCTCCGCAATTACAAATGGGCGAACGTCAAGGACCAGGTGGACATAATCACCTTCCCCGACGGCAAGCGCATGTTGCTGTTGTCTCAGGGCCGCCTCCTCAATCTCGGCAACGCCACCGGTCATCCGAGCTTTGTGATGTCCGCGTCCTTCACCAACCAGACGCTGGCCCAGATCGAGCTTTGGACCAAAGGCGATCAGTACAAGAACGAAGTCTATGTGCTGCCGAAGCATCTCGACGAGAAAGTCGCGGCCCTGCACCTCGCCAAGGTCGGCGCATCGCTATCGAAACTCTCCGACGAGCAAGCCGACTATATCGGCGTGCCGGTGGAAGGCCCGTTCAAGACCGATCACTACCGCTATTAGGGCTGTCGCCCTTGTGCGATCCCGGAACCGGTGCAAGGCATCGTTCCGGGCGGCCGACCGATCCGCCTGCGCCATAAGCCTATCGCCGAGGCGATCCGCACGCGGCGCATTCGCGGCAAGGCCGGAAGCTGGGCCCTACGCTTAAAGCGTTGGGAGTCGCAGGCAGCGGGGTTGGCGAACCAATGGCGGCCTCACTTCGTGTCATCCCGGACGCGATTCAGCACGCAGCGCTGCGGGGCAGATCCGGGGCCCATGGCGCCGCTCCTTGCCACAAATGTAACAACACGTTAAATTGCGCCTCATGTAGCACGGGGGCGTGCTCCAATCTGTAGCGTATTCACGCGCCTTTCGGGCTGCGCTTGGCTCAATTGAGCGATCGCATGAAAGGATGACGTTATGACGTTGTTTCGCTGGGTGCTTGGACTTCCTGTCGCCGCCCTGATCACAGCCGGCCTGTTTTTCATGATGGCCGAGTTGATCAAGAACAAAGGCGTCGAACTTGCGCCCGATACGCCGGCGCCGGACCTAAAAATCACCGCCGACCCGCCGCCCGAAGGGCCGGATTCAGTCAAGCCGCCGCGCCCGGTGCCCGCCGATGAACAGCCGGAGACAATCATCAATCCAGCGACGAGAGGCGAAAAGCCCAAAAACGGGCCGGGAGCGCCGACAGCCGATCCTGGACCGAAAGAAATAGAAGGCGCCGGCATTCCCACATCCGGCCCGTCGATTCGCATTGCGCCGCCCTATCCTGAAGGCTGCCGCTCGAAAGGCGCTGAAGGCGTCGTGGTCGTGCAGTTCGACGTCACCCCCGAAGGCGACGTCGTCAATCCGCGCATCATCCAGTCGCCGAACCAGTGCTTCGATCGCCCGGTGCGCAACGCCGTGTCGAAGTGGAAATACCCGCCCGCAACCCACAGCGGCCGCGCCGTTATGCGTTACGGCATGGTGGAAACCTTTAATTTCCAACTGATGGACTAAGGCGCGCCCCGCAGTGGCCTCAGATCTGCGTGCGGCTTCGCAGAATACGCCGCCAACCTGTTGAAAACTTCATCGGGCTGGCGGCGCTTTCTTTGTCATAGCGCCTAGATGCGCACGGCGAACACAGTACATATTGCGCCTTACAGTCGGGCCGACGCAAAATATGGCGAATCTGCCTAGCGTGTCCGCGTCGCGGCGACATGCGGCCATTGAGGCGGTGGGACGCAAAGAGTTTTATGAAGCACTGGGTGAACAAATTGATGGCGGGGACAATGCTCGGCGGCGCAATGCCGTTGCTGGCCCCTTCTGTCGCCGCCGCGGCCGAACCGGTCGCCGCCGCCCCGTCGGTCAATCCGCTGATCGCCGGCGCGGCAGGCGCGGTCGGCCTGGCGCTCGCCGCCGTCATCTGGGCATTGCGGGTTTCCGCCGCGACACGTAACCAATCGCTGCACTGGTCGGAAAAGCTGGCGGAAATGGAAGCGCGTCTCGAAAAGGCCGATTCGGTTCTTTCCGCGCATCCGGGCCTCGTGCTGGTCTGGGAAGACGACGCCGACAGCGTCAATGGCGGCTGGGGCGCGCCGAAAATTCTCGGCGGCCCTGCGGCGCTCGCGTCGCTGCTATCGTTTTCACAAGGCGACAAGGACGCCAAGGCCGCGCCGGTCGACCGGTTGTTAAACGCGCTCGGCGCGCTTCGCCTGCAGGATGACGACGCCGACGAGCCGCAAACCTTGCGGGAGAAGATCAAGAATTTGCGCGAGCATGGCGTCGCGTTTTCCGGCAATGTGGTCACCGCTGACGGACGCACGATCGAAGTGGACGGCCGCGTCGCCGGCGGACAGGTGGCGCTGTGGATCACCGACCCCGCCGTGCGCATGGCCGAAGACGGCGCGGTCATCGGCGCCTTCCGCGAACGGGCGACGGATTTGCACGGCGCGCTGGCGCTGCTAGAACGCTCGCCAGTGCCCGCATGGCGGCGCAATGCCGAGTTGCAACTTGTCTGGGCGAACCGCGCTTATGCGGAAGTGGTCGAGGCGGCGAGCGTCGCCGATGTGGTCAAACAACAGATCGAACTCGACAATTCAATTCGCAAGATCGCTGCGTCGGCGGCCTCTGAACGCAAAGCGGGCGAAGGCCGCGCGGTCGTCAATTCGCGCGGCGAGCGGCGGGTCTTCCGCATTGTCGAAACGCCGCTGCACGGTTCAGGCGATGCGGCGCTTGGCGGCGTCGCCATCGACGTCACCGAACAGGACAAAGCCAAATCGGACCTCAAACAACAGGTTGAAGCGAACCAGCGCACGCTCGACCAGATCCACACCGCCGTTGCGATCTTCGGCGCAAGCCAGAACCTGATCTATTACAATCGCGCCTTCAAGGAATTATGGGCGCTAGACGACGCAGAACTTTCTGGCCGCGTCTATCACGGTGAAATTCTCGACCAGTTGCGCGTCGCGGGCCGCCTGCCCGAGCCCAGCGACTACGAAGAGTGGAAAGACGGCCAGCTTTCTCTGTACACGGAAGGCCTCTCGGAGCCGGGGTCGGAACGCCTCGGCGGCGCGCCTGATGAAATCTGGCACCTACCCGGCGGGCGCACGCTGCAGGTCGCCAAGCAACGCCACCCGCTTGGCGGCGTGATGACGGCGTTCGAGGACATTACCGAAAAGATCTCGCTCGAAGCGCAGTTCAACACCCAGATCAAGGTGCAAAAGGCGACGCTCAACAATCTCGCCGAAGCGGTCGCGGTATTCGCCAGCGACGGCACCTTGCGCCTTTACAACAAGGCGTTCCAGAAGCTCTGGCGGCTCGATGCGCGGCTGGTGGAATCAAAGCCGCATATCGACGTCATGGCCGAACATCTGCAAAAACTCGCCAAGGACGCCGACGACACGTTTGACGCGCTGCGCCGCTGCATCGCCTCGAAATCCCACGAGGACCGCCAGCCCCTGAGCGCCAAGGAAATCCGGCTCGCCGACGGGCGCACGCTCGCGGTCGGCACCGAGCCCCTGCCCGACGGCGCGACGTTGGCGCATTTCCTCGACATAACGGACTCCAAGGAACGCGAAAAAGAACTAAAAGAGCGCAACGCCATTCTCGAAAACGCCGATCGGCTGAAATCGAAATTCGTCGATCACGTTTCCTATCAGTTGCGCACGCCGCTTTCGACCATTATCGGCTTTTCGGAAATGCTCGACGGCCAAATGTTCGGCGTGCTGAATGATCGCCAGAAAGACTATGTGGCGAGCGTCCTATCCGCATCCTACCATTTGCGCGACCTGATCAACGACATCATCGACCTCGCCGCGATTGACGCCGGCCAGCTCGAGGTTTCGCGCAAGCAAACTGACATTCGCAAGTTGCTTGAAAGCGCGGCGACCTTTGCGGCGCTTAAGGCCGAGGACACGCAAGTCGCCCTCAAGGTCGATTGCCCGAAAGACATCGGCGAAAGCGCGCTCGACGAGCGCCGCATCAAGCAGGTCCTGTTCAACCTGCTATCCAACGCCTTCGCTTATACAGGCGCCGGCGGCGAGGTGACGCTCGGCGCGCGGCGGATCGGCAATGCGGTCAAGATTTGGGTCGCCGATACGGGGCGCGGCCTGTCGCCGACTGATCAGGCGCGCGCCTTTGACGCTTTTGAAAGCCGCGGCCCCGGCGCCGGCGCAGGACTTGGCCTCGCGCTGGTGGAGCGCTTCATCAAACTCCATCATGGCTGGGTGCGCATGGAATCGGCCGAAGGCGAAGGGGTTTGCGTCACTTGCTTCCTGCCGGAGCCGCCGGCGCGTGAAGCGTCCGAACCGGTTGGCGACGACGACCGGAAAACGGCGCCCGCCAGCGAAACTGGCGGCGAGCCCGAAAAACCCGCGAAGAAAAAAGCCCCGGTTCGCCGGCGGCGCAAAACCGTGAAAACCGCTGCCAAGGCGGGCGGCAAAAAAACCGCATCGCGCCCGCAGGCGGCGGAATAAGCACCGCCTCCCGCGCTTTCTTTTGCAGCGCCCCTTTTTAATCCCGCGCGGCGCGCTAGATTTGCCCAATGTGGTTCATCAGCATGATTGCGGCGCTCGCCGCCGCCTCCGGAACGCTCAACCCGCGCTATGCGGATTGCGTTGAACTCGTCAAAGCCGATCTTGAGCTTGGCCGCATCGCCGCCCAGCAATGGGTAAGCGAAGGCGGCGGCGCGGAAGCGCGCCATTGCCTCGCCACCGCGGATCTCGCCGCCGGCTTTCCGAAGCTCGCGGCCCTGCGGTTCGAAGAGATTGCCGAACGTGACGACGCCGGCGACGATTACGTTCGCGCGCGGCTGTTCGATCAGGCCGCGCAGTCCTGGCTGCTCGCCGAAGAGCCCGCCCTTGCCGAAAGCGCGCTCGACAAGGCATTGGCGCTGGTCCCGGATTCCGGCGAGCTTTACCTTACCGCCGCCCATATTTACGCCGCGCAAGAGCGCTGGCTCGATGTCGTTAATGCGGTCGATACCGCGCAGGCGGCCGAATTCGTCAGTGCGGACACCTTCGTGTTGCGCGGCCGCGGGCTCTACACGCTTGCAAGCTATGAGACCGCCGCCGAGGACGTCGTCAACGCACTGACCCTCGATCCGACAAATATCGACGCGCTGGTGCTGCGCGGCGATCTCGCCCGCGTCGGTATTAATATATCCGTATCCCTGGCCGAACCTGACGAAGAATAAATCTGTATCGCCTCGCTTGATAAAATCTGCGGGCGGACGCCGGCAAACCAGCCGCAGCAACGCTCTTCGATCCGCAAGCCAAGTCCCGGCGTTCTCAAATTAACGCTCGACCTTCGGCGGAAATCACCGCAATGCATTCGTTAACCCTTGGTTAATGAATGCATATTCCCATGGGGACCAGCGCGCGCAAGGCTTCGTAAGATTTGCGCTTGCGCCGACAGGCAAAGGGACCCGCGCCATATGACGAGCGCATCGCTGGAAAACAAAACCGTCCACGAATTACAGGAGCTCGCGCGGCGCGCGCCGCTGCAGCCCGCCAAGCGCCGGCCGGCGCCGCTTTCACGCGCGGCCCGCCTGCATCTGATCGATCTTCTTTCGCGATGGAGCGCGCCGGGCCTTGCGCTGGTCGCCGGGCTTTCCGTTTATCTCGCCATCGTCGCCGGGCGGACCTATTCCGGCCGCGCTTTCGCGTGGGGACTGATGATGCTCGGCGCCTTATGGGTGGCCCGCCGGTTGCGCACGCAGTTCCGTTCCGGCGCAAATTTCGCTGACCGGCCTTTGCGCTGGCGCGCCGCCTATACAGCGAGCCTTACCGTACTCGGGGTGACGCTGGCGTGCGCGCCGATCCTGCTCGCGCCGGCCATCGCCGCACCCCCGCTGACCATGCAAATCATCGCGCTTACCCTGACGATCGGTTTCGCCGCCGCCCTGTTCCATGCGGCGCATTTATTCTCCGCCTGGGCGCTCGCCATTCCCGCCGCCGCCTTTGCGGTTCTTTCCGGCCTACGAGCGGGCGACCCCGCCATCGCCGCCGGCGCCGCCAGCGCCGCGCTGATCGGCTTTGCCGGGTTGCACATTGCAAATCGGTATCTTGAAAAGGGCGCAAGCCGGCGTTATCCGCGCACCACGCTTCTGAGGCGGGAGATCGAGCGCTCAACCGAACAGGGAAACGACCAATTGGCCGATGGCTCGCAGGCGCTGCAAGCCTGACGGTCCAAGGACTTATCCCTATTCCTAAAACTCCTCGAGATTGTCGCCGGGGGCGATTTGCCTGACCCTCATTTAAGCCCTATTTCGTTAGACAAAATCAAAGTCTTCACGTTATGACGGGCGACAAAACAATCTTAGAGGAAGCGCAATGCCGGACGGCTTTCTAACCGACGAAGACAGTCAAATTCTCGAGCAAGTGATCTCGCTGGCGCAAAAGAAAAAGGCCGGCGACAAGGATGATGGCGCCGGCCTTACGCCGGCGTTCAAGAGCTATCTCGAGCAGTTGGTGCGTTACGCCACCGGCGAAGACCAGCTTTGGGACCAGCCGCAGGCGCTTCTCGACCGCGCCGCAAAAGCCTGGAATCACGGCGAGACGCGCCCGGCCAATGAAAGCAAAATCTCGCTCAATGCCGAAAAGAGCAAGAAATGGACGGAAAGCCGGCTGGTCCTGGATATCGTCACCGATGACCGGCCGTTTCTGGTCGCCTCGATTTCCGCGGCGCTCGCGGAAGCGGGCCGGCCGGTAACCTTTTTCTCTAACGCCGTCGTTTCCCTGATGCGCGACGCCGCGGGCGGACGCGTTGAAACGGGCGGCGCATCGTTCCGCGAGTCGATGATCCATGTTGAAATGGAACCGCCGGTCTCGCAAGGCGAAGTTGACGCGCTGGAGCAAGAGATCAAGACCGTGCTCGCCGATGTCGAGATTGCGGTCGCCGACTGGGAGGCGATGCGCGCGCGTCTCGCGACCTGCATCGCCCAGCTCGAGCGCTCGCGCTTGCCGGACGTCAAGGCGGACGAACAGCGCGAGACCGTGCAGTTTCTGAAATGGCTGTGGGACAATCGCTTCGCGTTTCTTGGCGTCAGGCGTTTCAACTTTGTCGAAGATAACAGCGTTCCGAACCTTATTCCCGATGCGGAGCAGGATCTTGGCATTTTGCGTCTGCCGGGCCGCACGATCCTTAAATCCACCTTTCAGCCGGACGGCCAGCTGTCACCCGCCGTCGCCGCGTTTCTTGGCTCGAAAGAACCGATCATTATCGCCAAGTCGAGTTCGAAATCATTGACCCACCGGCGCGCCTTTATGGATTATGTGGCGGTCAAGAATTTCTCGCCGGATGGCGCGCCGATCGGCGAAGAGCTATTTGTGGGCCTGTTCACCGCTGAAGCCTATAATCGGCCGATTTCGGACATTCCGCTCATCCGCGCCAAAATCGACAAGGTGCTCGAAGCGACCGCCTTCACGCCGGGCGGCCATAATGAAAAAGCGCTAATCAACATTCTTGAAAGCTATCCGCGCGACGAGCTTTTCCAGATCGAAGTCGATGTTCTTTGCGAGATTTGCCTCGGCATTTTGCGGCTGTTCAAACGTCCTCGCGTGAAGCTGTTCTTGCGCCGCGACCGTTTCGACCGCTTCATATCCGCCCTGCTCTATGTGCCGCGCGACCGGTTTAATTCCGATATTCGCGAGCGCGCCGGCCAGTTGCTCGCCGACACGTTTGAAGGCCGCGTCACGTCATTCGCGCCGTCCTTTGGCGACGCGGCGCTGGTGCGCGTGCATTATGTCATCGCCATCGACCCCGGCGCGCCGGAAGGCCCCGGAATCGCCGAGCTGACGCGCGAGGTCCGCGAGATCTGCCGCACTTGGAGCGACGGCTTGCTCGACGCCATGCGCGCCGCCCATGACGGCGCCGCGCCGGAAGCCTTGCTCGAAAAATATGAAAACGCGTTCGGGGCCGGCTATCGCGAAACGACGCCGCCGGCCGAGGCGCTTGAAGATATCGCCGCGCTGCAACGGCTCGCCGACGCGCCTATCGTCGTGCGCGCCTATCGGAAGGCTGGCGATTCCAAAGCCACCGTGCGGCTGAAAATATATATCCGCAAATCGCCGATGGCGTTATCGAAGCTGATCCCGACGATTGAAAATCTCGGCCTCGGCGTGTTGCAGGAAGCAAGCCACCGCGTTGCACCGTACGGCGATGCGCAGGCCGAAGCGCTATGGATGCATGATTTCCACACGGAACATGCGCGCGGCGGAGAAATTGCGCTCGACGACGTCAAGGAATTGTTCGAGGAAACCCTTCTCGCCGTCCTTGAAGGGCGCAGCGAAGATGACGGCTTCAACGCGCTAGTGCTGACCGCCGGCGTCAACTGGCGCGAAGCCTGGCTGTTGCGGGCGGCCGCGCGCCATCACATGCAGGGCGGTTTCGCCTATTCCCAGAGCTATATCGAAGAAGCCCTGTCGAAAAATGCGGCGATCGCGCGCTTGCTGGTCGCTTATTTTCACGCCCGCTTCAATCCGGAAGGCCCGAAGGACGCCGACCAGCGCGTCGCCGATGCGAGTTTGAACAAGGAATCCGTGGTCACGGCGCTGAATGATGTCGCCAGCCTCGATGAAGACCGCATCATTCGCCGCTTTCTCAATCTATTCTCTGCGATCACCCGCACCAATTATTACCAGCGCGCCGAGGACGGTGCGCCGAAATCCTATATATCATTCAAGGTCGACAGCGCGCAAATCGCCGAGCTGCCTGAACCCAAGCCCCATCGGGAAATCTTTGTTTCCGGTCCGCGCGTCGACGGCGTGCATTTGCGTTTTGGTCCGGTCGCGCGCGGCGGGCTGCGCTGGTCGGACCGGCGCGAAGATTTCCGCACGGAAGTTCTTGGCCTCGTCAAAGCGCAGCGCGTCAAGAACGCTGTGATCGTGCCCACCGGCTCCAAAGGCGGTTTTTATCCGAAACAGCTTCCCGCCGGCGGCGACCGCAACGCGATCTACGAGGAAGGCCGCGAAGCGTACAAGGTATTCATCCGCGGCCTGCTCGATCTCACCGACAATATTGTTCATGGCGAGGTGAAAACGCCGCCGCGACTGGTGCGCTGGGACGACCCCGATCCCTATCTGGTGGTCGCCGCCGATAAGGGTACTGCGCAATTTTCCGACACCGCCAACGCTATCTCGATCGAATATGGCTTCTGGCTCGGCGACGCCTTCGCATCGGGCGGCTCGGCCGGTTATGACCACAAGGCCATGGGCATCACCGCCCGCGGCGCGTGGGAAGCGGTCAAACGTCACTTCCGCGAGATCGGCAAGGACATCCAGGCAGAGCCATTCACCGTCGCCGGCGTCGGCGACATGTCTGGCGATGTTTTCGGCAACGGCATGCTCTTGTCTGAACAAACGCGGCTGGTCGCGGCTTTCGACCATCGCGACATTTTCATTGATCCGGCCCCGGACCCGGCGCCGTCTTACAAGGAACGCAAGCGCCTGTTCGAATTGCCGCGCTCGTCCTGGCAGGATTATGACAAGAAACTGATCTCAAAAGGCGGCGGCGTCTTCTCGCGCAGCGCCAAATCCATCGCCCTGACGCCGGAAATCCAAAATGTGCTGGATGTGGCGGAAGCGGAACTGACGCCGTCGGAATTGATCCGCGCCATCCTGAAATCGCCGGTGGAGCTATTCTGGCTTGGGGGCATCGGCACCTATTTCAAGGCCGACGGCGAAGAGAACTGGCGCGTCGGCGACCGCGCCAATGATGCAGTGCGCATCAATGCGGACGCGATCCGCGTCAAGGTGATTGGCGAAGGCGCCAATCTCGGCCTCACCCAGCTTGCGCGCATCGAATTCGCACGCAATGGCGGACGCATCAATACCGACGCAATCGACAATTCAGCCGGCGTTGATTCCTCCGACCACGAAGTGAATATCAAGATCCTGCTATCGAACGCGGTCGAGCATGGCGAGCTCAAAATCGAAGAACGCAACGATCTGTTGGCTTCGATGACGGACGATGTCGCCGGCCATGTTCTGCGCCACAATTACGACCAGACCCGCGCCATCACGCAGATGGAAGCCAACGCCCCGGCCGAGCTTGACGTTTATGCGCGTTTCATGACGACGCTGGAACGCGAAGGCCGTCTTGATCGCGCCATCGAATATCTGCCAGATCTCGAACAACTAGCGCAAATGCGCCAGCACGGTCTCGGGCCGACACGACCGGATCTCGCGGTGCTGCTTGCCTATGCGAAGCTGTGGCTGTTTGACGAAATCACCGTGTCGGATGCGCCGGACGATCCGTTATTCGAGCGCGAGCTCTTCGCCTATTTCCCCGAACCGCTGCACCGGTTCAACCGGGCGATCGCCTCCCACCAACTGCGCAAGGAGATCATCGCGACTCGGCTTTCCAACGAAATCGTCGATACTTGCGGCGTTGGTTTCGTTCAACGCGCGTCGGATATGGGCGGCATGAGCTTTGCGGAAATCGCCCTGTCTTACGAAGCGGTGCGCCGCATTTTCAACTTGCACGACTTCGCCGCTTCCGTTGACGCGCTTGACAATGTCGCACCGGCGGCGTTGCAGACGGCGCTTTATCTTGAAGCCTCGGTGCTGTTGCAAGAGCAAACCTTCCACTTACTCGGCGATGCGGCGGCGCGGGAAAACCTCGCCAGGAAAGGTCTTAAATCCGTCATTAGAGAATATCTCGACGCTGTCAGCGAATTCAAAGCCGCCTTGCCGGACATTCTGCCTGACGGCGCAGCTGCGGCCTTTGAGGAGCGCCGCCAGCGCTGGATCGCACGCCAGGCGCCTGAGGCCATCGCCCGGGACGCGGCGGCGATCCCTGCCCTCGAATTCGCTTTCGACATCGTCAATCTGGCGAAGGAAAGCGGCTGGTCCAATCCGGGCGTCGGCGGCGTCTTCTTCGCCATCGGGCGGCTGTTACAGATCGATGCGGTGCGTGAAAAAGCCCGTCGCGAACCGCCTTTGGATCATTTCGACAAGATCGCCATTCGCCAGACCATCGAAGACCTGACCGCGCGCCAGCGGGCTTTGACCTTGCGCGTTATCGGCTTCGCCAAAACCGAACCGAAATCGCCGACATCGAAATGGGTGCAAAAGGCTGTCGACAAATGGTGCGAAAGCACCGCCGGCGCAGTAGCGGCGTTCGAAGAAACCGCCGGCGAGTTGGATCTCGCCGGATCGGTCAGCGTCGGCAAATCGGCGCTGTTCACCCGCAGCCTCGATGCGCTGCTGGTCGCGACGGAACGGGGGTAGCGGGCGCGGCGAGCGACGGCCTAAGGCGCCTTCGTGCCTTGATGAAACACGATGCGCCAGCCGCTTTCGGTTTTGCGCCAGATCGACGATCGCAGCGTGTTGGTCTGGTCGATACGGTAAAGAACAAGCGCCAGCGCATCGCCAAGGCTGCGCGCTTCGAAACAGGTAATGGCGAGCTTTTCAGGCCAGTCGCCCTCCGATGCGAGATCGCGAATGATCGCCGCCTTGTCGAACCGGCGCCCGGAAGCGCCGATTTCGACAAAATCGTCAGCCAGCAACGCCGCAACCTGATCGGCGCGCCGGCGGATATCCTGATCCAGCAAGCGTTCTTCGAGTGCTTTGAGCGTCGCCGCCAGATCGCTTTCCTCGCTCATCACACCGCCCTTTCCCGGCAGCTTCGCTAATGCCTGAAATGCCGGACCCCGGTAAACGCCATAGCGAGCCCCGCCTCGTCGGCGGCGGCGATTACGTCCTCATCGCGAATCGAACCGCCCGGCTGGATCACCGCCGTGGCGCCGGCTTCCGCCGCCGCCAGCAAACCGTCTGCAAACGGAAAGAAGGCGTCAGAGGCGACGACCGAGCCCTCGGTCAGCGGCGCGGCGGCGCCGCAAGCCTCGGCCGCATCAATCGCTTTGCGCGCGGCGATGCGGCTTGAATCGAGCCGGCTCATCTGTCCGGCGCCGACGCCGACCGTCGCGCCGTCCTTGGCATAGACGATCGCGTTCGATTTGACATGTTTCGCGACTTTGAAAGCGAATAGCATGTCGGCGAATTCGCGCGCATTTGGCTGGCGTTTCGTCACTACCGTCAGATCGCCGGCGCTGATCGTGCGCGCATCACGCGATTGTAACAAAAAGCCGCCGGCGATAGGCTTGATGACCTTGCCCGACGCATCCGCCGCAGGCATGCCGCCCGCAACCAGCAGGCGCAGGTTCTTTTTTCTCGCGAATATTTCCGCCGCATCCTCGTCAACTTCCGGCGCGATGACGACCTCGGTAAAGACCTTGACGATTTTCTCGGCCAGCGCGCCGGTCAGTTTCTGATTCAAAGCGACGATGCCGCCAAAGGCCGATACCGGATCGCAACGCAGCGCCGCGTCATAAGCCTCAGCGAGGCTCTCGCCCATCGCCGCGCCGCAAGGATTGGCGTGCTTGATAATCGCCACGGCGGGCTTTGCCGGGCCTAGCTCGGCGATCAGCTCATAAGCTGCGTCGGTATCATTAAGGTTGTTGTAGGAGAGCGCCTTGCCTTGCAGTTGCCGGGCCGTCGCAACGCCGTGGCGCGCCTCGCCCGTCTTGTAGAACGCGGCTTCCTGATGCGGGTTCTCGCCATAACGCAAAACCGCGGAAAGCCGCCCCGCTGCGGCATAGTCTTTTGGAAACGCCTCGCCGCTCTGGCCCGCGAACCATGCGGAAATCGCCGCATCATAGCACGCCGTCTTGGCATAAGCCTTGGCGGCGAGGCGGCGGCGCGTCTCAGCGTCAAGCGCGCCGCCGGCTTCGATCTCGCTCAACACCGTCTCATAGTCGTCGGGATCGGTCACGACGCCGACAAACGCATGGTTCTTCGCCGCCGCCCGGATCATCGCCGGCCCGCCTATGTCAATATTCTCGATACACTCGGCGAAGTCCGCGCCTTTCGCCACCGTCTCTTCAAACGGGTAGAGATTGACGACAAGCAGCTCGATGCCGTCAATGCCGTGTTCGCTCATCGACTGGCGATGGCCCGCATCATCGCGCAACGCCAGGAGGCCGCCATGGATGCGCGGATGCAGGGTCTTGATCCGGCCATCCATCATTTCCGGAAATTCAGTCACCTCAGCGACGTCTTTGACCGTCAGCCCCGCCTCGCGCAGCGCGCGCGCCGTGCCGCCGGTGGAGATGAGCTCGACGCCTGCCGCCGCAAGGCGCTTTGCGAAATCGACGATGCCGGATTTGTCTGAAACGGAAATGAGCGCGCGCTTGACGCGCGTTTCGTCAGTCATGGATCAACCCTTTTTGAACGGCGCCGGCTTAGCGCCCAAGCCCGGCGCCGACAAGCCCCCGGCCGCGCGTGTTTATTTTGTCGATTCGGAGCCGCGCGCATGGGACTGCGCCTGCCCGTTCGGCGTAAATTCCGGCACCAAATGATGCACCGCTTCATCGAGCACCGCTTGCTCGCCGCCAAGCGCCGCCTCGATCACATCCGACAAGCGCGGGGTCAAAAGCGGCAGGTCGATCATCGCCGGCGAAGCGAGCAGCACACCCTCGGCGCCGGTTTTGACCAGCGCATCGGTATCGAGAAAGATCTCTTCAAAGAGTTTTTCGCCCGGCCGCAAGCCGGTGAACTTGATTTCAATATCCTTGCCCGGCGCCAGGCCATAGGCGGCGATCATACGCTTGGCGAAGTCGACGATTTTCACCGGCTCGCCCATATCGAGGACGAACACCCGTCCGTCATGAGTGACAACCGGCACGTCGTCGATATCAAGGCTCGCGGCCAGCAGCACGAGCTGCACCGCTTCCGGCGTCGTCATGAAGTAACGGATGATTTCAGGATGGGTGACGGTCACCGGCCCGCCCCGTTCTATCTGGCGCTTGAACAGCGGCGCGACGGAACCGGTCGATCCCAGAACATTGCCGAACCGCACAGTGACGAAGCGCGTGTCGTTTTGCGCGACATCGAGCGCCTGCGCATAAAGTTCGGCGATGCGCTTGGTAGCGCCCATAAAGCTGGTCGGGTTCACCGCCTTGTCGGTAGAAATGAAAACTACCGACTCTGCGCCATGGTCGATCGCGGTGTCGAAAACATTCTTGGCGCCGAGCACATTGGTCAGCGCGCCCGCGCAGCGGTTTTCTTCAACGATCGGCACATGTTTGAACGCCGCCGCATGCAGGACGATATCCGGCTCGGTGCGTTCGAACACGCGGGCGAGATGCTCGGCCCGGCAAACATCCGTGAGATCTGCGGATATCCGTTCGCCATGGCCTTTTTCTTTTAGCTCCAGGTCGATCTGGTAAAGCGCGAATTCCGCGTTATCGACCAGCGCCAGATGGGCCGGCTCAAAATTGATGATCTGCCGGCACAGCTCGGAACCGATAGTGCCGCCGGCGCCGGTGACGAGAACGCTCTTGCCGGCCATCAGCTTGCGGGCGGCGCGCAGGTCGATCTTGCGCGGCGGGCGCGGCAAGAGTTGCGCCGGATCGATCTGCGGCACTGGAGCGACCGGGCGGCGCGCGCCGGCATTCAACATCTTTTGTAATTGCTTCAACAAATCCGGCATCCGCCCAAAAATCAGTCACAAAACGCGCAGCTTAACCCAAGACGCGCAACGGCGCGATAGGCCGGTTACACCCCTTCAAGACGCTTCAGCGCCCATTTCATGCGCAGTCCGGTTTCTGCTTCGGCCGACTCGAACCGTGCGCCATGGATGACAATCTGTTCCGACGCCGCCGGTGCGCCCGGCGCCCCGCAATAGATGCTGCGCTCCAGCGCGATTTCGGGGCAATTGGATTTGAACCGCCAGCCTTCCTTGTTTGGCAGCAGTAGGATGACCGATTTGCGATCGCGCGCCAGCGACGCCTTGACGCCCGGATGCAGGTGGAACCGCCACACAGCGCCCGCCAGCTCTTCGGTTTCGAGACCGGTGAGAACTTCTTCTCCGCGCAGGTCCGCGCCGCCGGCGGAAAGATAGAGCCGGCGCGTAAAAACGGCTTTTTCAGGCCGGTCAGTAATAATCTCGCGTTCAAATTCCAGTAACTGGCCTGCCGCCTCTTCGGCGCGCCGGTGGGCGATATCAGCGAGCGTAACGCGCCCCTTCACCTCTTCGAAAGACAGAACCGAGTGGGCGCTTCGTTGTTCGAGCGCTTTGCGCCAGGGCCCGCCGCGATGGGCGCCGTTGCCGCAATTGACAAAGATACGGCTGCGGCCGGAAGAAAAATGGATCGAACCGGCGCTTTTATAAGGCCCCGCCCCGCCTGCATCGCTTGCGGTGTCAACGATCAGCAAAGCCCGTGCGGCGGCGAGCTTGTGATAGCCGGAATGGCGCGCGAAATCCGGCGGCGCATGATCCGGCCCCGCGCCGGTCTGCACCGCGATGATCGCTTTGGCGTCATCTTCATAACCGCCATTGAACACCGCGAGACCGCCATCGCCACAGCGAAAGAACGCTGCCATGACGCTCGCGCGATGCACCATGTGCCGCAGGAAACCAGGCGCCGGATAGCCGCGCGCCTCAATCGCCTTGGCGAGAGTTTGCAGCCGCAGGGCCAGTTTCAATTGCCGCGAGGGATTGCGGCTCACATGTCCGCCATCGGGGCGCAGCTGGATGCGCATTTCACGCCGCGCCATTTCGAGCCCGCGTTCGGCGGGCCCTTCGCATCCTGGCAGGCTGTATCCTGCAACGCCAAGGCCAAGCGCCGTCATCAGCCGGTCGAAACCGGAGGCGGCCCGGTGGGTGGTGCGCGCAAGGTGGCGCGTCTGGCGCGCCATGCAGGCGAGCACCCGGCTGCGCCATAAAGCATCGCCGCCAGCGAGGAGTAGCGGGTGATGCGCGCAAAGCTGCACCAGCCGTTCGGAAACATAATAAGGCTCCCACGCCTCGGCGGACCAGCGTTCATAGCGATCGAGCCACGCCGCCATCAGCGCCCGCGCCGGCGCCTTGCCGTCTTCGCCCAGCGCGGACAGATGCCGCAGCCATGAGAATTCCTGAATGTAAGCGAACAATGCGCCGTCAGGTTCCGCAAGATCCCACAGCTTTTCGAGCGCGTCTCCGCAATCCACCGCCTCGTCGCCGAGCGCGATCCGCCCCTTGGCCAGGGTCTCGGCAATGTCACGATCCGGCGCATACGGATCAACCGGTTGGTACAAAAGCCGGTCCGGGGCCGGGCCCTTGATCTGCGCCTGATAGAACGGACTTTCGCCCCATGCCTTGCGCATCCGCGCCAGCATGTCGCGCGGCCGTTTCGCTGAAGCCGTCTGCCGCGCTGATTTCGACGTTGCGTTCACTTATCTCGGCTCCCCGGACGCAGGGCGGCGATGTTGCGCGCGTAAGCGTCGGGCCCGCCGCGGAACACTGCGGACCCGGCCACCAGCATATCGGCGCCGGCGGCGATTGCTTTCGGCGCCGTTCGCGGATCGACGCCGCCATCGACTTCAAGGCGGATGTCCCGGCCGGAACGATCGATCAGCGCACGCGCCGCTTCGATCTTTTTCAGCTGCGAAGCAATGAATTTCTGCCCGCCAAAACCGGGATTGACTGACATGATGAGGATGAGATCGATATCGTCGATCACCGGCTCAATGAGACTGATGGGCGAGGCAGGATTAAGCGACACGCCGGCTTTGACGCCCGCCGCCTTGATGCGCTGGATAGTGCGATGAAGATGCGCGCCGGCTTCGGGATGCACGGTCAGGATATTCGCGCCGGCTTCGGCAAACGCGTCGATATAAGGATCAACTGGCGAGATCATCAAATGCACGTCAAAGGGCAAATCCGTCGCCGGACGGATGGCTTTGACCACCATCGGCCCGATGGTCAGGTTCGGCACAAAATGACCGTCCATGACGTCGATATGGATGTAATCCGCGCCAGCTTTGGCGACAGCGGCGACCTCCTCGCCAAGGCGGGCGAAATCGGCGGATAGAATGGACGGGGCGATCAGAATTCGGGTCATTGATCTGAGGTACTGTGATACGCCGTTTGAGCGCAATAACGCAGCGTGGGAAATCGTTCCACAGCCCGCGTGCAATTTGTGAAAAAGCGGCAACGAAAAACCCCGCCTTTCTGGCGGGGTTTATCGGGGTGCGTGCAAAGTGTGCTTCGGAGGGGTAATCATTCGTGTTTTTTGCGCCGCAAGGGGCGTCAGCGCGATGGCGTTATATATGCGCGGCAATTGAGGCAAGAATAAGTCAAAATTCGCACCAAATCTTGCAAACTACTGTAATTACTGGTTAATTCTCGGTAACCACATTGCGCGCCGCCTTTGCTTTTGCTGGCGTAAACATGGCGCGGGCCTTCAAATATCCATGAAGCGATACGCCAGCGAGCGCCGCGCCGCTCACCAGGCCGCCGATCCATTCAATATCGTAAAGCCCAACGCCGGTCAGGGCGAACACGGAAAGGCCGAACAGCACTACCAAAAGCCGCAGCGGCGACCGGGCGGCTTTGCCGACCGCGCGGGCCGCGCCGGTGGCGGTTTTGGCGGTTGCCCGCGCCGCATGGACCGCCCCTTGCGAGACCGCCTGCGCCACGCGCCGGGCGCCGATCAACTTGACCAGCGCCGCCAGCGATCCGGCCGCGGCAGCGATCAACGCCCATTTTTTCACGCTCACCGGCGCTTTTTCCTCACTCGCGGCATCCGGCGCCGCCTGATGCTGCATTGGCGCTTCGATCACGGCCGGAAACGCCGCCGCGTCGAAATCGCCGGCTGCCGCGCCGTGCATCGCCGCACTGGCGGCCAGCGCTGAGGCTGCCGCCAGCATCGCATTGCGGGTCTTGCGAACAGATTTCATCCCTACCTCCAGACGATTCGTCTGGATAGATGGGGTTCGCCGCCGTCAATTTCAATAAAATCAGACGTCTATGGGTCCGAGCCCGCGTCGCCGCGCGGCCGCGATCACCGTGTTGCGCAACAGGCAGGCGATGGTCATCGGGCCGACGCCGCCGGGCACCGGCGTAATAGCCCCGGCGCCCGGCTCCGCTTCGTCAAAATCGACATCACCGACCAAGCGCATCTTGCCGTCTTCCTCGATCCGGTTAATGCCGACATCGATGACGGTCGCGCCTTTCTTGATCCAGTCGCCCTTGATCATCCGCGGCCGCCCCACTGCCGCGCATAAAATATCCGCCTCACGGCAAATCGCATCGAGGTCATTTGTGCGCGAATGCGCCATAGTCACCGTACAGTTCTCCGCCAGCAGCAGCATCGCCAGCGGCTTGCCCACCAATATAGAACGACCGACCACCACCGCATGCAGGCCGGAAAGATCGCCGCGCACCGATTTCGCCAGCATGACGGAGCCTTGCGGCGTACACGGAACAAGCCCGCCCTTGCCTAGCAAGAGCCGTCCCGCATTCGCTTCGGTAAGACCGTCCACATCCTTGTACGGATCAATTTCAGCAATGATGTTCTCGGAGGAGATATGCGCCGGCAGCGGCAACTGCACGAGAATGCCGTCAACTTCCGGATCGTCGTTCAGCTTGCGCACCAGCGCGGCGACCTCGCTCTCGCTGGCGCTTGCAGGCATGCGATGTTCGATCGACCGCATCCCGGCTTTTTCCGTCGCAACGCCTTTATTGCGGACATAGACCTGACTTGCAGGGTCATCGCCGACAAGCACCACCGCAAGCGCCGGCTGCACGCCATGATCGGCGCGAAGGCCAGCGACTGCGCCGGCGATTTTCTCGCGCAACTGCGCGGCGTGTGCTTTTCCGTCAATTATCGTCATGGGCCAGGGTCCAGGATCATTCCGCCTCGCCAAGCGCGGCAAGCGCAGCCGCGAGGTCATTTGCGTCACCGTTAATGTCGATGGTCTTTAAGCGCGATGTTTCGCCGGACGCAATAATGAAGGCCGATTTCGGCGCGCCCAGCGTCTTGGCGAGCAATTTGATGATCGCCGCATTCGCTTTGCCCTTGTCCGGCGGCGCGGCGACCTTGACCGCAAGGCGCATCTCGCCCTCCGGGCCGGACCAAAGCCCTGCAATTTCGTTGCGCTTGGCGTTCGGGCTTGCACGCACCAAAAGCCTTACGCCGTTTTCATGCTGCGACCAGAAAATGCCCGACGGTGCGCTCACCTATCGCATCATTGGATAGCGATGCGCGCCGCAATCCACCAGTTCATTTCACGCAGGAAGAAAATCGCCAGCAGCAGCACCAGCGGCGAGATGTCGAGCCCGCCAAGCGACGGCAGCATGCGGCGAATGGGCCGCAGCACCGGTTCGGTCAATGCGATCAGCGTGCGCCAGACCATGTCGACGAACTGATTATGGCGATTGATGACGTTAAAACCGACAAGCCACGACATGACGACCATGACGAAAACGACCAGCGTATAGAGCTGCAAAATTGCGTCGATCAGCGAGAAAAACGGCATGGGGATCATAAAGGCAGGCTCCTCGGGCTTGACGGTCAGCACTTAAGGGCAGTCGCCGCCCCATGCAAGCAAGCCGCCACCCTTCCCTTTTTCAAGGCTGTTCCGGCGCGGGCCAACGCAAGCAGCGCAGCGGGCTGGCGATCGCGCCGACCCGCACAAAGCCGACGCCGTCCGCCTCGATGATCATCAGCGAAACACCCGCCCGCAAGCCGTCCGGCCGGGTTGAAAACGCAACATCGTCCGCCGCCCAGACGATCCGCCCGGCAATGTCGGCGATGCGGGCCTTGCCTTCCCAACAGCCCGTATATGCGCAGACCGAAAATGCGCCATTGCGGTGCGCGCTGACCGCCATCGGCGTCGTCTCGGCTTCGGGTTTGGCCGCACAGCCCTCATCGGAGCACCAGACCTCGACATCATTCGTGCAGCGCCATGCCTCGACGGGAATCGCGGCGCGCGCGCCCGCCGCCAGGAAAACCAGTCCGGCCATCCACATATCGTCCCTCCCCCTGAAACCGCGCGGCGCCGCATGCGCCCGCCGCCTGCAAATCCCTTTCAGATTAGCGGTTAATCCGCCGGATGAGTAGTCGTCACGGCGGACCGGATACCGGCGCCAACTCCCAGATTGACAGGCGGGTGAGCAAAGCCGTATGACGCCGATCCCATGGCGTTTTCGCCAAAAAAGGGGCCGTAGCTCAGTTGGGAGAGCGCGTCGTTCGCAATGACGAGGTCAGGGGTTCGATTCCCCTCGGCTCCACCAATAAATCTCTCATGGTACATTGCGTCTCGCGCGCCTTCGATGGGGCGAATAGTGGAAAAGATTCAGACCTGGCGCCTGGTCTTCGCAAAAACGCTTAAAAGAAGCCACCCAGGAAATGCGCGTTGCAATGCTAGGCTTCCTTCCAGACGAATTCCGCCGCTTTTGATTTCCTGGCGAAGAGGGCGCAATCCTCTCCATACCTCTGCGAAGACTTGCACGCTTGTGATAACTTTCAGATCGGTGTCAAATCCAGGCGACTTGATGCACACGTCAACACTATCATTGGCGCACAAGAACCAGAATAACCGCTGATCTTTGGGCGCATCAAAGAACTCGAACTCCAAAACCGTTCTTCCCAAAGGCATGGCTGTGACATCAATTCTTCGATGCATGGCCCAAACCAGCCACCCTGGGTCAAGGTCATCCTTTTCGATAGCACGCGCCCATCGTTGACCCCATTCCCCTACGCTGCCAAGCACTGCTTTCAACTCACGCCCAGCCTCGGTCAACAAATATTCTTCAGAACTCCCTTTCTCATTACGCCTACGGATGATTACGCCAACCTGTTCTAATTGATCGAGCCTCTGCTTTAGCAGCGTCGCGGAGATCCGCGGCACGCCGCGCCGAATCTCATTGAACCGGGTGCTGCCTGCATTCAGCTCTCGGATGATCAGAAACATCCACTTTTGCGCCAACACTTCTGAAGCCAGCGCTATTGGACAAAATTGTCCGAACTCCGATGTCATTGAGCGCCTCAATCTGCAAATCCGACAATTAAGGGTGGTCCCAGAGTAAATCACCGGTCCAGATTATTGACTGGAATGCCAATCGGCGAAAGCTATTATGAGCCAGGACAGCAACACAAAGCGTTCGATCCCATGATTCTTCGGCCGGAACCGCCTATACTGTCTCGTCGCAAGGTTTTAGCGGGCGGCGTCGCGCTGATGGCGCCGCTGCCTTCGAGAGCCGCGCCGCCGCCTGAAAAGACCAATACCGCACGCAACGGAAAGCAAAGAATGGCTTTTGATCGAGAGCGCTTCGTTGAGGATTGTATCGCCGCGCATCATGAGGCGGACGGCGTCTCCGCGGTGCGGGAGGTGTTGACGCGCGCCATTCGCGATCATCGCGCCGTGCTATCGGGTCTTGGGGAGCCGAAACAGGCCGGGCTCGACGTCCGGTTGGCGTCTCCGACGCTTACCATTTTCGCCGCCCATTGGACGCCACAGATGAATTTGTTGCCACACGACCACATGATGTGGGCGTTGATCGGCATCTATACGGGTCGCGAAGACAATATTTTCTGGCGACGCCGAGAGGATACAATCGAAGCCTTCGGCGCCAATTGCTTGTTTGAAGGCGATGTCGCCGAATTGCCGGCAAACGCCATCCATTCAGTTACAAACCCGCTTCTTCGGTTCGCAGGCGGGATTCACATTTATGGCGGTGACTTTTTCGAAACAGCGCGCCACCAATGGGATCCGGAAACACTGAACGAAGAGCTGTCCGACGGCGAAACTATACGGGCATTGTTCGCTCGTGAAAACGAACGGCGCAAGCTAGGCGAACAGAACTAAAATACCATTTGACCGCGCTAGCCCGCGCTTTGGCAGCATCGCCGATAGCCCTCGCCATGAGGCCCTTCAGATTTCCAGCACCAGTTCATCGACGCCTTTCGCCGGTACGGCGCAACAGGTGAGCGCCTCGCCCTCACCCGGCGGCGTCGCCGGCTTGTTCAGATATGCGACCGCGCCTTTGACGATGCGCGCCGCACAGGAGCCGCAGGCGCCGGAGCGGCATCCGAATGGCGGCGCAAGGCCCTGGGCTTCGGCGAAATCGAGCAGCGCGCCGTCATCGCGCGACCATTCGGCGCTGACGCCTGACGCTTCGAACCGAACGCTGGCTTTTTCAGCCGCCGGCTCCGGGGCGAATTCCTCCGCATCCGGTCCATCCGGGCGGCGCTTTAGGGAGGCCGGACCAAAGGTCTCCGCAAAGATGCGCTTGTCTGAAACATCAAGGCCGCGCAGCCCGTCATAAAGCGACTGCATGAAAGCCGGCGGGCCGCATAAATAAAAATCATAGTCGTCAAACGGCAGCAGGGCTTTCAAGCGATCGACATTGACGAACCCTTCGGCATTGAAATTCTCGCCGGGAATATCGCCCTCACCGACAGTTTCAAGAAGCCAGAACGCATTCAGCGCGTCTGACTGGTTGGCAATCTCCATCACTTCGCCAAAGAACGCCCGTTCGGCGGAACTGCGCGCCGCATGAACAAACCAGGCTGGCCGCGTCCGCCGGGTGCGCAGGCCCTCCGCCGCGAGGTGCTTGAACATCGCGACCATCGGCGTGACGCCAACACCCGCCGAGATCAGCACCGCGGGCCGCGTCGCCGACGCATCAATCGTAAAGACGCCGCGCGGCGAATGCGCCATGACGATGTCGCCGACCGCGCAATTCTCGTGCAGGAAAGTCGAGACGACGCCGTCGTCGTGGCCCGTCTGGCGCGCGCGCTCGCGCTTCACGCTGATGCGATAAGCATTATCAGCCGGCGCCATCGACAATGTGTAGGTGCGCGTCAAAGGCGGGCCGCATTCTTTAGTCTGCACACAGATTGGTAAATATTGCCCCGCCTTGAATTGCACCAGCGCGCCATTATCGGCAGGCTCAAGATAAAAGGAGCGGATCACCGCGCTTTCATCCTCGATGCGCGCGATTCGGAAGGGGCGGCGTTTGTTTCGCGCCGACTCGGCGGCGAGTGTGGCGTCCGCCTCCTCCCAACTGCCGGTTACTGTGGAATTCGGCGACGCTTCGCCGCCCTCCCAGGCGATCGGCAGGCCGCCAGGCAAGTAAACCCCATGTTCGATCGTGAATTTCACCAAGCGCTCGGCGCCGCGAAAGGCCGCGATATGCGGATCGTCGTCGACCACTTCCGCCCGGCCGGTAAGCGTCAGCAGATCGCCGGTCGCGAAATCGGGAAAAACGATCCCGGCTTTCGGGTTCAGCAACAGATTGCCAATCGTGTTGAAATGGAAATTGCCGACGAAATCAGGGATCAGCAATTCACCATCGTCGCCCACCCGGACAAAGCCAGATTTGCCCCCGCGATGGGAAACATCGGCGCCTTGCACTTGCGCATCCTCGCCCGCCGGCGCGGCCGTCGCAATGAACAAGGTATTCGCGGCGGCGATGATTTTCCGCGCCCTGTCGTCAAGCGTCCGCAAGGGGCGCGGCGCGCCGGGCGCCGTCGTCCGCGTTTCTCTAAAGCGGCGGGTAAAGATATATTGCGGGCAATTGCCGAAGGCCTGATCGACCGCGATTTCGATGTGTTGCTCGTCCATCCTCCGAATACGGCCATTCATTCGGTTGCGCCGGCGCGTTTCAAACTCCAGGCCCAGCCCGCCGACCAGCGCGCCCGGCGTGACGCCGCCAAGCGCCGGATCGCCGGCAGCAAGGCGCGCATTTATATGCAAACTGCGCGCATCCGGCGCCGACATGAAGCCTGGATTGCCGGCAAGGATCGTCGCCCATGGCTGACCCGCCTTGTCGACGGCGCCCAAAATGAACAAGGGGAGTTTTTCGTAAAACGCTCGATGTTGCTCGGGCATGAAATCCCGGATGACCTTTCGTCCCTGGCGTTCAATCCGCTCGTGAACGCCAAGCTTTTTCTGAAACGCGACCTCACCTTCATGAAATGGCGAGCGTTCGTCCGGCCATCCAGGAACAGTCATTGCGATCTGCCCTTCCCTAAAATTTGCATACGTCTCATTCTTAGGCCGCGGGCGCGATAATTTCCATACGAATGCCGCCCGGAATATAGCACATCATGTGCCGGGTGGCGCCTCCGCCGAGCGGTTCGGGCGCAAATTCGATCTCAACCCCCTCTGCATCCTTGAGCTTTTCGTAAGTCTCGTCGAGCGACGTCGAATCCGCCACTTTCAGCGCGAAGTGATGCAAGCCTATCACGTTCTTACGATCAAAGGGGATCGCAACGTCGGGGTTTTCCGCCTGCCATAGCGTCAGCATGATTGCGCCATCGCTGAGGAACGCAGCGGGATAATCCGGCACTTCGCCGAGTTGTTCAAAGCCGAGTGTTTCCATAAAAAAACTGCGGGTATTGTTCAGGTTTGGCACCGTCAGACCGATATGGTGCGCGCCATTGGTTATCTTGCTGGGCATGTTTCGCCTCCGATTATTTCAGTTCGAGGATTTTCACGGAACCGCGCCGAAACGCGATGCGCGCCGCCGCAGATATTTTCGGCTTCTAGCAATGAATCGCGACGACGGCTTTCAACATCGCATGCTTTCAGAATCTGACGCGCCGCCATCACAATCGTGACAGCTCATCGGCTGGGCTGGCCCGCGCCGCTGCGTTTTGCAATTACCGCTCAAAACGGGCACAAAAGAAGGGCGGCAAATTGCAAATACAGCCGCTTCACCTGGTGACGCTTTGAAACAGCACATGGATCTCGATGCGCCGCCCGGCAAGGCCGTGCCCTGCTGGGGCACGCGCGTGCAGTTCGATCGCTTTTTTGTCGAGCTCGTGCCGGCGGGCCCGCGCATTTTGAATCTACGCCTTGATGAAAGCCTTGCGACAATCAGCTTTGCGTCCGACGAAGGGCGCAGTTCGCTGGCGGATGAAAAGCTGCGCTCCTATGAGCGCCGGCCTTACGAATTTATCGCCGTGCCGCCCAAATATCCGGTGCGCGGCGTGTCGGCATCCGCGCCGGAAGTTTTGTGCTTCGTTTATTCATTCCAAGAAATCCGCGAGGAAATCGCCGCTGCGTTGCAACTTCCGGCAGAAAGGCTCGAATCGCGCGTCATCATCGGCGGACCGAAACCATTCACGACTGAGATCGCCCAGCGTATTCGCCGGCATATCCTGATCGATCCGAGCCCGAGCGATTATCTGCGCTCATTGTGCATTGTCATGCTTGTCGAGATTATGCGCATCGCCCCGGAATATGCGAAAACCGGGCGGGCGTCGGTTCTCGAAAGCAAAGTGTTGAACCTGGTGCTCAATTATATCGACGCCAATCTCGACGAACAATTGTCGCTCGACAGGCTGGCGGAGCTGTCCGGCGTTCTCAGCCATCAATTCGCCCGCGCTTTCAAAAAGGAAATCGGCGAGCCGCCGCATCATTATATTCTCGGCCGCCGCATCGACACCGCGCGCAAATTATTGCGCGCTGGCGATGCGCCGATTGCGGAGATTGCCTATGCGACCGGGTTTTCCTCCCAAAGCCACATGACTTCGACATTCAAACGCGAATTGGGCGTAACGCCCGCCCAGATTCGCGAACGTGACGAAGGCGATAGCTGATCCGGACGGAAGCGACCGGGGGAAGCAGTGATGTGGGAGGAGCATCACCATTTTGCTTGAGAGGGCGGCCGCTTCCGTCTTCGCTGCATTAGACAGGCAGGCGCGTCCCATTGCTTTCAAATTTTTCCATTTCATGTTCCGAATGCCAAAACCGACGCGGCGCACGGCATTGTCGCATGAATGTGAAGTCGCGATATCTGGTAGCAGGCGCGCCGGCGCCTATCTGACCATCAGTCAGCAATCATCTGGTTTTGTCTGGCGCGAGGCAGTCCCCCTATGGCCGCGCCTTTGCGCAAAATGCCGACGCATGAGGAGCACCCCGTATGCTGAATTTTTCTCGCCGCTCGATCTTTCACGCCGCTGCCTGCGCCAGCGCCGCCGCACTGACGACGGCAGGGGCGCGTGCAAGCGCATCGACGAGCGCGAACGGCGCCAAGACCACGCCCCCGGCGGTCGATGCGGCGGAAACATTTGGCGGCACATGGCCATTCGCGGCCCGCTACAGCGATGCACCCGGCTTCGCCATGCATTATGTTGAGGAAGGCGCCGGGCCGGAAACGCTGCTCCTCCTGCATGGCGAGCCGAGCTGGGGGTATCTTTATCGCAAACTCATTCCTCAGTGGGCGAAGCATGCGCGGGTGATCGCCGTCGATCACATGGGATTTGGCAAATCCGAAACGCCGCAAGACCGCACCTATTGGCTGCAGGACCATATCGACAATCTCGAACGTTTCGTCCTCGCCAATGATCTTAACAATATCACGCTCGTGATGCACGATTTCGGCGGTCCGACAGGCATGGGTCTGGCGATTCGCCATCCGGAGCGGATCAAACGCATCGTCTCGGTAAACGGACCGACGCCGCTCGGCCAGGCGGACCTCATCGACCGGCTGACGGCGAATGCCGGCAAGGCGCCGTGGTTCCAGTGGATATTGCAAGCGCAAGAGGCCGGAACGCTTGAAGAGGTCTTGCGCCATCTCGATTACAATATCCTGTCGACGCTTAAACTGAACGGCTTTGAGCGGAACGAGATCATTACTGACGATTGGCTCGCGGCCTATCGCGCGCCTTTCCCGACCCCGGCGCATACGGCGGGCGCCATCGGCTGGGCGAAAGGCTTCGCCATCGGCAAGCATGCATTTGAGACGCCCGATGCGCGCGTCGCTGCTGAGATTGGCGAAAAACCGGCGCTCGCCTTATGGGGCGCTAAAGACCGCACCTTGCATGCGGACGAATTTCTGCCGCTCTTCCACACGGCATTCCCGCAAGGCGAAGCGCATCTGATCAAAGGCGCCGGGCATTACAGCCCGGAAGATGCGCCGCAGGAAATCGCCGCGCGCGTCATCGAGTTCCTGAAACGCAGCTAGGTCGGATCGCGCGCCGCCATGCAGCGGCGCGCTTCTGTCAAGTCGGCCTGCGTGTCGATATCGAATAGCACGTCGTCGTCGGCCGGCACTTTCGCCAGGCGGAACCCGCCTTGCCTCAGAACCGACCGCGCGCCGTCATCGCCGCGCAGCGCCTGGAGCGCGCCGAGGCTGCTTCCACCAAACAGCACCGGATGCCCTCGCTGGCCTTCATGAAAGGGCGCGACCGCACCCGCATATGGATCGGCCTCCAAGGCTTGAGCAAGCGCTCGATAAACACCGCAACTGACTAGCGGCATATCCCCAAGGCAGATGAAAACGCCGCGTGCATCAGGCGCAACAGCCCGCGCGCCCGCGGCAATCGACGCCCCCATGCCGCCTGTACGGTTGACGATATGGGTTACGCGCGCATCGCTGAAGAGCGCGCGCACCATATCGTTATTATCGCCTGAAACGATGATGACGGCGCCGAAATCGAGCGTCAACAAGGGCGCGGCGGCGTGTTCAATCACTGATTTTGCGCCGATGCGCGCATTGAGCTTGTCCCCGTCGCCAAACCGCGCCGAGCGTCCAGCCGCGACAAGGATCGCCGCAAAAGGCGCAAGGCTTCCACGCTGGTTCATGTCGCTACCCGCGCGCGATAGGTTTCAATGATTTCTGCAAGGATCGAAATGGCGATCTCCGGCGGCGATTTGGCGCCGATATCAAGACCGACCGGTCCGCGAATTCGGGCAAGGCTCGCCTCATCGATCCCGCGCTCGCGCATCAGCGCCAGCCGGTCCGCATGGGTGCGCCGGCTGCCGAGCGCGCCGATGTAAAAGCAATCGGAACGCAGCGCTGCTTCGAGAAAATGCGCCTCCCATTCGTGCTCGTGAAACAGCAGCAGGACGGCCGTCGCGGCGTCTATTATCGACGGGTCGAACTGACGATCATGGGTGAGATGCGTAATGCGCGTGCATGCCGATTGCGCCAGAGTGAGGGTTTCTTGCTCCGGCGAGTAAACATGCGCCTCGCACTGCGCGGCGGCGGCCATCTGCGCCACAAAAGGAACGATGAACCCTTTGCCGATCGCGAGCACCCGCACGACCGGATCGTAGCGTTTCACATAACCGCCGGAATTCACTTCATCCCAATCGGCAGAAACGCGCGTTGCAAGCCCTTCAAGATCAAAATGCAGCAACGCCCGGCGCCGCGCCGACTGTGCCGCCAATAAGGCGTCAAGCTTTTCATCGGCCATCGAGACATCGAAGAAAACGTCAATTCCCGACCCGCAGGGCAGCCGTATATCCATGTAAGGCGAGCCCGCGCCGTACCGAATGCAGAGGTTTTCACCGGCTTCTATCGCCGCGCGCGCTTCGGCGATGATCGCCGCCTCAGCACAGCCCCCGGTGATCAGTCCCGCCGCCTCGCCGCTATCCGCAACCGCCATTTGGCTGCCCAGCGGTCGCGGCGAGGAGCCGTTGATACGCACCAGCGTCGCCAGCGCGGTCTTGCGGCCGACCTTGCGCCACGCCTTGAGCGCCGGCAGGACATTTTCCATGTATCGCGTTGTCATAAATGCGATGTTAGGCAATGGCGGGGCGCGCGCCAAGCGCCGATCTTATTCCGGTTCGCAACGCGCCGACATGCCGATCAATCCTTCCTTATACGAACCAGCGACTGTTGTGGCTTCGCCCCTGGCCTCTCCATACGCTTCATCACAATATCGGCGGTGGCGAGACCAGCCGCACAAGACAGTAGACTTGCCCGAAAGTTGTTCTAGACTTGCGCGTCTCTTGTTCTTCCAACAAGGAATCTCACATGCCCGCGGACACGGCCCATACGCGCAGAAGCGATATGACTGACGGAGAAACCGAGCTGAAGCGGCTTTTTGCGTTGCAAAAGGCCGCCTATGCGCAAGCGCCCTTCCCCTCCTATGACGAACGGGCCGCTAATCTCGCACGATTG
Organism: uncultured Parvularculaceae bacterium; assembly: GCA_947259375.1. Taxonomy (GTDB): domain Bacteria; phylum Pseudomonadota; class Alphaproteobacteria; order Caulobacterales; family Parvularculaceae; genus Hyphococcus. The sequence goes on along the minus strand of CAMYLZ010000003.1, from coordinate 34,240 downwards.
ATCCGCCTGCTCGAAGCGCATGAGGACAAATTCATCGCGGCGATCAACGCAGATTTCGGCAACCGCTCGCGATATGAAACGCTGATCGCGGAAATCATCGTCGCCATCGCCGGCGCCAAACTCGCAAGGAATAACCTCAAGCGCTGGATGCGCCCGCGCGGGGTTGCGACGCCTTTGCATTTCCTACCAGCCAAAAGCCGCATCGAACCGCAGCCGCTGGGCGTCGTCGGCATCATTGCACCCTGGAACTATCCGCTGCAGCTCGCTTTTGCGCCGGCCGTCGCCGCGCTCGCCGCCGGTAATCGGGTGATCATCAAGCCAAGCGAACTGACGCCGCGCCTCAGCGAAGTGATGAAAGAAACCGTCGCCGCAGCGTTCGAGGAGCGCGACCTCGCCATCGTCACCGGCGGCGTCGAAACGGGCGTCGCTTTCGCGCAAACGCCGTTCGATCACCTCCTGTTCACCGGCTCCACCTCTGTGGGACGGCGCGTCGCCGAAGCGGCGGCGAAAAACCTGACGCCTGTAACGCTTGAACTTGGCGGCAAATCGCCGGCGATCATAGACAAAAGCGCCAACCTCGACGCGGCGGCAAAATCTATCGCTTACGGCAAGATGCTGAATGCCGGGCAAACCTGCGTCGCGCCCGATTATGTGCTTGCCCCGAAAGATTCGCTGGACCAGACCGCCGACGCCATCGCCAACGCCGCACGCATCCTCTACCCGGCGATCGACACGACAGATGATTACGCCTCGATCATTTCGGACCGGCATTTCGACCGCTTGAAAGCGCTCGCCAATGAGGCCCGCGACCGCGGCGCGACGATTTCGGAAATCGGCTCGTCAAACGCCTTGCATCCGCAGCGCAAGCTGCCGCTGACTCTGATCATCGACCCGCCGCTAGATCTCGGCGTTATGCGAGAAGAGGTCTTTGGGCCGATCCTGCCGATCCTGCCCGTCGCATCGGCGGAAGACGCTGTCGCCCATGTCAATAAGGGCGAGCGGCCGCTGGCGCTATACTGGTACGGCAAGGATGCGGAAGCCCGCGACAAGGTGCTGGATGAAACCGTTTCCGGCGGCGTAACAATCAATGATTCACTGATGCATGTGGCGCAAGAGAACCTTCCCTTTGGCGGGGTCGGGCAGAGCGGCTCGGGCGCCTATCATGGCGAGGCCGGTTTTGTCACTTTCTCGCATATGAAACCGGTTTTCTACCAAAGCCGCTTCGCCAGCGGTTCGCTGCTTCACCCGCCTTATACGGAGAAAACCGGAAAACTTGTCTCTCTCATTCGGAAAATCATCTAGGGCAATATGAAAAACACGAATGGCGCCCGCAAAACGCTGGGCGAATTTGATTATGTAATCGTCGGCGCGGGCTCCGCCGGCTGCACGCTCGCTGCGCGATTGAGCGAAGACCCATCTGTTTCCGTATGCGTCCTGGAAGCCGGCGGCGCCGATGACAATCCGCTGATCGCCGCCCCGATCGGCTTTGCGTTTTACGGCAAGAACAGCCCGCTCAACTGGCGGTTTGAAACGGCGCCCCAAAAGCACCTTAACGGGCGGCGCGGATTTCAACCGCGCGGCCGCACACTGGGCGGGTCAAGCTCGATCAACGCGATGATCTATATTCGCGGTTCGAAATTCGACTATGATCGCTGGGCCGCCCATGGCGCGCCAGGCTGGTCCTGGGACGAGGTGCTTCCCTACTTTCTGAAAGCCGAAGACAATGCGCGCGGGGCGAACGGCCTGCACGCGGTCGGCGGCCCGCTTTCGGTCTCGGACCTCAAATACAAGAACCCGCTCTCGGACGCCTTTCTGCTCGCCGCTGGCGAATGCCAGTTGCCGTCCAATACTGACTTCAACGGCAAGTCGCAGGAGGGCATGGGCTATTATCAGGTGACTCAGCGCGACGGCCAGCGCTGTTCCGCCGCCAAAGCCTATCTGCACCCGGCGAGCGAGCGCGAAAATGTCGCTGTCTTCACCGATTCGCATACGGAGCGTGTAGTCTTCGACGCACAACGCGCGACGGGCGTTGAACTCATTCACCAGGGCGCGCGTAAAGCCGTCACCGCCAAGCGCGAGGTCATTCTCGCCGCCGGCGCGTTCCAGTCGCCGCAACTCTTGATGCTGTCCGGCATTGGCCCGGCGGCGCATCTGCGCGAGCACGGGCTTGATGTCGTCGTCGACAATTCGAATGTCGGTGAAAACCTGCAGGACCATCTCGACTGGACCGCGCTTTACAAATCGTCATCGCCCGATTCGATCGGCATGCATGTGGGCATGATGATGCGGGCCTTGCCCGCCCTTTCCGCCTATCGCAAGCGGCATGAAGGGCCGTTCACGTCGAACCTTGCCGAATGCGGCGGTTTTCTGAAAACCGACCCGAGCGAGCTTGAGCCGGATATCCAGCTTCATTTCATTCCGGGCCTTGTCGATGATCATGGCCGCAAGCGCCATCTCGGCGGCGGCGTTTCCTGCCATATCTGCGTGTTGCGGCCGAAATCGCGCGGCACGGTGCGCCTCGCCTCGCCCGACCCCGCGGCAGCGCCGGTGATCGATCCGAATTTTTTGAGCCAAGGAGATGATTTGTGCCGTCTCAAAAAAGGCGCGCGCATCATCGAGCGGATTTTTGACGCGCCGGCCTTGCGCAAACTGCGCGGCAAGCGGCTTTACCTAGACGAGCCGGCGGACGACCAGGCGCTTGAGGCGGATATTCGCGCGCGCTCGGACACCATCTATCATCCTGTCGGCACATGCCGCATGGGAACCGGCGACGACGCGGTCGTCGACACGGCGCTGAAAGTGAAAGGCGTTGACGGCCTGCGCGTCGTCGACGCCTCGGTCATGCCCTATCTTATCTCCGGCAACACCAACGCCCCGACCATTATGATCGCGGAAAAAGCGGCGGATATGATGAAAAACGGGTGACCTTCATCCCAGGCTTTTTGCAATCGCCACGCGTTCCTCCGGCGTTTTGGCATTCCGACCAAGCGCCTCGGCCTTGTCGAGTACAAAGCGCAACCCCTTGCGGTTGGCGATCTGGATCGAAATACCGGGCCGCGCATTCAGCTCCAGCAAAAGCGGCCCGCGCTCACGGTCAAGCACCACGTCAACGCCCACATAACCCAGCCCCGTCACGTCATAGGATTTCGCCGCCATCAACAAAATCTCGTCCCAATATGGCGTCTGAATGCCTTCAAGCGGGTGCGCCGTGTCCGGATGAATATCGATCAACTGGTCGAATTGCATGGCGCGCTGAGTAATGCCTGTCGCAAGGTCCAGCCCAACACCGACGCCGCCTTTGTGCAAGTTCGCCTTGCCGTCGGATTCGGATGTCGGCAGCCGCAACATGGCGAATACCGGCACGCCTTTAAGCACAATGACGCGAATGTCGGGCACGCCCTTATAGGAGACTTGACCGAACACATCATCGAACTTCACCCTGTATTCGATCAATGCCTTGTCCGGCTGGCCGCCGAGTGAATACATGCCCGACAGCATGTTGTTGATCTGATAGGTCATCGCCTCCATATCGACGCGCCGCCCAGAAGCGAGGCGCCAGCCGCCTTTCAGCGGACTCTCGACAACGATGATGCCTTTGCCTTGCGAACCCATGGCGGGTTTGATCACGAAGCCGTCCGCATGGCCGATGAATTCGGGCAGCCGCTTCATGTCGCGGGCGTTCTTGATAACGCCGTAGAGCGTCGGCGTTGGAATGTCCGCGGCATTCGCGAGCTCTTTCGTCAATTCCTTGTCATCGACGCGGATCAGGAATTTGCGCTCGTTCAGCGCATTGACGAAACGCACATTGCGTTCATTGATGCCGATAACCCCATTCCTTCGCAGCGCCTGATAGGTTTTCAGCATCGCCCTACCCCGCCAGCGCGCGGAAACGCCAGAGCTCCGACAGACGCAGCCCCGTAAAGCGGCCCATGAGCACGCAACTCCCCATCAGCACAAAGAGCAGTTCGGGAAACTGATACATCAGATATTCGACCATCGCATTGGTCATGGCGAGATAGGTTATGGCGGCCACGGCAAGGCTGCCCGCGCCCTGTTTGATCGCCTCGCCGGCGGAACTTTCCTCCCATACAATCGACATGCGCTCGATCGTCATGGTGAGAATCACCATGGGAAACAGCGAAATCGACAACCCGATCGCCTGATTGGCGCCGGTGAGAGCAAGAGTGATCCCCGCCATGGCGAGAACGATGAAAATCAACACCACCGCGAGACGCGGCACCAGAAGGAGATGCAAGCGCTCCAGATAGAATCGAAGGGTCAGGCCAAGCGCGATTAACAGCGAGAACAGCAAAATGCCGTTCAACAGCGCGGTCTCGCGAAAGGCGATGCCGATCAGCACCGGCATGAACGTACCGAGTGTCTTGAAGCCGATGAACTGGCGGAGGAATACCAAGATCGTAATGCCGACGGGGATCGTCACCAGCACCTGAAACACAAGCTGCGTCGTCAAAGGCAAGTTGGCGAAACCAAACGACCGGCCGAAATCACCGAGACGGCCGGGGGCGTTTTCAGCAATCGCCGCCGCAGAGGTTTCGCGCGAGCGCAACGCCACCTGAATGTCGAGATCGTCAACGCCAGCGGCATTTACCAGCGGACGCGGACCGTACCAGACCGTAAAAAACCGGTCCGGCGTTCCTTCGGGAAAATAGCGGAAGTCCTCGCCATCCACGTGATATTCAAGCCAATGGCGGGTCTCCACCCGGCGGCGAGCATCGGAAAGATAAACGCCATTGGCGATCCGCGCCGGCACGCCTTGCGACTGTAAAAGCTGCTGCGCCAGCAACAGCCGCCCCTGTACGCTTGTATCGTCGCCCAGCAGCGCCGCCACTTCATCAGCATATTGCTCATTATCGGCGCGGGTCTCGAACGCCGATTGCAGCGCCAGCGTCGCAAAAGAGCGGGCATCCGCCGAGCGCTGGCGCAAATTGCCGGACCAAACGATAAACGCCTGGCGCTTGACCGGGTCGGCCTCGAACGGGATGACTTGCGGCTCGGATTCGCGAAAGGCCAGCGGCAATGGCGTCGACACGGTCTCGCCCAGCGTCTGCGTCGCATAGCGCAAGACCTTTTTGCTGTCCGGGTAGCGATAGGTCCACACCGCCTGACGGTTTGGCGAGCGCGCTTCATTGATCAGGCTCAGCCCGAACGAGCCGCTGTAAAACTCTTCATGCGGAAAAGCGCGTTCGACATCGCGCGCGGGAATATAAGCCTCGATCCGGGCCGGCGCATTCCGGCCTTCGAATTCCAGGTAGATTTCAAAATCCCAGAGAAGCGCGCGCGCATCCGGACGCAGTGGATATTGCAAAACCGCTGATTTGATCAAAAACACGACGGCGCCGACCGCGATGAGCGCAAGGCCCAGTATTGTCGCGTGACGAATTCTAATCTTCATCGACGGGCTCGCAGTCTTCCTGCGCCATAAAGGTCCGACTCGAATCGACAAGAATTCGGCTCGCCAGGAATTCGCGGCCAATCAAAATGTCATATTCAAAGTCGCCGCGGTCAGCGAGATTAACCTCCGCCCGCGCGCGCTTGCCGCCGATACACAATGGCAGATGAATGACAGGGCGGCGCAACGTTCCGCCAGTCTTGGTTTTGATATGCACGAAACGAACGACATTCTGGTCATAACGGATTGAGCGCCCATCCTTGCCCACCAGCCGGAACTTGACCCAATTGTCGCGCTGGCCGCGCTTGTAGATTTCGACATTAAAGGCGTGCACGGAACTCGAATCGGCGCCGGTGTCGAGCTTGCCTTTCATCTCAAGGCCGAGATTGCCGACAAACACGTTCTCAATATAACCGAAGGTCGCCGGCGCGCCGCGCGAATCGTCGGCTCCCGCCGCAGCGGGCGCAAACGCGGTCAACAGGCATAGCACAAGCAGACGTAAACACATGGCTGATCGTCTCCGGTGATCGGCAAAAGCCCCCGCTTCGCCGGATGCGGAATATCAAAGGCCGTCATAAAGTAAACATCCTCGCCCTATACTAGAGACGCCGAGCGGCTTAACAAATGGAAAGATCGGCGAATCGCGACGCTTGCCGGTGGTTTCCGGCCGCCCGGCCGCAATTTTGCTTGATTGTCGGGGCAAGCGGCGATTTGAACGGCGCGAGTGCGAACGAATAGCGAGGAACGAGTAAGCATGTGCGGAATTATCGGGGTTTTGGGATCAGGCGAGGTCGCCGCGCAAATCATGGCCGGTTTGAAGCGGCTCGAATATCGCGGCTATGATTCCGCCGGCGTCGCGACCGTGCAAGAAGGCCAACTCGACCGGCGGCGCGCGCCCGGGAAACTCTCTAACCTTGAAGCCTCCTTGGCGGCGCTTCCCCTCGCCGGCGCGGCGGGCATTGGACACACCCGCTGGGCGACCCATGGCGCGCCAAATGAAACCAACGCCCACCCCCATGCGACGCACCGGGTCGCGGTCGTCCATAACGGTATTATCGAGAATTTCGCCGAACTGCGCGACGAGCTGGAGAAAAAAGGCGTCAAATTCGAGTCCGAAACTGACGCCGAAGTCTGCCCGCAACTGATCACCCATTACCTCGAAACGGAAAACGTAACGCCCGCCGAAGCCTTCAAGAAGACCATCGACCGGTTGCGCGGCGCTTTTGCTTTCGCGGCCCTATTCGCCGGCGAGGACGATTTAATGATCTGCGCGCGACGCGGCAGCCCGCTCGCCATTGGCCGCGCCGACAATGAAGTCTATCTTGGCTCCGACGCTTTCGCACTGGCGCCATTCACCAATCGCATCACCTATCTCGAAGAAGGCGATTGGGCGGTGCTGACCCGCAACGCCGTCGATATTCGCGACGAGGACGGCGCGCCGGCAAACCGCAAAGAAACGATCTCATCGGCCGCGCAGGAGCTCGTCGGCAAAGACGGCTACCGGCATTTCATGGCGAAAGAGATCCATGAACAACCTGAAGTGATCGCGCACACGCTGTCGCGTTATATCGACCCCGCTGCAAAAACCGTGCGCTTGCCCAATGGCGCCTTTGACTTCGCGGCGCTCGACCGGCTCACCATCTCCGCCTGCGGCACCGCTTATTATGCCGGCCTTGTCGCCAAATATTGGTTCGAGCGCTGGGCGAAACTGCCGGTTGAGATCGATGTCGCATCGGAATTGCGCTATCGTGACGTGCCGTGGACGGATAATGGCGGCGCCTTGTTCATCTCGCAGTCCGGCGAGACCGCCGATACGCTCGCCGCCTTGCGCGAAGCCCGCGCCAATGGCCAGCAAATCGCTACCGTAGTCAATGTCGCGGAATCCTCGATCGCCCGCGAAGCTGACATCATCTTTCCCATGGCCGCGGGCCCGGAGATCGGCGTCGCCTCAACCAAAGCCTTCACCTGTCAGCTCGCAGCGCTCGCCTGCATCGCCATTGGCGCAGGGCGGAAACGCGGCGTCCTGTCGGCCAATGAAGAGCACGAACTGGTCGAAAGCCTGCTCGAAACGCCCCGCCTCGTCGCAGAGGCGCTCAAGCAAAAAGACAAGATCGAAACCATTGCCCACGACATCGCCAGAGCCACCGGCGTCTTCTTCATCGGCCGCGGCGTCTCCTACCCGATGGCGCTCGAGGGCGCGCTAAAGCTGAAAGAGATTTCCTATATTCACGCGGAAGGCTACGCCGCCGGCGAGTTGAAACACGGACCGATTGCGCTAATCGACGAGGCCCTGCCTATCGCGGTGCTGGCGCCTCTTGACGCGCATTTCGAAAAGACCGTCTCCAACATGCAGGAAGTTATGGCCCGCGATGGGAAGGCGCTGATCATCTCCTGCAAGGATGGCATTGCGGCTGCCGGCGCCAAAGCCTGGGCGTCGATCGAAACGCCGAAGACGCATCCGATGCTGTCGCCGATCGTCAACGCCGTGCCGGTCCAATTGCTCGCTTATTACACGGCGACAACCAAGGGCACGGATGTCGACCAGCCGCGCAATCTCGCAAAATCCGTAACAGTGGAGTAGCACCGGTTCAGGCGGACATGGTTTCGGTAAACTGTCCGTAACGGCGATAGCGGACCATGTAGGACGGCAGCACCGATTCGATGGTCTGCGCCTCAACGCCGAGGTCGGCAATGGTCCCAACGGCGCCGCTATCGTCCACGACATTGTCGCGTTTCAACAGCTTGACCTGATCGACGGTCAACAGCGGCTCGATAAAGGGCAGCCGCCCGGCGATCTGGCCGGCAATGCCGATCAGCGAGGCAAAGAAAAACGGTATCGGCGCCAGGATCCGGCGTTTGCCAATCTCACGCAGCATCATTTCCATCAGCGCACGGAAAGTATAGATACGCGGTCCGCCGAGCTCAAACGTCTTGCCGGCGGCTTCCGGCCGGACCAGCGCTTCGCAGACAGCATCCGCGACATCGTCCACATATATGGGCTGGAAACGGGTCTTGCCGCCGCCGATCAGCGGCAGCAGCGGTGAAAAGCCCGCCATCGCGGCGAATTTGTTGAAGAATTCGTCTTCCTGTCCAAAAACGATTGACGGCCGCAAAATGACGACTGACGGCAGGGCGGCCCTGACCGCCGCTTCCGCCTCGCCCTTGGTGCGCGCGTAAAGACTGTCGCTCGCCGCGTCCGCGCCTATCGCCGACATATGGACGTAATGCACAACGCCCGCTTCCTTGGCGAGGCTCGCGATCGCCGCCGCGCCGCCGCTCTGGACCGCCTGAAAGGTCTGGCCGCCGGTCTGGTGCAACAAGCCGACAAGGTTGACGACCGCGTCCGCGCCTTTCAGCGCCTCGGCAATCGACGGGCGATGGCGGACATTGCATTGCTTGAGCTCAATCTGGCCGACACTGCCCATGGGACGCAGAAACTGAGCAAGATGCGGCCGGCGCACCGCCACCCGCACGCGCCATCCGCGTTTCGCCAGCTCGCGCACCACATTCCGGCCCACAAAGCCTGAGCCGCCAAAGACGACCGCCAATTTTCCCGTCACGTTCTCGCCTCCGCGCATTGCTGCGCTCTTTTATCAAATTCCGCGCCCGGGCCTATCCGAAATTCGCCGCAATCACAATCGCTCCATTGCCGCAGCGCGAAATCCGCCGACTGCGCCGAAGGCCCGGGGGCGCGCTGACGGCTGACCGAGCGCCCGCTGGCTGACATGCAGGCGCTATGCAGGCAGCCGGTAATCTTTGAACATCTTGCGAAGTTCGGTTTTCAACACCTTGCCAGTCGCGCCGAGCGGCAAGGCGTCGACGAACTCCACCGCATCGGGCCAGGCAATCTTGTCGAGCTTTTCCTTCAGGAAGTCCATGATCTCGTCAGCGGTCGGCTTGTGCCCCGGCTTCCTGACAACGATCAACAAGGGCCGCTCCTGCCATTTCGGATGCTGCACGCCGATCACCCCGGCATGGGCGACGCCCGGATGCAAATGAGCGGCGTTTTCAATATCGATGGACGAGACCCATTCGCCGCCGGTTTTGATGACGTCTTTGGACCGGTCGGTGATTTGCAGGAAACCGTCCCGGTCGATATTGGCGACGTCGCCAGTATCGAACCAGCCATCGGCGGTGAGCGTTTCGCCTTCCGACTTGTAATATTGGCCGATGATCCAGGGCCCGCGCACCTGCAAATGCCCGTCCGTTTCGCCATCATGGGCGAGCACTTCCCCGGCCGCATTGACAAGGCGCATGTCGACAAAGGGCAAGGCACGGCCCGCCTTTAGCTGATATGGCATTCGATCATCATCGCTAAGCGCCCTGATATGCGGGGGGAGCGTGTTGACGGTGCCGATGGGCGACATTTCCGTCATGCCCCAGCCCTGCTGCAACTCGACGCCATATGCCGCAAAACCGCGAATGAGCGCTTCGGGCAATGCCGAACCGCCGCTCATCCCCATTTTGAGATACGGCAATGTCTTGCCGGTCTTTTCCAGATAGTCGAGCAACCCTAGCCACACGGTCGGCACGCCAGCGCTATAAGTGACTTTCTCCGCATCCAGCATTTCATACAGCCCCTCGCCATCAAGACGCGGGCCGGGAAATACCTGCTTCACGCCGATCATCAGGCATGAGTAAGGCGTGTTCCAAGCGTTCACATGAAACATCGGCACGACCGGCAACAACGTATCGCCTTCCTTTAACGACATTGCCGTCGGCAGGCAGGCAGCGAAGGATTGCAGCACCAGCGCGCGATGCGAATAGACGACGCCTTTCGGATCGCCGGTCGTACCGGAGGTATAACACATAGCGACCGCGGTGTTTTCATCGAATTCCGGCCAGTCGAATGCATCCGCGCCCGAAGCAACGAAATCTTCATAGACCAGAGCGCCGGCGTCGGCCTCGCCGATATGCTTGGCGTCAGTAAGCGCACAGAACTGCTTTACGGTTTTCAGTTGCGGCTTCAGCGCAGCGACCAGCGGCGTGAATGTCGTATCATAGAAAAGGAAGGCATCCTCGGCGTGGTTGATGACAAAAGCGGCGTTTTCGAGCCCGAGGCGCGGGTTCACCGTGTGTAGAATCGCGCCGATGCCGCCAACGGCGAAGTAAAGCTCGAACTGGCGATAGGTATTCCAGCCGATAACACCTACGCGGTCGCCCTTCTTGACGCCGAGCGCCATCAAGGCGTTCGCCAATTGAGCGATGCGCCGAGCGGAATCGCCGATCGTATAGCGATGGATCGGCCCTTCGACCGTGCGTGTGACGATTTCGGTTTTGTGGAAATTTCGCACCGCATGTTTGAGGATCTCGGTCGTCAAGAGCGGCCGGTCCATCATCAATCCCATCATCGCCGCTTTCCTCCCTGGCGTTCATTTTACCCTATCAAATCGGTTCTTGGCGCGCCGGTCAAATGATCGCGGCAGCCTCTACGCACTTGGCGCGCGGATGGATTGCCCGCATCATCACCCCCCATGAAAAAGCACCACAACCTCCCGCTTTCCGGCGTGACCGTTCTCGATCTGTCACGGGTGCTCGCCGGCCCGTGGGCGAGCCAGATGCTCGCCGATCTCGGCGCGCGCGTCATCAAGGTCGAACGGCCCGGCAGCGGCGACGATACACGCGGCTGGGGCCCGCCTTTCGCCCAGAATGAGGACGGCGAGAATGTCGACGCCGCTTATTTCATGGCCGCCAACCGAAACAAGCAGTCGCTCGCTATCGATATCGCATCGCCGAAAGGCGCGCAGCTCATCCGAAAGCTCGCGACGAAAGCGGACATATTGGTCGAGAATTTCAAGCCCGGCGGGCTTGGAAAATACGGGCTCGATTTCGAGGCGCTGCATGCGATCAATTCGCGGCTGGTCTATTGTTCAATCACCGGTTTCGGCCAGACCGGCCCTTACCGCGATCGTCCGGGTTATGATTATATGATCCAGGCCATGGGCGGCATGATGTCCGTCACCGGCCCGCCGGACGAGCCGATGAAAGCAGGGCTCGCCACCGCTGATCTGTTCACCGGCATGTATGCGGCTTCGGCGACGCTCGCCGCCTTGCGTCACGCGGAACGCACTGGCGAAGGCCAGCATCTCGATATCGCGCTCTTTGACTGCCAGCTCGCCATATTGAGCAATCAGGCGGCGAGCTATCTGATCGGCGGCGAGGCTCCGCGACGCGCCGGCAACGCGCATCAAAGCATCGTGCCCTATCAGCTATTCGAGACCGCCAATGGGCGCATGGTCGTCGCTGTCGGCAATGACGACCAGTTCAATCGATTTTGCAGCGTCATTGATGCGCCGGAACTGGCGCGCGATGCGCGCTTTGGAAAGAACCGCGACCGCGTGGTCAATCGCGAGGCCCTGATCCCCATCATTTCCGGCAAGTTGAAACAGCGTCCCGCTGTGCATTGGCTTGATGCGTTCGAGAAAGCGAATATCCCCGCCGGCCCGGTCAATGACATCGCCGCGGCCTTTGCCGACCCGCAGGCGGCCGCGCGAAACATACTGGCAACAGCGCAGCGTGACGGCGAGCCGCCATATCAATATGCAGTCCATCCGGTGAAATACAGCGCAACGCCGGTCGCGCCGACCGCGCCGCCGCCCAAGCTCGGCGCCGACAGCGACGCAGTGTTGCGCGAAATGCTCGATCTCGACCAAGCCGGCATAGCCGCGCTTCGCCGCAAGGGCGTGATCGGCTGATTACCCGGCGCGCCTGGCGATCGCCGATTTGAGGATCGCCTTCTGGCGCGCCTCGTCGGGGAAATCTTCCGCGATCCACTGCGCCTCGACCGTCGCAAGGATTTCGGAGACAGCCGGTCCCGGCGCCACCCCCGCCGCCACCACATGCTTGCCGGAGGTCGCGAATACCGGCGGTTCGGTATCGTTGATCAGAACCTTGAGACGATCAAACGCCGCATGGTCGATGACGCCGCGCGCCGCCGCCAGCAATACGCCGTCGTAAAAACCATCCTTACCCCGACGGTAAAGCGCGGTGCCGATGTCATGATCGCTCATTTGCGACCGTATAGCGCTTGCGGAATTGAGTGCGCTCGCGCGTTCGGCTTTTTCAGCATTGGATAGGCGCAAGCGCCGCCCGATGCCCTCGCCCGCTTCGCCATAAAGCGCGGCCAGCATCAGCGGCGCGGAAGCGCCAGGGTCGAGTAGTTTCATGCGCGAGGCGACCTGAATTTCGGGCGCCGTATCCCAGATTTCAGCAAGCACGCCTGTTTCCTGCATCGCCTCAAGCGCAAAAGCGGCGCGCGGCAGCGACAAGATCCCGGTCATCTCTGCGCCAATGCGTTCGGCCGAAAGGCGTGTCATCCCGCCTCTGAGCTGCGCGCAGGCGGCGAGCCCGTTTTCGTCATAGGCGTCGCAAAACCGCGCTGAGAACCGGAAAAACCGCAAGATGCGCAGAAAGTCTTCCCGGATGCGCGCTTCCGGCGCGCCGATAAATCGTACACGCCGTTGTCTTGCGTCAGCGATGCCGCTGACGGGATCGTAAAGAAAACCGTCGGGCGTCAGATAAATCGCGTTCACCGTGAAGTCGCGGCGTTGCGCATCGGTGGCCCAGTCGCGCGTAAACGCCACGGTCGCGCGCCGTCCATCGGTTGAAACATCGGCCCGCAGGCTCGTCACCTCAACGCCCTTGTGATCGACAATCGCCGTCACCGTGCCATGTTCAACGCCGGTCGGCGCGACGCGCAAGTCCGCCGCCTTGAGCGCCGCCGTCGCCGCCTCCGGCGTCAGACGGGTCGCGATGTCGACGTCTTTCGGCGCAACGCCCATGAGGCTGTCGCGCACGCAGCCGCCGACGAAGCGGGCCGACCCCGGTTCCGCCACCTCAAGCGCCGCCGTCACCTGTTGCAAATACGGGGCGGTTCGCCAGTTGAAATTATCCCGCAGGTCATCAGGCAGCGGCGCCAGCACATTGGCTTCGCTCACCGCAGGGCTCCTTGCATATTTTCGTCATGCTGCAGCATTTCGGCGAATGAACGCAAGATGCCGGCCGTCAGTCCCCAGATGTGATAAGAGCCGTAAATAGCCGCGAACATTTGGTAAGGCACGCCGTCGAGCCGGCGCTCTTCTAGGATGTGGTTCGACAGGTCGGCGACAAAGGCCAGCGGCACTTCGAATATTTCATCGACTTCGCGCGGGCACGGCATGAGGTCCGCCTGCGGATCAACGAGACCAATCACCGGCGTGACTGAAAAGCCGAGCCCGCCCTTGTGCACGCCCATGGTCCCGACAATATCAACCAGATCGGGCGCAATATTCACCTCTTCATGCGCTTCGCGCAGCGCCGTTTCAACAGGAGTTGCGTCTTTCGGATGCGCCTTGCCGCCCGGAAAGCTGATTTGCCCGGCATGAGACGGCATATCCGGCGAGCGCACCGTTAAAATAATGCGCGGCCCGCCCGAGCGATGCACCACCGGCACCAGAACCGATGCGTCCTTTCGTTTGTCGCTCCAGCGCCGCTCGAACGCCTTGTCGCCGACGAGATGCGGGTTAATCTCGCGAAACAGATCATGCACGCGCTGCGCCGAGGCGTTTTTCAAATTCGCCTCGACAAGCGCCCGCCAATTCTGTTCGCTTGCCGGTCCTGCCGCTGTCACTGGGTCAAACACTCGCTACGAAAAAACTTCATCCGCCCGGCCAAAGGAAAAAAACGCGCCGCCGGACCATACGCCGAATTGCTCTTCGCCCTCTATCTCGCGGGTTTCGCAAAGGCCCACAAGGTCATAGAACAATGCCCGGGCGACACGCGCCTCAAGGCCGCGCCGCACATCTATATAGGGCGCGCCGGCGCCGGTTTCAGGAGCGCCGCGAAATTCGATCGGATGCTCAGGCCCGACGACCACCTTGTCGCCGAGATTGGTGGTGAAGGTCAGTCTCTGCCTCGGCCCCTCGCCGTCGCGCGACATCAAGACGGCGACGAACGGCGCATCCTCGACCGCTATCTCGAATTTTTCCGCCGGCGTCACCAGAAAATACGCATCGCCATCGCGCCGCAGCACGGTTGAAAACAGCCGCACCAGCTTCGCCCGGCGAATCGGCGCGCCTTCATGCATCCAGGTTCCATCGCGGCGAATAACCAGGTCGATCTCGCCGACCCGTTCCGGCTTCCATTGCTCCACCGGCGGCGAAGTCCCTGGTTCAAGACCTTCAAGTTCCGCCGCATATCGCATCAGGTCGGACATAATGAAAACCGGCGCACGGACTTTCCCCGAACGCCGGCCCCTCACAGTGTTGAACGCATCAGGCGGCGCCCGCCGCGATGCTTGAGGTTTGCCTATTCGCAGGCGATGCAACGCGCATAGGTCGCATTCGGATCGTTGAACTCGTCAAAGAATGCCGCTTGCTTTTCCGCTTCACGAATAATCCGCGCCACCGCGCCTTGCGCCCGTTTCGGCTTCTCGCTTCGGGTTGCAAGTGCGGCCTTGGCGGCCAGGTTGTCGATCAGCATTTCAAAACGCGTTCGCCGGTCTTTCATTCTGACAACGTCGTATTTTTCAAGACCGGCCCGCTCCGCCGCCGCGGCGACGGCATCGTCAAAATCGCCAAGCTTGTCCACGAGACGGCGCTCCTGCGCCGCGCTGCCGATCCACACGCGGCCCTGCCCGACTGAGTCGATATATTCCTTTTCAAGCCCGCGGCCTTCATTAACCACGGTCAGGAAGCGGTCATAGCCGTGCTCGATCGATTGTTGAATGATATCGCTGGCGCTGTCGGGCAGCGGGCCGATGCCCGTCGCGAGCAGCGGCGACAGCGATGTAGTGCCGACGCCGTCGACGAACACGCCGACTTCGGCCGCGGTATTTTCAAAGGTATTGAAATACCCGAAAATGCCGATCGATCCGGTGATCGTGGTCGGCGCGGCCCAGATTTCATCGGCCGGCGCCGCGATCCAGTATCCGCCTGACGCTGCGAGCGAACCCATCGACGCCACTACCGGTTTGCCGGCTGCTTTCAGCGCCAGCACTTCATCGCGAATGATGTCCGACGCAAAGGCCGAACCGCCAGGGCTGTCGATACGCAGGACAACAGCTTTCACTTTCGCATCTTCGCGCGCTTTTATAAGTTGCGCGGCCACTGTGTCGCCGCCGGCAGCGCGGCCAACCGGCGCTTCGCCGTCAACGATCGTGCCCGAAGCGGTGATAATGGCGATATTGGGATCGCTGTCGTCTTCCTCGTCGCCAACCGAGGCAAGATAACGCCGAAAGCCCACTTTCCGGAATGACTTGCCGTCGCGGGATTTGCCGAACGCTTCGCTGAGATAAGCGTTCATTTCAGCACGCGACTTAAGACCGTCAATGAACCCGGCTTCGATCGCCGCCTTGGCGAAATCGCCATTCACCGACTGCATGATCACGCCCATATTGTCGGCGTAATTCTCGACCGTTCCGGGCGCAAGCCCCCGCGCTCCTTCAACCGCACCGACATATTCGCCCCATATGGCATTGAGAAAAGCGAGATTGGCCTCTTTCGCTTCTGGCGACATGTCATCGCGAATGAAAGGTTCAACCGCCGACTTGAAGGTCCCCACACGGAATACGTGGCTGGTGATTTTCAGCTTTTCGAGGAATGACTTGAGATAGGTTCCGTATGATCCATAGCCATAGATCAACAGATTGCCGAAATCATTCATGTAGATTTCATCAGCGCCCGCCGCGAGCAAATATTGATCCTGTGAAAAATAGTCTCCCACCGCGATGATTTTCTTGCCGCTTTCCTTGAAGGCGGCGATTTCCTCCGCCACGTAATGCAGCTTGCTGGCGCTGCTTGACGACACGCCAAGATTGCCAAGATCGAGAACGAGCCCCTTGATCCGCTTGTCCTCTTTCGCCGCACGAATGACGCGCACGAGATCATGCACCTCGATCTGCGAAGGCTCGTCGATGCCGTAAGCGTCTTCGATGATTACTTCGAAAGGATCAATGTCCTCAGCTTGCTCAACAAGCACGCCATTGGGATCGAGCACCAGCGCGGCCCCGTCTGGGATCGAGACCGAAACTTCATCATTGTCGCCCGCAAGGCCGTTCGAGACTTCGACCAAAACGCCGACGAACAGCAGCAGGATAACGAGACCGATCAGCCCCTGTAGTAATAACAAAAATCCGATGATGAGCTTTGCAAAGCCCTTGACGAATCCCCAGACCGTGAAATTTGACTGATGCTCAGACACTAAGGTCCCCTTTTACTTACCACCTGCCATACGGCCCGGCACGCTTGCCCGAGACCAAGTCTGACAGCATGACGCGCGTTCGAAAACGCGCGTTCGCGTGATTGCCCCACCTGTGCGCATCGCCGCCCTTTGCGGCGCCGCGAACGCTTGCTAAGCCAATATCGTAAAGACATTGGGCTCGGTCCTGCAAGAGGCAAGAGAATTTCGACAATCCGTTCTGTTTCCTTGCCAAGCGGTTGTTTAACATTCATTGAGCCATGCTAAGTCAAAATGCGCCCGGATTCGATGCGCTTATCAGCGAGAGTGAAGCGGCTTCCATGACAGAAAACCAGCAAGCTCAAGAAATTTTGCGCCAATTTGATGATATTTCAGTGAAATTCGGGCGCGCCCGGGCGGCGTTGGGCCGGGTGGTCTACGGTCAAGAAGAAGTGATCGACCTGACGCTTGCGACGCTGGCCGCGGGCGGTCACGGCCTGCTGGTCGGCGCGCCCGGGCTGGCCAAGACGCTGTTGGTGACGTCGGTCGCCGATCTCATGGGGCTTAGCGCCAAACGCGTCCAGTTTACGCCTGACCTGATGCCCGGCGATGTCCTCGGTTCGGAAGTGCTCGAAGAAAGCGCCGAGGGCGCACGCGAATTCCGTTTTATTCCCGGGCCGGTTTTCTGCCAGCTCTTGATGGCCGACGAGATCAACCGCGCCAGCCCCCGCACCCAATCGGCGCTGTTGCAAGCAATGCAAGAGCGTCACGTCACCGTCGCGGGCGCGCGTCACGATCTGCCGGCGCCATTTCACGTTCTCGCCACTCAGAACCCGATCGAGCAGGAAGGCACTTATCCGCTGCCGGAAGCACAGCTCGACCGGTTCCTCTTGCAGATCGATGTCGATTATCCAAGCGAAGCGGCCGAACGCGAAATGCTCGCCGCCACCACCGGCGCCGATGCAGCCGTCGTTGATGCGGTGATGACAAGCGACGACCTGATCGCCGCGCAACAGCTCGTCCGGCAAATGCCGATTGGCGAACAGGTGGTGGATATGATCATCAATCTGGTGCGCGCCGCCCGGCCGACCGAAGACGCCGGCGAACGGGTGCGCAATTATGTGGCCTGGGGTCCTGGCCCGCGCGCCAGCCAGTCGTTTTCACTTGCGGCGCGTGCGCTCGCGCTGATCGACGGGCGTCACGCGCCGTCGCTTGACGATGTGCGCCGGCTCGCCGGTCCGGTGCTGCGCCACCGCATGGCGCTGAATTTTGCCGCGCGTTCCGAAGGGATCGACACCGACAGCTTTATCGACGAACTTTTGAAGGGGGCGTAACAACCGTTGAAAGGACGGCGCCCGATCATGCCTGCGGACAATCCCGCCATCTCCGTTCAACATGACGCTGCGCATGTCGCCGCGCTTTTTCCCGCGCTATTGCTCGAAGCGGAAAAAATCGCGCGCTCGGTTTCCGCGGGCATGCATGGCCGGCGGCGCGCCGGTCCCGGCGAGACGTTCTGGCAGCATCGACCCTACGCTTTTGGCGACCCGGTATCCGCCATTGACTGGCGCCAGTCCGCACGCGCGACTGACAGGCTTTATGTACGTCAGAATGAATGGGAGGCGGCGGCGGCGGCCTATCTATGGCGCGACCCGTCGCGTTCGCTCGATTATGCCTCATCGCGAAACATTCCTTCCAAGCGCCGCCGCGCGGATATACTGATCACCGCACTGACAATGCTGCTGTCGCAAGGCGGCGAGCGAATCGGGTTGCTTGGCGAGGAACGCCGACCCTTCCAGGGACGAAACGCACCACAACGCATGCTTGAAGCGCTCAATATCGGCGCCTTTGACGATGCGGCCAGCGCGCCGCCCGTGGCCAGTGTTCCCGCCGGCGCGCGCATCGTCATGGCGAGCGACTTCTTCACCAACCCCGGCGCTGTTGAGACAGCGGTCGCGGCGCTGGCTGCAGCGGGCGCGAAAGGCGTGCTGCTGCAGGTTTGCGACCCGGCGGAGGAAAATTTCCCTTTCGAGGGACGTGTCGAATTTCGCGATTTGGAAAGCGCCGACCGTTTGATCTTCGGTCAGGCCGGCGCAGTCGCCGATGCGTATAAAGCGACATTCGCCGCGCATCGCGACGCCTTGCGAGAGATCACCCGCAAGGCGGGCTGGACTTTTATCAGCCACCGCACCGATCACGCGCCGCAGACCGCGTTGCTCGCGCTTTTCGCCGCGCTCGCGGATATGCGCAGGCGGATGTCGTAAATGCTGGGCGCTTTGAGTTTCACTTCCCCCCTTTTACTGGCCGCGCTCGGCGCCTTGCCGCTTTTATGGCTGCTATTGCGCGCAACGCCGCCATCGCCAAAGCGCGAGCGCTTCCCCGCTTTTATCATTTTGCGTCAATTAAAGACTAGCGAAGAAACGCCGGACCGCACGCCTTGGTGGTTGATGGCGATGCGGCTCGTATTGCTCGCGCTCATTATCATCGCGCTCGCCGGCCCGGTGTTGAATGCGCCCGCGCCGGGCCCGCAATCCGGTCCGATGGTGATCGTCGTTGATGACACCTGGCCTGCGGCGCAGAACTGGCGGGCGCGTCGCGCGGCGATGGTCGAGGCCGCGGCGGAGGCCGCGCAATCAGATCGCGAGACTTTCCTGCTGACAACCGCGCCAAGCACCGCGCCGCGCAATATCGAGCCGATCTCCGGCGAGGCGCTCGACGGGATTGCCGATATACTCGCGCCTTCGCCTTTCGCCGCCGACCGGAAGACAGCGACTGCACGGCTTGCCGAGCTAGCCCCCTATCTGAGCGCCAAAGGGCAGGCCGAAATTCTCTGGTTCTCGGACGGCTTAGCAAGTGCGGCGGACGCCGACTTTGCACAAGCGCTCGCTGCGCGCGGGGCGCTTTCGGTGTTTGCCGACCGGGCTGCGCCAACTTTGATCCTGCGACGGGACAATAACGCGGGCGCCGACATGGCGTTTCGCATCGATCGCCTGCATGGCGGCGAGGCTTTTACCGGCGCATTAATCGCCACGGCGAGAGACGGACGAGAATTGGCGCGGGCGGGTTTTGAAATTCCCGAAGGGCAAACAACCCTTACAGTCGATCTCGACCTGCCGCTGGCGCTGAGCAACGATCTCGCCAATGTGCGCATCGCCAATATTTCATCCGCCGGCGCAGTTTACCTCGCGGATGCGCGCAACCGGCGCGCCCTGATCGGCCTTGTTGCTAACGCTCAAGCCGCGTCCAGCAGCCTTCTGACCGGTCCTCGTTATATAAGTCAGGCGCTTGATCAGCATGCAGCCTTTGTCGAGGGCGACTTGCGCGACGTGATCGAAGCCGATGTTTCCGTCGTCATCCTTGATGATGTCGGCCGGCTGCGCGAAAGCGAAGCCGATGCGCTCGCGGCGTGGGTCGAACGCGGCGGCGTCCTTATTCGCTTCGCAGGGCCGGTGCTTGCGGACGCCTCACAGGACCGGACGCCGCAATTGACCCCTGTCGAATTACGCGGCGGCGGGCGCGCATTTGGCGGCGCACTCACCTGGGACACGCCGCAGCGCCTCGACGCCTTTCCGGCGGAGAGCCCATTTGCCGGCCTGGCGCCAGCCAGCGACGTGCTGGTCCGCCGGCAGGTGCTCGCCCAACCGGGCGGCGAGACGACCATCCGCAGTTGGGCGCGGCTCGAAGACGGCACGCCATTGGTGACGGGCGCGCGTCAGGGCGCGGGTGTGATCGCTTTGTTTCACGTAACCGCGACTCCCGATTGGTCCGATTTGCCGATTTCCGGCCTGTTCATCGATATGCTCCGGCGGCTGACTTTCCTGTCAGCGCTCGGGCCGGACGCCCTCGATGACGGCGCCGAGACGCGCTACGCGCCCTATCGTCTTTTGACTGGCGAGGGCCGCCTCGCCCGTCCGGGCGACAATGCCGAGGCGATGACCGCTGCACAATTGGGCGACCCGCCATCGCCAGCACGCCCGCCCGGATTTTACGGTGCACCGGAAACGCCGTTGGCGCTGAACGCCGTCGGGCCGCAAACCTCCTTCGAACCGATCACGCTTCCAGGCATCCCACTGCGCCCCTACGCGGCGACCCCACCGGTTTCATTGGCGCCGCCATTGATTACCGCAGCCCTCTTGTTACTGCTGACAGACGGCGTGCTCGCTTTATTGATGAGCGGCAAGCTCGCCTTTCGGCCGGTGCGCGCGGCTGCTCTCCTCGCCGTTTGCACGCTGGCGCCGCTTACCTCCGCAGATCGCGCCGTCGCGCAGCCGCTGGATGCGACCATCGACCCGATGGCGGCCGAGGCCGCGCTCGCCACCCGCCTGGCTTATGTGCTGACTGGTGATCCAACCGCAGACCAGTTATCCGAACAGGGCCTCGTCGCCTTGAGCCGCGAACTGGTCCGCCGCACCGCCATAGAGCCCGGCCCGCCTGCGTCAATCAATCTTGATACCGATGATCTTTCAGTCTATTCGTTCCTTTACTGGCCGATCCTTCCCGGCGCGGAGACGCCTTCGGATGCCGCGCTCGCCAATATCGAGAATTTCATGCGTTTCGGCGGGCTTTTGCTCATCGACACCCGCGACGATGAACGCGCTATCGGCGCCGCGCCGACGCCGGAAAGTGAAGCGCTGAGGCGCATCCTTGCACAATTGAGCATCTCGCCGCTGACGCCCGTTAATGAAAACCACGTCTTGATGCGGTCATTTTACCTGCTCACCACATTGTCGGGACGCATGAACAATAACCCGGTGTGGGTCGAGGCCGATAGCAGCGGCGCCAATGACGGCGTCACGGCCATCATTATCGGCGGACGCGACTGGGCCGGCGCCTGGGCCGCCGACAGTTTCGGACGTCCGGCGCGGCCGATGAGCGGCGGCGGACCACGGGCGCGTGAATTCGCCTATCGTACCGGCGTCAATATGGTGATGGTTGCGTTCACCGGAAACTACAAATCCGATCAGGTGCACACCCCGATCCTGCTGGAGCGGCTTGGACAATGAATGTGCTGTTTGATCCCTGGCTGCCGCAATGGGCGATGCTTGCGACCTTGGTCGTTGGCGCAGCGCTGGCTTTTGTCAGCCTTGCGCGCAACTGGAAAAGCGGCGCCCCGCGCGCCCTCGCCATTATTGCAGTCCTGCTTTTGATCGCCAATCCCATGCGGCGCGAGGCGGAAACGACGCCGCTCAACGACATCGCCCTGATCCTTATCGACGAAAGCGCCAGCCAGACGCTAGATGGACGAAACGACGTCGCCGCCGCCGCCGCCGCGCAATTGCAGGAACGCCTTGCACGGCTGGGCGGTGTGGATGTCGAGCTATCGCGCTATGCGGGCGGCGATGAGACGCGCTCGGTCGGCGCCCTCTCGCAAGCGCTCTCGGATATTCCCCGCCGTCGTCTCGCCGGCGTCTTCATGATCACGGACGGGCAGTCCGCTGACGCAGGTGATGCCGCGATATTCCCTGCGCCGGACGTCCCCATTCACCTGCTGACAACCGGCGCGGAGAATGAAATTGACCGCAAGATCACGCTGATAAATGCACCGCGATACGGAATCGTCCGGCAATCCGTGCGCGTCACATTTCGCGTTGATGATTTTGGCGCCGGCGAGACCTTGCTCAGCGACGCCCAATCCGCCTTGGTGACCTTGCGCATCGATGGCGAAGAGATTTTGAGCGAAGCAGTCCCGGTTGGAACCGAAGCCGGTTTCGACGCGCCGCTCAATCGCCCCGGGCGCATGATCATCGAACTGGAAGTGCGCGCGCGCGCCGGCGAGCTTACCACCCGCAATAATATCGCCGTTTTGCCGGTCACGGCCGTGCGCGACCGCTTGCGCGTATTGCTGATTTCCGGCGAGCCGCATCCGGGCGAACGCGTCTGGCGCAATCTTTTGAAATCCGATGCGGCGGTCGATCTCGTTCATTTCACCATATTGCGGCCCATAGACAAGAATGACGGCACGCCGGTGGATGAACTCGCCCTGATCCCGTTCCCGCAGGACGAATTGTTTATCGACAAGCTCGAAGAATTCGACCTCCTGATTTTCGACCGCTATGCCTATCGCGGCGTGTTATCGTCATTTCACTTCGACAATATTGCGCGCTTCGTCGATAATGGCGGGGCGGTGCTGATTGCATCGGGGCCGGAATATAACGGCAGGCTTAGCCTCGCCAGCCGCCGCAACCTGTCATTCATCCTGCCGGCCCTGCCCTCAGGCGGCGCCGTCGAACAAGCCTTCCGTCCGGAAATCAGCCCGCTCGGCGAACGGCACCCCGTCACCGCCAATCTAGATGACGAAGATATCTGGGGCCGCTGGCTGCGCGTCATGCCGGTGGCGCAAACGCGCGGACAAACGCTGATGACAGGCCCTGATGAAGCGCCGTTGTTGATTCTTGACCGCATTGGCGAAGGGCGCGTCGGGCTTTTCCTTTCCGATCATGTCTGGCTGTGGGCGCGCGGGTTTGACGGCGGCGGTCCGCATGCGGAACTCCTGCGCCGCATCGCCCACTGGCTGATGAAAGAACCGGAGCTTGAAGAGGAAGCGCTTGCCCTACGGGCGGAGGGCGGCGCGCTGGTGATCAGCCGGCGCACGGTCGAGGAGACCGCGCCGCCCGTGACGGTAACGCGCCCGGACGGAACCACGGAAGAAGTCGCGCTCGTCCCCGCCGCGCCCGGTGCTTTCACCGCGCGGATTGAGAACGCGCCGCGCGGTCTTTATCGCGCCGCCTCGGGCGGCTTGTTCGCGATCGGCGCAATTGGCGTCGAAACTCCGCCGGAGTTTGAAAATGTGGTGTCAACGCCGATCGGCCTTGCGCCGCTCACCGAAAAAACCGGCGGCGGCGTATTCGCCTTGCGCCGCAGCGGCGGCGTGACCCTGCCGGATTTGCGCCGCGTGCGCGCAAACGCCGAGCAGCGCGCTGGAGCGAATTGGGCCGGCATTGCCGAGCGCAATGCGGAGCGGGTCGAAAGCGTCCGCGATGCGCCGCTCGCACCACCAATCGCCTGGCTGGCTGTCATCGCATTCGCTCTTTTGGCGGCCTGGCTGATTGAGGGCGGCCGGCTCCGCCCGCGCCGCCAAAAAAGTTAAACCGCCGACAACTATTACGGTGATTGCGGCCGGACATCGGTCAAATTTAATCGTTTGTTTAACGGCGTTGAAAATCTGTAGCGCTATTTTTGCACCCGACATGTTGCCTATGAAGGAGCAAAACGCGTGGCGTTTGCGATCACAAAAATACAGGGCGTCCGCCATGTCGCATCTGGCGCGGCGGAAAAGAAACGAAGCCCGCTCGGCGGCTGGCTTGGCAAAAAGACCGCTGAGAACGCGAAAGATGCGTTGCCTGCGCTCGATGTCGCCGGCGGCGTCGATAGGGCGCTGCGAGGTGCGCGCCGGCGCCATGAACGTCCCGCTCTGTCTGCGAATGATGAAAACCCGGTGCGCGACGCACTGACCGCCATCGAGGCGGCGCTTTACGCCATCGACCGCGTGCGCGATATTCTCGAACAAGCTTGCGAAATCGCTATTTCCGCCAAGGAGGTCGAAGACGCCGGAGGCCGGTCATTGCTGGCCGAAAGTTACGATGAATTGCGCCTGTCGATTAACGAAGCGCTTGAAAAAATTGATCCGCGCGCAGCGCAACTGATCGGCAAGAACCACCGCCATATCGACGTGATGCTTGGCGGCCGCGCAAGATATTCGATTTCGCCGGCGCGCATGGATATCAGCGAGGATGGCCTTGACCTCCCGCCCCCGGCCGAAGCGTTCGTCGATGAAACCGAAATCGATATGGTCCTGACAAAGCTTGATTCAGCGCTCAGCCGCGCCGATCGCGCGGCGGCAAATTACTGCCGCGACGCGCAATATCTGATTGCGCGGATGAAGGCGGAAGCCGCCGCCAATCTCTAAAGGTCGTAGATGCAGGTCTCGCCAATAGAAGGCCGCGAGACGCGCACCTGCGCGAGACCGGGGAAACGGTCTTTCAGCCTTTGCGCAGCCCAACGGCAGATATTTTCCAGCGTCGGCCGCTCAAGACCTTCAACCTCGTTCAACAGGCGATGATCGAGCGCGTCATGCAGCGCTTTCAACGCCTCGTCGATATCGCCGAAATCGACAACCCATCCCGTCTTTTCATCCGGCTCGCCCTCAATGACGACTTCCAGCATGAAGGAGTGCCCGTGCATGCGCGCATAAGGGCGCGCGCTCGGATCGTGATCGAGAAAGTGCGCGGCGTCGAAACTCATCGACTTGACGATGCGCATATCGGTCCTCTTCGTCTCAACCAGCCTATGGGATGCCAAGCAGCTTGTGCGTCTGCAGGCTCAGTCGCCATTGCGGGTTCTGTTTGCAATATTCAATGGCCGCGGCCGTATGGCGCGCGCGCGAGGGACCGTCCATAGGCTGCAAAAAGAAAAAGTCAAATGCGAGCCCCGCAAACGCCCCTGGCGGCGCGTCTTGCTGCGGGTAAACGAGTTTCAGCTCATGGCCGGCGCGCTGGACCAGCGGCGCGGTCGATTTCGGGCTGACGCAAATCCAGTCGAGGCCCGCAGGCGCTTCGATTGTGCCGTTGGTTTCGACGCCGACCTCGAAGCCACGCCGGCGCAACGCGTCGATCAGCGCTCCATTGAGCTGCAGCAAGGGCTCGCCGCCAGTGCACACCACATAAGGCCGGGCCGCGCCCTGGCTTTCCGGCCAGCCGGCGCGCACCGCGTCAGCAAGCGCCTCGGCATCCGCGAACTTACCGCCGCCAGGCCCATCAACGCCGATAAAATCCGTATCGCAGAAGGTGCAGACTGCGGCCTCACGATCACGCTCAAGCCCTGTCCACAAATTGCAGCCGGCGAAGCGCAGGAACACCGCCGGACGGCCTGTTTGCGCGCCTTCGCCCTGTAACGTGTAGTAAATCTCCTTGACCGAATATGTCATGACCTCAACCACGCGCCGTGTAAGCGGCCCAGCCTTTCGCGCGTAATTCACATGCCGGGCACGTTCCGCAGCCAAACCCCCACGCATGGCGCGCATCCCGCTCGCCGCGATAGCACGTATGGCTGTGCTCATTGACGATCTCGACGAGGCGCGCCCCGCCAAGCCGTTCCGCAAGTCGCCAGCTTTCCGCCTTGTCGATATGCATCAAGGGCGATTGAAATTCGAAATCCGCATCCATGCCGAGACGCATGGCCTCAAGCTGGGCGCGTAAAGCGGCTTCGCGGCAATCGGGATAGCCCGAATAATCCGCCTCGCACATGCCGCCTGCAATGACGCCGATGCCGCGCCGATAGGCGAGCGCCCCCGCAAGCGCGAGAAACACCAGGTTCCGCCCGGGCACAAATGTTGTCGGCAAGCCGTCTTCAGCGAGGTGGATCTCCGTCTCATGGGTCATCGCCGTCTCGCCGAGGTCTTTGAGCCCGCCCGCATCGGCAACCGTGTCGGCGCCGAGCCGTCTCGCCCAATCGGGAAAGGCGGCCCGCAAGGCGGCCCGCACCGTCTCGCGCGCCTCAAGTTCGACGGCGTGGCGCTGGCCATAGGTAAAGCCGATAGTCTCCACATCCGCGTAGCGCTCGAGCGCCCAGGCGAGCGTAATCGATGAATCCTGCCCGCCGGAGAACAAGACAAGCGCTTTGCGGTGATCTAACTTGCGCATACGCACCATTGCGCGCCAACATAGGGGCGCAAGACCTTTCGGGGCTGATTTAGGCCGACAGGCGCGCCCCCGCAAGCTGGGACCGGCCATGGACGACGCCGTCTTTTTATATGTGACCGCACCGGACGCCGAGATTGCGGGCCGCATCGCCCGGACGCTGGTCGGCGAGCGCCTTGCCGCCTGCGTCAATATTCACGGGCCGATGCGTTCCGTTTTTGAATGGGAAGGCAAGACCGAAGAGGTTGTCGAAACGCCGCTGATCGTCAAAACGACGGCCCTGAAAGCGCCCGCCGCCCGTGACCGCATCCTTGCGCTCCACCCTTACGAGACGCCATGCGTCGCAGCGCTGCCGGTCGCCCGCAATGGCTCCAGCGAAGCGTTTCTCGACTGGATAGAAAAGACCACAACCACGTGAACGGGACTTGCGCCCGCCCCCGGCGCGCCCTTTATGGATTTCCTGTTCATTCTTGACTGGAGACCACCCATGACAGAGATCGCCATATTCGCCGCCGGATGCTTCTGGGGCGTCGAGCAGACCTTTCGCGAGGCCAAGGGCGTGAGCGAAACCGAGGTCGGCTATACAGGCGGCCACGCCGACAACCCGACCTATGAACAAGTCTGCCGCAAGGGCACCGGTCATGCGGAAGCCGTGCGCGTCACCTATGATCCCGCGCTTACCTCCTATGACGATCTCCTCGATATTTTCTGGAACTGCCACAATCCAACACAGGTCAACCGTCAGGGTCCGGATGTTGGCGATCAATACCGCACAGCGATCTTTACCGTGAGCGACGCCCAGCAAGATGCGGCGCAAGCCTCTCGCGATAAGCTCGCCGCCTCCGGACGCTTCGACCTACCGATCGCGACCATTATCGAACCGCTCGGCAAATGGTGGAAAGCCGAAGAATATCACCAGCAATATTTTGAAAAGCGCGGCGGCGGCGCTTGCCATATCCCCGGCTAGAGCCGGGGGGAAAGTGGAATCCGGTTTTTAGCAGAACCGGTGATTAATTGCGTGATGATCTAGTCCGGTCAGGCTTTGCGGCCAACCGCCATCCAGTCCCATGGCGGCTCAGCGTCCGGGTCAATCTCCATATCGCCCAACGCCTCGCGCCAGGGGTAAGAGACGCGCGACATTGCAATGTCGCGCAACCCTCTCCTGCTTAAAAATTCGGCAAGCTCATCGCACAGATAATGCTTCGTCGCGACCCCGCCCATTTTAACAAGTCCCAGGGGCAAGGATACGACTTCTTCCTCGACCCATCCGTCCACCGCGGCGACGGCTTCTTTTTCCGCCATGCCCGCGGCCGAGCGCCCAAGAAGCCCGACCTGATAGGTCCGAATGACCGCTTCAAGGGACGGTGTGACAAAGACGCCATAGCCGCCTGGCCCAATATTGGCGACCACATTTCGGGCAATCCGCTCACGCACCGCCGGATTCTCGCCGATCAGCACATTGACGCAAAACCCAACGTCGCAGGCGAATTGAACCGTGTTGTCGGCCGATAAATCGCATACGGCATAATCGACATTCGCCGCCTCGGTGTTTTGCCGGGCAGCCGCGACCAGCTTCGGGGCGAAATCGACCCCCATGACACGCTTGAAAAAGGGCGCGATCAGCCGCGTCACCGCGCCGGCCCCGCAGCCGAAGTCAACGGCCGTCCTTCCTTCGTCGCCAAGCTTTTTGGCTGTCGCGGCGATGACGCCGCAGAGGTCATGATCTGCGATCTCAAGCACCTGACCGGAAAAATCTCCGGCGAGCGCATCCCAGTCGCTCGCCAGCCCCTTGCTGATCCCGCCCGGTTTCATAAACCCTGCATAGCACAAAGCAGGCGCTCAATGAAAACACACCATGAGCAGACTATTCGCCGGAAACTTCAATCTGCGCCTCGATCCACCTTGCGACGTCGCTCCAGACGGCGCCCGCCTGAAGGTCGCGAAACAGCAAATGCCAGCCTTCAGGGTAGCGCCGGAACGTCACATCGCCGGAAAGCCGCATGGCGGCCTTTTCCATCGTTTTGAGCGGGATGATTTCGTCTTTCTCGCCCATCAGGAAAAGAATGCGCGCATTGATCTTTTTCGCGCCGCCATTAGCGGCGCCCATCACCCGCATCGCGCCTAATATCGCGTCAAGCCGCGTATCCTTGATCACCAGCGGATCGGCATACATCTCTCGCAAAACATCGATATTATCCGTTGCCTGACGTTCGGCGCGCTCGCCGGTCAGCGTTTTGCCCGGCGCGAACGTCGCCGCCATGTTGGCCGCTATGCGATAGGGGACAGGCAGCGCCGCCCCGCCCCACACGCCTGGCGCAGCAAGAATAAGCCCGTCCGCCGCCACCGGCCTCTCGGCCTGCGCCGCCATGACGACGCCCGCGCCCATGGAGTGGCCCAGCGCAAATACCGGCACGCCCGGATGCGCGGCCCGCGCCGCCCCAAGCGCTGCGCGCAAATCCGCGACCATGGTTTCCTCGCCCGCCCAGCGGCCGAATTGCGGCGAGCGGCCAAAACCCCGCTGATCAATGGCATAGGTGGTTATGTTTTCGGCACGCGCCCAATATTCTGCGGGACCGGCAAAAGCTTGCGCGTAATCGTTCATGCCGTGCAGGGCGACGATGACGGCGCGGGGGCTTTCCGCCTCCCAGCGCTGCAGGCCCAACCGGGCGCCGTCGATGGAAACGAAAGCGTCCGCCTCGAAAACCGGCGCGACGCGCGCCGGCGGCGCATCGGGAAAGGAGACGCAAGCCGTAAGGCAAAGCCCGAGAATGGCGGCAAGCTGCAAACGCATGATCGTCACCGGTTACGGCGCCGCGTCGTCCATGCCAAGCGCGCGTTCTTCGAGCTTTTGCAACACCGAGCGGAAGAGCGCCGCCTCGTCAGGCTCCAGCGCCGCCATCAGGCTGTCTTCGAAATCGAGCGCCAGCGCGGCGACGCGATCGAACAGCGCCCGCCCATCGACCGACAAGGACAATTCAGCGACGCGCCGGTCTTCGGCGCTAACGGCGCGTTGCACCAGCTCCTTCGCCTCAAGGCTCGCCACGGCGCGGCTCACCGTCATCTTGTCCATAGGGGTCATTTTGACGACGTCGCGCGCGGCGAGGCTTTTGGCCTGCGCCACCACGGCGAGTACTCGCCATTCCGGGATGGTGATATTCTCGTCGCGATAGGCGCGCGCCAAGCGCCCGGAAATCGCGTGGCCCAGCGCGACGATGCGATAAGGCGCGAAGCGCTCAAGCACCAACTCCCGGTTTTTGCCGGGCGGGGGTTTTCGCGATAGGCAAGCGACTGTCATGCAACTCTCTTAGGCGGATTCTTTCAAAACGCCTCGCCGGATCTGGTCTTCTTCGATCGATTCGAACAGCGCCTTGAAATTGCCCTCGCCGAAGCCTTCATTGCCTTTGCGCTGAATGATCTCGTAAAAAATCGGCCCGATCGCGTCCTGGGTGAAAATTTGCAGGAGCAGCCCCTGGCCTTGGGTCGGGGCGCCGTCAATGAGGATGCGGTTTTTCTTCAAACGCGCCAGATCCTCGCCGTGATCGCCAATGCGCTCGCCCACTTTTTCGTAATACGTGTCGGGCGTGTCCTGGAACGGCACGTCGCGCCCGCGCAACGCCTCGACCGTCTTGTAAATATCGTCCGTACCGAGTGCGATATGCTGGATGCCTTCGCCATTATAACGCTGGAGAAACTCTTCGATCTGGGACTTGTCGTCCTGGCTTTCATTGAGCGGAATGCGGATCTTGCCGCAAGGGCTCGTCATCGCCTTAGACACGAGGCCCGTCAGCTTGCCTTCAATGTCGAAATACCGGATCTCGCGGAAATTGAAGATGTCCTCATAATAGGCCGCCCATTTGTCCATATTGCCGCGATGGAGATTATGCGTGAGGTGGTCGATATAGGTGAGCCCCATATCATTTTGCGCCGGATCCGCGCCGTCGATAGGTTCGAAATCAACATCATAGATCGAGCGCGCGCCGTAACGGTCGACGAGATAGACATTGAGCCCGCCAATCCCTTCAATGCCGGGAATGTTCAATTCCATCGGCCCGGCCTTCGCCTCGATCGGCTTGGCGCCGCGTTTGACCGCTTCCGCAAACGCATGTTGCGCGTCCTTGACGCGAAACGCCATGGCGTTGGCGCCGGCGCCGTGCTGGCCGCGAAACACTTCCGGCTGGCCCGACTGCTCGCGGTTCAGGAGAAAGTTGATGTCGCCCTGGCGGTAATGCACGACGTCTTTCGAGCGATGCTTGCCCACCGCGGTGAAGCCGAGACGCTCGAACAAGGCGGCCAGCGCATCCGGGTCGCCGCTCGTATATTCGACGAATTCGAACCCGTCCGTGCCGATGGGGTTTTCGAAAAGGTCAGCCATGTCCTAGCCTCATGAAGTTCGCATTTTCAGGGTTGGCTGATTAGTAACATATGTTACCAAATACCGGCAACCAATGATTTTCCCTGACGCCCGGAAGGAAAGGCAACGACATGAAACTGTTCGGATATTGGCGTTCGAGCGCGACCTATCGGGTGCGCATTGCGCTGGCGCTCAAAAATCTCGATTACGATTATCAGCCGGTGAATTTGCTGAAGGGCGAGCAGAAGGCGGAAGGCTATCTCGCCCGCAATCCGCTGGGGCTCGTCCCCGCCCTTGAAACCGATGACGGCGCGGTGCTGACCCAGTCGCTGGCGATCATCGCCTATTTGGAAGAAACGCAGCCGGACCCGTCATTAATGCCCGAGGGCGCGGCGGCCCGCGCCCATGCGCGCGCCATCGCCATGACCATCGCCAGCGAGGCCCAGCCCTTCATGAACTTGCGGATGCAGCAATATCTGAAAACCGAGCGCGGCTTTGACGAAACCGCCATGACCGAATGGCTGAACCGCTGGCCCGGCGGCGCCATGGCGGCGGTCGAGAAAACGCTGGCGCACACGGCGGGCGATTATTGCATTGGCGATACCCCCGGCCTCGCCGATTGCTTCCTCGTCCCGCAAATCTACGCCGCCGCGCGTTTCGGCGTCGATATCTCCGGCTTTGCAAAAATGAACGAGATTTACGCGCGGTGCCACAACCACCCGGCCTTCGAAAAGGCGCACCCGGATAAACAAGCGGATGCTGTGGAGGGGTAGGCGGATACGAGTGATGAGAATAAGCTCTTTCGGCCACGACAGATCAAAAGAACGATTAATCCTCAAAGCGGAAATAAAGCCGTCGGTCAAATCCCTTCGACGACGGCTTTGACGAATT
Source organism: uncultured Parvularculaceae bacterium (assembly GCA_947259375.1). Lineage (GTDB taxonomy): Bacteria > Pseudomonadota > Alphaproteobacteria > Caulobacterales > Parvularculaceae > Hyphococcus. The sequence continues at coordinate 2,802 of CAMYLZ010000003.1, read as the reverse complement.
TTTCTATACTCTTCTTAGCAACTGCATTTGTCACATTCGAATGACAGTAACTGGTACATCGCGTTACTCGGCCACTTGTTTGGTTTTTCTTAACTGCTGTTACATCGTACCTTTTGCTCGCCTTCCTTTTTTGATTATAGCGATACCAGTAACTCCCATTGTATCCAACGAAGTCTCCATTCGGTTCGATTGTCCAATACCCTGGATAGCTCAATTTTTCGAGTTCTCTCCTCATTTCCAGCGCTGAACTGAATCGCATAGCCAAATCCGGATGAACGGCCTTAAGGATAGCTCGTCGGAGTCTATTCGGCACATAGGCTGGAAAATCGGATGCGCTGATGAGATTCGCCTGCACTACTGCATTATAATAGGCCTTCTCTCCCAATGCGGTAAATTTCTGGCGAAGCGTATCTAGCCCCACGAGCATACGAAAAAGAGTTAGACCAGTTTGAAATACATCTGTTTGAGCAGTTATGGCGTTTGCATTTAGCACTTCTGGTGCGGCATGAATTTTATAAAAAGTCTGCGGAGGAACTGGTGCCCCATCTTGCGTAATTCCGACTATACCGTAGTCGGTGAGCATCCCTTGACCATGAGGGCCGATAAGTATGTTTTCCGGCTTCACGTCGTTATGAAAAAAGTCGTGCCCATGAAGATACTCCAATCCTCGTAGAATATCTTTTCCGATTCGGATAACTTCGGGCAACGTGAGAAACAGCGATGGATTTGCAAGTTTCGTAACCGGGCCAGTTGGCATGTAATCCATGGCAATAATTACATAATCGTTATTGCCGAGGCGTGTAACATCGGCCTGATGAACCCGAACTACATTACTGTGCTCAAGAACATGACCAATGTGTGCCTCGCGAAGTCTGTGATGAATAGGAGTACCTGGCTCCAAAATTTTGATCGCATAGTTTTGCCCAACCGCCTGATCCTCGGCGAACCAAACCTCTCCAAAACTCCCGCCGCCCACGCGATGTTTCAAATTGTATTTGTAAAGTTGTGTTCCAGGCAGGAGTTTAGAAATTGGCGATGATTGAACCACTAATTTCGCGCTCCGTTCCAAGCTGCAACTACAGCATCAGCAATTTTGGCATCCCAGTATTTTTGGGTGCGACCGACGCGTTGTTCCGCATGCCCCTTCACATCGGCGCTGCGTGTATTGAGCGAAGCATAAATTTTCGATGTGACTAGAACGTTTTTCTGCCGGCACAAAAGAAGGATCGCTCCTTCCAAATGTGCCGTTTCGCGCTTTGATTTGCTATCGGCAGGCGTGTATTCATTCGTCTTGATACAACACTTATGGATATTGGGATTCTCATGAAAAACACGTTCAAGTTCACGATAGAGCCAGTCCACTTTTTCATCAGCCTCGAGCACATCAACTGGAAAAACTAAGCGAGACTCGCTTTCTGAGTTCAGCAACGAAAAGTTTGTTCCGTCAGATTCCACAAGAGCGTATCGCACTCTTTTTGGTTCAACTCGGATTCCGATAACTATCATTTGGCGATCCTCATTCATGAGAATAATTTGGAAAATACGACTAAACACTTATTCTTAACTTTTGCAAATCAGGAAAACAAAACTAGCTAAATACAGGCACTGTTTTGATACTTTGTTAAATTTATGCTTTGCGAAATTTCAAAAAAATGAGACAGGGAATCCATCATTCCTCAAGCGCAACAGTGGTCGCCCCCCACCGCCCCCCCATTGACCCTTCGCTCCTGCCGCGCCTATTGCTCTCCTCATGAAACCGCTCATCTTTTCCATTGGCGATCGCCATCCGAAGATTCACGAAACCGCCTTCATCGCGCCGGGCGTCGTCATTTGCGGCGATGTGGAGGTGCATGAGAACGCTTCCGTCTGGTACGGGTCGGTCTTGCGCGGCGACACCAACAAGATCGTCATCGGCAAGGGCTCGAACATTCAGGACGGCACGGTCGTGCATGTGGACGATCCGCAATGGGACGGCTCGCCCACCCTCATCGGCGAGAACGTGCTGGTCGGCCATCGCTGCATGCTGCATGGCTGCACGGTGAAAGACGGCGGCTTTGTCGGCATGTGTGCGACCATGCTCGACCGCTCGGTGGTGGAGACCGGGGCGATGCTCGCCGCCGGGGCGTTCCTTTCCGCCAACAAGGTGGTGCCCGCCGGCGAGATGTGGGCGGGCATGCCGGCGCGGAAGTTCCGCGCGCTGCGCGAGGGCGAAGACAAGATGGCGCTGCTCGGCGCGGCCCATTATGTGGAAGAAGCAAACGCGCATCGCGCGGCGTTGAAGGATTTGGGCTAGCGCCGTTCGGGCCGCCGTCCACAATAGTTCGCACACAAATCGACTGCGAATCAAGCCGGGCGCCCCGCTTCGAGGCGTGTTCTTATAGCCGCAATGATCTCCGGCGTCGCGTCAAGCGGCGCGCGCTCAAAAGCCGGAGCGTTGTCGGTAAAGCGCCGGGCCGCGCCCGCCGCCTCCAGCCGGTCGGCGAACCAGTCCATCTTGGCGGCGAGCCCCGGCGGGCGCCAGGCATAGACCCCGGCGGGCGACGCCAGCGCCTCGCTCATCATATTGTGCGAATCCGCTGCGACGATCAGCGACGCGGCATTCGCCAACATATCCGTATACGGATTTTCGCCGCGCCAGTCCCAGACAAACACCCGCTCATGGACGAGCCCGGCGGTGAGCGCGGCGAGAAACTCCCCCGGCGTGCGCCGCGAGGGCGTCACCGCGATGGAGGCGAAGGCGGCGCCGGCGGCGTTGATGCGCGCGGCGAGCGCGCGCCCTTCCTCGACGCCGTAGCGCGCGCC
>CAMYLZ010000002.1 GCA_947259375.1 uncultured Parvularculaceae bacterium | reverse complement strand
GCCTTTTTCAACATTTCACAAAGGGAAAAAGGAATATGGCAGGCCGGTGACCATTCCGCCTGATGACTGGAGCCCTGTTTACCTTGGCGAGCGTTGACGGTGCATTGCGCCTCCGGCTTAATGCACCGTACTTGCTGGCTGCTGCTTCGTACCTATCGTAAAAATAGTCTGTCAGAAAAATTCTTTATCGACTTGTCCTGCTCCGGGGATGCGGCGAATCTCGCGAGGCTATTTTGGTGCGGACGGGGGGACTCGAACCCCCACGGGCATTCGCCCGACAGATTTTAAGTCTGTTGCGTCTACCGGTTCCGCCACGTCCGCATTGCGCGCCAATAAACAGGCGCCCTCATCCCTTTGCAAGCCGCAAATTGTCAAGAATGCCGGTTGTCACGAAGGCTGGAGCGGGTAGCGGGAATCGAACCCGCATATTCAGCTTGGAAGGCTGCTGCACTACCATTGTGCTATACCCGCGTGAGCCTCCTTGAATAGCGAATTTCGGCGCCGGCGCAAGGCAAAATCCGCGCTTCTTGACCTCGCTCAAATCCCCTGGCGGGAAAATGGCCAAACTTCTCCGGAAATCTGAAACGGAGCCTCCCCAATGACCCATACGCCCCATGAGCTGGTGGAAGAATTCCCGACCCACGCCGCGCGCATCCATATGCTGAAGGAAAAAGACGCCCATTTCGCCCGTCTGGCCGATGAATATCACGCCGTCAACCGCGACATCCACCGGCTCGAAACCCGCGTCGAGGCCGCCGGCGAAGCGCGCGAGGAAGAATTGCGCATCCGCCGGATGAAGCTGAAAGACGAAATCGCGGCGATCCTCGCCGCGGCGCCCGCTTAAGCCGGCGGCGCACGCGCCAACACGCCATCGCCGGCAGCCCCTTTGTATCCGGTTCGCCGCCACCGCCCAGAATCACCGCAACGATGAAACGTTCTGTTCACCAGATGAAGCGAAAGTGCGCTACTTGCCATTCATCATGAATTGCGCCCTAGATGATATTCACTTCGCCGATCAGAGGGGCTGCGTCGGTCTTCAACATTAGAGAGTAGAATGAAAAAAGTACTGCTGTTCGCTGCGAGCGCGCTGGCGCTTGCCGCATGCCAGCCGGCAACTGAGTCACCGGAAGCTTCCTACGCCGCGCAACCCGAATATGCGCGCGAGATCTTGCCGGACAACGCCTATCCGATCTCCTACAACATCGCCATCAAGCCGGACATTGACGCAAAAACCTTTGAAGGCGACGCGCGCCTGACCTTCATGGTGACCCGGAGCACCGACCGAATAGTCGTCAACGCCATCAATCTCGAGGTCGCCTCGGCCATGCTTGACGGCGACAACCCGGCCACGGTCGAGGTCGATGCTGAAGCCGAAACAATCGCCTTTATTTTTAACGAAGCGGTCCCCGCCGGCGAACATCGCATTGACGTAAAATATGACGGCCGGCTTTACGACAACGCCGCCGGTATTTTCATCTCCACCTATCCGACTCCGGAAGGCCGCAAACGCCTCCTCGCCTCGCAATTCGAGCCGGGCGATGCGCGCAAGATCGCGCCGATGTGGGATGAGCCGTCACACAAGGCCGTGTTCAAACTTTCCGCGATCCTTCCCGACGACATGATGCCGGTTTCAAACATGCCGGCGGAGAAATCAACGGCGCTCGATGGCGGCTTCCTACGCACCGACTTCGCGCCGAGCCCGAAAATGTCGTCCTATCTTCTCTATTTCGGCGCCGGTGATTTCGACCGCATCGCGCAGGACTATAACGGCGTCGAGCTCGGCATTATCACGCGGGCGGGCGAAAGCGAAAAGGGCCGCTACGCCCTTGATGCGACGGTCGATATTCTCGACTATTATTACGATTATTTCGGCGCTCCCTATCCGCTGCCCAAGCTCGACCAGATCGCCGTGCCGGGCGCCGGCGGTTTCGGCGCCATGGAGAACTGGGGGGCGATCCTTTATTTCGAACCCGTGCTGCTGCTTGATCCGCGTTATTCGACGCCTGCCGGCAAGCAACGCATCTTCAATGTCGTCGCACATGAGGTCGCCCACCAATGGTTCGGCAATCTCGTCACCATGCAATGGTGGGACGATCTGTGGCTCAATGAGAGCTTCGCATCGTGGATGGACTCGAAGATCTCCGACCGTCTGAACCCGGAATGGAATGTCTGGCTGCAAGCGCTTGGCGATCGCGAACGGGCTTACAGCCTCGACAGCGTCGCATCGACCCATCCGGTCAGCCAACAAGTCCATAATATCGAAGAAGCCAATATCGCCTTCGACGCCATCACCTATTCGAAAGGCCAGATGGTGATCCGCATGATCGAAGATTATGTAGGCGAAGAGGCGTTCCGCGCAGGCGTGCGCAGCTATATTGACGAACACGCTTATGGCAACACGGTGATGAATGACCTGTGGAGCGCCATAGACGCCGCTTCTGAGGCGCCGGTCATGGATATCGCCCAGGATTTCACCAAGCAGCCAGGCGTGCCGATGATCGTCGTCGATGACGTGACCTGCAAGAACGGCGTTTCGACCGTGAATCTGCATCAGGCCCGCTTCGCCGCCGATGCGGCCTCCCGCGAGGAACAGCTTGTCTGGCGGACGCCGGTCAAGGCCGCGCTCGCCGGTTCGGTCGACATTGCGCGCGGCACGATCGCTGGTCCGGAAACGCAGACAATCACCGTCGAGGGCTGCGGGCCGGTCAAGGTCAATGCCGGCGAAAGCGGCTATTACCGCACCCTTTACGCCGATGAGGTTTTCACCCAACTCGCCGGCGCTTATGACGGGCTCGGCGACGCCGACAAGCTAGGACTGCTGAACGACGCCTATGCGCTGGGCACGACCGGCGACGCGCCGTTCTCGCGTTATCTCGATCTCGTCGGCAAAACGCCCCAGGACGGCGAACCGATTATCACCAGCAATGTTGCTGGCGACCTATCAGGCCTGCACGGCCTATTCCGGAACCAGCCAGGCGAAGACAAATTCGCGGCCTTCGCGCTGGAATGGCTGAAGCCGGCATTCGACCATGTCGGCTGGGACAAGGCGCCGGGCGAGTCCGAAAACACAGCAATCCTTCGCGCCCGGATGATCGCCGCACTTGCCGCATTCGGCGATGAAGCTGTTATCGCCGAAGCGCGCCGGCGGTTCGAAGCCTATCTCGAAGTGCCGGAATATCTCGATCCGTCGATCCTCTCGACTGTCGTATACACGGTCGCAGCCAAGGCTGACGCAGCGATGTTCGACATCCTGCATGAGCGGGCGAAAAACGCGGACAACCCGCGCGAGCAACGCCTGTTCTACGGGGCGCTCACCACGATTGAGGACGAAGCACTCGCGAAACGCGCTATCGAGATCTTCCTATCCGATGAGGTCTCGCCGCAATTGGCGCCACGTTATTTCCGGGCGATGGCGAGCGATCACCCGCGGCTAGTATGGGATTACTATCTCGCCAACCACAAAGAGATCGAGGCCGATATCGATCCGCTTGAGCGGCTTGAATACGGCCCCAGCATCGCGGCGGCGACGGGCGACCCGGAAATCGCGGCCGAACTCGAAGCATTTGCAGCCGAGCACTTGCCAGATAGCGCAAAAGTGCCGGTCGAACGCGCTATCCAGCGCATCGAAGTTCGCGCTGCGATCAAGCGCGAGCGTCTGCCTGAGGTTGTCGCCTGGCTTGACGCGCGGGAAGGCTAGCCGTCCTGCGTTGCCGGGTCGTCACAGCCCGGCAGGACGCAAAAAAGACCAAAACGGCCCGGATGGCGCACGCTGTCCGGGCCGCTTTTTCATCTGGCCCGCGCGCCTTTTCGCCAGTCCGCGAACGTATGCATAATTGCGTTTGGGAGATATTCGCTTGATGCTGGCGTCCATGAACCTCGTGAGAAACCTCGCACCAATGCGTCACATCGCTATTTTGCTCAGCTTGCTGATCTTCACGGCAGCATGCGCTGATAAACCCGGCGCAACAACCTCCCCGCGCCTATATGCGCTGGATTGCGGCGCTATCGAGGTTGACGACATGGCGTTGTTTTCACGCGATGGCGCTTTTGACGGCCAACGCTATTCGCTGGTCGTTCCGTGTTTTCTCATCATGCATCCATCCGGAATGCTGCTCTGGGACACCGGTTACGACGAAGCTATGGCGGTCCTGCCTGACGGAGTCAGCGGCGGCGGCTTTCACTCACGGGTTGATGTAAGGCTGAGCGATCAGCTCGCACAGCTCGGGCTCTCGCCGGGCGACATAGATTATGTCGCTCTATCGCATCATCACCCCGACCATGCCGGCAATGCCGGGCTGTTCTTGCAATCAACGCTCATACTGAGCGCCGCCGAACATGGATACATGTTTTCAAGCGAGGCGCGCGCCAGCACACAGATGTACGAGACTTATGCAGGGCTCAAAAATGCGAATCTTGCGCTATTTGACGGCGCGCGGGACGTCTTTGGCGATGGGACGGTCATCATCAAATCAGCGCCGGGGCATACGCCCGGCAGCACAGTCTTGTTACTGAAACTCGAAAATGCCGGCTCGCTTCTCTTTACCGGTGATCTGTACACGCATGAGGCTGGGCGGCGTGCACAAGCGATCCCGGATTTCACCATGGACGCGGACGCCTTGCGCCAGTCCATAATCGAATTCGAGGAATTGGCGGCTGCGGAAAACGCGCGTGTCGTCATCCAGCATGAACCGGCGGACTTCGCCGCACTGCCCGCTTTTCCGGATTATCTCGACTGACCGCTTATTCCTGCTCGGATTTGCGCGGACGGGCATATTTCGGAGACGGGATATTGAAGATGATAGCCGTCGCTCGAATGGCGAAGGTGGTAAGCGCTGCTGCAACGGCGGCCGGACTTTCCGCAAGACCGGCGGCGATCAGCCCCACATAAACGCCGGCGCCGATAAGAGCCGCCGTTGCGTAAATGTCCTGTTTGAGGATCAGCGGCGGCTCATTCAGCAGGACGTCGCGCACCACGCCGCCAAAAGTCGCCGTCACCGCGCCCATGAAAATCGCGATCGCCGCCGGCGCATTTGCAGCCAGCGCCGCCTGCGCGCCGAGCACCGAGAAGACCGCGAGCCCCATAGCGTCCGCCCAGATCAGCGCTTTTAACCGCGAGACGATAAATGGCTGGGCGATAATCGCCGCCGCCGCGCCCGCCATGCAGATGAAAACCGCCGACGGCGCAGCGATCCACCAGACCGGAAAAGACCCAAGCAGAACATCGCGGATCGTGCCGCCGCCAACGCCAGTGACGAACGCAATCATGGCGACGCCGAAAATGTCCATGTCGTTCCTCAGCGCGGTCAACGCGCCGGAAATCGCGAACACGAACAGTCCGATGATATTGAGCGCCGAAAAGACCTGAGCTGTGTCCATGAAGGACAGCTTAGCGCCGATTCAGCGCCGTCCGGCAAGTCAGCAACGGCTCGCCTATAGCGAGCGGGCGATCAGCAGCTTCATGATCTCGTTGGTGCCGCCATAAATGCGCTGCACGCGAGCATCGGCATACATCCGGCTGATCGGGTATTCGTCCATATAGCCATAGCCGCCAAAAAGCTGCAGGCATTCGTCGACGATCTCGTTTTCAAGATCGGAGAGGAGCATTTTCGACATTGATGCGGTAACAGCGTCGAGTTTTCCCTCGATCAACTGTCCAGTGCAATAGTCCACAAACACCCGCGCCATGGTCGCGCGCGCCTTGCACTCGGCAAGCTTGAACTGGGTGTTCTGGAACGAGATAACCGGCCGGCCAAAGGCCCGGCGCTCTTTCACATAGTCGATGGTCAGCTCCAGCGCGCGCTCGATGGTTGCGATGCCCTGCACGGCGATCTGGTGGCGCTCCTGCGGCAGTTGCTGCATAAGCTGGTAAAAGCCTTGCCCTTCATCCGTGCCGAGAAGGTTCTCCGTTGGAATTTTGACGTCGTTGAAGAACAACTCAGACGTATCCTGCGCCTTGTTGCCAAGCTTTTTGAGATTGCGCCCGCGCGCGAAGCCTTCAACCTCGTCGGTTTCCACCACCATCAGCGAAACGCCTTTCGCGCCTTCGCCAGGATCGGTCTTGCATACCACAATAACAATATTGGCTGTCTGACCATTGGTGATGAAGGTTTTTTGTCCGTTCACCACATATTGGTTACCGTCTTTTAACGCCGTGGTGCGCACCGCTTGCAGGTCCGAGCCTGTGCCCGGCTCGCTCATGGCGATGGCGCCGACCAGTTCGCCGGACGCCATGCGCGGCAGCCAACGCTTCTTCTGCTCTTCCGTGCCGTAGTGCAGGATATAAGGTGCAACGATGCAATTATGCAGCCCGGCGCCGAAGCCCTCGACGCCGGCCGCAATCTGTTGCTCGATAAACACCTGCTCATGCGCGAAGGTGCCGCCGGCGCCGCCATATTCCTCCGGCATCGACATGCACAACAGCCCCGCCTCGCCTGCCTTGTTCCACGCCCAGCGATCGACGCAGCCCTGCTCGCGCCATTTGTCTACATGCGGCGCCAGCTCGCGCTTGAAGAACTTGCCGACTTCATCCTCGAAAAGCTCAAGGTCATCGGTTTTCCAGGCGGGCGTGGCGGTTTGCAGGACTGACATAACGGCTCCGAAATTCTGACAAATGGAGCCGAAAACTCGCACAGGGCCGGATTTCCGGCAATGTTCACGCGCAGTTGGCTCACCTGCGGCCGGCCGCCGCGATCAGAACCGCCAGTCGAGACCGACGCCGATGACGACGCCGTTATTGTCGACATTTGTCTGCAAGGCGCCGCGGAACAGATTTTCGGGCAGCGCGCCGTTCTGTTCTACCGGCGTATCGTCGGTGAACACATAGGACGCAGCGAGGTGCAGCTCTGCCTTGTCGGAAAGCTGACGCGAATACCCCGCCGCCAGCCACAACCGCTTCGAGCCCGGCACCCGCGCCGTTGAAAATGACCGGTTGACCGGATCATCCTCCACCATCAGGCCAACGCGGATCGTCTGCCCGCCGGACAAATCCTTTTCGGCGCCGAGCGAGAAGCTCCACACATTGTTCCAATTCTGTGTATTGGTCTCCGCCGGCTGCGCCGGGTTGTCGAAGGACGTGACGAGCTGATCGAAACTCGACCAGCGGGTTTGCACAGCCGAAGCCATCAGCCGCATGCTCGGCGAGAGATCGGCGATGAACCCCGCCTGTATAATCGCCGGCGTCGTCAAGTCGCTTTGGTTGCGGGTGTCCTGAAAAAGGCCGGCAAACGTCGCCAGGGTTTGACCGGAGGCGGAAGCGCCAAGATCGAACAGCGCTGAGCCTTCCAGATCGTGATCAATCTCGGAGCTGAAGCTCGCGCCCACATGCAAGCGGTCGGTAATGTCGCCCTGCAGGCCGACCGTGTAGCCAACGCCCCAGTCATTGCCGTTGAATTCGAAAAACACGTCTTCCGTACCAGGCACGCTTGGCGTCATCAACAGCGCCGCCGAAATGCCGGCTGCGTCAATCGCCCCATCGACATCAACATCGATATATTGGAACCGCGGGCCCGCCGCCACCGACCAGCCGCGCCCGAGATCGACGCCGAGGATCGGTGAGATCGACGCGCTGACCACTTGCGAGAATGTGCCCTGATACCGCACTACGGACGCATCGCCATAAGAGGTATTGAAGCCGAAGGGCGCATAGACCGCGATCCCCGCGAACAGGCGATCATTCAGCCGCACCGCCGTCGCGCCGGTGGGAAACACCCCGTCGCCAATCACGTCTTCGCCGCGCGCTTCGCCGCCGACAGGCGCAACGCCGAGAAGCGCCGCCTCCGCATTGTTGTAAGAGGAGTCATTCAGTACGCCGACAATCGACAGCGTGCTTTCAAGCCCGCTGATCCCGACAATCGCCGCCGGGTTGAAATAAGCGTTGGCCGGCGTTCCTTTCGTCGCCTGCGCCCCCGCAGTCGCTGCGCCCAGCGCCTCGGCGCTTTGGGTGTTCAGCGCGAAACCGGAGGCCCAGGCGCTCCCGGTCGCAAGGAGAAAGCCTGTCAAGGCAATGGCGGACGTCGTTCTGACAAACCGGGATCGAAGCACGGCGGAAACCCCTGAAAATAATTGCATTTGCGTTCAAGCAGGCGCAACCGACTGTCTTTGGCGGCGCGCGCCGGCGCGCAAACTCACCAAACATGCTTGCGATTCTATGAAGATGGCGATGCAGAAGCTGCAGAAAACGCCGCGCGCCGTGCAAATCGCCGATTTTTGTCAGTCCGCGCCGCTGAGGCGGCGAATGAGGCTCGACGTATCCCAGCGTCCGCCGCCCATCGCCTGCACATCCGCATAAAACTGATCGACCAGCGCAGTCAGCGGCAAGCGCGATCCGTTCTCGCGCGCTTCGCCGAGCGCAATGCGCAGATCCTTGCGCATCCAGTCGACGGCGAAACCGAACTCAAACTCGTCCGCCGCCATCGTCTTGACGCGGTTTTCCATCTGCCAGCTTTGCGCCGCGCCGCCGGAAATCGCTTCCAGCACGCTGTCGATATCGAGTCCGGCGCGCGATGCGAAATGCACGCCTTCCGAAAGCCCTTGCAGCACCCCTGCGATACAGATTTGATTCACCGCCTTGCAGAGCTGGCCGTGGCCCGGCGGGCCGACATGAACGACCCGCGCCGAATAGCTTTCCATGGCATTGCGCGCAGCGGAGACATGCAGCGCCTCGCCGCCGCACATCACCGAAAGCTTGCCATTTTCCGCGCCAGCCTGACCGCCGGAAACCGGCGCATCGACAAAACCCACGCCGCGCGCGGCAAAGTCCGCATGAAGCCGCCGCGCCAATGCCGGCGATGCAGTCGTGTGATCGACAAAGACAGCGCCCGATTTCAGCGCGGGCGCCGCCGCTTCGGCCACCACCGCCACATCCGGATCGTCGCCGAGGCAGGCAAATACGACATCTGCACCGTACACCGCCTCCGACGGCGAACCGGCCGCGGCGCCGGCAAACTCATCCGCCCAGCGGCGCGCTTTTTCACCGGTGCGGTTGTAAACGACGACCTTAAAGCCGGCGCGCGCCAGATGACCGGCCATCGGATAGCCCATGACGCCGAGGCCGAGAAACGCAAGCTTTGGCATCGTCTAATCCGTTCCCTGAAAATAATTACTGGCGTAATAAATCAGCGGCTCGCCTTCCGCACAGTCGAAGCGCAAGACTTGGCCGACCAGCACGACGTGATCGCCGGCTTCATGGCGCGCAACGACCTTACAATCGAACGCCGCCAGATGGTCTTTCATCACCGGCGCGCCGGTCGCCCATTTTTCGAATCCGTCTTCGCTGACCGGGTCCGGCAGGTAGCCGGCGTAATGATCGGACACAGCGCGCTGATCAGCCCGCAACACATTCACGCTATAGCTGTCCGCCTCCATAAAGGATGTATAGGTCGAGGCCCGGTTTTCGAGGCACCAGAGTACAAGCGGCGGATCCAGCGATACAGACGTAAATGAATTGATCGTGATCGCGCGCAGCGCCCCATTGCCGTTCCGGCATGCCGCCACGGCAATTCCGGTTGCGAAACGGCCAAAGGCGTTCTTGAGCGGCCGATATTTGTCGGTCATAGGCTTGTCTCTTGCCGGGATTCGGCCACTTTTACGTAATTACGGTTACAGCTAAAGCCTGTGGCGTTAGCATCAAATAAAGAAAATACAAAGCAATGCGCGGCGCAACATGCCGCGAGTGGTTCACAACGGGGCCGGTTCACGACAATCTGACATGATGGAAGCATTTCTCGCAGCCCCCTGGCAGATGTGGGCGACTCTTGCCGTCATCGCCATGACGATTGTCTTCTATACCGCCGATCGCTTTCCGATCGAGCTGGTGTCTGCCGGCGCGATTGTTGTGCTGCTCGGCCTGTTTTTGTTCGCGCCGCTGGAAACGCCGGCGGGCGAAAACCTGTTAACCACCGAATCGCTGCTTGCCGGCTTCGCCAGCCCCGCGCTCTTCGCCATTATCGGCTTATTGATTGTCGGCCAGGGGATGTTCCAGGCCGGCGCCCTCGAACAGCCGACTGAAATTTTGCTGCGCGCGTTCGACCGGCGGCCCGTCATCGTTATTGGCCTCGTCTTTCTGTTTATCATGACGGTAAGCGCGTTTTTGAACAACACGCCCGTGGTCGTAATGTTCATTCCGATCATGGCGGCCCTTGCTCAGCAGAGCAAACGCCATGTCTCGCGCTTCATGATGCCGCTCTCATACCTGTCTATTCTTGGCGGCATGACGACGCTGATCGGTTCGTCGACGAACCTTCTCGCGGCGCAGTCCTATCGTGCGACAACCGGCGGCGAAATCGGCTTTTTCGAGTTGACGCCCATGGGCTTGATCCTCGCCAGCGCCGGCATTGTCTATATGGTCGTCGCCGGGCGCTGGCTGTTGCCAAAGCGCGGCCTCGACCCGAAAGGCGGCGTTAATGAGCGCGAAGGCAAGCATTTCATCGCCCAGATTGAAATCAATCGCGGCCACCCGCTGATCGGCAAGGGGCCTGTGGCCGGTCTGTTTGTCGATCTGCCCGACATTACCGTGCGCATGGTGCAGCGGCGCGAAAGGGCGATCCTGCCGCCATTTGAAGATTTCACCTTCCGCAATGGCGACGTTGTCATTGTCGCGGCGACGCGCACCGCCCTAACCGCACTCTTGCGCTCTAATCCCGACATGCTTGAAGGGCTGATGGCGGAAACCTCCATCGCCGATGACGAAGACGGCTCGGTCCAGCGCTCCACGCAATTGACCCTCGTCGAAGCGATCGTCGCACCCGGCTCGCGCCTTATCGGCCGTTCGCTGGCGCAGATCAGCTTCCACGCCCAGACCAATTGCGTCATTTTAGGAATTGAGCGGCGCAGCCGGATGATCCGTGCGCAGATGAACTCCATTCGCCTCGAGGCCGGTGACGTCCTGCTGATACTCGGCGATCTCAAGGATATCCGTGCGCTGCGCTCCAACCGCGACATCCTGTTGCTTGAATATTCGATGCAAAACCTGCCGGACCAGCGCAATGCCCGCATCGCAGCATTGATTTTCGCCAGCGTCATCGCGCTGACCGCCACCGGCGTCACGCCGATCGCCGTCGCCGCCATCGCCGGCGCGACCGCCATGGTGGCGTTCGGCTGCCTTAATGTGCGCCAGGCGGCACGCGCCATCGATCGGCGCATCTATTTGCTGATCGGCGCCTCGCTCGCCATGGGCGTCGCCCTGGAGCGCACGGGCGGCGCGGCGTTTCTCGGTGAAGCGCTGGCCTCCAGCGCCGGCTCATTCGGGCCGATGGCGCTGGTCTCGGCGTTCTTCATCATGAGCGCGGCGATGACAAATGTCTTGTCGAACAATGCGACCGCCGTCCTGTTTACGCCAGTCGCCGTCGCCGCGGCGAAACAGATCGGCATGGATGAGCACGTTCTCGTGCTGACCGTCATCTTCGGCTCCAACTGCTCTTTCGCCACGCCGATCGCCTATCAGACCAATCTCCTCGTGATGACGCCGGGCCATTACAAGTTCAAGGATTTCCTGGTCGTGGGCGGACCGCTGATCATCGTCTTGTGGATCGTCTACATGTTTGCCGCGTCGCAACTATATTTCGGCGGATGACGGCGCGCCCTCGGCGGACGCTCCGATCGGCGGCGCGCACTAATATTTCCACGGCGGCGCCGCATGATTCTTTCGCGATGCAATTAACATTACCAATAGACAGTACTGTTTCACAAAGGCTTTACTTGACGTATGTAATGGTTAAAGGTCGCGGCAGAATATAACAAAAGTCTGAGGGGCCTAACATGCGTATCCTGTCCGCTTTGGCCGGCGCAGTACTCTGCGCTGCGTCAATCACTGTTGCTCACGCCCAGCCGCCGATTGAGGCCTATGGCGAATTGCCTGAAATTCGCTCGCTGGACTTTTCACCCGACGGTAGCCGCTTCGCGTTTTTCCTGCGCAAGGATGGGCGCGAGCTGATGGTCGTTTTCGAAAACGGCAAGGGCAATATCGGCGCCGCCGACGTAACAGACGTAAAAGCGCGTAGCCTGGAGTTTGTATCCAACAATCATGTCGTGATTACAGCATCACAAGCGACACGCGCATTCGGCGGTTACGAAGACTTCCAGTCCAGTAGTTTCAATGTGGCCACTGGTGAAATCACCGCGCTCGCCGGAAAAGAGCGTTCTTATCGGTTTTTCCCCTCAACCGCTGGCGGCTCATTAACGCCTACGGATGACCCTGACGTTTTCTACTTCTCCCTGCGTGCTGGCGATAAGGGCGATACGCCGGTGTCAATGCTTGTCAAAGGCAATCTCGCCAGCGGTCGTGCGCCTGCAGGAGTTAAAGGCAGCCGCTATACTACAGCCTGGCTGGTCACTGAGGATGGTAAAGTATTTGGCCGCGAGGATTGGAGCGACCAGAATAAATATTACCGGATTTACGCACGGAGAAACGGCCAATGGGACTTGGTATATGAGGAAAGCGACCTTTTCCGTCGCCCCTTCGCACTAGTGGGTTATACGGCAGACCGATCCGCCTTTATCTTGTCAACTGAATATGAGGGAGCGGCACATGTTACACTCCACCAACTCACTATGGACGGTAAAATCTCCAAACCCGTCTTCGGCACTGCAGAGCGCGAATATGAAAGGGTCTATCGGGATTCCTGGGGCAAGGTCATTGGCATTCGCTTTGCCGGTGTAAAACCAACATACAAATTTATCGATGAAGAACTAACGGCGGCGCTCACACAACTAACGTCGTCATTTCCCAATGACAGTGTAGAACTGGTCGATTGGACAAATGACATGTCCAAACTCGTGGTGCAGGTCTCTGGCGGCGCAACTTCGCCGGCCTATTTCCTTTTTGACGGCAACACGGGGACCATCGGGAAACTAACGGCGGAATATCTGCGCATCTCCGATCAAGATATCATGCCGGTTGACGAGATCGAATTCGCCGCGCGGGACGGTCTGGTTATTCCTTCAATACTAACTCGGCCGAAAAACGCAAAACCGGGAGACCGGCTGCCTCTGATCATCTACCCGCATGGCGGACCAGAATCTTACGATGCGCTGGGCTTTCACTATCGAGCGCAATATTTCGCCAGCCGCGGCTATCTGGTGTTGCAGCCAAACTTCCGCGGCTCTGAAGGTTTTGGCGCGGATCACCGGCGCGCCGGCCATGGCGAATGGGGCGGCAAAATGCAGGACGACCTGACCGACGGCGTCAAGCATCTGGTCGAAAGCGGCTGGGCGGATCCGGACCGCGTTTGCATCATGGGCGCGAGCTATGGCGGCTATGCGGCGCTTGCGGGCGGGGCTTTCACCCCGGAGCTTTATAAATGCGTCGTCGCTGTGGCGCCAGTAACAGACGTTCCTGCGTTCCTGGCTGACAAATCACGATTTTTCGGCCGTTATAGCGACGTCCTGACCTATTGGCAGGATCTTCTCGGCGACCGCAAAGACGACCGGGACGCAATGGCGGCGATTTCACCCGTTAACGCCGCATCGTCTTTCAAGGCGCCGGTCCTGCTTATGCATGGTACGGACGACACGATCGTTCCGTTTAACCAGGGCGCGAATATGGAAAATGCCCTGCGGGCGGCCGGCAAGGACGTCACATTTGTCAAACTCAAGGATGCGGACCACTGGATGTCCACCAGCGATACCCGCCTCGAGGCGTTGCGGGAAACCGCCAAATTCATCGACACCCATATCGGCCCGGCGAACTGATCGCACGTTTGGCCAATTGCCGGCCTGGAAAGGCGCGTCCCTCGGCGGACGCGCCTTTTCTCTTTAAAATTTGATTTTCCCGGCTCAATTGACACGGGGCGCAGAACCGATTCATGTCGGAAATGCTAATCGACCGCTAAGGTTTCGCGGCTATAATGGATGTCATGAGTAACGAAGATTTCGCCCGGCGTTTCGGCCTTGACGGCGGTGAGTTTTTCATCACCGCGCCGGCGCCCTGCCCCTATCTGAAGGGCCGGCGGGAGCGCAAGATCTTCTCTTACCTTTCGGGCGACGCCGCGCCGGCGACAAATTCGCTGCTGACGCGCCGCGGTTTCAGGCGCTCGCAAAATCTCATCTATTTGCCTGCCTGCGAGGCGTGCAACGCTTGCGTGCCCGTGCGGGTCGTCGCCGACGAATTCGAGGTGACGCGCTCGCGCCGCCGCACGCTTGCCCGCAACGCCGGTCTTGTCCGGCGCGTCAGGGGCCCGCGCGCCACCGGCGAGCAGTTCTCCATGCTGCGCGCCTATCTCGACGCGCGTCACGGCGATGGCGGCATGGCGGACATGACAGTGCTCGATTACGCGGCCATGGTCGAGGAAACCAGTGTCGATACGATGATCATCGAATATCGCGTGTGCGACGATGAAACGGAAGACGGCAGGCTGGTTGCCATCGCGCTAACAGATCGCCTCTCTGACGGGCTTTCCATGGTCTACAGTTTCTTCGACCCGGATGAGAGCGTGCGCAGCCTCGGCCAATTCATGATCCTCGATCACGTCTCATTTGCGCGCGAACTCGAGCTTCCATATGTCTATCTTGGCTATTGGGTCAGCGGATCAGGCAAGATGGATTACAAGAAGCAGTTTCAGCCGCTCGAAAAGCTTGGCCCTCGCGGCTGGGCGCGGATGGACTTTTCCGGCGGCGCCTGACGCCAGCCTCTCAAGATGGCCGCCCCTTTCAAGGCGCTTTGCGATTGCCGCCGGCTCATTGTAGCCTCGCCGTCCCGGGCGGGGTGTTATTCTGTCAGCAGGAGCAATGAGTTTGAAAACCTTTCCAGCCGCGACCGCTTTTTTGTTGCTGGCGGCCTGTGAGACCGCCCCGTTCGGCTATGCTGAAGACCGCTGCCTTGGCGAGCATAATCAGTGCCAGGCCGCTTGCGCCTCGATTGACAGCGGCCCGGCGCGCGCAGCTTGCGCGGAACGCTGTTATTCGAATGAGAACCGCTGTTACGCCACCGGCGCGAGCGGCGATGGCGGGTCGCTGGCGACCGACCGGGCAATCGGCGCGGCGCGCAGTGAAGCCGAAAAGGCGGCCGGATATGAAGAATTCAAAGCGCGCAAGGAGCGCGAACGGGCCGCCGCCGGGAACGGCGATGAAAATGAACCAACAGACGATACGCAATAAACGATCAAGCGCCGCGACAAAAAATCAACGCCGGCGCCAAGGGGAACGGAAACGCCTTCATGATTAAACGACGACAATTGCTCACCGGCGGCGCGCTCGGCGCTGCGGGGCTTGTCTCCGGCTGCGATTGCGGCCAAATGGCCGAGGGGGTTGCGCTTCCCGGCGCGATTGAATCGCGCGAACTGAAAATGGTCACCACCTGGCCCAAGGATTTTCCTGGCCTTGGGACCATGGCGGAACGCACTGCGCAATTCATTACCGAAATGTCCGGCGGCGCCATGCGCGTGCGGGTCTTCGCCGCCGGCGAGTTGGTCGGCGCTTTTGAAAGCTTCGATGCGGTCTCGAACGGCGCGGCGGAACTTTATCATGGCGCGGAATATTACTGGGTCGGTAAGTCGCCGGGCTTTGCATTCTTTACCGCCGTGCCCTTCGGCATGACGGCGAATGAAATTATGGCGTGGACGGAATTTGGCGGCGGCCAGGAATTGTGGGACGAGCTCTCGTCCGGCTTCAACATCAAGCCGTTCGCCGCCGGCAATACGGGGCACCAGATGGGCGGCTGGTTCAAGCGTGAAATCAACTCGCTCGAAGACATGCGCGGGCTGAAAGTGCGCATGCCGGGCCTTGGCGGCGAGGTGCTGCGCCGTATCGGCGCGTCCGCTGTGGCGCTGTCAGGCGGCGAGATTTACCAGGCGCTGCAATCCGGCGCCATTGACGGCACCGAATGGGTCGGCCCATGGAACGATCTCGCCTTCGGTTTTTATCGCGAGGCGAAATATTACTATTGGCCCGGCTTCCACGAGCCCGGCGCGCAGCTCGGCGTCGGCGTCAATCTTGATTTCTGGAACGGGCTTACCCTGCAGGAAAAATCCATCATCGAGGGCGCGTGCCACCGGGCCAATCACCTGTCGATCGCCGAATATATCCACCACAATGCCGCCGCGCTCGATCAGCTTGTCACGAATCACGGCGTGCAGTTGCGGCGCATGCCGGACGATGTCATGGCGGCGCTGGCGCGCGAGTCCAAAAACGTGCTCGAGGAAACGGCGGAGACGGACGATATAACGGGGCGCATTTTCGAAAGCTTCAAGGCGTCGCTCGCGCGCTCGCAAGCGTGGAGCGGCATTTCCGACGAGCCATTCATGAAAATCCGACGCGATGTGTTTTCCCTGTAATGGCGGGGGTCGCAGTCATGCCTGAAATATGCGTTTCGCCGCCGCTTCTCGTACGGATTCGACCCGTCCCGGAGGTTGAATTGCGCAAGATAATGCAACAACCCGGCCCCTCTCCCCTTTTGCAAGGCAGAGAGATTGGGCTGAGGCGTTTATACGTTGCAACCCGTGACCGGCAGCGTTTTCGAATACCCCATCATCCGGACATTCAGGCCATCGTCTCCTCCAAGGAGGAGAAGGAAACCCCGTTGCGCTACGTGAGAACTTCACTTTTCGACACCGGCGAGGGAAAGGCATGCTGAATCTCATCGGCGATATTCTCAACTGGCTGGCGGCAGGGGCGATGTTCCCGTTGATGATCTTGCCGCTCGCACTGTTATTGAGCGGCGGGCGGCGCGCCGGCGCCTGGTGGGTCGGGCTGATTATCGGCTTCGTCGCGGGGGGCGCCGCCTTCGCGCGGCTGACCCCGGGGTTGGCGCTGACGCCCGGCGCGGGACAGGCGGCGACTTTCGCGGGCGTCAGCGCCGCAGTCATCGCCGGCGTCGCGATCATCGGCGGCCCGGCGCGCTTCGCCGCGCTCGCCGCGCCGCTATTTGAAAGCCTCACCCGCGGGTCAGGCCGCGCGGTCATGTGGTTCCTGCTTGTCATGGCGCTCGTTCAATTCGCGGTCGTGGTGCTGCGTTACGTGTTCGGCATCAATTACATTTTCATGCAGGAATCGATTACCTATATGCATGGCGCAGTATTCCTGCTCGCTGGCGGCTATGCGCTGCTTACCGACGACCATGTGCGGGTCGACATTTTTTATCGCGAGGCGGCGCCAAAGCGAAAGGCGCTGGTCGATTTCCTAGGGACTTATTTTCTGCTGTTTCCGGTTTGCCTTCTGCTGCTATGGGCCGCCGCGCCCTATGTGGCCAATAGCTGGGCTGTCGGCGAAGGATCACAGGAAGCTTCCGGAATTCAGGCGGTATTCATCATGAAATCCTTCATTCCCGCTTTCGCTGTGCTGCTTGCCATGGCCGGCTTCAATATCGCCGCGCGCGCCGGCGAAACCTTGCGGGAGCGGGCCTGATGGAGTTTGCAATCGGCGACTTCACTGTCTGCGCCTGCGCCTTCGCCGGCTGGCTCGACATCGCCATGGTGGCGGTGTTGTGCGCATTGCTCATGGCGGGTTATCCGGTGGCGTTCAGCCTTGCCGGCACGGCGCTGCTATTCGCGACGCTCGGGCTCGCATTTGGCGTATTTGACATTGCATTCTTGCGTCCATTCCCGCAGCGCGTTTTCGGGGCGGTGACCAATGTCACCTTGATCGCCGTGCCGATGTTCATCTTCATGGGCGTAATCCTGGAAAAGTCCAAGATCGCCGAAGAGCTGCTCGAAGCCATGGCGAAACTATTCGGTTCACTTCGCGGCGGACTCGGCCTGTCGGTCACCGTGGTCGGCGCGCTTCTCGCCGCCTCCACCGGCATTGTCGGCGCGACGGTCGTCACCATGGGATTGCTCAGCCTGCCTACCATGTTGCGGCGTGGCTATGACCCGGCCTTTTCTTCGGGCTCCATCGCCGCCGCCGGCACGCTCGGACAAATCATCCCGCCGTCGATCGTGCTTATTCTTCTTGGTGATGTCGTGTCCAACGCCTATCAGAAAGCGCAGCTCGAACAGGGCGTCTTCGCGCCGGAAACCGTCTCGGTCGGCGACCTATTCGCTGGCGCGCTCATTCCGGGCCTGATGCTGGTGGGCATGTACCTCCTCTGGCAGATTTTCGTCGCGGCGACGCAGCCGAAGAAAGCGCCGGCCATCCCCGCCGCCGAGCGCGGCGAGGTCAAGGATGTGTGGATCGACGCGCTGAAGGTGCTGCCGCCGCCGCTCTTGCTGATTGTCGCAGTTCTCGGCTCGATCCTCGCCGGGATCGCAACGCCCACGGAAGCGGCAAGCGTCGGCGCCATCGGCGCGCTCCTCATCGCCGGGGCGCGCATGGCGCCGAAAGGCTCAATCCTTGCGGGTCGCCCGGCGGTGTTCGCATCCGCCGCCGCGATCATCGGCCTTGTCGCGCTCACCGGCTTGCTCGATTTGCGCCTCGGCCGCGAAAGCATTTCCGCGATCGAGACGGCGGGCATCGCGCTCGCCCTCCTGTTCTTTGCACTCACCCCCTGGGGCGTCGTCGCCAGCCTCATCCAATTGCACCGCCAAAAAACCCTTGCGCCGATCGTCGATCAGACCGCGCGGGTGACCACCATGGTGTTTACGATCCTCATCGGCGCGGCGCTGTTCTCCCTCGTCTTTCGCGGGCTTGGCGGAGACGAAACCGTCCATGCCGCCCTTGAAGCGACGCCAGGCGGCATCATCGGCGCGGTTGTTACAGTGATGCTGGTGATGTTCGTGCTCGGTTTTTTCCTCGATTTCATCGAAATCACTTTCGTCGTGGTGCCGCTGGTTGGCCCGCCCTTGCTCGCCATGGGCGTGGATCCGGTCTGGCTCGGCGTGATGATGGCGATCAATCTGCAGACATCGTTTCTGACGCCGCCTTTTGGCTTTGCGCTGTTTTACCTTCGCGGCGTCGCCCCGCCCGAAGTGCGCACGGCGCATATCTATCGTGGCGCGATCCCTTACATCGCCATCCAGCTTTTGGCGCTTGGCGTGCTTGCGCTTTTTCCCGGCCTTGCAACCGCCTTGCCGGACCTTCTCTATCGGTAAAGGCCGGATGCCGCGCGGGCGATCTCGCTCAGGATTTCGCGCAACACTCCTCGCAACGCCTTCGCCCTTTCTTCGTCATAAGCGAATGGCGGCGCTTGCGTTTCGAGATAACAGCTCTGCGCGATTTCCATCTGGATCGCGTGGATATTCTCATGCGGGCGGCCATATTGGCGCGTCGTCCAGCCGCCGCGAAACCGTCCGTTGACGACATAACTGAAAACATTCTGGCCCTTGCAGGCTTTCTTTGCCGCCCGGGTGATAGCGCGGTCGCAAGTCTTGCCGCCATTATCGCCAAGATTGAGATCGGGCAGCCGGCCTTCGAAAAGAAATGGCGCTTCCGAGCGGATCGAATGGCAATCATAAAGAACCGAAAAGCCATGTTGCGCCTTGACCCGCGCAATCTCTCCCGCCAGCGCACGATGATAAGCGGCATGATAGAGCATGCGCCGCGCCTCGATTTCCGCATCATCCGGCGCGCGCGTCCAGATCGGCGCATTATCGAATGTCACCACCGGCACGAGCCCGGTCGTGTTCTGCCCCGGATAGAGTGAAGCGCCGCTCGGGTCGCGATTGGCGTCGATCACATAGCGATGGAAATTCGCGCGAACGATGCTCGCGCCCGGCACAAGTCCGTCATAAAGTCGGTCCACATGCCAGTCCGTATCAAGCCGCGCCCGGCCGCACTCATTGAGCCGCGCCTCAATCTCGGCCGGTATGAACAGCCCACTATGGGGCTGTCCCAGAATAACCGGCCCATCCCCTTTAATAACCGTCACCGGATCCATCGCATACGCCTCGCCAATCTCGCCTTCATTCTTGCCCACGCCGACGCAACCCATGCTAAAAGCTGCGGAGGCAGGAACCAAGAGCGGGAGCGGCAAGAGGTGGCGCGCCAGATTATTTTCGCGGAAACGATGCTGACGGCGACGGGCTGGCGAGACAACGCGCATCTCGTCATCGACAATGCGGGCCGCATCGAAAGCATTGGCGTGGGCGCGCCCGAAGGCGCGATCCGCGTTGGCGCGCTCCTGCCCGCCATGGCCAATCTGCACAGCCACAGTTTCCAGCGCGCCATGGCCGGGCTCACCGAAAAGCGCGGCGGCGACCCCCAAGACGATTTCTGGAGCTGGCGGGCCCTGATGTATCGCTTTCTCGACCGTCTCGGCCCGGACGAAATAGAAGCGATCGCTGTACAAGTGCAGATGGAAATGCTTGAGGCCGGCTATGCCGCCATCGGGGAATTCCACTACATCCATCACGCCCCTGGCGGCGCGGCTTACGACGATCCGGCGGAGCTAAGCCTTCGGGTGATCGCCGCAGCAAGCCAAACCGGGATCGGGCTTACCCATTTGCCGGTGCTTTACATGCGCGGCGGGCTCGACGGGCGGGCGCTTCAAGGAGGGCAATTGCGTTTTGGTTGCGACACAGATCAGTTCGGGCTGATTTTTGACGGCGTAAAAACCGCGCTTGAACGCTCTCCCGCCGATTTCCGCCTTGGTATCGCGCCGCATTCCTTGCGTGCGGTTGATGAAACAGGGCTTTGTTTTGCGCACAGACTTGCGGGCGACGCGCCGATCCATATTCATATCGCCGAACAGACCGGCGAGGTCGAGGAGGTCGAAGCCGCGCTTGGCGCCTGGCCGGCGCGCTGGCTTCTCGACCATATGCCGGTCGATGAACGCTGGTGCCTGGTCCATGCAACGCACATGACCAGCGACGAGACCCGTGATCTTGCAATGTCCGGCGCGGTCGCGGGCCTGTGCCCGATGACCGAGGCCAATCTCGGCGACGGCTTATTCAACGCGCCGATGTTTTTCGAGGCGGGCGGGCGCGCCGGAATCGGATCGGATTCCAATGTGTTGATTTCGCTCGCTGATGAATTGCGCCTGCTTGAATACAGCCAGCGCCTTGCACGGCGCCGGCGCAATATGCTGGCCGACGATCACCGCTCAACCGGCCGCTTTCTTTATGAGACAGCCGCGCGCGGCGGGGCGCAGGCCCTTGCTCGCGACGCCGGCCGTGTCGAGCCCGGAGCGGTCGCCGACCTCGCCGCCCTCGACTTGCGCGCGACGACGCTCGCCGGCCTTTCCGGCGACACGATCCTCGATGCATGGATATTCGCTGGCGACGATAGGCTCGTCACGGATGTGTGGTCCGCCGGCCGTCATGTGGTGCGTGATGGGCGGCATGTTGGCCGCGATATGATAGAAACGCGTTTCAATGCGGTGATGGCGACGTTGCACGGAGGTTAAGTCTGGATCACCGAGCTACCTACCTGCTCATACCCGCTTTCTCGGGGCTAAGCCGCGGGAGAAATAGCCGGCGCGGCGCGCCTATCCTTGCGCGCACGCTCAAATCTCCGCCAGGAACGCATCCACACCCGCTTGCCACTCATTGCGCAGCTCTTCGTTGCCGCGATGGCGCAGTCCGAATGAGCACAGCAATTCGAAACGCGCCGAGCGCGCGCCGCCGAAACTTTCCGCAACGCGCGGCGACCAATAATCCGCACTCGCCATGATCGCGGTCCGAGCCTCGGGGTCGCTCTCATTGATCTTCCGCACCCCTTCCGCCGCCAGCTCCCAATGGCGGCGCTCTCGCGGCAATATGCCGTTAAACGTCTCGCCTAGCGGCTGATAGGAACAGTGGGAAAGCTCTGCCAGCTGAATAACGCCTGCCTGCCCCATCAACAGATTCATGACGACCGCGTCTGTCCAGCCGTCGAGCGGATAATGAAAAACGTTAAGGCGCATATCGCCGTCGCGCCGTTCGGCCCCGAGATCTTCGCCGCGCCCGACTCGCGCCCTCCAGGGGTGAACATTCATATAGCGCGCGATATTTGCACCGAATTCGCCCATAATGTTCAGGACGCGCTCGGCATGGTCGATTTTTTCCATAACGATGCGCGAGGAGGCGATTTTTTCCTTGATGCCCGGACCCGCATTAATGAGGTCGGCGAAACCGGCCGCGCCCGCAAGCTCTGAATCGACAAAGCTCGCCATGATCCGCAGGAGTTCGGCGCGGTAGCGCGGCGGCGCATTGTCCGGCGCCGACAGCTTGCCGCCTTGGGCGAGATATTCGAGGATATCGCTTTCTTCGTTCAACAAACCCCCTATGCCGTTCTCTTACTGATCGTAATCAACGACGATCTTGTCGGTTCGCGGGTAACTCTGACAGGTCAGAATATAACCGCGTTCGACCTCATAGTCTTCCAGCGCGTAATTGGCCTCCATCTCGACCTCGCCTTCGATCAGTTTCGCGCGGCACGTAGAGCAAACGCCGGCCTTACAGGCGAAAGGCGCATCGATATTTTGCTCAATCGCCGCTTCGAGCACCGATTGCGCCTCCTTGTCCATCTCGAAAGCGCGCACGGCGCCGTCCAAAATAACCGTCGCCGAACAGCGCGCGCCGCCGGCCGCGGCGCCCGCCGAAACCTTGCGCTTCATCGCCTTGCCGGGCTGGGCGCTGGCGAACAATTCAAATTTGATGGCGTCCTCGCGCATCCCCTGGACTTTCAGCGCTTCTGAAACGGCGAGCATCATCGGCTCCGGCCCACAGATGAAAGCAAGATCCGCCGAATTCACATCGATCCAGCGGGCAAAAAGCTGGTCGCATTTGGCGCGATCGAGGCGGCCCGAAAACAGGTCGATTTCCGTCGCCTCGCTTTCAAGCACATGGACCACATTGAGCCGGCCCATATAAATGTTTTTCAGGTCTTCGAGCTCTTCGCGGAACATGATCGCCGTGGTCGAGCGGTTGCCATAAACAAGCGTAAAAGTCGATTTCGGCTCCGCCTCCAGTATGGTGCGGATCAGGCTGATCATCGGCGTAATGCCCGACCCGCCGGCAAAGCCGAGATAGGCGCGCGCCTCCGCCGGTTTAAGCGGCACATGAAAATTGCCCATAGGGCGCATGGCTTCCAGCGTATCACCGATTTGCAATTCCTCATTTGCGAAGGTCGAAAACCAACCGCCATCAACCCGCTTGACCCCAACCCTGAGGATGCCGTCATTGACGCCGGCGCAAATCGAATAGGACCGGCGCAGCTCTTCGCCTTCAAAAACACGGCGGAAGGTCAAATACTGGCCCTGAACGAATTTGAAGTCGTCCTGCGCATCCGCCGGCGGAGCTAACGTCACGACCACGGAGTCGCGAGTGTCGCGTTTGATATCGGTGACGCGAAGCGGGTGAAACTGGGCCATCGTTTTAAAAACTCTTGAAATAGTCGAAGGGTTCGAGACAGTCCTTGCAACGCCAGCTGGCCTTGCACGGGGTCGAGCCGAAGCGGCTGACTTCTTCCGTTTGTATTGAGCCGCAATGGGGACAGGCGACTTCAGCCGGGGCTTTGAGCGCGCCGACGCAAGCGGCCTCGCCGACCGGTGGCGCAATGCCGTATCGCCGCAATTTCTCGCGCGCTGCTTCTGTGATCCAGTCGGTCGTCCAAGCGGGGGAAATTTGCGTCTTGATGCGGATGTTTTCAACGCCGCGGCGGTGCAGCGCCTCTTCGATCTCGAGCGAAATCACGGCCGTTGCCGGGCAACCGGAATAGGTCGGCGTCACCGTAACCACAAGCATATCGCCCTGCCATGCAACATCGCGAACGATGCCGAGATCGACCACGGACACCACCGGAATTTCCGGATCGGGCACGGCCTCAAGCCAGCCCCAGATCGCGCCTGTGGACGGACGCTCCGTGACTTTCGCTTCGGTTTTCACCATGTCGCCCCAGGATACGCGCGCTGCAGCCATTGCATATCGGCGAGGATGAAACCGAGATGTTCCGAATGCATGCCGGCCTTGCCGCCCTTGCGAATGGGCGCGCCCTCAGGCGGTTTAAGCGTCGCCGCTTTCAGCACCGCGCGAATGCGCTCCACATGTTGTGTTTGAATGTCGGCGAGCGCCGGCGCGAGCCCGCGCGTCGCAAGCGCAGCGTCAATCTCGTCGGCAAGAGTCAACTCGCCGGCGAAAGGCCACAACCCGTCAAGCGCATACTGCATGCGTCTGCGGCTTTCATCGCTGCCGTCGCCGAGACGGATGATAAGGTCTTCCGACCGCTCTAGGTGATAGGCCGCTTCCTTGGCGGATTTCTCCGCAATGTCGGCAACGCGTTTGTCAGCGGAGGATTTGAGCGCCGTCAGCATCGGCAAATGCCAAGCATCGAACAGGAACTGGCGCATCAACGTCTGTCCGAAATTGCCATTTGGCTGTTCGACGATCAAAGCATTCCGAAAAGCGCGCGTATCGCGCAGAAACGCCAGATCATCCGCGCGCCGGCCTTTGCCTTCGATCTCGCCGGCAAGCCCCAACCACAATGTCGTCTGACCGATCAGATCGAGCGCCGTATTCGCGAGCGCAATGTCTTCTTCCAGCACCGGCGCATGACCACACCACGCCGACACTTGCTGGCCGAGAATCAGCGCATTGTCGCCCATGCGCAAGGTGAGCTCGAACAGCGCATTATCCGTTTTAACGTCCACGGACATTACATATGCCCCACTTCATCGGGGATGTCGAAAAAGGTTGGGTGGCGATAGACCTTGGTGTTTGAGGGCTCGAATAACGGCTCCTTGTCGCCCGGCGCCGAGGCGGCGATATCGCCCGCCTTCACCACCCAAATTGAAACGCCCTCATTGCGGCGCGTGTAAACATCGCGCGCATTATTGATCGCCATTTCCGCGTCTGGCGCGTGAAGCGAGCCTACGTGTCGATGCGCCAGCCCATGCTGTCCGCGAATGAAGACTTCCCAAAGCGGCCATTCACTGCTCATTATCGCCTCACGCACATTGTTTTTTCATCCAGATTTTCAGATTCGGGAAATGCTCCCAGCCAAACGCCTCCTCGGAAGGGCCGTTCCGGCGCAGCATTTCCAGCCGCCAAAGCGCCTCATCGACCGTCGGAATATGTCCAGGCGTAATCCGCCACATAACGAAGCTGGCTTTTGCGGGCGCCGGAAACCACTCCCGGCGGCGGTCGTAAATTTTCTTATGAACCGTATTGAAGACGAAATGCTCGAGGTCTTCGACCGTCTCCCACACGCTTATATTCACCAGATCGCGCGGATTGTCCGTAACCGGCACTTCCATCGCGTTGCCAACTTCGCTTTGCAAGCGCCAGACGAAGCCCTTGCTTCGGTCGGCAATCGCGTTCACCTTGTCGAGATTATCGACAAATCCTGCAAAGCGCGGATCATCCGCATCATATTTGGCGCGCGCGATATTGAGTTGCGCGATATGAAAACGGTCAGACATTTCCATTCCCCTTACTCCGCCGCCACCTTGCGCGCTTCGCGCTTTTTCGCATGCGCCATCAGCCCCTCGCGGAACCAGGCGCCGTCATTCCAGGCTTTCTGCCGCGCCGCCATGCGCTCAGCGTTGCAAGGACCGTTTCCTTTCAGCACTTCGTAGAACTCGCTCCAGTCGACCTCGCCGAAATCATAACCGCCCTTCTCCTCGTTCCAACGAAGATCGGGATCCGGCACCGTCAACCCCAAATATTCCGCCTGCGGAACGGTCTGGTCCACGAATTTCTGGCGAAGTTCGTCATTGGTGTTCTGTTTGATCCCCCAGGCCATGGATTGCGCCGAATGGACCGAATCCTTGTCCGACGGGCCGAACATCATCAGCGAGGGTTGCCACCAGCGGTTCAGCGCATCCTGCGCCATTTCCTTTTGTTCCGTCGTTCCCTTCACCAGCTTCATCATGATGTCGTAGCCTTGGCGCTGATGGAAGCTTTCTTCCTTGCAGATACGGACCATCGCGCGGGAATAAGGCCCGTATGAGCAGCGTTGCAACGGCACCTGGTTCATGATCGCCGCGCCGTCGACCAGCCAACCAATCGCGCCGATATCCGCCCAGGTCAGCGTCGGATAGTTGAAAATTGAGGAATATTTCGCCTTGCCGGAAAGCAATTGTTCCGTCATCTGATCACGGCTGATCCCCAGCGTCTCCGCGGCACAATAAAGATAGAGCCCGTGGCCGGCTTCATCCTGCACCTTGGCGAGCAGGATCGCCTTGCGCTCAAGCGTCGGCGCGCGGGTAATCCAGTTGCCTTCTGGCAATTGGCCGACAATTTCTGAATGCGCATGTTGCGAGATCTGGCGGATCAGCGTTTTGCGGTAGCCTTCCGGCATCCACTCTTTCGGCTCTATCTTGATATCAGCGTCGATCTTTTCCTGAAACGCACGCTCTTGGGGCTCCATCTCCTCGAGAGACTTCACGCCCTTGCCGGTGGATTTGACTTCCTGCGCGTACATGAAATCTCCTTCTCCAAAAGGATGCCCGCATTTCTCCCGCTCTAGGGCATAAATAAGATAAACCGACCGGTCAGTCAATCAAATGGCCTCGCCCCATGAAACGAAGGGCGGCCCACGCCGTCCCGCGCAAGCGGGCACATCGCCGGCGCCGGCGCAAAAGATTATTTGCGGCGGGCGCGCCGCTTCCGCAGGCAGGTTTTATCGCTTTGTTCGATACAACCATCAATTTAATCTGTTTTACGAATAACGCCGCCGCCAGTATTTTTCCCTTCATGAACACCGCGCGATGGCCTGCAGCGACCGTAACTTCGAGACCATCAGTAACCGGACCGTCACCGCATGCCGGCGGCGCCGCACAGGCGCCCATATTCATTTCATCCGATCAAAACCCGAAGGTTACCACGCCATGAACCGCAATCCGAAATCCATCCTGCTTGCGACCTGCGCCATCTTCGTAATTAGTCTGGCGGGGGCCTGTTCGCAGCAAGAATCATCAAGCCCCGCATCGCAAGCGCAAACCGCCTCGCCGGAGGAGCCCGAAACGACAAAGCTTGACGAAAAGGCCATGCGAACCGCGCCGGCATCCGGCGCCGCGACGGGCGAAGCCCGGTCCAATCTGTTCTGGTGGCCTCAAACCCTCGACCTCAGCCAGTTGCGCCAAAATGAGATGCAATCGAGCCCGCTAGGCGAGGATTTCGACTATGCGGAAGAATTCGCAAGTCTTGACCTCGATGAAGTCAAAGCCGATCTCGAAGCGTTGATGACAACGTCGCAAAACTGGTGGCCGGCGGATTACGGGCACTACGGACCATTATTCATTCGCATGGCCTGGCACAGCGCGGGCACTTATCGCACCATTGACGGGCGCGGCGGCGCTGCGGGCGGACAACAACGTTTCGAGCCTTTGAACAGTTGGCCAGACAACGCCAATCTCGACAAGGCGCGGCGCCTTCTGTGGCCGATCAAGAAAAAATACGGCAACAAGATTTCCTGGGCGGACCTGATGATCCTGGCGGGCAATGTCGCCCTCGAGTCCATGGGCTTTAAAACCTTCGGCTTCGCCGGCGGCCGCGAAGACGACTGGCAGGCGGAACTTGTCTATTGGGGCCCGGAAGCGGAGATGCTCGGCCGCGATCGCCATGGCGGAAATAACGGCCCGCTCGAAAAGCCGTTCGGCGCATCGCAAATGGGCCTGATCTATGTGAATCCGGAAGGACCGGCGGGCAACCCCGACCCGTTAGCGGCCGCCTCGCGCATTCGCGAAACCTTCGGGCGCATGGCGATGAACGATGAAGAGACCGCAGCGCTGATCGCCGGCGGCCATACCTTCGGAAAAGCCCACGGAGCCGGCGCGCCGTCCGAATGCGTCGGCCCGGAACCCGCCGCCGGCGGCGTCGAGGACCAGGGACTCGGCTGGAACAACGCATGCGGCGCCGGCAAAGGCGCTGAAACGATCACCAGCGGCCTTGAAGGGGCTTGGACGGCCAGCCCCGCGCAATGGACACATCAGTTTCTGACCAACCTTTACGCATTTGAATGGAAGCAGACAAAAAGTCCCGCCGGCGCGACGCAGTGGATTCCCATCGAAGAAGCCGCGGCGGACCTCGTGCCGGATGCGCATCGGCCCGACATCCGTCACGCGCCAATCATGCTCACGACGGATCTCGCCTTGAAAGAAGACCCGGCTTACCGTGAGATCACGTTACGCTTCCTCGAGAATCCGGAAACGTTCGAGGACGCGTTTGCGCGAGCGTGGTTCAAGCTGACACACCGCGACATGGGCCCGCGCACGCGTTATCTCGGTTCCGACGTCCCGCAAGAGGCGCTGATCTGGCAGGATCCGATCCCGGTGGTCAATCATCCGCTGATCGATTCGGCGGACATCGCGGCGCTGAAAACGCAAATCCTGAATTCCGGTTTATCCGTACCCGAACTGGTCCGTACCGCCTGGGCGTCTGCGTCGAGCTTCCGCGACACAGATATGCGCGGCGGCGCCAATGGCGCGCGCCTGCGCCTCGCCCCGCAAAAGGATTGGCCGGTCAATGATCCGGCGGCGCTTCAAGGCACGCTCGAAACGCTCGCCAGCATCCAGGCCGAATTCAACGCGGCGCAAACGGGCGCCAAGCGCGTCTCGCTTGCCGACGTGATTGTTCTCGGCGGCGCGGCGGCGATCGAAAAGGCCGCCCGGGACGCCGGTCACGACCTTGCCGTGCCGTTCACGCCCGGCCGCGCGGACGCAACCCAAAAACAGACCGATGCGGATTCGTTCTCCGTGCTCGAACCGCCCGCCGATGGTTTTCGCAACTATTATGGCGACGGCGCAGGGAAGTCGCCTGCGGAACTGCTGATCGAGCGCGCCGACATGTTGCGCCTCACAGTGCCTGAAATGACGGTTCTCATCGGCGGCATGCGCACGCTCGGCGCCAATGCCGGCGGCGCCGATCATGGCGTCTTTACTAACGCGCCCGGAATGTTGAGCAACGACTTCTTCGCGAACCTGCTCGATATGAGTACGACATGGGCGCCGTCGGCAGACGCCGCATATGTCTATGAGGGCCGCGATCGCCAAACCGGCGCGCTCAAATGGACGGCTAGCGAGGTCGATCTCGTCTTCGGCTCAAACGCCGAGTTGCGCGCCGTCGCCGAAGTCTATGCATTCGACAATTCACAGCGGAAATTCCTCAACGACTTTGTCGGCGCGTGGACCAAAGTGATGAATCTCGACCGCTTCGACCGGCGTTGAGCGATTGTCGGCGCAGGCGCCGGGGTTAAACAGGCGATCTGACTGACGTTCCGAAACGGTCCGGGATCGCTCGTCGCCTTTCCACTGCCCCGCAAATGACTGTTGCGCTGCTTCATAACGGCGCATCAATATACCAAAGCGCCGCACTTTGGCCTTGACTATCTGCATTGATTGGAGACCATTCGCCATTACCTCGGGGTTACAGTCAGTTTAGGGGCGTAGCGATGACACACTCTCAATTCCACTTATCTGTCATCGCTGTATTGCTGCTCACGCTTACGGCGGCGTGTGGCGGTAGCGGTGACGGCCGCGTTTCCACGCCTCCCCCGGCGGCTGCGCCGCCTCCGCCGCCAACCAATAACGGGCCGACCTGGACGCAAGGGGTTTTTGAGCCGGCCAGCGCTTTCAAGGATCGCTGCGAAGTTGTGCGCACCGGCGTCGACATTGAAGGAAATCCCTTCCCGGACATGATGGGCTCAACGCTTGAAGAAAATTTCTGGCTACGCTCCTGGACCAACGAGACTTATCTCTGGAACGATGAAGTCGTTGATCGCAACCCGGCTGATTTTGCCGACCGGCTTTCCTATTTCGCGGTGCTGCGCACGACTGCACAAACCGCCTCCGGCAAGGACAAGGACGATTTTCACTTCAGCCAGCCGACAACCGAATTCCTGGCACAG
Source organism: uncultured Parvularculaceae bacterium (assembly GCA_947259375.1). Taxonomy (GTDB): domain Bacteria; phylum Pseudomonadota; class Alphaproteobacteria; order Caulobacterales; family Parvularculaceae; genus Hyphococcus. The sequence goes on along the minus strand of CAMYLZ010000002.1, from coordinate 1,802 downwards.
CGAAATTCCGCGCCACTGGCGAGCTATGGCGCGAATTTCGTGATTTTCGCTCCCGCGCCGCCGCGAGACGTGCGTGTGCGATACACTGATCCGGGCACCCCCGCTTCGGAAGAAGTCGGCGGCCAACCCAACCTCGTGCGTGGCTCTGAAATCCTCGAAGTTGACGGCGTGGACGTCGTTAATGGCAACAGCTCCAGCGACGTGGATGCGATCAATGCCGGCCTCTTTCCACGGACGGCCGGCGAGATTCACACTTTCCGAGTGCGCGACCCAGACGGCGTCACGCGCACCGTCCAACTCACTTCGGCCGATCTCGCGCCCAGGGCTGTAAACCGCACACGGACCTTCAACACGGCTTCCGGCAAAGTCGGCTACATTCTGTTTAACACTTTCAGCCCCTTCGCATCGGAACAGGAAATTGCCGAGGCGATTACCACGCTCAAGAATGACGGCGTCAGCGACCTCGTCCTCGACCTCCGATATAATGGCGGCGGCCTATTGGCGGTTGCGTCGCAATTGAGCTACATGATCGCCGGCGACGCCAGCACCTCCGGAAAGACATTTGAATTGCTGCGTTTCAATGACGATGCCGGCAATCTCAATCCGGTAACTGGCGAAGTGAACGAGCCATTTCCCTTCATCGACGAAGGGTTAGGCTTCTCCCTCGCTGCGGGCACGCCGCTTGACAGCCTTGACCTCAACCGGGTTTTTATTCTGTCTACGGAACGCACTTGCAGCGCCAGCGAAGCAGTGATCAACGGCCTGCGCGGGATCGACATAGAAGTAATCCTGATCGGCGCCACTACTTGCGGCAAGCCCTTCGGTTTCTTCCCGCAGGACAATTGCGGCGAGACCTATTTCACTATTCAGTTCCAGGGCGTGAACGACAAGGGCTTTGGCGATTATGCCGACGGCTTCGTACCGATGAATTCGAGCGCCCCCTTCGGCGTCAAACTCGCCGGATGCACGGCGAATGACGATTTCGACAACGAACTTGGCGATGAGGCCGAAGCGCTATTGTCGACCGCCCTTGCCTATCGCACGGCCGGCGCCTGCCCGTCAGGCGCGTCCGCACAGGCATTTTCGGCCCGCGCCAGCTCCGTCAAGCCCGGCGGGATAGCGATTTCCGAGCCGTCCGCGGGCATATTTGACAGCAATCGTGATATGAGCAGGCCCAACTGAGGAAAGGCGACCATTGATGGGAAATTGCGACGCTCGCTTTCACCTGTGTGCGGCCATGACGGCGGTCTTGCTTGGCGGCTGTCAGTCGCCAGGCGAAGGGCTCGACGCGCCAGCCCCGGCCGCGCTTTCCTCCATGGATGAAGAAACGATCGCGACATTGCGCGCAGTCCTCGCCGATGCCATGAACGATGCGAGCATCACGCTCGGCCCCGGCGACCTTACAAAAACCTCGACCATTGCAGTGTTGCCGCCTAGGCCGAGCCCTTACGAAGGTCGCAGCACAGCCAAACCGGTGCTGTTCGACATCTTCTTACGCGGTGACGCCTGTTTTGTCGTCCGCCGCGATAGCGGCGCAGAATATGTGCTCCGCGCCATTGCATGCCGCAAGCTTGACGATTAACGACGCACAACCGCACACCATCATCAGGCACGGCGCCTGTGGTCCCTATTCCGTCTCAAATCCGGGGTGACGGAGTGAGGCGTTTCAACTGAATCGCAGGTCTCTCCTCTCGCGACTCCCCACGGCTTGACCGTGGGGTCCAACTGCTGCCCTTTCCACGCATGCGCCGCATACGGATCGCCTTGGTGATGGGCGCTGCGGTCAAGCCGTGGCGAGTCGG
>CAMYLZ010000001.1 GCA_947259375.1 uncultured Parvularculaceae bacterium | reverse complement strand
GTCCCGATCGCGAAGGCGATCGAGTTTTTGCTTTTGCGCGCAGGTGCGCGTCCCGATCGCGAAGGCGATCGAGTTTTTGCTTTTGCGCGCAGGTGCGCGCAGGGGCCGCCGTCCCCATCTGTCCGGCTTGGAGATTTTGATCTCATGATGCTTGTTTCGACTTATGTCGCCGCGAGCGGCGTAGAGGGCGTCGGCGTGTTCGCCGCCGAACCGATCAGCAAAGGCGCCCTGATCTGGCGCTATGAGTCTGATTTCGACCGGCTCGTGCCGGCTTCCTGGTTGATGGAGCAAACGCCGATGATGCGCGAATTCCTCACCAAATATGCCTATCCCGCCCATGACCGGCCGGAAATGCTTGTGATTGAGGTCGATAATGGCCGGTTCATGAACCACTCGCTGGCGCCGAACACCGATTTCACCAAGGTCGTCGAGGGCTATGCGGCCCGCGATATTGCGGCGGGGGAAGAACTGATCTGCAATTATGCGGAATTCGACCCGGGTTTCGAATTGCTGCCATCCGTGGTTTCAGCTTTCGCCATGCGCAAGCGCGCGAAATCCAATGGCGCGGCTCGATTCTGAGCAGTTCGAAAAGCGTGAGCGCGGCGGGGCTTGACCCCCGGCGGCGAAGCCGGAACAACCGGATTTCCTATAATGAGAAGGGAAATCCGCATATGAAACGCGCTCTCGCTGCGGCGCTTGCCGCAATCGTCGCTGCGGCGCCGGCAGTCGCTCAAACGGCTGGCGCTGTGCCGACGCTTTCGGCTCAACAACAACAAACTGTCGACCGGCTGATCGATACCGGTCTTGAAGACGGGCTCGCCTGGGAGCTTGTGGAAAGCCTGACGACCGAGATCGGCCCGCGCCTGGGCGGCTCGCCGGCGGAAGCGCGCGCCCGCGACTGGGGCGTTCGCAAGTTGAAGGCGCTCGGGTTCAAAAACGTCCGTATCGAAACCTACGAAATGCCCTATTGGGAACGCGTCCATGAAGCGGCGGAAATCGTCGCGCCGTTCCCGCAATCGCTCGCGGTCACGGCGCTTGGCCGCTCGGTTGCGACGCCGGAAGGCGGCCTGACGGCGGAGGTCGTGCGCTTCCGCACCCAGCTCGATCTCGAAGCCGCGCCGCAGACCGGCCTTGAAGGCAAGATCGTTTTTGTCGATGAATCAATGGCGCGTACGCAAGACGGTTCGGGTTATGGAACGGCGGTCCGCAAGCGCTCGCAGGCGGCGGTCGAAGCCGGCAAGCGCGGCGCGGCGGCGGTGCTGATTCGCTCGGCCGGAACCGATAGCCACCGCAATCCGCATACCGGCGGCGGGCTGCGCGGCGAGGGGGAAACCGCGGTGCCGGCGGCGGCCCTGTCGAACCCCGATGCAGACCAGCTCGCTCGCGCCCTCGAGCGCGCTAACGGCCCGGTGACTGTGCGTCTTGATATTCAGGTGCGTACGGAGCAAAGCGTCACCTCCGGCAATGTCATTGGCGAAATTCCCGGCCAGACCGATGAGCTGATTGTCATTGGCGGTCATCTCGACAGTTGGGATCTTGGCACCGGCGCGGTCGATGACGGCGCAGGGATCGCGGTGACGACGGCGGCGGCCAAGCTGGTCGGCGACCTGCGCGGCAAACCGAAACGCACCATCCGCGTCGTCATGTGGGGAGCTGAAGAAGTCGGCATTTACGGCGGCAAGGCTTATGCGGAGGCGCATAAGGACGAGATCGACCGTCATGTCATCGCCGCGGAATCCGATTTCGGCGCCGGGCGGGTCTATCAGTTCGACACCCGCTTTGGCGATGAGGCGCTGCCCAGGGCCGACGTGATGGAGGCCGCCCTGCGCCGCCTGGCGATCGGTCCGGGTAATAACGCCGCGTTTGGCGGCGCCGATATCGGCCCGATCCGCGCGCTCGGCGTGCCGGTCGTCTCGCTGCGCCAAGACGGCTCGGACTATTTCGACCTGCACCACACGCCGGACGACACGCTCGACAAGATCGATCCGGCCGCGCTCCGCCAGAATGTCGCGGCCTGGGCGGCGTTTATCTACATGGCCTCCGAAATGGACGGCGGCTTCCGCGAGTAAGCGGCAGGCCTTCTCATGCAATCAGGCGCGTTCAGCGCCTGATTGCTGTCGCCGCCTTTCGGGCCGCACTTTTTTGCCGAATAACCGCTGACACTGCTCCCAAAGGCGCGCTAGAAGAGCCCTCCACGAATACTGAGGAGCGGCGAATGGACGGCGAGGCGAGGATCGAGGCGGCGCGTTGGACGCGCGAGGATGTCGAGGCGCTGCTGGCGGCGCCGTTTGCGGAGCTCGTCTTCCGCGCCGCGGAAGTTCACCGCGAGCATTTCAACCCCAATGAAGTCCAGGCCTCGCGCCTCGTATCGATCAAGACCGGCGGCTGCCCGGAAGATTGCGGCTATTGCAACCAGTCGGCGCATTTCAAGACCGGGCTGAAAGCCTCGAAGCTGATGGACCGGGAAAAGGTTCTCGCCGAAGCGAAGCGCGCCAAGGCCGAAGGCGCCTCGCGCTTTTGCATGGGCGCGGCCTGGCGCGCGCCTAAGGATCGCGACATGCCTGAGCTTTGCGGCATGGTTGCGGAAGTAAAAGCCATGGGGCTCGAGACCTGCATGACGCTTGGCATGCTTTCGGGCGAACAGGCGCGCTCATTGAGCGAGGCGGGGCTCGATTACTACAATCACAATATCGACACGTCGCCGGAATATTACGATCAAGTCGTCACGACACGGACGTTCGAAGATCGTATCGAGACGCTTGAAGAGGTTCGCAGCGCCGGCATGAAGGTGTGTTGCGGCGGCATTGTCGGCATGGGCGAGAAGGTCGAAGACCGCGCCGGGTTCCTTCTGGTGCTGGCGAATATGACGCCGCCGCCGGAATCCGTGCCGATTAATGCGCTGATGCCGATCGATGGAACGCCGCTGGGGCGTTCCAAACCCGTGTCAGGGCTTGAATTTGCGCGGCTGATCGCCGTTGCGCGCATCCTGATGCCGCGCTCTTACGTGCGCCTGTCGGCCGGGCGCGAACAGATGAGTGATGAAACGCAAGCCTTGTGTTTTCTCGCCGGGGCCAATTCAATTTTCGTCGGCGATGAACTTTTGACCACGAATAATCCCGGTCAGGCGAAAGACGCGGCGCTATTTGAAACGCTCGGCGTCAAGTTGGTCTGAGCGCTGATCTTCAGGCTGAGCGGCGCCGGCGTTGAGGATCGCTTGCGCCAGCGCCACGAAAATCCGGCCCATGCGAAAACGCAAACGGCGAACCCGCGGTAGCGGGTAAAGCGGCTCCGGCGGCAGTGCGAAAAACGGGTTGGCCTCCCATAAAATAATCGCGCCGTCGGGCCGGGTTGCATAATCAATCGCGGCAACATCGAGGCCGAGCGCATCCATGGCGCGCCGCATGATGGCGGGCGCTTCCGCCGGTCCGAAGGCGTAATCGAGATCGGCTTTCACAGACTCATCAAAGCGCCGCCGGTTGAACGTCGCCAGGCGCTTCAGCGCCGCGCGCGGGCCGTGTTCGGCGTTCAGCGTGCATGTGCGCCCGCCGACAATGACGTGCTCGGATAAAAACAGATGATGCGGCATGACGATATCGCCAAACACCATCACCCGTTTTTTGTGGTGATAGCGCGCCAGCAGCGCGGACGGGTCGGCGCGCCGCCATTCCGCGCGGATGTCGGCAATCTCGCTGGCGATGGCGGGAAAGGGCGTTTCGGCGGCGGCGCGGGCGAGCGCTGCGCGGTCTTCGCAAAGCCGCATCGTGTCCTGCGCGTGGCTGTTGCTGGCGCGGATGATCATCGGAAAACGCAAGGCGCCGGCGCTTTGCGCCAAGGTCTCCGGGTCGTCCGCACAAATTGTCTGGGGATGCGGCACGCCAGCCGCGCGCCAAAGCATTGATTGGCGCGCCTTGGCGGTGTTGTCGAGCGCATCCGGGTCATTGAGAATGCGCCAGCCGGCGGCGCGGGCCGCATCGCGCCAGTCGCGCGCTTCGGCGTAACAGTCCGGGTAAAGCGTCTTTAAAGGGTCGGCGAGAAAGAAAAGGATCGCGCCGTCGCCGGCGAAATCCGGCCTTGTGGTTTCGCCGGTGCGGATGAAGTCAAGGCGCCCGCGCAAAGGCGAGCCGCTTTGCGCGAGCCAGTCCCGGAACTGGTCCATCAGCGGGGTAAAGCGCGCCCGGAATGCGCCGTGTACGGCGATTAAATATCGCTTTTGCGCCGCCCCTGTTTCCTGCGTCATGACATCCATAACGCCAGTATAACCCGGTCACGTGTTAATGATATCAATATAGGTAAGGCGCCAGTCGATAACGGTGCTGTCAGATGTTTCGAAGACATCAATGCCATGCTCGCGCAATGCGTCGATCACCATGGCGCCGTCATCGATCTGCAAGCCGAACAGGCCGATGCAAAACTTTCCGGCGTCGTCTAGCGAACGGAAAGTCCACGGCACGCGCACGGTTTCATGGCGGGGAATGTCAAAATTCTGGTAAAACGCATCGCCTTTGGCGGGAAGGAAGTTGCCGTCATGCCCGGTTGGCGTGTGGACGCCGACAAATCCGTCAAGAAAACCGCCGACAGGCGAAGCGAGATCGACATCGGCAAGATGCAAGACGCCGCCAGGCCGCAAGGCGCCAAGGGCGCGATCGATGACGCTGGCGTGATCGTCGAAGTGATGCGCAGCCGCGCAGGTCACGACATGATCCGCAGGCGGTGCATTCCAGTCGCCGTCCCATTCGACCAGCGTCGCATCTTCTGAAAATCCGGGCGTAATCTCGCGTGGGAAATAACGAATATCGTGCGGCAGATGATCGAGCAGATAAGCGCCGCCGGCGGGCACGTCGACAATAACGTCGCCGCTGCGGCAGGGATTTTTTGAAAACAGCGCTTCGAATTCCGCGCGGCGCGCCTGCGGAAAGGATTTCATGGCCGCATGGTAAGAGCCGCCGCGCTGGTCGAAGATTTCTTTATATTCGGGATTCAACGGTACACTCGCTTCACTTGAGCTGCGCCAAAGCTATCGTGCGTAATATGGCGTTACAAGAAAGCGGGGTGCGACTATTCGGCTTCCGCGGCGCGTTTCAGCCGGGCGAGGCCGTCATCGCAGGCCGGCCCGAGCAGCGGCGACGCCATATATCCCATATAGGTGGCGACGGGCTGCAAATAGAACGGAACACCCTCACGCATGTTTGAATGTAAAACCCAGACGACTTGCGTGCGGCGCCCGTCTGAAAGCGGCGTCAGCGTAAAGGCGGCGTCCGCGCCGCCGATCGGGCCAAGGTCAAGCCGCGTGACCACATGGCCAGGCCTGGCGAGCGCGATGATCTCTTCCGCATCGACCGAAAGCCGGATGAGGTCGCCGCCCCATATTGAAGACGGATTGGCGCTCGCGCCGGATGATGGCGTATCTTGCCATGGCGACCATGCGGGCCATGCGCCCGGATTGGCAAGCAGAGCAAACACGTCTTCCGGCGGCGCGTCGATGACGATCGCGCGGGCGACGCGCGCGCGGTCAGGCAGAACAAATCCAAGTGCGAACAGCGCGGCCGCCAGCCCCAGAAATGCGCCAAGCAGTTTGTCTAACATCACCTGCTCCCCCTTGCCGTGACGCGAAAAGGCTAACAGGCGCGCGCGCGACTGTCATGGGTGCAGCGATTGCGCGCGCTGACGGGCGGCAAGCCGGCTTTTGCAGCAGCCGCAAACTAAAAACGGGGCCCCGGACAGGGCCCCGTTCTATCCAATTGAAAGATGGATGCAGCTTATTTTGCGTTCTTGCCGGTGCGGCGATCGACTTTTTCTGCGATCCGGGCCGATTTCCCGCGGCGCTCGCGCAGATAATACAGTTTCGCGCGGCGCACTTTGCCGCGGCGGATGACTTCGATGGAATCGACCAGCGGCGAATAGATCGGGAACACCCGCTCGACGCCTTCGCCGAACGAAATCTTGCGGACGGTGAAGCTCTCATTGAGGCCGCCGCCGTTTTTCGCAATGCAGACGCCTTCAAAGGCCTGCACGCGTTCGCGGTCGCCTTCGCGCACTTTCACATTGACTTTCACGGTGTCGCCAGCGGCGAATTCCGGCACGGTCTTGCCGAGCTCTTCCATGTGCTCTTTTTCGAGCTGTTCGATGATGTTCATCGTTCCGGTTCCTTGTTGTTGCCGCGCCGGATAGGACCGTCCTTCAAAAACCTCTCCCAGAGGTCCGGTCGTCGCGTCCGCGTTATTTCTTCCGCTTTTTTGCGCCGCCACTCGGCGATGCGTTTGTGATCGCCTGAGAGCAGCACATCCGGGATCTCCCGGCCTTCAAACTCTCGCGGGCGCGTATATTGGGGATATTCCAATAAACCGCCCTCAAAGCTTTCCTCCCCAAGGGAGGAAGCCGAGCCCAATACCCCCGGAATGAGCCGGACGCAAGCCTCGATCAGGGCCATGGCGGCGATTTCTCCGCCCGCGAGGACAAAATCGCCGATCGAGACTTCTTCGATGTTCCGCGCGGCGAATATACGCTCATCGAGCCCCTCGAACCGGCCGCAAAGCGCAATCAGGCCAGGGCCCTTCGACAGGGCGTGGGCTTTCGCCTGGGTCAGCGGCGCGCCGCGCGGCGAAAGGCATAAAACGGGCCGGTCGTTTCGGGGCGCGGAATCGATGGCGGCGGCCATAATATCGGCCCGCATTACCAGCCCCGCGCCGCCGCCGGCGGGCGTGTCGTCCACCGAGCCGTATTTATTGTCGGAAAAATCGCGAATATTGACCGTGTCGAGCGCCCACGCGCCTTCTGCGGCGCCCCGACCGAGGATCGAAGCACCAAGCGGGCCCGGAAAAAGCTCCGGATAAAGGGTCAATATGGTCGCGCGCCACATAGTGAGGCGTCAGATGGCACGCAGACCGCTGGCGCGCAAGCTAGGAGGCGCGGGCGTCATCGGACAAGCGCGAGGAGAATTCCGCAACAAGGCCCGGGATCGCCGCGAAAGCGGCTTCCTTGGACGCGCGGTGACGCTCGTCGCCGAACTCTTGATATTCGATGCCCACATGGCGGATGTGATCCGCGCCGAGATATTTGGCGCAGGTCCGAATATGCGGCACGAGGTGCCCGGCGTTTTCGTTGAGCCCGCCAGGCCCGAAGCCGAATTCGCCGCTCGCCGTCAGCACCGCGAGCATTTTGCCGTTCATCATGGGTTCGAGCGGCCGGTCGCCCCGGGTGAGGTCGAACGAAAACGTCTTGTTGATGCGGATCACCTGATCGAACCACGCCTTCAGCGCGGCGGGCATGCCGTAATTATACATCGGCGCCGCGATGATGATGACGTCGGCGGCTTCAAGCTCGCCGATCAATTCGTCCGACAGTTTCAGCACGGCTTTTTGTTCCGCGCTGCGCGCGCCCTTTTCGAATGCGGCGGCGAGGAAATCTTGCGAAAGCGCCGGCGGCGGCGCGACGCCGACATCGCGGACAATCAGCCGGTCTTGCGGCCGCAAGGCGCGCCATTCGTCGATGAAGCGGTCGGCGAGCGCGCGGGTCAGGGACGATGACGTGTTGGCGCTGGCGTCCAGTCTTAAAAGCGTGGTCATGTGGCGGCTCCTTTTCTCGGCCGGGGCGGCGACCGGCGCGGGGTAATGTTTCATAATGTCGCCTTTCATCTGGCGGCGATGAAGAAATGTGACTAAAATCAGTGCATTACAAAGGATAAATAATCATCGATAGATGAATAAAATTCATCTATAACATCGCCATGTTTGGAAAAATGCCATCGCCGTCGGCGCTGCGCACATTTGAAGCGGCGGCGCGCCTCGGCAGCTTCAAGGCCGCCGCCGAGGAGCTGGGGGTGACGCCGACGGCGGTGTCGCATCAGGTGCGCGGGCTTGAAGAGGCGTTGGGGATTGCGCTGTTTGCGCGCCGCCCGCGCGCGGTCGCGCTGACCCAATCCGGCGAGGTGCTGGCGGCCGCCGTCGGCAGCGGCCTGTTGCAGATCAGGCAGGCGCTCGAGCGCATCGCGGCGGCGCAGGCCACGCTTACGGTGACGACGACGCCGGCCTTCGCCGCACTGCGGCTCGCGCCGCATCTGCCGGCTTTCTATACCCGCCATCCGGAAATCAGCGTGCAATTGCACACCGGCGCCGAGCCAGTGGATTTGCGCCGGGAGCGGCAAGTCGACATTGCAATTCGCTATGGAAGCGGTCCGTATCCGGAGCTTCATGCGGCGGCATTGCTAGGCGAGACATTCGGCGTTTACGGCGCGCCCGGATTGATTGAGAGGTTTGGTTCTATCAGGGATGCGCCGCTGCTGGCGACGCGCTGGCGCCGGCCGGTCCTGGAACATGTCTCATGGGAGCGCTGGCTTGCCGCCGCTGGCGAAGCAGCGCCGGCGCCAGACTTGCGCGTCGTGATGTTTGACGAGGAATATTACGCGCTTCAGGCCGCCATGGCCGGACAGGGGCTGGTGCTGGCGAGCTCCGCACTGGTTGGCGACATGGTGTCGCGACGGCTGCTTGCGCCCTATCGTTCGGAAATCCAGCTTCAGGGCGCGGAATATGTCGCTCTATGTCTGCCGGAGCGATTTGAGACGAAGCGCGTTCGTGATTTTATGGACTGGCTGGAGGCGCATTTGAATAAGGCCGATTAGCGCGTCGGCGGGCTCTTCTGGTTTCCAGCTGGATCGACGCTGGCGCGCCGGACAGTGATGGAGCCGTCCTTGAGGTCGATGGCGGGGATGTTTTCGCGGGTGAAAGCGATCAGCCATACGCCTTTGACGCCTGGAATTTCGGCCAGCTCCAGCAGGTCGTCGGCGCCGAAATTATAGACCGCCTTGATGACGCCGAGCGGGGCGCCGTCCTCGTCCCTTGCCGCAAGTCCGACCAAATCTTCAAGATAATATTCATCCTCGTCCGGCGCCGGCAGCACCGCGCGGGGCACATAGACGCGTATGCCTTTCAGGCTTTCCGCATCCTCGCGCGAGGCGATTTCCGGCGCGCGTGCGAGAACGAAGCCGTCTTTCAGCACCTTGACGATGGCAAGTGAAAACCGCCGCGCGCCATCTTCGCTTTCCACCGGGCCATAGGCGGCGATCGCTTCGGGTGTTTGCGTAAACGTCTTGAGTTTCGCGTCGCCCTTGACGCCATGAGCGCCGGCGAAAGCGCCAAGACAGATGCGTTTGTTATCTTGTTGTTCCTTCATCGCGCGTCAGGGCAGCAATTCGTCGGCCTGGGCCTCGCCGACGCCAAACAGCTTGCCGCGTTCCGTCATCAGAACAATGCCGAGGGCGGCGACGCCCAGCACCACGAAACCGAGAATGATCGGCATGGTCGTGCCGTCATAAAAGCGGCCGATGACGCCGCCAAGAAACCCGGCGATGGTGGTGCCGGCGAAACCGTTCGCCGCCGCCGCTGCGCCGGCATTATCGCCCATGGGCTCCATGGCGAGCGCGGTCGAGTTCGGCCCGATCAGCCCGAGGCAAAAGAACGACGCCATCATGAACAACATGAACAGCACGAAAGACTCGCCCGCCGTCGAAGCGATCGCAAGGTGCAGCGTATTGAAAATGAGAAACGCGAGGAGCGCGGTATGGGTGAGCCGCCGCATCCCGAAGCGCGAAACAAGCCGCGCATTGATCAGCGTCGCCGCGCCAAGAGCGCCCGCGATCGCTGCAAAGGCGAAAGCGAAACTGTTGCCGAGATCGAAGGTTTCGAGGAAAACCTGCTCCGAGGTGCTGATATAGCCGAACAGCGCACCGAAACACAGCGCTGAGGCGAGCGTGTAGCCGATCGACACCGGGTTGCGGACAAAATCGAGATATGACGTGACGATGCGGCCGGTCCGCAGCGGCTTGCGGTGTTCGAGCGCGAGGGTTTCGGGCAGCCGCCAGCCGAGCCATACGGCGAGCAGCACGCCATATAACAGCAAGGCGATGAAGATCCCGCGCCAGGGTGCGGCGAACAAGATGAGCTGGCCGAAGCTCGGCGCGAGGATGGGTGCGGCCATGAATATCGTGATGGCGAGCGACATCACTTCCGCCATGCGCCGGCCCGCGCATTGATCGCGCACTGCCGCGATGACTGCGACGCGGGTTGCTGCGGTGGCCACGCCTTGAAAAGCGCGCGCGGCCAGCAGTAAGGAAAAGGACGATGCGAAAATGCTCAGGATTGAGCCGAGCACATAGCCGCCCAGCGACCATAACAACACGGATTTGCGGCCGAACCGGTCAACGATTGGTCCAAAGAACAATTGCGCGATGCCGTTGCCCAGAACGTAGACGACGATAATCAGCTGGCGGTCATTGTCATGCGCCGCGCCGAGCTCGTCGCCAATGCGGCCGAGGGCGGGCAGCATCATGTCGATGGCGAGCGCATTCAGCGCCATTACCGCTGCGGTAATGGCGACAAGTTCGGCAAACGGGATGCGCAAGGACGTGTTGGCGGCGCCGGTCATCCGGCTGCGTTACGCGCCGCGCGCGGCTTTTGCAACCGGCCCCGCCAAATGGCGTTGATTATTGCTTTTCGAGCGCGGCCAGGGCGTTGTCGCGGTCGCGCTCGGACGAAATCGTCTCCGCCGTAACGCGGTAAGCCGCAATGAGCGCCGGCCGATCGGCGACATGGTGCGCCAGCGCCGACAAGGCGTTTTTCTTTTCGTGATCGGAGGAGATGTCGCGCGCCGCCGCCAGCAAGGCGATGAGCGTGCCGTCATTAAGACGCTCAAGCTCCGTCGCGGCCTCAATCACCCGTCGCTTGTCGTGATCGGAATCTATCGCCGCGACGGCATCGATCCATGCGGCGGCGGCGATGTCCTCGCCAAGGTGATGCACCGTGTCGGTCAGCAGCATTTTCAATTCGTGATCGCTATCGAGCTTGCCGCCGGCGGCGGTCAAGATACGCGCGACCTTGTCGGCCGTCAGCGTTTTGCGCGCCAAAAGGGCTTCGGCCGCCCGGTGCAAATCGTGATCGCTGTCAATGCCGTCCATCAGGCCAAGCGCCAGCAAGGCCGCGTCATCATCAAGCGTCTGCTCGGCGATATTTTCGATCAGCCGGCGGGCGTCGTAATCGCTCTCGATTTTCGCCGCCGCCGCCAAGAGCCGTTCAAGCTCCTCGGGACCGGGCGTCTGGTTTTCAACAACCGCGCTGATGGCGAGGCGCAACTCGTGATCGCCGTCCATGCCCGCAATGATATTCGCCAGCGCGCCGATTTCGTCAGGCGTCAGGGCGGCGGCCTGCGTCAGCGCGGTCGTATAACGCTGCTTCGCATGATCGCCCTCCAGCATGCCCATCTCTTCAAGCACGGCAGCGGCGCCGCCCTTGGCGCTCAATGCGGCGATGCGCTCATCGGCCTTGGCGCCGCTGCCGCGCAAAAAGGTCAGCAAAAGCGCTCGGGCGGCGGCGCCGGCTTCCTGTGCGTCATCGAGTTTTTCGCCGTCGCGGTAAAAGCTGCGCGCAACGCCGCCATCGCGTTCTTCAAATATTGCGCGCTCCTTGGTCTCGCCGTCCTCGCGGCGAATTTCAAGCGTGCGATCAAGCCTGGCAATGTCGTTTCCGTTATCGTTCAGCGCATACTCGCCGCGCCAGGTGGCTTCTATGGAAAGATCGCCGACCCGCAAGGTGAAATCGCCGCGATCGCCGCTGACCACATGACGGATGCCGTTGCCGTCATCAAAGTCAAAACCATTGGCGGCGCCCCTGTCGTCGAAGGCGAGGCCATAAACGAGGGTGATGACAAAGGCGACGAAAACGATTGCGCCGAGCGATTTGACATTGTTCATGACCGGGCCCTGTTCGCTGCCTTTCAATTCGCCGCGCATGGTAAGGCGAGCGCTTGTGAAAATCCAATAGCCAGTTCAATAGCATCATTGCGGCTCTTGTTCCGAAGGGTCTTCGGTTGCGGCGGCGAGATAATCGGCGGTGCGCATTTCCATCAGCCGCGAGGCGGTGCGTTCGAACTCGAAGGCGCCGTGACCTTGTTCATATAGCGCGTCCGGCTCGCCGTCCGCCGAGCAGACCAGTTTCACCCTTGCATCGTAGATCGCATCAATCAGGGTGGAAAAACGCTTGGCTTCATTGCGTTTATCCGGTCCCATGACCGGGATGCGGTCGAGATAAAGCGCATGATAACGCCGCACCAAGGCGAGGTAATCGCCCGCGCCGAGCGGCTTTTCACACAAATCGCGAAAGTCGAACCGCGCTGCGCCGCGCGCCGCGCGCGGGACCATCAGCTTGCGTCCCTTTACGATCAGTTCTTCTTTGTGCTCATGCCCGCCGCAGATCATGCTGCGCCAGGCGTCATCCATGGCCTTGTCGGCTTCGCGCCCGAGCGGCTGATAATAAACCGGCGCTTGCCGGAGTTTCGCCAGCCGATAGTCTTGCGCGGATTTCAGTTCTAAAATGTCGAGGCGGGATTTTAAAAGCGCGATAAAAGGAAGGAATAGCTGCCGATTGAGGCCATCCTTGTAAAGATCGTCCGGCGTTCGGTTCGATGTGGCGACGACGACAACGCCATGCGCAAACAACGCTGTAAAAAGTCGGCCGAGGATCATTGCGTCGGCAATGTCGGTGACGTGAAATTCGTCAAAGCACAAAACAAGCGCGTCCTGCGCAATGTCGTGGGCGACCAGCGGCATGGGATCGTCCGGCGCCGAACGATTGAACGCCTTGTGGCGGCGTTTTGTTCGAAGGTCCGCGCCGCGCCAGCCGGCGATGCGCTCATGCGCCTCGGCCATGAACTCATGGAAATGGACGCGGCGCTTGCGGCCGAATTCGGTATTGTTGAAGAACAGGTCCATCAACAACGTCTTGCCGCGTCCGACGCCGCCCCACAGATAAACGCCCTGCGGCGGCGTTCGCGATGAAAACCAGCCGCCTTTCGGGCCGCGATAGCCTTTCAGATTGTCGTGCAGATGTTGCAGCCGGCCGGCCGCATCTTCCTGGGCCGGGTCGGCATTGATCGCGCCTTTGTCGATGAGCGCGTGGTATCTTGGCCGCGGCCCTTTCATCACTGAACCGGCTATAAGCCGCATCGTCGCTTGCGTCACGCCTTTAGGCTGCGGGATGGCGCCGGTTCTCGCCGCGGGTGAAACATCCAGTAAGCGACGCCGGCCGCCAGTGCGGCGGCGGAAAACTGCGCAAGCAGGAATGACGGTGCGTCGGCGGGGCGGATGCCGGCGAAGGTGTCGGTCAGCGTCCGGGCAATCGTCACCGCCGGGTTGGCGAAGGAAGTTGACGAGGTAAACCAGTAACCGGCGGTGATAAATAAACCGACGGCCATGGCCGTGCTTTCGGGGCGAAAGCGCAGGCAGCCGAGAATGGTGAGCACCAGCCCGAAAGTCGCTGTCGCTTCGCCGAGTGCTTGTCCGGCGCCGGCCCGCGCTTTGAGGCTTGTCTGCATAATGTCGAGGTCGAACATGGCGTGGGCGAGAATGACACCGATCACGCCGCCGGCAATTTGCGCGACGACATATCCCGCTGCAAGCGAGGGCGTTATCTCGCGGCGGATGAGAAAGGCGAGCGTCACTGCCGGGTTGAAATGGGCGCCGGAAACGGGGCAGAAAATCCAGATGAGGATGACGAGCCCGGCGCCGGTGGCGATGGTGTTGCCGAGCAGTGCGATGGCGTCATTTCCATCTGCCAGCCCCTCGCCCATGATCCCTGAGCCGACGACGACGGCGAGCAACAGGACGGCGCCGAGCGCTTCGGCGGCGAGTTTTTGCGCGGTGGTGAAGATCATGACGCTTCGCTGCTTTCGAGGAACTGATCGATGCGGGTGCGGATATCGGCGAACACGGCGGCGAACGCGTCGCGTTTTGCGTCATCGCCGCCGGTCGCGGCGGCGGGATCAGGAAACGACCAGTGCAGCATGCGCGGCGGCGCGCCGTCGCCGGAAGGCCACACCGGGCAAGTCTCGCCGGCGGCGTTATCGCAAACGGTGACAATGATGTTCATCACCGGCGCGCCGGGGCGGGTGAACTCGTTCCAGCTTTTCGAACGCGCCTCGCGCGGCGGTTTGACGTCGTGGCGCGCCAGCGTTTCGAGCGCAAAAGGATTGACTGCGCCGACCGGCGTCGAGCCGGCGGAAAAGGCCCGCCAGGCGCCGGCGCCGGCCGTGTTCATATAGGCTTCCGCCATGATCGAGCGCGCCGAATTGCCGGTGCAGACAAACAAAATGTTCTTCATTGCCGAGCCCTAGCAGCACGCATTCGTCTGTTTTGTGGGTGATGTCGTCGGGTTGCGCCCGGTGTCGCCATACACTTCAGAATCGCCGAATGTGTGGAACAGTTCCCAGACGGCGCCTTGCGGGTCGCGGCTCCAATATTTGTCGCTTTTGGCATAGCAGCAGGTCGCGTCCTCTTGGGCTAATGCGGGCGTATCGATGGCGTCCAGGCGCGCTGCGATCGCATCAAGCGCTTCGCGGCTGTCGAGCGACAGGCCCAAATGATCGACGCCGCGCGTCGCGCCATGGCTGGAAATGGCGATATTGGCGGCCGGATCATCCAGCAGCCATTTGGCGTAATCGGCCTCGCGGCGGGTTGGGGCTGCGCCGAACAGGGCGGTGTAATAGGCGACAGACTGGTCGATATCGTCAACGCTGACATGGATGTGGATGCGTTTCATCAGGCGCTCTCCTTTTCAATGACATAGGGGCCGCAAAGGCGCCGGTCGCCGCCGCAGCAATCCGCAAGCAGGAAATCAATCAGCTCGCGCAGGCCGCCATAATCGGCGGCGTAAATGACTTTGCGCCCGTCCCGCCGGGCATGAATAAGCCCCGCGCGCTCCAGTTCCTTCAGATGGAAAGACATGGTGGGGGCCGGTACGCCAAGGGCCTTGGCGACATCGCCGGCGGGCGCGCCGCTCGGCCCTTGCGTGATCAGGTGCTTGATCGTCGCCAGTCGGGATTCCTGGGCGAGGGCTGAAAAAAGCGCAGTTGCTTCTTTAATTTCCATAATTCCATTAATATGGAAATGTCAAAATAAATCAAGCCCTACTCTCTCATCAGGTGTGAGACCGCCCGTCCCAACGCTCTGGCGCTCGCACAACAGGCCCCAGGCGGTCGCAATTGGCCGCGTCCAAGGGCGCATGGGTCACGCCTTGGACATAAAAACGCCGCCCCTAAAGAGCCAGGGCGGCGCGTCTCTTTTAACAGGTTTGTCGCGGCGGCGGAGGCGGGCCCGCCTTCTTGCCCGGCTATTCAGCCGCTTGCTTGGCGGGGGCGGTTTTCGCCGGCCGGTTGACCATCATTTTCTTGATTTTGGCGATGGCTTCGGCCGGGTTGAGGTGCTTCGGGCACACTTGCGCGCAATTCATGATGGTGTGGCAGCGATAGAGCTTGAAGTCGTCTTCAAGTTTGTCGAGGCGCTCATTGTCGAGCTGGTCGCGGCTGTCGGCGAGCCAGCGATAGGCCTGGAGGAGCGCCGCCGGGCCGAGATATTCATCCTTGCCGTCCTTGTCGCCATTCCACCAATAGGATGGGCAGGAAGTCGAGCAGCAAGCGCACAGGATACATTCGTAAAGCCCGTCGAGCTTTGTCCGGTCCTCTTGTGATTGGCGCCATTCGGTTTCCGGCTCGGCTTCTTTCGCCTGCAGGAACGGCTCCACATAGGCGTGCTGCTTGTAGAAATTCGAAAGGTCGGTGACGAGGTCGCGCACGACCGGCTGGTGCGGCAGCGGATAGACCGCGATGTCGCCGCTGCCGCATTCATCCATGCCTTTGGTGCAGGCAAGCGTGTTGGCGCCGTTGATGTTCATGGCGCAAGATCCGCACACGCCCTCCCGGCAGGAGCGGCGGAACGACAAGGTCGGGTCCATTTCGTTCTTGATCTTGATCAGCGCATCGAGAACCATCGATACGCCGGTCACATCGACGTCGTAAGTGTCGACGCGCGGATTGTCCGGCGTTGAGGGGTCGTAGCGATAAACACGGAAGGTGCGGGTGTTTTCCGCGCCTTTCTCGGCCTGAAAGCTTCTCCCGTTCTTCTTGATCTGAGAATTCTTCGGCAGCGTCAGTTCGACCATGGTGCTCGTTCGACCTTCAGTTATCTTTGCCAATGGCGGGCGGCGCCTTGCGCGCCCGCGCCAAGCCCCGATTATAGATATATCAGCCGCCAAGCCCGCGCAAAGGCGCAAGCGGCGCCCGAGCGGCGCAATTTGCTGTGAAACACCGTCGCAGCGCGCCGCCGCGACCGTCCTATAGCGACTTCTTGACTTTTGAAAGCTCGTCAAAGACCGCGCTGCGCTTTTCTGACTTGGCGAGATAGCTTTCCTTGATGTCCTCGGTCCGCAGCATGGCCGCGTTCCACAGGCCGATATAATCGAGCGTGTCCGCGGTGGCGTGGTCGCGGGCGTAATTGATCATCCGCTTGCAGCCCGCGACGGCGAGCGGCGAGTGGGCGGCGATCTGCTCGGCGATCGTCATGACGCCGGCGAGCAGCGCTTCATGGCTGTCGAACACGTCATTGACGAGGCCGATCTCCTTCGCTTTCGCCGCCGGCACGCGCTCGGCCGTATAGGCCATCTGCCGCGCCCAGCCTTCGGGGACGAGCTTGGCGAGCCTCGGAAAGGTGCCGACATCGGCGGTCATGCCAATCGCCGTTTCCTGCACGCAGAAAAACGCGTCCGCGCTGGCGTAGCGGCAATCGCAGGCGGTGGCGAGATCGACGCCGGCGCCGACCGCGCCGCCCTGGATCGCGGCGAGCACCGGCTGGCGAGCGTTTTCGAGCGCTGAAAACGTTTCTTGCAGGGCCCGGACATGGTGGCGGAAGGCTTCGGCGGCGACATGTGCGTTTTCTGGCGGCGCATCGAGCGCGCCGGACATGAAGACCGAGATATCCATGCCGGCGGTAAAATGCTTTCCCTCCGCTGACAGAACGATCACGCGGGCTTTCGCATTGTCGGAAATATCGTTCACCGCATCCGGCAGCTCGCGCCAGAATTCAGGGATGAAGGAATTGAACTTGTCCGGCCGGGAAAAGCGAATATGGGCGATTCCATCGGCGATATCGAGATTAAAGCAGCTATAGGGCATGGCGCGGCCTCCCGGGGCTCGGATTTAGCGCATTCGGTTTTCCGTGATATGATCACGAATGCCAAGGGTGCGACGCAGTTAACGCGGGGCGGCGGCGAATTCGGCTCAATTCCTGGATGCGCTGGCGCCGAATATGCTTAGCGTTGATCGTGCGTCTTCCCTTGGGAAGGGGTGTGGGTCGGGGCGGCCCTGGTTTTGGCCGTTCCAGAACAAGTTGAGTTGGGTTGGGTCGTCAGGTTTATGGCGCAGGACAAGGCTGCCGAAATCATCAGTTTTAACGCGCCGCATGCGGGCGCGGCCGGCGACGGCGAAAGCGCGGGCGCGTTTCTGGCGGCGGCGCGCGCGAGCGCCGGTCTCAGCATTGACGAGGTCTCAACCGCCACCAAAGTGAAAGCCGCGCATCTCGATGCGATTGAGGCAAGCCGCGCGGATTTGCTGCCGCCGCTCGCCTATGCGGTCGGCTTCGTCAAGGCTTATGCGCGCCATCTCGGGCTTGATGCGGATGCGGTGGCTGCGCGTTTCCGCGAGGATGTGGCGGCAAGCGCGCCGGCTGCGCTGCAAACGCCGCTGACGGCACGGGACGAGCCTCAGGGCGGCGACGGCGCGCGTATTGTTTCAGTGTTCGCGATTATCGCCATCGTCATATTCGGGGTCTGGGTGATGGTTCAGGTCACCGGCGGGGGCCGCGAGGCGCCGGACGCCGCCGCGCGCGCGCCGGAGGCGCGG